>CAZKUK010000004.1:72224-137140 GCA_964555915.1 uncultured Mycobacterium sp.
CCGGGCCGGCGGCCGGGCCGGCATCGTGAATATGCCGCAGGAACCGTCGGCGGGTCACTTCTGCGATGGAGGCGACGTCATTGGAATACCCGTCACCGGCGGCCTCCCGGATGGCGAAGTGCCGATAGTCCGGTTTTCGCGGCAGCCCGTCTTCGAACACCACCAGCGAACCCACCACGTCGGTGCCCTGCACGTGGCTGATGTCGACACATTCGATCCGCAGCGGCGCCTGCACCAGACCGAGTGCCTCCTGAATGTTCTGCAACGCAGCCGATCTCGCCGTGAAATCCCCGGCCCGCTTGAGCTTGTGCTGATGCAGCGCCTCCAGGGCGTTGCGGTGCACTGTCTCAGCCAGTGCGCGTTTGTCGCCGCGCTGGGGCACCCGCAGCGCGACCCGGGAGCCGCGCAGTCCGGACAGCCACGCGGCCAGTTCGTCGGCGTTTGCCGGTAGCTGCGGGACCAGCACTTCCCGCGGAACCGGATTGGCGGCCTCGTCGGCGGCACCGTTGAGTTCGGCCTGTTCCCCGTAGAACTGCGTGATGAACTGCTCCACCAGGGCGGCCTGGCTGGACTCGCCGGGGTCACCGGGTTTTTCGACCACCCATCCGCGCTGGCCCCGCACCCGGCCGCCGCGGACGTGGAACACCTGGACCGCGGCCTCGAGATCGTCGTCGGCGAAGGCCACCACATCGGCATCGGTGCCGTCGCCGAGAACCACCGCCTGCTTCTCCAGGGCCCGCTTGAGCGCACCGAGATCGTCGCGCAGGCGGGCGGCCCGCTCGAAGTCGAGTTGTTCGGCCGCCGCATTCATCTGACGTTCCAGGTCGCGGGCGAATCGGTCGGTCCTGCCGGCGAGGAAGTCGCAGAAGTTGGTCACGATCGCCCGGTGCTGCTGGGCGGTCACTCGCCCCACACAGGGGGCCGAGCACTTGTCGATGTAGCCGAGCAGACAGGGCCGTTCGATCTGACTGTGCCGTTTGAACACCCCTGCCGAACACGTGCGAGCGGGGAAGACCCTGGTCAGCAGGTCCAGGGTCTCGCGGATGGCCCAGGCGTGCGAGTACGGACCGAAGTAGCGCACCCCCTTGCGGCGTGGTCCCCGGTAGACCGTCAGCCGCGGGAACTCCTCGTTGAGGGTGACCGCGAGAACCGGATAGGTCTTGTCGTCCCGGTAGCGGACGTTGAATCTCGGATCGAACTCCTTGATCCAGTTGTATTCCAGCTGCAGGGCCTCCACCTCGGTGGCCACCACCGTCCACTCGACGTTCGCCGCGGTGGTGACCATCTGACGAGTCCGCGGATGCAGGCCCGCGATATCAGCGAAATATGAAGTCAGGCGGCTGCGCAGGTTCTTGGCTTTGCCGACGTAGATGACTCGGCCGTGCGCATCCGAGAACCGGTACACACCCGGCTCAACAGGTATGGCGCCTGGCGCCGGGCGGTACGTCGCGGGATCAGGCACAGGCTTCAGGCTAGTACCGGCCCGCACCCCCGCGACCGGCGCCGGATCAGCCCGGTTCCGGGCGGTAACGCGCCATGAGTTCCCGGACGGTGTCCATCGCCGCCACCGCTCGCTCACCGTCGATCGACTGGATCGCCACCACCGGGACGTATTCGTTGGCGGGCAGGTCGATCCGGGCCCAGCGCCGGCCCGGCGGGAAGGAGAAGTCGACCACGTCGGCCCAGGGAATGAAGCGGTATTCCATCAGGTTGCGCACCGACATCCCGGCCGGTCCCACTTTCAGTCGCGGCCTGATCAGCAGCAGCACCGCCGCGGCCAGCAGCAGGGCCAGCCCCGCCATCGCAACCTGGTCGGCCGTCCGGAGAATCGCACCCGAGGATCTGTTGTTCAGCACCGCGACGATGACCCCCACCACCGCGATCACCGCGGACACGACGCAGGCGGTACGGGACATCTTTCGCGGGCTGAACACGGCGTCCCAGGACCGGTCCGGCTGGCTCATACGGTGCGCAGGTGCCGCAGGGTCAGGGCGGTGGACAGCGCCGCGGCGCAAGCCTGCGCGCCTTTGTCCTCGAGCGAATCGGGCAATCCGGCCCGATCCAGCGCCTGCTGTTCGTTGTCGGTGGTCAGCACACCGTTGGCCACCGGAGTCGCGGCGTCCAACGACACCCTGGTCAGACCCTGGGTGACCGCATCGCAGACGTAGTCGAAATGCGGTGTGTCCCCGCGGATGACCACACCGAGCGCCACCACGGCGTCATGATTGCTCGCGAGTTGCTGCGCGATGACGGGTATCTCGATGGCACCGTGCACTCGGACAACCGTGGGAGTGCGGTTACCGCTGCCCTGGGCGACCCGCCGGGCACCCTCGAGCAGCGCGTTGCAGATCGTGGCGTGCCAGGTGCTGGCCACAATGGCCAGGGTGATGCCGGAGGCGTCCATCTCCGGGACGGGCGGGACACCGTTCCTCCCGCTCATCGGCGGACTCCCCGCGCGGCGGTCACAGCGCGCCACCCACATCACCGGTGAACCCGGCGTTGTCACCGCCGGTGTCCTGGTCTTCCAGCCCGGTCAGATCGTGACCCATCCGGTCCCGTTTGGTCTTGAGGTAGCGGATGTTCTCGGCGTTGACCCGGGCCGGCAATGGGACCCGCTCGATGATCTGAAGGCCGTAACCGTCCAGACCGACGCGTTTCGCCGGATTGTTGGTCAACAGCCGCATCGACCGCACACCGAGGTCGACGAGGATCTGAGCGCCGGTACCGTAATCCCGGGCGTCAGCGGGCAGGCCGAGTTTCAGGTTCGCCTCGACGGTGTCCGCCCCGGCGTCCTGAAGCTGATAAGCCTGAAGCTTGTGCATCAGGCCGATACCGCGTCCCTCATGTCCGCGCATGTAGAGCACCACGCCGCGGTCCTCGGCCGCCACCATCGCGATCGCGGCGTCCAGCTGCGGGCCGCAGTCGCACCGGCGGGAACCGAACACATCACCGGTGAGACACTCCGAGTGCACCCGAACCAGCACGTCATGCCCGTCATTCACCGGCCCGGCGATATCCCCGCGCACCAGAGCGACATGTTCGACCTGATCGTAAATGCTGGTGTAGCCGACGGCACGGAACTCGCCGTGCCGGGTCGGGATTCGCGCTTCGGCGATCCGGACGACGTGCTTCTCGTGCTTGCGCCGGTATTCGATGAGATCGGCGATGGAGATCAGAGCCAGACCGTGGTCGTCGGCGAAAACCCGCAACTCATCGGTCTGGGCCATGGCGCCCTCATCCTTCTGGCTGACGATCTCGCAGATGGCGCCCGCCGGCTGCAGACCCGCCATCCGGGCCAGATCGACAGCGGCCTCGGTATGACCGGGGCGACGCAGGACCCCGCCGTCCTTGGCCCGCAGCGGGACGACATGGCCGGGTTTGGTGAAGTCGTGGGCGATGCTCGCGGGGTCGGCGAGGAGCCGCATCGTGGTCGCCCGGTCCGACGCGGAAATCCCAGTACCCACACCGTGTCTGGCGTCGACGGTGACGGTGTAGGCGGTCCCGTGTTTGTCCTGGTTGACCGCGTACATCGGCAGCAGCCCGAGACGGTCGCAGATCGGGCCGTCCAGCGGCACGCAAAGATAGCCGGAGGTGTAGCGCACCATGAAGGCCACCAGTTCCGGAGTTGCCTTCTCTGCGGCGAAGATCAGATCACCCTCGTTTTCGCGGTCTTCATCGTCGATGACGACGACGGCCTTGCCCGCCGCGATATCGGCAACCGCCCGTTCGACGGTGTCCAGTCTCGTCATCGTTGCCGCCTGCCCGTCACACCCGCAGCCGCCGTGATCCCTGACTGGGGTTTTCCGATGGACTCCCTGGTGATAGTCCCGGAACCAGTATGGACCACCGGCCATTGCCGGTTATCGCCCGTTGCGCACCGAACCCGTCGGTCAACGCAATGCGCTTGCTGACCGGCGACATCGGAGCGCACGGCAGCTTAACGGGAAATGAATCCTCGGTGCCCGAAGGGTTTCGGCACCGCGCCGCCGGCGCGCCGCTCCCGGCCAGGTAGCCATGTCATTCCCGCAGCAAGCCGGACTGCCGCCGACACCTCGGCCCCGCCGGCCGCCTACCCCGCGTGCCCGAGGCCGCCATCCGGAGGCCCTGTCGCGAACCCCGGTCGTGATTACGCTGATCGTTGCCGCGAGACCGGCACTCGGAGCACCGCCCAACCTGACCGCAAACCCGCACGTAAATCAATCACGGAGGTAACGACCATGGACCGACCCGGGGTCGACGTCAGCGTACTGGGCGTGCTGCCGATCCGGGCTACCGAACTGAGTTCCGCCGATGCCGTCGAGCAGTGGCTGCGGTCGGCCGGTTCCGCCGAGCGAAGCCGCCAGCTGGCGCCCATGTCCCGCGATGAGCTGGCCGATTTCGTGTCATTGCTGAACTCCACGACCGGCCCGGAGCTGCTCGGCTCGGTCGATCCAGATCTGGCGGCCGAGGTCGTCCGGTCGACCAGCGTTGCGCAGGCGGCCGGCTGGCTGGAAAAAGTCGATCCCGATCTCGGCGCGGAAATCCTTCGGGCAGCACCGAATTCGACCGTCAAGTCGCTACTCGCCCAGATCGGCCCGGAAAACTCCCGGACACTGCAGGAAATCCTTCGGTGCCCCCCGCGATCGGTCTCGGCGCACATCCTGCCGGACGTGTTCACCGTCACCGAGACGATGACCGCGGCTGGTGCCGAAGCCGCGGTGCGGTCCCAAAGCGTGCACGTGCGAGGCCGGGCCCGTGCTGATGCCTACATCTATGTCACCGACGATGAACGTCGGTTGACCGGGCTACTGGAATTCCAGGACCTGGTGCTCGCCGAACCCGACCGGATCATCTCGGAATTGATGCGCGCCGAACCGCTGGCGGCCGGCCCACTCATCGATGCCGAGGAGGCGGCCAAAGCACTGATCGACCACGAGCTGGCTGCGCTGCCGGTGGTGGACGACGACCGTAGGCTCCTCGGGGTCCTCACCGCCGACGTCGCCACCGATATCCTCAACCGGCAGACCACTGAGGATGCCGAACGCCAGGGCGGCTCGGAGCCGCTCGAAGTCCCGTACCTGCGGGCTTCCCCGCTGAGGCTGTGGCGTAAGCGGATCGTCTGGCTGCTGGTGCTCTTCCTGGCTGAGGCCTACACCGGGACCGTGCTGCGGGCATTCCAGGACGAGATGGAAGCCGTCGTAGCGCTGGCCTTCTTCATCCCCCTGCTCATCGGAACCGGTGGTAACACCGGCACCCAGATCACCACCACCCTGGTGCGGGCGCTCGCAACCGACGAGGTGCGGCTCCGTGACCTACCGCGAATCCTGTCCAAGGAGATGTCGACGGGGTTCCTCATCGCGGGAACCATGGCGCTGGCAGCCCTTATCCGGGCATGGACACTCGGGGTGGGAATGGAGGTGACCATCACGGTATGTCTGACCATCGCGGCGATCGTGCTGTGGTCATCGCTGGTGGCGTCGGTACTGCCGCCCACCCTGAAGAAGCTCCGACTGGATCCCGCGGTTGTTTCCGCACCCATGATCGCGACCGTCGTGGACGGCACCGGGCTGATGATCTATTTCATGATCGCCCACCTGACCCTGCCCCAACTGGCGGGCCTCTAGACGTTCATGTCAGCGCCCGGGCCTTCTGGCGAACCGGCGACACGATGAATGCGAGAACGCCGGGCCGAGCGGCTGCGGATCCAGCTGAATTCAGACTGGCCGGTCCGCCGAGGGACCTCGCGCGGTGAGCAGCCGTTCCACATATTTCGCGATCACGTCGACCTCAAGGTTGACCGCTGCCCCCATGGGCGCATGCCCGAGCGTCGTCAGCGCCAGCGTGGTGGGAATCAGGGAGACCTCGAACCAGTCCTCGCCCAGGCCGGACACTGTCAACGAAACACCGTCGACCGTTATTGACCCTTTCTCCACCACGTAGCGGGAAATGCTGTGCGGCAGCGAAATTCGCACCACCTCCCAGTGCTGTGACGTTGACCGCGCGACCACCTCCCCGGTGCCGTCGACGTGGCCCTGCACGATATGCCCGCCCAGTCGGCTGTCCACGGCCGCCGCCCGTTCCAAGTTGACCTTGCTACCGGGGGCCAGCGCACCGAGGCTCGACCGGTTCAGGGTCTCGGCCATCACATCGGCGCTGAACCGGCCGTCGGGCAGCGCCTCCAGAACCGTCAGACAAACCCCGTTGACGGCGATGGAGTCGCCGTGGCGGGTGCCTTCGGTGACGACCGGTCCGCGGATGGTCAGCCGTGCCGCGTCCCCGAGATCGTCCAGGAGCACGATCTCACCGAGTTCCTCCACGATTCCGGTGAACATCGTCCCAATCTAGCGGGATTGATCCAGCCGCTTCTCACCGTGAAACGCCGCGGCCGGATTGTTGTTGAAGTTCGGGACCCGCCGATAGCCGCGGGCCTCGTAGAACGCCTGGGCGTGGGGTTGGCGCGAACCGGTGTCCAGCCGGGCTATCCGGTAGCCCAGGCCACGGGCGGCATCCTCGAGGGCACCCAGCAGCGCACCGGCCACCCCGGCCCTCCTGGCCTCCGGCACCACGTACATCCGCTTGATCTCGCAGGTACCATCGGGCAGCCGTTTGATTCCACCCCCGCATACCGGGATGCCGTCGCGATAACCGACCAGGAACGTCCCGTCGGGCGGACCGAGTTCGGCGGGGCCTGCCCTGGGCATCCAGGGGGCGTCGAGATCCAGGCCGTCGTACAGATCGCGCATCTCGGCGACCATCGCCGACACCAGGGCGGCGGCATCGCCGGTATCCACGGCGCTAGGCCGAAATTCCAGCTCATCGGGCACAGAAACACTCATACCCATGCGGTGCCCCCGGCACAACCCAGGCCTCATCGGCCGGGCTCTGATGATCCGACCACTACGATGCAGCTATGTCGATGTTCCGCCGAGCCTTTGCCGTGTTTGCCGCGCTTCTCGCCGCCGCCCTGCTGGTGTCGGGTTGTTCGAAGAAAGCAGAAGAACCGCTGCCGGATGCCGCAGGCCTGATCAACCAGTCCATCGCGACCACCAAAACCCTCAAGAGCGCGCACCTCGAGATCGTCGTCAACGGCACGATCGACGGGCTGCCGGTGAAAACCCTCTCGGGGGATCTGACCAACGTGCCGGGTGTGGCCATCAAGGGCAGTTCCACGATCTCGATGGGAGGATCCGACGTCGATATCGAACTCGTGGTTCTCGAGGGCACGCTGTACGCGGCGCTGACCCCGAACAGCTGGCTGGACATGGGCCCGGCGGCCGACGTCTATGACCCGTCGGTGATCCTCAACCCCGACACCGGGCTGGCCAACATGTTGGCCAGCGTCACGGAGCCCAAGTCAGCCGGCTTCGCGACCATTGACGGCGTGCCCACCGTGAAGATCACCGGCAAGGTCGGCCCCGAAGCGGTCAACAATCTCATCCCCCAACTCAACGCGACCGGCGATCTGCCGGCGACGGTGTGGATCGAAAAGGACGCGCCCAATCAGCTGGTGCAGGCCCAGATCGACCAGAGTGAGGGCAATAACGTCCAGCTGACGCTGTCCGACTGGGATAAGCCCGTCACCGTCACCAAGCCGGCGGTCTGATGCCGGAGGCCGCGATAGCCGAGGCGGCGCAGATCCCCGGACGCAGCCGGCGGATCGCGATCGGAGCCGGCAGCCTCGCAGTGCTGCTCGGAGCGCTCGACACCTATGTCGTCGTCACGATCATGGTCGACATCATGCGTGATATCGGCATCCCGATAAACAAACTTCAGCAGGTCACACCAATCATCACCTGGTATCTGCTGGGCTATATCGCGGCCATGCCGCTGCTGGGTCGGTTGTCCGACCGGTTCGGCCGCAAGCTGGTGCTGCAGCTGAGCCTGGCCGGGTTCGCGCTCGGCTCGGTGGTCACCGCGCTGTCCAGTGACCTCACCACGATGGTGATCGGCCGGCTGATCCAGGGGATGGCCAGCGGCGCCCTGCTGCCGGTGACGCTGGCACTAGCCGCCGATCTGTGGTCGGCCCGCAACCGGGCCGCCGTCCTCGGCGGGATCGGCGCGGCCCAGGAACTGGGCAGCGTGCTCGGACCTCTCTATGGAATCGGCGTGGTGTGGCTGCTCAACACCTGGCGCGATGTGTTCTGGATCAACGTGCCGCTCAGCCTGATCGCAATGGTGCTCATTCATATCAGCCTGCCGGGCCACACACGCAGTTCCGAGCCCGAACGCGTCGATGTCGTCGGCGGTGTGCTGCTGGCGATCGCGCTCGGCCTGGCGGTCTGGGGGTTGTACAACCCTGCCCCGGACGGAAAGCAGATACTGCCCAGCTACGGGCTGCCCCTGCTGGGCGGTGCGGTGCTCGTGGCGATCGCGTTCGTGGTGTGGGAGCGGTTCGCCCGGACCAGGCTCATCGAACCCGCCGGCGTGCGGGCGGTCCCGTTCCTGGCCGCGCTGGGCACCTCGGCCTGCGCGGGTGCCGCCCTGATGGTGACACTAGTCAACGTCGAGCTGTTCGGGCAGGGTGTGCTGGGCAAGGACCAGGTGGGCGCCGCGTTCCTGCTGCTGCACTTCCTGGTCGCACTGCCGATCGGCGCGCTGGCGGGGGGCTGGCTGGCCATCCGGATCGGTGACCGGGTGGTGGCCGTCGTCGGCATGCTGATAGCCGGGTTCGCCTACTGGCTGGTGTCGCACTGGAACCTGGACGTCATGTCAGCCCGTCACCACCTCGGGCCGGTATCACTGCCGGTCTTCGATACCGATCTCGCGCTGGCCGGAATCGGGCTGGGCCTGGTGATCGGCCCGCTGACCTCGGCTGCGCTTCGCGTGGTCCCGGCAGCCCAGCACGGTATCGCCTCCTCGCTGGTGGTGGTGGCCCGGATGACCGGGATGCTGATCGGCGTCGCCGGCCTGACGGCCTGGGGCCTCTACCGGTTCAACCAGATCCTGGCCACCCTGCCGACCACCCAGGCCGACACCCTGGCGGCCAAGGTCGCCGGGGAGGCTCAGCGCTATCGCACCGCATTCGCCATGCAGTACGGCTCGATCTTCTTTATCACCATGATCGTGTGTCTGGCCGGGGCGGCGATCGCACTGCTGATCGGGGCCCGCGGGACCCACGCCATCGAGAACGACACGGAGGATGAGCGCCCTGAGGTCAATTGGCCCAAGCCTTCGTCGGGCACCCCGGCGGATCGGTAACCTCACCCACATGCCGGGAACGACGTGCTGACCGCGGCGCTGCGTGATTTGCAGTGGCGCAAGCGCCGGTTCGTCATCGCGATCGTCGGGACCGGACTGGTGTTCGCGATGACCCTCGTCCTGACCGGTCTCGCCAACGGCTTCCGGGTGGAGGCCACCCGAACCGTCGATTCCCTGGGTGTCGACGCCTATCTGGTGAAATCGGGTGCCACCGGCCCGTTTCTGGGATCGTCAGCCTTCGCCGCCACCAAACTTCAGGTTCCCGGGGTGTCGATAGCGGTGCCATTGGTCTATGGCAGCGCCACAATGCCCGACGGAGCCTCGGCGCGCAGCGTCAACGTCTTCGGGGCACCGGTGCGCGGTCCGGGGATGCCCGCGGTGTCAGAGGGCCGCCCCCCATCCGAACCGCACGAGGCCGCAGTCTCCAGCACCATGGGCAAACCGATCGGCAATACCGTCGAGGTGGGTTCGCGCAATCTGCAGATCGTGGGGATCGTCGACGACTCGACGGCGCTGGCCGGACAACCGAATGTATTTCTCACCGTCACCGGAGCGCAGACCCTGCTGTTCTCCGGTCAGTCGCTGATCTCCTCCATCGGGGTGATCGACCCGCCGGAGCGCACTCCGAGTGGTTTCAAGCTGGTCAGCCGGGCCGGGGCGATCGACGACCTGCTGCGGGCGCTCAGCGGTGCCCGGCAGGCGATGAGCCTGATGGCCGGCCTGCTGTGGGTGGTGGCCGCGATGATCGTCGGTTCGATGATCTACATGTCGGCGCTGGAACGAACCCGCGACTTCGCCGTCTTCAAAGCGGTCGGGGTACCGACCCGCTCCATCCTGGTCGGGCTGGCCATGCAGGCGATCATCGTCGCCGTGTTGTCCGCCGTTCTGGGCGGCGCGCTGTCAATTCTGCTCGGACCGCTGTTCCCGATGCGGGTGGACGTTCCGCAAATCGCTTTCGTGCTCTTGCCTGTCGTTGCGGTTACCATCGGGGTCATGGCCAGCCTCGCCGGCCTGCGCCGGGCCGTGGTCGTCGATCCGGCAGTGGCCTTCGGAGGACCTTAGATTCATGTCTGACCTGCGAATTAAAGACCTTGTCGTGGAATATGCCAGCGGCCAGGAGACCGTACGCCCGATCAACGGGCTGAGCCTGGACGTCTCCGCGGGATCGCTGGCAATTCTGCTGGGACCCAGCGGATGCGGGAAGACGACGCTGCTGTCCTGCCTCGGCGGGATCCTGCACCCGACGGCGGGCCGGATCGAGTTCGGCGATATCGACCTGACCACGCTGGACCAGCGGGCGCTGTCGGAATACCGGCGCAACACCGTGGGCATCGTGTTTCAGGCATTCAATCTGGTGCCCAGCCTCACCGCGATCGAAAACGTGATGGTCCCCCTGCGGGCGGCCCGGTGGTCGCGCCGGAAGGCCCATGACCGTGCCGCCGAACTGCTGGACCGCGTCGGGCTCGCCGAGCGGGTACACCACCGGCCCGGGGACCTCAGCGGTGGGCAGCAGCAACGGGTCGCCGTGGCCCGCGCCATCGCCCTGGACCCACCGCTGCTGATAGCCGACGAACCGACCGCCCACCTCGATTACATCCAGGTCGAAGGGGTGCTTCGGCTGATCCGGGAGCTGGCCTCCGGTGACCGGGTGGTCGTGGTGGCCACCCATGACACCCGGATGCTGCCACTGGCCGATCGCGTGGTGGAGTTGGTACCGCACCTCTCGGCGTCGACCCACGAACCGGAAACCGTCGCGATTCGGGCAGACGAGACCCTGTTCGAGCAGGGCACCATGGGCGAGTCGATCTACGTGGTGTCCGACGGCGAGATCGAGATGGTCCGCGAATTACCGGGCGGCGGTGAGGAACTCCTCAAAGTCGCGGGCCCCGGCGACTACTTCGGCGAATTCGGACCGCTGTTCGCCCTGCCCCGCAGCGCCACCGCGCGCGCGAAAACGCAGGCGACGTTGACCGCCTACACCGTCCAGCAATTCCGGGAATTATTGGGCGCCAGCGGATCCCGGGAGATCATTGAGCACAAGTCGCTGGACGAGGACGAGTAGGGCCGACTCAGTCAGCGGGAATCAGGCTGATCAGCAGATCCGGATCGATACGCCGGACACCGTCGTACCTCCAGCGCAGAGCACCCGCGATGCTGACGACTCCGACGTCATCGACGGCCGTGACCGGCCCGCCCAGCAAGATCGGTGCGACGTAGGCCAGAATCCGGTGCACCACCCCGGCCCGGAGGAAAGCCCCGGCCAGGGTGGGACCGCCCTCCACCAGGATGTCGGTACGGTCGGCCAGAGCCTGGATCACCTCGAGGGGGTCACGGGTCCTCAGTAGCAGGGTGGCCGAATCACCGCTGAGCACATTCGATTCCGGTGGAATCTCCCGTTCGCCGACGACAACCCGCAGCGGCTGCCGGGGCGCCAGACTCCCGTCCGGTAGCCGCGCGGTGAGACTCGGATCATCGGCGAAGACGGTCCCGGTGCCGACGATGATGGCGTCTGCCGCCGCCCGGCGCCGGTGCAGGTCCGTGCGCGCCTCCGCACTGGTGATCCATTGTGAGGACCCGTCAGCAGCAGCACTGCGGCCGTCGACGCTGGTGGCAAACTTCCATGTGACATGCGGTAACCCGGTGCGTTGCCGGTGCAGCCATTCCCGCAGCGATCCGCCGGCCACCTCTTCGGCATCCACGCCGACGCTCACCGCCACCCCGGCGGCCCCGAGCCGTCCGGCACCGCCGGACGCGACCGGGTTCGGATCGTCAACGGCGTACACGAGCGCTGAAATCCCTGCTGCCAGCAGCGCATCAACGCACGGCGGAGTGCGCCCGTGGTGGTTGCAGGGCTCCAACGTGACCACCGCGGTGCCGCCGGCCGCCCTCCCGCCCGCAGCCCGCAGAGCCACGACCTCCGCATGCGCTCCCCCGGCCGGCTCGGTCGCACCGACTCCGATGACATCCCCGTCGGCGCTGAGGATTACCGCACCCACCGGCGGATTCGGATACGTGGAACCCTTCACGGCCTCCGCGTGTTGGACGGCTAATCCCATGGCCGCCGAAATCCGCGCGGGTACGCGGGTCATATCCGAAGATGCCCTGATGCGGCGCCGGCCCGGCGCCGGAGAGCCTCCACCGCGACCGCGGGATCACCGGCCCCGTAGACCGCCGATCCCGCGACGAAGCAGTCCACGCCCGCTGCGGCCGCCTGCTCGATGGTGTCGGCATTGATACCACCGTCGATCTCGACCAGAACGGTCAACTCTCCCGCATCGACCAATCGGCGCGCCGCTGTGACCTTTGCCAGGACTTCGGGAATGAAACTCTGACCGCCGAAACCCGGCTCCACCGACATCACCAGCAGGGTGTCGAAATCGCGCAGGATATCCAGATACGGATCCAGTGCGGTCCCGGGTTTGACGGCCAGGCCCGCCTTCGCCCCCGCGGCGCGGATATCGCGGGCCACCGCGACCGGATTGTCGGTCGCCTCGGCGTGAAAGGTGACGTTGTGGGATCCGGCTTCGGCATAGCCGGGCGCCCAGCGATCCGGGGCGTCGATCATCAGATGGCAGTCCAGTGGAATGCCAGTCGCCCGCAGCAGGCTCTGCACCACCGGCAGGCCCAGGGTCAGGTTCGGCACGAAGTGCGCGTCCATCACGTCGACGTGCAGCCAGTCGGCCCCCGCCACGGCCGCGGCCTCATCAGCGAGGCGGGCGAAGTCGGCGGACAGAATCGACGGCGCGATCATCGGCCTGCTGGGTGTTGCCATGGCTGTCACTGTAAAGCCCGGGGTAATCGGGCTCGGTTACCCGTCCTTGCGCAGCACGGCGGCGAACATGGCGTCGGTACCGTGCCGGTGCGGCCACAGTTGCACGAAGGGGCCGGCGCCAACATCCTCGACCGGCGCGAACAGCGCCCGGGCATCGAGGGCGGTGACCGGATGACGCCGTATGGCGTCGGAAACCACACCGACGGTCTCGGCCAGATGCGGAGAACACGTCGCGTACAGCACCACGCCGCCCGGGCGAGCCAGCCCGATCGCCGAGGCAAGCAACTCGCGCTGAAGTTTGCCCAGAGCCGGTACGTCGGCCGGCGTCCGACGCCACCGTGCCTCCGGGCGGCGACGCAACGCGCCCAGGCCCGTGCAGGGTGCATCGACCAGCACCCGGTCAAAACCGGATGCGGGCAGCGGCGGCTCGCGGCCGTCGGCCCGCACCACCTCGACGGTCAGACCCCGGGTGTTCTGCTCGACCATATCGGCCCGCCGGGGGTTGGGTTCCACGGCGGTGACCGTCGCACCGCGTTGGGCCGCGACGGCGGCAAGCAACGCGGTCTTACCGCCCGGTCCGGAGCACAGGTCCAGCCAGCGGCCCGCGTCCTCGCCGACCAGTGGTGCCGCCACCAGAGCGCGGGCCACCAGTTGGCTGCCCTCATCCTGGACCAGCGCCCGCGCGTCGCGAACCGGGGCCAACCGGCCGGGGTCTCCGCCGCTGAGATACACGGCATAGGGCGAGAACCGCCCGACCGTCCCGCCGACCTCCTCGGCGAGTTCGGCGGCGGTTAGCGCCCCCGGCCGGGCGGCCAGATGGACGGCCGGCCGGGCATCGTCGGCGGCCAGGGCGGCGCCGAGTTCACCTGCGCCGGCTCCGAGAGCGTCGGCGAAGGCCTGGGCGATCCAGCGCGGGTGGGCGTGGATGAACGCGACGTGGCCGACCGGGTCGGTGGCCGCGGGCGGGGCGAGTTCGGCCAGCCAGGAACTTTCGTCGCGGCCGGCGATCCGGCGCAGTACGGCATTGACGAAGCCGGCTCGGGCGGTGTCGAACTCCGCGCCGGCCGCCTCCACGGTCGTCGATACCGCGGCATGCGGTGCGACGTTGGTCCGCAGCAACTGATAGGCGCCCAGCCGGAGCAGATCCAGAAGCACCGGGTCGATCTGATCGAGCGCCCGACCGGCCGCGGCGGAGATGACCGCGTCCAGCAGGCCACGGGTGCGGCAGGTGCCGTAGGTCAGCTCGGTCGCGAAAGCCGCGTCCCGGCCGGTGATCCCGCGCTCGGCCAGCAGTGCGGGTAGCGCAAGGTTGGCGTAGGCATCGCGTTCGGAGACCGCGCGCAGCACGTCGAACGCCGCACGGCGGGCCGGATCCAGCGGGGCGCGGCGAGACCGGCGGGCCGGTCGCTGGTCCCCGCCGGGACGGCGGCGTTGGGTCACGAGGCGCGCACTCCGGTGCCGAGACGGGCGCCGCGGGCCCAATCCGCCGCGGCCATCGGCTTCTTGCCGGGCGGCTGAACCTGCCCGAGCAGTACCGGCTCGGAGCCGGTGCCGATCAGCACCCGGGAACGCTGTACCTCGATCTCGCCGGGGGCCAGGGCCGCAGCGGTCTGGTCCAGGCTGACCGGGCCGAGTTTGATGCGCAACTCGCCGATCATCGTCCACGCTCCCGGGTCGGGGGTGACCGACCTGATTCGGCGTTCGACGACCTGAGCCGGCAGATCCCATCGGATTCGGCCCTGTGCCACCGTCAGCTTCGGAGCGGTGCTGACCCCCTCCGTCGACTGCGGCACGGGTGTGAGCGAACCCTCAGCGATCCCGTCCATGGTGGCCTCCAACAGCGCCGCCCCCGATCCGGCCAGCCGCTCCAGAAGGTCGCCGGCGGTGTCCTCGGGACGAATCGTCTCGGTAACCACCCCGTAGACCGGGCCGGAGTCAAGTGCCGGTTCGATCTGGAATGTCGTTGCGCCGGTGACGGTGTCACCCGCGGCGATCGCGGCCTGCACCGGGGCAGCCCCGCGCCAGGCGGGCAGCAGCGAGAAGTGCAGATTGACCCAGCCGTGCGCCGGCAC
This sequence comes from uncultured Mycobacterium sp., assembly GCA_964555915.1. Classification (GTDB taxonomy): domain Bacteria; phylum Actinomycetota; class Actinomycetes; order Mycobacteriales; family Mycobacteriaceae; genus Mycobacterium. The sequence goes on from CAZKUK010000004.1 coordinate 87,246, forward strand.
AGCCAGTAGTTCAGCGCTCAGCAGTGCCCCGTAGGCCACCACCGCACAGCACTGCGGGGCCAGCGCCGCGAGTTCGGCGAGGAAATCCGGGGAATTGGGGCGCGCCGGCCGCAGCACCGGGATTCCTGCGGCGGTGGCCAGTCGCGCCACCGGGGCCGGCGCCGGTGTGCCCCGCCGGCCCGCCACCGCATCCGGGCGGGTCAGCACCGCCACCACGTCGTGGTGCGGGGAGTCGATCAACCGGCGCAGTGACGGCAGCGCCGCCGTCGGGGTGCCCGCGAAGACGATTCGCATCCGCCTAGACCACCGATCCCGGTGGCGCGATCATTTCGGCACCCGGTAGAACTCCCGCTCGCCAACACCGGCCATCCCCGCCACGAACATCCAGGGAATGGTGCTGCGCAGACGGTTGACGGTGGCTGCGGCGTCGTTGTAGTACTGCCGGGCGAATGCGAGCTTGTCCTCGGTGTCGGCCAGATTCTGCTGCAGGTTCAGGAAGTTGTTCGACGAGTTCAGCTGCGGGTAGACCTGCCCCAGAGCCAGCACCTGCCCGACCGCCGAGTCGAACTGCTGTTCCGCGAAGGTGCGCTGCGCGACCGAGCGTCCGGTGGTCGCGGCGGTCAGTGCGGCCTGCGCATCGGCGACGTGTGCGAGCACCGCGCGCTCGTGGGTGGCGAAGCCCTGCACGGTGCTCATCAGGCTCGGGATCAGCGAGGCACGTCGAGTGAGCTGGACGTCGATCCCGCCCAGGGCCTCATCGGCCAGGACATCGGCGGCCCGCAGCTTGTTATGCCCGGCAACGAACCCGATGAGTACGGCCACCGCGAGCACCAACACCAGAATCAGCACCGGGGTCACCACGAACCTCCTCTGATACCTCAGATACCTCTGTTGGCCCCGACACCAACGCCGGCTATCGGCGGGGTCGACTGGGCTCGCCCGTCGAAGATAGAGCCTAGCCGCGCGGGTGTGTCAGCCGATGTGCAGCGGGTCAATCTGGACCCGAACCGCTTCGTGGTCGTGCCGGGCACTGTTGACGGCTATCGCCCGGCGCAGCCCGCCGGCCAGCGCCAGACCCTCTTCATGCCGGACCCGGATGAGCATGCGGATCACCGGTTCGCCGGCCGCGGCGGACGGCGGCCGCCGCACCCCCGGAGGTAGGTCGACCGGGCCGAGCACATCGGCATCCTCCGGCAGTTCAGACTGTTCGATCAGGGCGGCGACCGAGTCCGCAGCGCCGTCGATGGCGGCCATATGCACCGCCGGTGGCAGGCCTACGGCGGCCCGGGCGGCCAGTTCCGTTTCGGCGTGACCTACCGGATCCCACTTGATCAGCGCCTGCACGGTCGGGATGGTCGATTCCGCGACCACGGCCACCACCCCGCCATCGGTGCGGGGATGCACCAGGGCGGCGGCCGCCATCCAGCGGCGCAGGGTGTCCTCGGCGGCGCGGAGATCCTGACGGCCCAGCAGCGACCAGCCGTCCAGCAGCAGCGCGGCCCCGTATCCGTCCGGGGCCCGGGGCTCGGCGCCGGGCGTGGCCACCACCAGTGCCGGACCGGGGTCGATCTCGGGATGAATCGCATCGCCCGCCGAGGTGATCACCGCGCTGCCCGGAAAGGCGCGGCCAAGCTCCTCGGCGGTGCGCCGGGTGCCCACCACGACGGCCCGGATCGCCTCGGCACCGCAACGTCGGCAGCGCGGCGCGATATCGATCCGCCCGCACCATCGGCAGGCCGCGCCGCCCGCGTCCCGGTCGGCCACGGACAGCGGTCCCATACAGTGTCGACACCGGGCGATGGTCCGGCACCGGCCGCAGGCCACCGATGGAAGGTAGCCGCGGCGCGGAACCTGAACCAGCACCGGGGCGCCGCGGTCCAGGGCCGACCGGGCGGCCCGCAACGCCATCGACGGCAGTCGGGCGGTGCGGGCCGCCGGATCGCGTTCCTCGGCATAGCCGTCGTCCTCGAGCGCGATGACCCGGGGAGCGCGGGCCCGGACCACCGCGCGCGGGCCCACCAGGTCATGCGCCCAACCGGTGCCGATGAGGGCCTGGGCCTCGGCAGTGCGGGCGTAACCGCCGACAATCGCAGCGCAGCGCAACTGGTGTGCGCGCAGCATGCCGACCTCCCGGGCATGTGGATAGGGGGCACGGGGTTCGGCCAGGGTGTCGTCACCGTCATCCCAGATGATGACCAAGCCAAGCCGGTCCACCGGTGCGAACACCGCACTGCGGGTGCCGATGACCAGCCTGGCCTCCCCCCGCAGAACCGAGAGCCATCGCCGATACCGGGCGGACGGCCCCAGACCCGCGGCCAACGCGACGACAGCGGACTCGTCGACCAGAGCGGTCGCCGCCCGCCAGAGCGCCTCGACATCACGCTGGTCGGGCACGACGGCCAGCACACCGTAACCACCGCTCACCGCCGCCGCGGCCGCCTCGGCCAACCGCTCGAACCAGCGTTCGCCGGGCAGCGCCTGCCACACCGCACGAGCGGCGCGACCGTCGCTTAAAGCCCCCAGGAACTGCTCGCCTCGGCTGTACCGCGCCCATCCCGCGGTATCGATGGTGGAGACCACCGGCAGCGCCGGGGCGCTCACCCGGCCTTTCTCTGCGCCGGCGTGCCGCGGCGGAATCGCCAATCGCAGGACATCGGGCCTGGTGCCGGCGTAGCGGGCGACCACCGCGTCGACGAGCCGGCGGACCTCGGCGGTGAGCACGGGTTCCGCTGAAATGACCCGATCCAGCCAACCGAGCTGCCCGATGTGGTCGGTGTCGGAACGACGTTCGAGCAGGTAGCCGTCCACCAGTCGGCCGTGAAAACGCACCCGGACCCGCACGCCCGGCTGAGCGTCGTCGGACTGTTCCGCTGACACCAGATAGTCGAACTCGCGGTCGAGGTGCGGCACCGACAACATCGGCAGCACCCGGGCGATCGGCTCGTGTTCGGCGGCACACCGGCCCGCTGTACTCACCTGCCTCCCGTCCGGTGTCGGCTAACGCCGCTTTCGCGCCCCGAGGCGCTCGGCGTCCTCGAAGGCTATCGACGCAGCCGGCTGTCCGGCCGGGCAGGACCGTTTGCGGGCGTTGTAATTCGACACCGCGTCCCAGGCCCCGTGCACGGCATCGCCGTCGGCGTCGTAGGTCAGCGACTTGCCCGGGGCGAAACCGAGAGTACGACCGACCCCGACGGCGTCCATGTTGGCGCCGAGGAAGACGAAGTCCCACGAGTAGACGGTCTCCTGGTGGGCGATGAGCGTCCGCACACCCTCGATGGTCCACTCGGCGCTGGCGTTCTCCAAGCCGTCGGTTATCACCAGGACGGTCACCTCGCCGGGGCGATCCTGCTCCGGGAGCGCCGCCAGACCGGCGCCGACCTCGGTCACGAAGCGGCCGATCGCGTCGAGCAGGGCGGTGCGCCCGCGCGGCTCCAGCGTTAACGGCGGCACCGCCTCCGTCGGCTGATCGCGGTAGACGACGTTGTACTCGTGATCGAACTGGGCCAGCGTCACCAGGGCGGTGCCGGTCTGCGCGCTTTCCCTGGCCATGAACGCGTCAAACCCGCCCCGCATGTCCTCGGCGATCACCTCCATCGAGCCGGAGCGGTCCAGCAGTGCCGCGATCAGCGTCTTGTCGGTGTTGGTCATACGGTCTCTCCCCCTCGATTGGATGTTCATCGCGACGATAACGACGGGTACCGACAAGAAACCGCGGCCGGCACGATGGCCGGGCCGGACCACGAACAACCGCGACCGGACTACCGGAGATCGTTGGCCGCCGCCGCCAGAATTTCGGTGGCATGACTCACCGCAATGAAGTGACCGCCACCGTCCACGGCATGCCAGACCGATTCCGGGGTCCGGTCGGCGATCTCCCTGTTGATGGCCGCCGGAACGAAGGTGTCATCCGTTCCCTGCCAGAAGTGCACCGCGCGTTCCACCCGCGTGATATCGAACGGCCAGGCTGCGTAGATCAGTTGGGCGTCGGCGGCCAACCCCCGGGCGCCCTGCCGGAAACACTCTCTGGATGCCGACAGAATGATCTCCATCACCGCGTCATCGGCCAGCACCTCCAGATCGGCGCCGCCCGCAACCCTACTGATCGCATTCGCATATCCACGCGGGAAGTGGGTCGCGACGACGCCGAGCAGGCAATACATCAGGGTGAGGCCCGGGCGGAAGTGCAGCGCCAACCGACCGCCCACGGCGTCCTGGGCGCTCAACAACGGAGCAGCCCAATTCGCCCCGAAGGTCCCATAGCAACCGCCGGCGATAGTCGAGACGTGAACGAGTCGGGCCGGGTCGAGATAGGCGGCCGCGGCCAGCGCCCAGGGACCCCCCTCCGACCATCCGGTGACCGCGAATTCCTCCGCGCCGAAGGAGTCGGCCAGCACCAGCAGGTCACCGGCCCAGGACTCAAAGGTCCTGTCCCGGTCCGGATCAGACCGCCCGATACCCGGCCGGTCCGGCACCACCAGTTTCACCCCGTTGGATTCAGCGGCGGACTCGAAGAGGTCGGCCTCCAATCGGCTGGAGGGGCCTCCATGGTTGTGCAGTACCAGCGGTCCGTCCGGATCACGACCTCCAGATAGGAAATGCGCCGGCCGCCGATCCCGATCCTGCCCTGCGTTCCCATGTGATGTCCTCCAGCCGGGCCCGCGTCAGGCCACTGCCGGTCCACTGTCGGACTACCGCCAGCTCCCAGGCCGGCCGGCCACCACCTGCGCCGTGCTGCTGCGGCTGCGTACCGTGTGGTGATGTCCGACTCTGCCGGTAGGCCGCCTGTCGATGCCGTCCTGCAGAAGGTACTGCAAGCGGTTCCGTTCCGGCTGATCGCGGAGGGCGGTGTCGAAGACGCGCGCCGCCGGTTGCGCGAGCTGCCGCGCCGCCCACTTCACCCTGAACTTCGGGTCGAGGACATCCGAATCGATGGTCCGGTCGGTCCCATCCCGGCACGGGTGTACTGGCCGCCAGACCAGCCCCGGGCTGAGGGCCCCGGCGTCCGGTCCTATCCCGTGACGATGTTCTTCCACGGCGGCGGGTTCGCGCTCGGCGATCTCGATACCCACGACACGACTGCCCGGGAGCATGCGGCGGGCGCCCGGACCGTCGTGGTCTCAGTGGATTATCGGCTGGCTCCCGAGCACCCCTACCCGGCCGCGGTCGATGACGTGTGGGCGGCGACCTGCTGGGTCGCCGGAAACGCCGCCCGGTTCGGTGCGGACGGCTCACGGCTGGCAGTGGCCGGCGACTCGGCCGGCGGCACCCTGGCGGCGGTGGTCGCCCAGCGCGCCCGGGACCGACTCCGGACCGGTGCCGGGCCGGCGGTGGTGTTTCAGCTGCTTTGGTACCCGTCGACAATGTGGGATACCGCACTGCCGTCTTTCGCCGAGAACGCCGACGCGCCGGTGCTGGACCAGGCGGCGATCGCCGCGTTCACCCGGTGGTATGCCGGCCATCTCGACCTGTCCGATCCGCCTGCCGGGTTGGCCCCGGGCCGGGCCCGGGACCTCCGCGGTTTGGCGCCGGCCTATGTCGCGGTGGCCGGTCACGACCCGCTGCGCGACGACGGTGCGCGTTACGCCGACCTGCTGGCCGACGCGGGGGTCGAGGTGGAGTTACATCACGCCACGACCCTGGTGCACGGCTATCTCGGCTACTCCGGGGTGGTCCCGGCCGCCACCGAGGCCACCAAACGCGGAATCATGGCGCTGCGAGCCGCGCTGTACCAGCGCGGTGACCGGTAACGCCGTGACCAGTAACGTTTGTCGGGGCGGGAACGACAGGCCACAATGAAAGCACACGCCGACAGCACATATCGCAATCCTGGAGGAAGAACGACTTATGACATCCCGACGCATCGCGAGCGCCTGTACCGGCACCCTCGTAACAGGTTTCGCCCTGGCCGGGCTGGGTGCGCCCATGGCCTCAGCGGCACCGGACTGCAGCCCCGCGGCGGTGGACAGCCAGGTCTCGTCTATCACCCAGCAGGCCCAGGACTACATGAACGCTCACCCGGACGGCAACAAGATGCTGATGACCGCGGCGCTGCAGCCCCAGGCCGAGGCGCAGAAGACCATCTCCGACTACGCCAGCAGCAATCCGCAGGAGTACGCCGGCTTCAAATCGATCCTCTCGCCGCTCGGGACCCTGCAGAGCCAGTGCGGCGTCCAGGTGGTCCCGGCGCAATACCAGTGGGCGTTCGACCAGTTCATCGGTAGCTGATCGCCGACAGCCCGACATCGGCTGACCGCCGCCCGGCGTGAGCCGATGTCGAGCTAGACGGAGTTCTTGAGATCCTCGACCTTGTCCAGCCGCTCCCACGGCAGATCCAGGTCATTGCGGCCGAAGTGACCGTATGCCGCCGTTTGGGCGTAGATCGGCCGCAGCAGGTTCAGATCGCGAACGATCGCACCCGGCCGCAGGTCGAACACCGCCGTGATGGCTTTCTCGATACGGGCCGGGTCAACGGTCTCGGTACCGAAGGTCTCGACGAACAGCCCGACCGGCGCGGCCTTGCCGATCGCATAGGCCACCTGAACCTCCACCCGCTCCGCCAGGCCCGCGGCGACGACGTTCTTGGCCACCCAACGCATCGCGTACGCCGCCGAGCGATCCACCTTTGACGGGTCCTTCCCGGAGAACGCACCGCCGCCGTGGCGGGCCCAGCCGCCGTAGGTGTCGACGATGATCTTGCGGCCGGTGAGCCCGGCGTCGCCCATCGGACCTCCGACCACGAAGTTGCCGGTCGGGTTCACCAGCAGCCGGAAGTCTGAGGTGTCCATGGTCTCGTGCGCCAATTCGGCCAGGACGGTATTGACGACCTTCTCCCGGATATCGGGGCTGAGCGTATTCGTCAGGTCGACACCGTCGGCATGCTGGGTGGACAGCACAACGGTATCCAGCCGGATCGGCGTGTCTCCGGCGTACTGGATGGTGACCTGGGTCTTGCCGTCCGGGCGCAGGTAGTCGAGTACCTGATTCTTGCGGACCTCGGTCAGCCGCCGGGACAACCGGTGCGCCAGCGCAATGGGCAGGGGCATCAACTCCGGGGTGTCACGGATCGCGTAGCCGAACATCAGGCCCTGGTCGCCGGCACCCTGGGAGTCGAGAGGATCAGCTGCCCCCTCGACCCGGGCTTCGTGGGCCTTGTCCACTCCCTGGCCGATATCCGGCGATTGGCGACCGATGCCGATGTTCACCCCGCAGGTGACCCCGTCGAAGCCTTTCTCCGAGGAGTCGTAGCCAATCGCCAGGATGCGCTCGCGGACCGTATCGGTGATGTCGGCGAACGCACCTTTCGCCGCGGTGGTGACCTCGCCGACGACATGTACCTGCCCGGTGGTCACCAGTGTCTCAACCGCCACGCGTGAGTTCGGGTCGTCCGCCAGCAGGGAGTCCAGCACCGAGTCGCTGATCGCGTCGCAGATCTTGTCGGGGTGTCCCTCGGTTACCGACTCGCTGGTGAAGAGCCGCCCTTTCTCGCTCACGTGGTGAATCCCCTTCGGTATGTGGACGGGCTGATTTGTCGTGTCGTCCGCCGGGGCTATGCCCGGGGCGCCGCTATGCTAACCGCTGCCGGTTCTCAGCAGCGCGGCGACCGCGTCCACGATACGACTGGCCATCAATGTCTTGGAGCCGTGTTCGAGTGCCACCTCGGTACCGTCGGCACCCAGCAGCCAACCGTCATTGCTGTCCACTTCGAATGCCCGGCCGTCCCCGACCGCATTGACGACCAGCAGATCACAGGCTTTGCGTCGAAGTTTGGCACGAGCATGGAACAGTACGTCGCCGTTGGCATCGCCGGTTTCGGCGGCGAACCCGACGATCACGCGCATATCGGGCAGCTGTCCGTCGGCTCGCTGTTGTACCGCGCCGGCAAGCACGTCCTCGGTGCGTACCAGATCCAGCGTAGGCATATCTCGAGCGTCATTGGTCTTTTTGATCTTGCTGGTCGCCGCATGCGCGGGCCGGAAGTCGGCGACCGCGGCGGCCATCACCAGCACGTGGGCCCCCGGTGCGTGTTTGGACACCGCCTCATGCATCTGAGCCGCCGAGGTCACGCGCACGATCTGCACCCCCGCAGGGTCGGCAAGCCCTGAGGTATTGCCCGCGATGAGGGTGACATCCGCACCGCGTTGCACGGCGACCCGCGCGACCGCATACCCCTGCTTGCCGGAACTCCGGTTACCGATGAAGCGCACCGGGTCCAGCGCCTCCCGGGTGCCCCCGGCGGTCACGAGCACCTTGGCGCCGGCCAGATTGTGTCTGAGGGCATCAGCCCGAGCCAGCAGCAGCTCGGCGAACGTGGTGATCTCGTCGGGCTCGGGCAGGCGCCCCGCGCCGGTATCGGCGCCGGTGAGCCGGCCGAATGCAGGTTCGAGCACCGCGACGCCGCGACGGCGGAGGGTTGCCACGTTGTCCACGGTCGCCGGGTGCTGCCACATCTCGGTGTGCATGGCCGGGGCCAGCAGCACCGGGCAGCGGGCGGTCAGAAGGGTGGCGGTCAGCAGATCGTCGGCACGGCCGATCGCCGCGCGAGCGAGCAGGTCCGCGGTCGCGGGCGCCACCAGCACGAGGTCGGCGTCCTGCCCCATCCGAACGTGCGGAACATCAGGGACATCTTCGAATACCCCGGTCCGGACCGGATGGCCGGACAGCGCCTCGAAGGTCGCAGCGCCGACGAATCGGAGAGCCGATTCGGTGGGAACGACCCGTACCTGGTGTCCGGCTTCGCTGAGTTGGCGGACCACCGAGCAGGACTTGTAGGCGGCGATACCGCCGGCCACGCCGACGATGATCCGCTTGGGGCGCATAGCCGACCCGCGCCGAACGCGGTTACTCGCCCTCGGTGTGCTCGAGCTTGTCGCCGTGGATCTCGCGCAGCGCGATCGACAGCGGCTTCTCCTGCAGACCCGGCTCGACCAGCGGACCGACGTACTCGAGGATGCCCTCGCCGAGTTGGTTGTAGTAGTCGTTGATCTGTCGCGCCCGCTTGGCGGCATAGATCACCAGGGCGTACTTGCTGGAGACCCGGGCCAGTAGCTCATCGATCGGCGGGTTGGTGATGCCCAGCGGTGTGTCGTAGGCACTGGCAGCACCGGGGGCTGGATCGTAATGATCCGCTGTGGTTGTCACGTGGTTTTTCTCCTGACCTTTGCCTGGCGGTGAGTTTCGATTCGATGGGCCCGTTTGGGAGGTCGACTCCGACCGCTCACGCCGGCTCCGGCGCGTTTCCTAGCAGCAACGATACCAATTCGGCGCAGGCGGACTCCAATTGGCTGTTCACCACGACGACGTCGAACTCATCCTTGGCGGCCAGTTCGGCATCGGCGGTGGCCAGCCGGCGCGCCATCCGGTCCGGAGATTCGGTGCCGCGGCCCACCAGCCGCTGCTTCAGCGCCTCCCGGCTGGGTGGTGCCAGAAACACGCTCACGGCGTCGGGCATGGTCAGCTTGACTGCGCGAGCACCGGCGAGATCGACCTCGATCAGCACCGGCCGACCGGCGGCGGCGGCCCGCCGCACCGGCTCCGCCGGAGTGCCGGACCGGTGCAGTCCACCGTGGATCTCAGCCCATTCCAGCAGCTCGCCACCATCGACGAGTTGCTGGAACCGGGTGGGGGTCACGAACGCGTAGTCTGACCCGTCGACCTCGCCCGGACGGGGTTCGCGTGTGGTGGCCGACACGCTGAAAAACAGATTCGGCACCTGCTCGCGCAGGCGCCGAACGACGGTCGACTTACCGACGGCAGACGGGCCGGAAAGCACGAGCACACGTCCTCGCCCAGCTGTCTGTGGGGAAGACCCGCCTGCGCTGTCCGGCTCGCCGCCGGTGTTCACCAACTTGGCCAGACCGACAAAATTCGGGCAGGACTCAGGAGAACTTTTCCAGCAAGGCCTTGCGCTGCCGGTCTCCGAGCCCCCGCAGCCGGCGAGTGGGAGCGATCTCCAGCTCGGTCATGATCTCTTGCGCCTTGACCTTGCCCACCTTGGGCAGCGCTTCGAGCAGGGCCGAAACCTTCATCTTGCCGAGCACCTCGTCGGTCTCGGCGTCCTTGAGCACCTGCGTGAGGTTTGTGCCGCCGCGCTTGAGCCGATCCTTCAGCTCAGCACGTATCCGACGGGCGGCGGCAGCCTTCTCCAAGGCTGCGGCGCGCTGCTCATCGGTCAACTGGGGAAGGGCCACGGGTTCCTCCGTCTCATCACCATCATTGTTTTGCCTGGGCCGGGTACTTCAGCCAGCGACGCCGACCGTACCCACGTCGTCCGACGAAATCTAACCCGCCCCCGCTCCAAAGGCGAAAACTCACCGGGCTGGCACTGCTGATCATCGAGCCGGGAAGGGGGCCGAATCCATCGAATCCCTCGCCGGATGGTTCAGCCGACCGAACCATTTCAGTCACGGATTTTCCCTCTAGCAGGGCTTTTGCCCATGACACGAAGGGCAGTGGGCCGGAATCCAGGGTCAGCCGCCCACACCTGCGATCAAACTCACGTCCGATCCGCGCACCTACGGCGTGTCGTGCGTGTCGCGGCGATGGGTCAGGCCAGGTACGCAACCGCGTCGCGCAGCCGCTCCCCGGCCGCGCGGACCGCAGCCGGATTCGGACCGGCCCGCAGAATCTCCCTCGAGACCGCGGGCAGCAGCTGCCCGGCCCGCGCCCCACCGAGTCCGGACAGCGTTTCCGGACGCCCCCCCTGGGCACCGACTCCGGGCACCAGGACAGGCCCCCCGAGTCCGCTCAGATCAGGGACGGCGCCGGCAACGCGGTCCAGTGTCGCGCCGATCACCACCCCCACCGAGCCCGGTTCCGGTGCGGCTCTCTCATTGACCGCCGCCGCTGCATCGACGATGCTCTGCGCCACCGTGCGTCCGCCGATGAGGGCACGCTGCACCCCGGCGCCCTCCGGATTCGAGGTGGCGGCCAGGACGAAGACCCCACGGCCGTGCGCCGCGGCGACATCGAGCAGTGGCGACAAGGACCCGAATCCCAGGTACGGCGAGACGGTGACCGCATCGCCGGCAATCGGCCCGTCAGCAGCCCAGGCCTGCGCGTAGGCGGCCATGGTCGATCCGATATCACCTCGTTTGGCGTCGGCCAGCACCAGGACTCCCGCCGACCGCAGGGCCGCGGTGGTTCGCTCCAGCACCGAGAATCCGGCCGCTCCGTACACCTCGAAGAAAGCCACCTGCGGCTTGACCACCGCGAACCCGGTGTAGGCCTCGATGCAGATATCGCAGAAACGGCCGAGCCCGTCGACGGTCGCCGGCAGGCCCCAGGCAGCCATCAGCTCGGGATGCGGGTCGATCCCCACACACAGCGGCCCGCGGGTCGCAATCGCGGCGGCCAGCCGGGCGCCGAAACCCTCCTGGCCCCGCACCTCAGGCCTCACCGAGAGCGGCATGTAGCTCTTGTAGCGACCGGACTCCGATATCACCGCGGATAGCGGCTTCGATTCCCTGCACAGCGGCTGATGCACCCTGCACAGTGGTGATACAGGGAATATTCATCGCGACTGCGGCAGAACGAATCTCGTAACCGTCCACCCGCGGACCGGAATTGCCGTAGGGGGTGTTGATCACCATGTTGACCTCGGCGGCGTTGATGGCATCGATCGCGGTCATCGCCGACCGGCCTTCCCGGGGGGTCTCAAAGTGTTTGCGCACGATATCGCACGGAATTCCGTTGCGGCGCAACATCTCCGCAGTTCCCTCGGTGGCCAGCACCCGGAAACCCAGATCGGCGAGCCGTTTGACCGGGAATACCAGCGAGCGCTTATCGCGGTTGGCCACCGATACGAAAACAGTCCCTTCGGTGGGCAGCGATCCATAGGCCGCTGCCTGGCTTTTCGCGAATGCGCTGCCGAAGTCGTGATCGATTCCCATGACCTCACCGGTCGACTTCATCTCCGGTCCGAGCAGCGAGTCCACGCCGGAACCGTCCACCCGCCGGAATCGCCGGAACGGCAGCACCGCTTCCTTGACCGCTATCGGGACATGTGGGTCCGGGCTGGACCCGTCACCGTGGGCAAGCAGAAGACCCTCAGCCCGCAGTTGGGAAATGCTGGTGCCCAGCATAACTCGCGCACAGGCCTTAGCCAGCGGCACTGCGGTCGCTTTGGAGACGAACGGCACGGTGCGGCTGGCACGCGGGTTGGCCTCCAAGACGTAGAGCACATCGTCCTTGAGCGCGTACTGGACGTTCAACAGTCCCACCACGCCCACTCCGTGCGCAATCGCCTCCGTCGCGTGCCGGACCGCCTCGATGTCACTGCGGCCCAGCGTCACCGGGGGTAGCGCACAGGCGGAATCCCCGGAGTGGATTCCGGCCTCCTCGATGTGCTCCATCACCCCGCCGATGTAGACCTCGGTGCCATCACAAAGGGCGTCGACGTCGATTTCGATGGCATCTTCGAGGAACCGGTCGACGAGGACGGGGTGCTCGGGCGACAACTGGGTGGCCCGCGTGATGTAACCGTGCAGGGTCTCCTCGTCGTAGACGATCTCCATACCGCGCCCGCCCAGCACGTAGGAGGGCCGCACCAGCACGGGGTAGCCGATACCCGCGGCGATCTCCCGGGCCTCCTCGAAACTCGTTGCAGTACCGAACTTCGGTGCGGGCAGACCAGCGTTGACCAGCACCTGACCGAACCGGCCACGGTCTTCGGCGAGGTCGATGGCCTCCGGCCGGGTGCCGACGATCGGCACACCGGCGTCCTCGAGCTGATGGGCCAGTCCCAGCGGGGTTTGCCCGCCGAGTTGGACGATAGCGCCCACCACGCCCGGACCTCCCTCGCCGGACCGTGATTCGGCGAGGTAGACCTCCAACACGTCCTCGAATGTGAGCGGTTCGAAATACAGCCGGTCAGCGGTGTCGTAGTCGGTCGAGACGGTCTCCGGGTTGCAGTTGATCATGACGGTCTCGAAACCCGCTGCGGACAACGTGGTGGCCGCATGAACGCAGCTGTAGTCGAATTCGATCCCCTGTCCGATCCGGTTCGGTCCGCTGCCGAGGATGAGGACCTTGGGCTTCTCGGTCTGCGGGGCTACTTCCGTCTCAGCCGCCGGATCGAGTTCATAGGTCGAATAGTGGTACGGGGTCTTGGCTTCGAACTCCGCCGCGCAGGTATCGACCGTCTTGAACACCGGGTGGATACCCAGCCGGCGGCGCAGCGTCCGCACGCCGGTCTCACCCGCCAGTTCGGGGCGGAGCGCGGCAACCTGACGGTCCGAGAGTCCGTTGTGCTTGGCGCGCCGCAGCAGGTCGGCATCCAGGACCGGCGCGGCGCTCAGTTCCGCGCGCAGGGTCACCAGGCCACGGATCTGATCCACGAACCACGGGTCGACCCCGGACGCCTCGGCGACCCGTTCCACTTCGGCACCCAGCCGCAACGCCAGCTCGATGTCGTACAGCCGGCCCTCCACGGGGTTGCGCAGCCGGGCCAGGATCGCATCCACATCGCCGGCATCGCCACCGTAGTCGGCGTCGGCTCCGGTCCAGAACCCGGTCCGGGTCGTCTCCAGGGATCGCATCACCTTGCCGAGTGCCTCGACGAAATTACGGCCCATCGACATTGCCTCGCCGACCGATTTCATCGTGGTGGTCAGGGTCGGGTCGGCGCCGGGGAACTTCTCGAAGGCGAACCGGGGCGCCTTGACCACCACGTAGTCCAGGGTCGGCTCGAAGCAGGCCGGGGTTTGCCTGGTGATGTCGTTGAGGATCTCGTCGAGGGTGTAGCCGATGGCCAGCTTCGCGGCGATCTTCGCGATCGGGAACCCAGTGGCCTTGGAGGCCAGCGCACTGGACCGCGAGACCCGCGGATTCATTTCAATGACGATCAGCCGACCGTCGGCCGGATTGACGGCGAACTGGATGTTGCAGCCACCGGTGTCGACGCCGACCTCGCGGAGGATCGCGATACCCAGATCGCGCATCACCTGGTACTCGCGGTCGGTCAGCGTCATTGCCGGCGCCACCGTGACCGAGTCGCCGGTGTGCACACCCATCGGGTCGACGTTCTCGATCGAGCAGACCACCACGACGTTGTCCTTGCCGTCGCGCATCAACTCGAGCTCGTACTCCTTCCAGCCGAAGATGGATTCCTCGATCAACACGTTCGCGCTCGGGGAGGCAGCCAGCCCATCCCCCGCCATCCGTTCGACATCCTCGTGCGAATGCGCCATACCGGAACCCAGCCCGCCCATGGTGAACGACGGCCGGATCACCACCGGCAGGCCGAGATCATGGACTGTCTCGCGAACCTCCGCCATGGTGAAGCACACGCGACTGCGCGCGGATTCCCCACCTACCGAGCCGACGATGTCCTTGAACTTCTGCCGGTCCTCGCCGCGCTGGATGGCCTCGAAGTCCGCGCCGATCAGTTCCACTCCGTAACGGTCGAGCACCCCGTGTTCGGATAACGCCACAGCGGTGTTCAACGCGGTCTGGCCGCCCAGAGTGGCCAGCAGCGCGTCAATCGGTCTGCCCCGGGCGGCCTGTTGAGCTATGACCTTCTCAACGAACGCCGGGGTGATCGGCTCGACATAGGTGTAGTCGGCGTACTCGGGATCGGTCATGATCGTGGCCGGGTTGGAGTTCACCAGGCTCACCGTCAAACCCTCGGCGCGCAGGACCCGACAGGCCTGGGTACCCGAGTAGTCGAACTCGCAGGCCTGCCCGATGATGATCGGTCCGGATCCGATCACCAGAACATGGTTGAGGTCGGTACGGCGTGGCATCTAACGCTCCCCTATCTCGCCCCGAGCGTGCGCATCGGTCCACCGCCAGCGGCGGGTCGGTGCACCGACACGCACGCTCGGGACGCGGCGGGTCATCCGGCGCTCTCCATGAGGTCGACGAACTGGTCGAACAGGTAGTTGGCATCGTGCGGGCCGGCGGCCGCCTCGGGGTGGTACTGCACCGAGAACGCCCTGCCGTCGACGAGCCGGACACCCTCCACCACACCGTCATTGGCGCAGGTGTGGCTCACCACGGCCGGGCCGAAGTCGGTATCGAAACGTTCACCTGCCTCACCCTCCAGGGCGAAGCCGTGGTTCTGCGCCGTGACCGCGACGCGACCGGTGGCGTGGTCGATCACCGGCACGTTTATACCGCGGTGACCGAACACCATCTTGTAGGTGGAACGCCCCAGCGCCCGGCCCAGGATCTGGTTGCCGAAACAGATTCCGAACAGCGGAATCCCGGCCCCGAGAACCTCTCTGGTGACTGCCACGACCCGGTCGGCGGTCGCGGGGTCGCCGGGACCGTTGGACAGGAAAACCCCATCGGGCTTCAACTCGGTGATCGCGTCGAACGGCGCGGTCGACGGCAACACGTGGGTGCGGACGCCGCGTCGGGCAAAGTTCCGCGGTGTATTGGTTTTGATCCCCAGATCCAGCGCGGCGACGGTGAAACGGTGCGTGCCGAGCGGTTGCACGATGTAGCTCTCGGGTGCGCTGACCTCCCCGCACAGGTCGGCACCGAGCATCGCGGGCTGGCTGCGGACCCTGCTCAGCAACTCGGCCTCGTCAGCGAGCGCAGGACCGGAGAAAACCCCCGCCGCCATGGCGCCCCGGGTGCGCAGGTGTCGGACGATTGAGCGGGTGTCCACCCCGGCGATGCCGATGACACCCTGCCGGATCAGTTCGTCCTCGAGGCTTCCGGTGGACCGCCAGTTCGATGCGCGCGGAGACGGATCCCGGATGACGTAGCCGGCCACCCAAATCTTGTCGCCCCGACTCTCGGCGTCCTCCTGGTTCCAGCCGGTATTGCCGATCTGTGGCGCGGTGGCGATGACGATCTGCCGGTGGTAGCTGGGGTCTGTCAGAGTCTCCTGGTAGCCCGACATTCCGGTCGAGAACACCGCCTCACCGAGCGTCTGGCCGACCGCGCCGAACGCCGTTCCGGTGTGAACGCGCCCGTCCTCGAGGACCAGGACGGCCTTCTGCTGGGTCACGCGGAGTCTCCTGTCGTGGGGTCGCCCGAGGTAGTCCATTCGTCGTAGCCGGTGCGGCCCTCGCCGCGGAAGCCGGTATCGATCTCGGTGCCCGACGGCAGCCGCCAGCGGATCACCAGAATTCTCCGGAGCGTGTCCGGCCCGCGGCCGGGAATGACCTTCCCGGCCAGCGCCCGCTCGGTGCGAACACCGGTGATGGCGTTCTCCGGCATCCAGATCGGGCTGGCCCCGGAGCGTTCCATGAGCACGCCCTCCGGGTAGCGGGTGAGCACCGCCTTCGACCGATAGCCGAGGTCGCCGACATTGACCCGCTCCAGCCAGTTCGGTGCCAGAGTGCTGCCCAGATAAAGACCCTGGGTGGGCGCGACGAGAGCGGCTCCGACCAGGTCCGGCATGGCCGGAAGTTCACCGATCATCTCAATCTGCCGCTGCGACCGATGCCGCCAGCCACGCAGCATGGCGCGGATGACAAAGCCGATACCGATGACGACGAGTAACCCGAAAATGTAGGTCCCGATGGCCGTCCCGGTATTCACCGACGGGCCTCGCCGTCCCGCGCGGTAATCCTGCCCCGCAACAGCGTCGCGGCGACGGTGGCCGGTAACGTCATGGCGTCGTAGGGCGTGTTGGCCGAGCGGCTGGCCAGGGCGCCGCCGTCGACCGTCCAGGTAGCGTCCGGATCGACGACGACCAGGTTGGCGGGCTCCCCCACCTCCAGGGGGCGGCCCTGATCGTCGAGGCCGACGATCTCTGCGGGATTCTCGCTCATCACCTTGGCGACGCCGCGCCAGTCCAGCAGGCCGGGTTCCACCATGGTCGCCACGACCACGGACAATGCGGTCTGCAGTCCCAGCATGCCGGGCCGGGCGACGGAGAACTCACAACATTTCTCCTGCTCCGCATGCGGGGCGTGATCGGTTGCCACACAGTCGATCACCCCGTCGGCGAGCGCACGGCGCAACGATTCGGTATCGGTGACTTCACGTAACGGCGGGTTTACCCGGTTTCGGCCGTCATAGCTGGCGAGCCTGCTGTCATCGAGCATCAGATGGTGCGGAGTCACCTCGGCGGTAATCGCAATACCCTGCCGCTTGGCCCATTCGAGTATTCCCACCGTTCCCGCCGTCGACGCGTGGCAGATGTGCACTCGGGCGCCGGCATCGCGGGCCAGCAGGGCGTCACGGGCAACGATCGCCTCCTCGGCGGCCCGGGGCCATCCGGCCAGCCCGAGCCGCGCGGCGTTGACGCCCTCATGCGCCACCGCGTCGACCGTTAACCGCGGCTCTTCAGCATGTTGCGCGATCAGCACGCCCAGTCCGGCGGAGTACTCCAGGGCCCGTCGCATCACCAACGGATCGTCAACGCATCGGCCATCGTCGGAGAACAGCCGGACCCGGGCCGCACCCGTGGCCATCAACCCCATCTCCGTGAGTTGTTTGCCGCCCAACCCGACAGTCACCGCCCCCACGGGGTGAACATCGACCAGCCCAACCTGCTGACCGCGCCGCCACACGTGGTCGGTGACCACCGGGCTGTCGGCCACAGGTTCGGTGTTCGCCATTGCAAACACTGCGGTGTACCCGCCCAGAGCCGCTGCCGCCGAACCGGTTTCGATATCCTCGGCGTATTCACGTCCGGGCTCGCGAAGGTGAGTGTGCAAGTCGACCAGTCCGGGCAGCAGAACCTTGCCGGTGGCCTCGATCACCTCAGCGTCATCCACGGCCGACAGGCTCGGGCCGATCTCGGCGATCCGGCCCGCAGCGACCAGCACATCGACCGCATCACCCTCGCCGTAGAGCCGGACTCCCCTGATCAGGACAGCGGGACTCGACTCCCGGGCACTCATACACTCACCGCCTCGTCGGTGCCGACCAGCAGATGAAACAGCACAGCCATCCGGACATGCACCCCATTGGAAACCTGTTGCAGCACAGCCGACTGCGCGGAGTCCGCGACCGGAAAGGAGATTTCCATACCGCGCAGCATCGGGCCCGGGTGCAGCACCACAGCATGCTCGGGCAGCAGGGCCTGACGCTCCTCGGACAGACCGTAGAGCGCGGAGTACTCCCGTGGCGACGGAAAAAAGCCGCCGTTCATCCGCTCCGCCTGAACTCGCAGCATCATCACGGCATCGGCAATGGGTAACTCGGCGTCCAGATCGTGTGACACCGTGACACCACCCCAGTCGGCTACCCCGACCGGCAGCAGCGTGGGCGGGGCGACGAGCACCACTTCGGCGCCCAGGATGGTGAGCAGTGCAACGTTGGACCGGGCCACCCGGCTGTGTAGAACGTCGCCGACGATCACCACCCGGCGGCCCTCGATTCCACCGAGCCGCTGACGAACGGTCAACGCGTCGAGCAAAGCCTGGGTGGGGTGTTCGTGGGTCCCGTCACCGGCATTGATGACACAGGGCCCGGTGCCATCCGGTTCGAGTGTCCATTCGGCCAGTTGCTGAGCCGCCCCCGACGCGGAATGACGAATGATCAGCGCGTCGGCACCGGTGGCTCGAAGTGTCAGGGCGGTGTCGCGCAGTGACTCTCCTTTCGAGACCGAGGATCCCGACGAGCTGACGTTGATCACGTCGGCACTCATCCACTTGCCGGCAACCTCGAAGGAAACCCGGGTTCGAGTGGAGTTCTCATAAAACATCGTGATGATGGTCCGGCCCCGCAATGTGGGCAGTTTCTTCACATCACGGCCGAGCAGGGCCTGCTGGAAACGGTCGGCGTCGTCGAGGATGGCGGTGGCCGCGTCACGGGTCAGATCGGCGGCTGACAATAAGTGCCTCATGACCATCTCTTCTTCGCGCAAGCGCTCATCATGACCATCTCTTCTTCGCGCAAGCGCTCATCAGCGGGCCGGGCCTCCGTGCGGCGCGATCCAGATACCTTCCACATCGTCGTCCTCGACGAATCGAACCTTGACGTTCTCGCTACGCGAGGTCGGGACGTTCTTTCCCACGTAGTCCGCCCGCAACGGCAGCTCCCGATGGCCGCGGTCGACGAGCACGGCGAGCTGTACCGCCTTCGGCCTGCCGATATCGCGCAGGGCGTCCAGCGCGGAACGAACCGAGCGGCCGGTGTAGAGCACGTCGTCAACGAGAATCACCATCGCGTTGTCGATACCGCCGGCCGGAATCGAGGTCTCCTCCAGCGCACGGGGCGGCTTGAAGTCCAGGTCGTCGCGGTAGAGCGTGATGTCCAGACCACCGCATGCAACGTCGATACCGGAGAACTCCTTGATTTTCGCGGCCAACCGGTTCGCAACCGTGACCCCGCGAGTCGGGATACCGAGCAGGACAACCCTGGGAGATTCGCCGGAGTCGGCGGCGGTTTTCTCGATGATCTGATGGGCCATCCGGGATATGGTCCGACCGACATCCGCGGGGGACATCAGTTCCCGGTCAATGGTGCCCGCCAAGAGCCCAGACCTCCTTCTCCGCCTCGCCGGACGGACCGTTAAAGGATGTCGATTGCGGGTGAGCGTAGCACCCGGGCCCGGGAGGGCGGACAACACGCCTGCGCCCCTGTCGTAGACTCGCGCCGGTGAATCTAGCCGACAACCGGAACTCGATCACCGGTGCTGTCGAGTCCGGTCTGCTGGCCGGTGCGGTGACCCTGGTCTGGCATCGCGGGGATGTCCTGCAGGTCAATGAAATCGGCTTCGCCGACGTCGAGGCGAAGCTGCCGATGCAGCGCGACACCATTTTCCGGATCGCGTCGATGACCAAGCCGGTGACGGTTGCAGCTGCGATGACCCTCGTCGAGGAGGGTGTGGTCGCACTGGCTGATCCGATCACCCGGTGGCTGCCCGAGATGAGCGATATGCGGGTGCTGGTCGATCCGACCGGACCGCTGGACGTCACCGTGCCGGCTCGGCGGCCGATCACGATCGAGGATCTGATGACCCACCGTGGCGGTCTCGCCTATGCGTTTTCGGTGGCCGGGCCGATCAGCCGTGCCTACGCGGGGGTCTCGCTGCGGCAGGATCAGGACGACTGGCTCGCCGACGTGGCTGCGCTGCCTCTGGTCAGCCAGCCCGGGGACCGGATCACCTACAGCCAGGGCACCGAGGTACTCGGCATCGCCCTGTCCCGGATCACCGGTAAGCCGCTGCACACCCTGCTCAGCGAGCGGATTCTGCAGCCGCTGGGTATGACTGATACCGGATTCTTCATTGACCCCGAGAAGCGGGCGCGGGCGGCGACGATGTACCGACTGGACCGGCAAACCGGTCTGCACCACGACGCGATGGGCCCGGTGCCGGTGAAGGAACCGCGGTTCTGCCAGGGCGGCGCCGGCCTGGTCTCGACCGCTGACGACTATCTGCGGTTCGCCCGGATGCTGCTGGGCGGCGGAGAGGTGGATGGGGTGCGGGTGCTCTCGGCCGAATCCGCTCGGCTGATGCGCACCGACCGGCTCACCGACGAACAGAAGCAGCAGCCATTCCTCGGCGCACCGTGCTGGGTGGGACGCGGGTTCGGATTGAACCTGTCGGTGGTCACCGACCCGTCAAAGTCCGAGCGGCTGTTCGGCCCCGCCGGACTCGGTACGTTCAGCTGGCCGGGCGCATACGGAACCTGGTGGCAGGCCGACCCGGAAAACGAGCTGATCATGATCTATCTGATCCAGAACTATCCGGACCTGACCGCGGCCGCCGCAGCGGTTGCGGGCAACACCTCACTGGCCCGACTACAGTCCGTGCAGCCGAAATTCGTCCGTCGGACCTACGCGGCGCTGCGGCCCTGATCAGCCGGGTTTCACCGCGTTGAGACACCATGATGCGGCTGGCAGCTCGTATCCGTCCGCACCACGGTGATGCTCAAGCGCAGCGACCACCCCGGCGATGACGTCGCGGCGCCGACTCTCGTCGGCCGCCAGGAACGCCCCGCCCAGCGGCCCGGCGCTCAGCACCCGCTCGGCGGCCGCGACACCATCGGCCTCGAAGAGGAACGGCGCCTCAACAGGGTCGATCGCGATATCGGCGAACCCCGCTCCGGCCAGTAGCTCGGCAATCGCCTCGGGATCGGCCAGCGAGAACGGCCCCGGCGCGCCGGGCTCGGGGAGCGGAGACCGCTCGATACCGAGGATCTGTGTGGCGGTCGCCGTCGTCAGCATCATCCAGGGGTTGCGGTCCAGGTGCTGCCACACCGAACCGACCAGTCGTCCGCCCGGGCGCAACGCGCGAAAAATGTTGGCGAACGCCTCGGCCGGCCGCGGAAAGAACATCAGCCCGAAGCGGGAATGCGCGGCGTCGAATGGTTGCCCGCCTCCAGCGATGGCCACCAGGTCGGCGCTGGCCACATCGGCGGCCACTGCCACACCGTGCACACCGGCCGCAGACAGCCGTCGCTGTGCGGCCTCGGCCATCTCCGGGACCACGTCGATGGCCGCCACCCAGCCTTCCGGACCGACCTCCGCACCCAGGGCCACTGCGGACAGGCCCGGGCCGCAGCCGAGATCGAGGACCCGGTCGCCGGGACGGGCGGCGAGGGCAAGGCGCGCCACGCTCCCGTGCCGTCCCATCGACCTGTCCAGGGCCTCGGCCTGCAGGTCCCAGACGCCGGCCAACGTCGCGAAGTGCCGGTCGGCCTCCAAGGGGCCGGTGATTCGCTCGGGATCGTGCTCGACGACGGGGTCGCCGGACACGGCCGGCACCGCTGCCGCTCGAACCGCATCGGCGGCCGCGCGGATCTGCGGTGTCACCAGCATCACCTGACCGAGCACCCCGTTGACGAAACCCGGCGAATCGTCGGTGGAAAGTTCTTTCGCCAGCCGGACCGCCTCATCGACGGCGACCGGGGCCGGCACATCGTCGGCGTGGAGCAGTTCCCACGCGGCCACCCGGAGGATGGCCCGGTCGACGGCGGGAATCCGCTCCAGCGTCCAGCCCTGCAGGTGCGAACCGATCAGGTCATCGATATGGGCGGCGTGTTCGGCGACCCCCCTGGCGACGCAGACGGAGTAGGCGTTGAGCTCGGACACCTCTGCGCCGGCCGCAGCCAGAGCCGAGCGGGATTCCGCGATCTCTGCTGCGGACAGACCACGAGCCTCGGCCTCGAAGAGCAGGTCGACGGCGCGTTTCCGGGCCTGATGCCGACTCACCCTGCGATCAGCCACGGCGGGGCGCGTCGGGTATCCACTCCGGCTTAGCCACCGCGAACGGCGCCGAAGCGCCGCTAGGCATTGACCCGGCCCAGGTAGCTACCGTCCCGGGAGTCGACCTTCAGCTTGTCACCGGTATTGATGAACAGCGGAACCTGAATCTCGGCGCCGGTTTCCAGGGTCGCCGGTTTGGTTCCGGCGTTGGAACGATCGCCCTGCAGACCAGGCTCGGTGCTCGAAACCTCCAGTTCGACGGTCACCGGCAACTCGAGGTAGAGCGGTGCGCTGTCATGAAAGGCGATCTGTACCGGCATACTCTCCAGCAGGAAGTTCGCGGCGGTGCCGACCATCGAGTCCGGCAGCGGGTGCTGCTCGTAATCCTCGCTGTCCATGAACACAAAATCGCTGCCGTCCCGATAGAGGTAGGTGGCGTCGCGCCGGTCCACCGTCGCCGTCTCCACCTTGACCCCGGCGTTGTATGTCTTGTCGACGACCTTGCCGGTCAGCACGTTCTTGAGTTTGGTCCGCACGAACGCCGGGCCTTTGCCCGGTTTGACGTGCTGGAACTCGATGATCTGCCACAGCTGCCCGTCGATTTTCAGCACGAGGCCGTTTTTGAAGTCCGCAGTAGTTGCCACGGTCGGTCGTTCTCCTTCGGATCAGGTCAGAGGATGGTCAGGTCCTTGGGGAACCGGGTCAGCGTCTCAGGGTCCCGCGCATCGACGAGGAGAGTGTCCTCGATACGAACCCCGCCGCGGTCAGCGAGGTACACCCCGGGTTCCACGGTCACCACGGAGCCAGCACGAAGTGTACCGGCGGCCGCCGAGTTGATTGCCGGCGCTTCGTGAATCTGCAGCCCAACCCCGTGACCGAGCCCGTGACCAAAGTGCTCGGCGTAGCCGGCACCGGCGATCACCTCCCGTGCCGCGGCGTCGACAGCACCTAGCTGCGCTCCGGCCACGAGCGCAGTCACGCCCGCCCGCTGCGCCTCAGAAACCAGATCGTAGATCTCGTGCTGCCACGCTGCGGCCCGCCCGGCGTCGCCGAGCACAAACGTCCGGGTCATATCGGAGTGATAACCCCCGACCAGGGCGCCGAAGTCGATCTTGACGAAATCCCCGCACCCGAGTTCTGCGTCGGTGGGCCGGTGGTGGGGCACCGCAGAGTTCGCCCCCGCGGCGACGATGGTCTCGAAGGATGGACCGTCGGCACCGTGATCGAGCATCAGCGCCTCCAGGTCGCGGGCGACGGCCCGTTCGGTACGACCCGGCCGAATTCCGCCCGCACAGATCAGTGCGGAGAGAGCTGCATCGGCTGCCTCGCAGGCCAGCCGCAACAGGGCCACCTCGCCGGCGTCCTTGATCACGCGCAACATCTCGACGGTTCCGGAGGCGCGTACCAAGTCCGCGCCCGGGAAATCGGCCACGATCCCCGAGAGCACCTCGAACCCGTCCACCGTCACGACGTGACCCTCGAACCCGACCCGACGCGCACCGCCGGCCAACGCGAGTTGCACAAGATGGGGACCACATGCCCGTTCGATGACGGCACGCAGGTCAGGAGCCTGACGAGCTGCCTGGGTCCGGTACCTGGAGTCGGTGGCCAGCACCGCCGGAGTGTCGTCGGCGAACATCAGCAACGCCGCGTTGGAACCGGTGAATCCGGACAGATAGCGCACGTTGACACGATCGCTCACCAAGAACGCGTCCACACCCTCGGCGGTCAGCAGCGCCGCCATCCTGGCGCGCCGTTGTGAATGCGTCACGGTCGGTGACGGTACTCGCTAGGCTGATGCCCCATGACGACGTGGTTGTTCCGTGGCCTGGTGTTAGCGGCCGGAATGGTGTTTCTCCGACTGGCTCAGGGGACGCTGATCAATGCCAGCCCCACCAACGCCGGGACCATCAGCCTCATTCTGGTGTTGCTGTTCGGGGTGGCCGCTTCAATCTGGGGCCTGTTCGACGGTTTGTCCGATGCGCGGGCCAACCCCGACCCGGACCGCCGTCGCGACCTGGCCATGCGCTGGCTGATGGCCGGACTGGTCGCGGGTGGCCTCAGCGGGCTGGTGGCCTGGCTCATCTCGCTGTTCGACGCTGCGGTCTATGTCGACGGACTGATCACCGAGGTGACGGTGTTCGCCGCCTTCACCGCCCTGATGGTGTTCGTGCCCGCGATGTTCACGGTGTCGGTTGGCCGATGGCTGGTCGACCGCAGCCGGCCTGATGAGGGGCCCCGGCACCACTCCGGTACAGACGTGTTCGAGTCGGTTTTGGACGAGGGCTACGAAGACCCCGCCGAACAGGTCGCGGTCGCCGGCCGCCGGGAGGAGTCCTGGCGACAGGAGTCCCGGGAAGCGGTTCGCGAGGTCCACGAGACGGTGCAGCAGCGAAAGTACGATCTCAAACGCGGCTCTGAAGAGACCTGAGGGGCGACCGGCCGGGGCTTCAGCGGACCGACGCCAGATAGCGCAGCGCCAGAAGATAGCCCTGCACCCCGAGTCCGACGATAACCCCCGTCGCGGCCGCGCTCAGGTACGAGTGGTGTCGGAAGTCTTCGCGCGCATAGACATTCGAGATATGCACCTCGATCAACGGTGCCCTGAGCTCGGCGCAGGCGTCACGTAGCGCGATCGACGTGTGAGTGAGCGCACCGGCATTGAGGATCACCGGGTCGCCGGCGTCCGCTGCAGCATGCAGCCAGGCGATCAACTGGGCCTCGCTGTCGCTTTGCCGGACCGCCGCCGACAGCCCCAAACCGGCAGCCTCGGCTTCGATCATCGCCACCAGGTCGTCATGGGTCGTGCTGCCGTACACCTCTGGTTCGCGTTTGCCGAGCCGGCCCAGGTTGGGACCGTTGAGGACCCGGACCGTCGTCACGTCTCGACCCCCGCTGCCCCGGCGTCGCCCGCGCCGCCCCCCGGACCTGCCAACTCCGCATAGGCCGCAGCCAGCAGCGCCGGGTCCGGCCCCTCCAACCGACCCGGCCGGCCGACACCGTCGAGAACGACGAAGCGCAGCATCCCCGATCGGGTCTTCTTATCCCCCGCCATCAGCTTCATCAGCTCAGGCAGCGCATCGGCGTCATAGGTCACCGGCAACCCGAGGGCGTCGAGCACCTCCCGATGCCGACGAACGCCGGCTTCGTCGAGCCGTCCGGCCACCCGGGCCAATTCGGCGGCGAACACAAGTCCCACCGACACCGCCGCACCATGCCGCCATCGGTAGCGCTCCCGTCGTTCGATGGCGTGGGCCAGGGTGTGTCCGTAGTTGAGAATCTCACGCAGTGCCGACTCCTTTTCGTCGGCTGCGACGACATCGGCCTTGACCTGAACGGCCCGGCGGATCAGCTCCGGCAG
Organism: uncultured Mycobacterium sp.; assembly: GCA_964555915.1. Taxonomy (GTDB): domain Bacteria; phylum Actinomycetota; class Actinomycetes; order Mycobacteriales; family Mycobacteriaceae; genus Mycobacterium. The sequence continues at coordinate 112,666 of CAZKUK010000004.1, forward strand.
CACCGGGCCCGTCGGATCGACAGCAGCCTGCGGATCAGCTTCGATCAGATCCAGAATGACCGGATCGGCGATGAATCCGGCTTTGACGATCTCTGCCATGCCGGCCACCAACTCGTTATGCGGCAACGTTTCCAGCAGTGCGAGGTCCACCACGACGGCGGCGGGTTGGTGGAACGAGCCCACCAGGTTCTTGCCGGCATCGGTGTTGATACCGGTCTTGCCGCCGATGGCCGCATCGACCATGGCCAGCAGGGTGGTGGGCACATGGACGATGTCGACACCGCGTAGCCAGGTCGCGGCGGCGAACCCCGCGACATCGGTGGCTGCTCCGCCGCCGAGACTGACGATCGCATCTCGACGGCCGACGCCGATCCGCCCCAGAACCTCCCAGACGAACGCGACAACCGGCAGATCCTTACCGGCTTCGGCATCGGGCAACTCGATACGATGCGCATCGACTCCGGCGTCTGCCAGAGTGCTTCGGATCGATTCGGCGACCTCGGCCAGCACCGGCTGATGCAGAATCACCACCTTGTGGCGCGATCCCAGCACCTCACCGATGCCACCGAGCAGATTCGTGCCGATGATCACCGGGTAAGGCGGGTCGACGGCCACGTCGATCGTGATGTTCCCGGTCATTTCCTGGCCCCCGCGCGACGAGCCAGTGTCGCCGGGGTGACCGGTCCCGACTCGGCCGGAGCATCCGATTCCGGCGCGGTCATCGGCGCCTCGGTAGCTGCCGACGAAACCGTTTGGGAAGGCCCTGGCGATGGCCGCCGCCACGGCGGTCGCCGGCGGCGCGCAGACTGTTGCGCCGGGGGATTCTCAAGGCGCCCAACGATATGGCGCACGACGGCCCCCGGATTACGCCGGTTGGTGTTGATCCGGATGGTGGCGACCCGGCGGTAGAGCGGTACCCGCTCGTTCATCAGCGCGCGGTACTTTTCGGCCCGGTTGGGGCCCGCGAGCAGCGGACGCACCACGCGTCCTCCGGTGCGCCGGATACCCTCGGCGGCACTGATCTCCAGGTAGACCACCGTGTGGCCGGCCAAGGCGTCGCGCACCCCGGGGGTGGTGACGGCACCACCGCCCAGCGAGAGAATGCCATCATGACTCTCCAACGCATCGCGGATCACCCGTTCCTCGATACCGCGAAAACCGGATTCGCCTTCGGCGGAGAAAATCTCGGCCACGCTGCGGCCGGTGCGTTCCTCGATAGCCGCGTCGGTGTCCAGCACCGTCAGGCCCATGGCCTTGGCGAGGCGGCGCCCGATGGTGGATTTCCCGGAACCCGGCAACCCGACGAGTACGGCTCTGGGGGCCATCACCGTCACCCCGACAACCGTGCCGAAGTGGACCCGAAGGCCTCCCGCTCGGCGATCTCACCCAGATAGCCCGCGATGTTTCGGCGGGTCTCGGCGAGCGAGTCGCCGCCGAACTTCTCGAGCGCGGCCCGGGCCAGCACCAGTGCCACCATCGCCTCGACCACCACTCCGGCGGCCGGGACAGCGCACACATCCGACCGCTGGTGAATCGCCACCGCCTGGGCGCCGGTGTCCAGGTCGACGGTGGACAGTGCGCGGGGCACCGTGGAGATCGGTTTCATCGCGGCCCGCACCCGCAGCGGCTGTCCGTTGGTCATCCCGCCTTCCAGCCCGCCGGCACGGTTGGTGGAACGCATGACACCGGCTGGACCACCGTCTGAGCCGGCATCAACGCCGGGGAACATCTCGTCATGCGCGCCGCTGCCACGCCGTCGTGCTGTTTCGAATCCGTCACCGATCTCGACACCCTTGATGGCCTGGACCCCCATCACCGCGGCGGCCAGTTGGCTGTCCAGCCGATTCTCACCACTGACGAACGAACCCAGGCCGACCGGCAGACCGTGCGCCACCACCTCAACGACTCCACCGAGGGTGTCACCATCGCGTTTGGCGGCCTCGATCTCGGTGATCATGGACGTCTCGGCGGCGGCGTCGAACGCCCGAACCGGGCTCTCGTCGATGCTGGGCAGGTCGGCGGCCGTCGGAGGCGGTCCACCGTAGGGGGTCGAGGCCCCGATCGAGATCACGTGCGAGAGCACCTCGACACCGAGTGCCTGACGTAGAAATGCCCGGGCTACCGACGCCGCCGCGACCCGGGCCGCGGTTTCCCTGGCGCTGGCCCGCTCCAGCACCGGGCGGGCGTCGTCGAAGCCGAATTTGAGCATGCCCGCATAGTCGGCATGGCCGGGACGCGGACGTGTCAGCGGCGCGTTGCGCGCAACCTCAAGATCAGCGGCGGCAACGGGGTCCGGGGCCATCACCGATTGCCACTTCGGCCATTCGGTGTTGCCGATCTCAATGGCTACCGGGCCGCCCAGCGTAACGCCGTGCCGGACCCCCGCCAGCACGGTCACCGCGTCCTGTTCGAATTTCATCCGGGCACCGCGCCCGTAACCAAGCCGACGGCGAGCCAATTGGGCGGCGATATCGGCGGAGGTCACCTCCACACCGGCAACCATGCCCTCGACCATGGCGACCAGGGCGCGGCCGTGGGATTCTCCAGCGGTGGTCCATCGCAACACGCGATCATCTTCCCACGTCGCCGCCGACGGCCCAATCTGCCCGGTTCGCCGGCGCACCCGGATCGCTCAGAACGCCGGGTCACTAGAACACGCGCATCCCCTAAAACACCGCGGGCGCGGCGGCGGCCAGGCTGGCCAGGCACATTGACGGGCCGTGCGGCACAACGGTCCCCGCCAGGCCGGTGCCCTGGCGCAGGGCGGTCACCGTGCCCAGGATGACGGTGAGCACCGGGGCCCCCAGCGCGGCCAGCAACCAGACCGGCACGCCCAACGCGCCGGTCAACGCACCCAGACCGAGGGCCAACTTGACATCGCCACCACCGATTCCGGCCGGGGCACCGAGGTGAACCGCCAGATACAGCCCCCCGAGCGATACCGCACCCAGCGCCGCCGCGGACCCACGGCCGTATCCGGCACAGACCGTCAAGATCACCACGGCACCGACGAGGGTGAGCCCATTGGGAAGCCGACGTTGTCGCAGGTCGAAGACCGATAGCGAGACGGTCCAGATCAGCACCGCCAGACATGACACCGCTTGCACGTCCGCAAGCTAACCCAATACGGCTGCCATCTGCTGTCGCGGTGCCGGCTGCCCTGTGAATTGCTCGACCTGACTGAACGCCTGGTGGAGCAGCATCTGCTGTCCGCCGATGACCTCACCGCCGGCTCCGGCGACGGCGCGGGCCAGCGGGGTGGGCCACGGATCGTAGATCGCGTCCAGCAGCACCGGAACCCCGGCGAGCACCGCCGCATGCTCAGCTGCCGCGCCGGAGGGGATTGTGCTGATCAGCACATCGGTGCGATCAGCCAGAGCGGGCAGTCGCCGGTCGGTGAGCCCGCAGAACGCAACCGGCACCCCGATCGTGGAGCCGAGGCTGACCAGCCGGGCAGCTTTCCGGCTGTTTCGCGCCGCCACCGTGATTTCGGTTACGCCGAGGCCCGCCAGGGCGACGACGGCGGCCGGAGCGGTTCCGCCGGAGCCGAGCACCACCGCTCGGCGCAGACCGCGACGGCGCCCCAACGCACCGGCCACCCCGTCGATATCGGTGTTGTCGGCCCGCCAGCCCGACCGGGTTCGCACCAGCGTGTTGGCCGAGCCGACGAGGTCGGCGCGCCCGGTCCGTTCGTCGGCGAACGCCAGTGCGGCGAATTTGCCCGGCATGGTGACCGATACGCCCACCCATTCCGGGCCGAATGCGCCCACCACGACCGGAAGTTCCCCGGCAGAGCACTCGATCCGGTCGTAGGTCCAGTCATCAAGGCCCAGCGCGCGGTAGGCGGCCAGATGCAATTGCGGCGACCGGGAATGGGCGACCGGCGAACCGAGCACGGCTGCTTTGCGGGCCGTCACCGGCACCTACCGCCCGGAATCGAGGAAACCGCTGTTCAACGCCTGCTCACGATTGGCCAGGTGCTCCTGATAATCGCTGGTGAACAACGTGGTGCCGTCGGAGTCGATCGTGACGAAGTACAGCCAGTCGCCGGGTTCGGGTCTCTCCGCAGCGGCCAGAGCTTCGGCCCCCGGCGAACAGATCGGTGTCGCGGGCAGACCAGGCATGGCGTAGGTGTTCCACGGCGTCTTGGTAGCCCGGTCCCGATCGGTGGTCGCAACCTCCTGCCGGTCCAACGGGTAGTTGACCGTCGAGTCGAACTCCAGCCAGTCGTAGTCGCTGGCCAGCCGGTTGTAGATGACCCGGGCGACCTTGGCGAAGTCCGCGGGCTGCGCCTCCTTCTGGACCAGCGATCCGACGATCAGCACCTCATAGGGAGACATGTTCAGCCCCTCGGCGGCATCGAGGATTCCGCCTTCGACATAACCGTCAGCACTCTCGCCCACCAGTTTGGCCAGGATCTCTGTGGCCGAGGCCGCCGGATCGATATTCCAGGTGCCGGGAGCGATGAGTCCCTCCAACCGCCGGTGGCTGCTTCCCACCGCGCCGGCACCGGCGCGGGCCCAGTCCGGCACATTGAGGGATTCCAGCGTTCCTTCTTCGGCGGCGGCTTTCAGGTCTGTGGCTGATATGCACGTCTCTGTTCCGTTGAGGTCCACACAGCTGGCATCCGAGATCAGCGAAAAGATTCCGGGGTTGACCACACCCGATCCGACCGCGGCAATGTCATCGAGCTGCTTGCCCTCCGGGATGACGAGCCTGCCGACCCGGGCCGCAGGGTCGACAAGCGTCCGGACGGCGGTGGCCGCAGGTATCTCGGTGCGCACTCTGTAGAAGCCGGGCTGGATCGCCGCGAACTCGGCGTTGCCCGACGCCGCTGAGATGAACGGCCCGATATCCGCGATGACACCCTCGGCCAGCAAGTTCTGGGCGATCATGGATCCGGAGTCGCCGGGGTAAACCTCGATGACGATGTCTTCCTTGCCCTCGCCGGTGAAGTCAGTCGGCAACCTGGGGCCGAACCACTTCGGCCCGAGCACCACCAGGGCCAGCACACCGGCCGCCAGCACGGCCAGCAGCACCAGCATCCGGGACCGGCCGCGGCCCCTGTCCGGGCCGCGGCCGGACCGGTCCCGCCCGGGCACGCGGCCGGAGCGGGGCGTCCCTACCGCCGCCGGTGCGGCCCGGTCCGATGGTGCATTGTGGGGCTCCTGCTGCATGGTTACGGTTGCTCTTTCCCTGTCATGGCCGCGTTGCGGCGTTGGTCGAGCCAGCCCTGGAGAATTGCCACGGCAGCGGCCTGGTCGATCATTTCTCGTTGGTCCCTGGCGCGTATCCCGGCCTCCCGTAGCGATCGTGTCGCGCTGACAGTAGTCAATCGCTCGTCCGCGAGGCGGACCGGCACCGAACCGACCCGACCGCCCAGTGCTGTGGCCAGCGCGACCGCATCGTCGGCCGATGCGCCGGCCCGGTCGGCCAGCGTCCGCGGCAGCCCCACAACGATCTCGACGATGTCCAGGTCCGAGACCAGCCTCTGGAGTCTGCGCAGGTGGCCGTCGCGACGGTCACGGCGAACCGTCTCCACCGGAGTGGCGAGGATGCCGTCGGGGTCACTGGCCGCCACCCCGATCCGGACGGTGCCGACATCGATACCGAGTCGCCGGCCCCGGCCCGGGTCATCCGTACCGGGCCGGTCCGGCATGCGGTTGGCAACCATCAGGTGGTCTCAGTCCCGGGCCAGTTCCGCGCGGACCGCCGCCAGCGCCGCTCCGATGCCGGACGGATCTTTGCCAGCCCCCTGGGCGAGATCAGCTTTACCGCCCCCCCGGCCGCCCACCGCGGTCGTCACCGAGGCGACCAATTCGTTGGCCTTGACTCCGGTGTCCTGGGCGGACTGATTGGCGGCCAGTACGAACGGCACGCTGCCGTCGCCCCCCTCGGCAAGCAGCAGCACCACGGCCGGGTCTGAGCCGAGCCGCGAGCGAATATCCCCGACCAGGGAGCGTAGGTCCGCGGCAGTCATCCCCGCCGCCATTCGCTGGGCCACGAGACGGACCTTACCCACCTGCTCGGCGGCATTGACGGCGTTTCCCGCAGCGGCACGCGCCGTGGACAGTCGCATCCGTTCGATGTCCTTCTCGGCCGCTTTGAGCCGCTCCACAAGCGTTGCGACACGGGCCGGGACCTCCTCGGAGGGCACTTTCAACGACGAGGCCAGGCCGGCCATCAGTGCCCGTTCCTTGGCCAGATACCGGAACGAGTCGAGACCGACATAGGCCTCGACCCGGCGCACCCCGGAACCCACCGAGGACTCGCCGAGGATGGTGACCGGACCGACCTGGGCCGAGTTCTGCACATGGGTGCCGCCGCATAGCTCCAGCGAGAAAGGCCCGCCGATCTCCACGACCCGTACCTCGTCGGGATATTGCTCACCGAACAGCGCCATCGCGCCCATCGCTTTGGCGTTCTCGATCTCGGTGACGAAGGTGTGCACCGGGTAGTCGGATTCGACGGCCTCGTTGGCGATCTCCTGGATCTCGGAGTTCTGCGCCTCGGTCAGCGGACCCTGCCACTTGAAGTCGAACCTGAGGTAGCCCGGCCTGTTGAGGGATCCGGCCTGAACCGCATTGGGCCCCAGCACTTGTCGCAGAGCGCCATGGACCAGGTGGGTCCCGGAGTGGCCCTGGGTGGCGCCCTGACGCCACTTCGGATCAACAGCGGCGATAATCGAGTCGCCCTCGACGAACTCACCGGATTCCACGTTGACCCGATGTACCCACAACGTTTTGGCGACCTTCTGCACATCGGTGACGGTCGCCTTCGCCGACTCGCCGGCGCCGGTTCCGGTGATCTGACCGGCATCGGCGATCTGACCCCCCGACTCCGCATAGAGCGGTGTCCGGTCGAGCACGATCTCCACCCGCTCGGGGGGAAGCGTCTCCGAGTGCACACGGGGACGGTGGGCCACCACGGGAACGCGCTTCCCGTCGACGAAGATTCCCAGAATCCGGGCCGGCGAACTCATCTCGTCGAAGCCGGTGAACTCCGTCGGGCCGGCGTCAACGAGTTCCCGGAAAGCCGACAGGTCGGCGTGGGCATGTTTACGCGCGGCCGCGTCGGCCTTCGCCCGCCGGCGTTGCTCGGCCATCAGTTCCCGGAAACCCAACTCGTCCACGCTCAGACCGGCCTCAGCGGCCATCTCGAGAGTCAGCTCGATCGGGAAGCCGTAGGTGTCGTGCAGGGCGAAGGCCTGCTCGCCGGGCAGTTCGGTCTTACCCCCGGACTTGGTGGCCGCGGCGGCGTCCGCGAACAGCTTCGAACCCGAGGCCAGGGTTCGGTTGAACGCGGTCTCCTCAGCAACCGCGATCCGGTTGATGCGATCGAAATCGGTGATCAGGTCCGGATAGGACGGGCCCATCGCATCTCGGACGGTCGCCATCAACTCACCGACGATGGGACGCTCGATGCCGAGGAGTTTGGCGGCCCGAATGATCCGTCGCAGCAGTCGGCGCAGCACATAACCCCGGCCCTCATTGGACGGGGTGGCCCCGTCAGCGATGATGATGGCGGCGGTACGGCTGTGGTCGGCGATCACCCGGTAGCGCACATCGTCGGCCGCGGCACCCTGGCCGTAGCCTCGGGGTGCGTGCCGGGCAACAGTATCGATGACAGGCCGAAGCAGGTCGGTTTCGTAGACGTTGTCGACCCCTTGTAACAGGCAGGCGATCCTCTCGACACCCATACCGGTGTCGATGTTCTTCCGCGGCAGCGGGCCGAGGATCTCGAAGTCGTCCTTACCGGTGCCCTCACCGCGCTCGTTCTGCATGAAGACGAGGTTCCAGATCTCGATATAGCGGTCTTCGTTGGCCTCCGGGCCGCCGTCGACTCCGTAGGCCGGGCCGCGGTCGAAATAGATCTCCGAACACGGCCCACAGGGACCCGGAATGCCCATCGACCAGTAGTTATCGGCCATCCCGCGGCGCTGTATGCGGTCCAGAGGCAGTCCGGCCACCTCCTGCCACAGCTGGATCGCCTCATCGTCGTCGTAGAACACGGTCGCCCACAACCGGTCGGGGTCGAAACCGTATCCGCCGGCCGAAACCGGGTTGGTCAACAGCGTCCAGGCAAGCTCGATGGCGCGGCGCTTGAAGTAGTCGCCAAAAGAGAAGTTGCCGGCCATCTGGAAGAAGGTGTTGTGCCGGGTGGTGATGCCGACCTCGTCGATATCCGGAGTGCGAATGCACTTCTGAATACTGGTCGCGGTGCTGTAAGCGGGAGTTCGCTGCCCGAGGAAATAGGGCACAAAAGGCACCATGCCGGCATTGACGAACAGCAGATTCGGATCGTCGAGGATCACCGAGGCACTGGGCACCTCAGTGTGGCCGGCGTTGACGAAGTGGTCGATGAACCGCTTCCTGATCTCGTGTGTCTGCACGTGCGGGGTTGTCCTTGTTTCGAGTGCGGCGTGTTCCGGTGGCGACTGTGGTTCGGCCCTGCCTGCCCAGGGCGTCGACCGCCCCACATTACCGGTCCGCCGACGACGGCCTCCTCGCCTCGGCCGGGCAGGAAAGCCGTGGCTCAGCCGGGGAGGAAACTCAGCCGAACCGATCGCGACGGGTTGTCCCGGTTGAGATCCACCAGCACCACGCTCTGCCAGGTGCCCAGCAGCGGTTCGCCGCTCACCACCGGAACGGTCACCGACGGGGACACGATCGCCGGCAGCACGTGGTCGGCACCGTGGCCGGGTGAGCCGTGGGCGTGCCGATACCGGCCATCGCGGGGCAACAACCGCTCCAGCGCGTCGATGAGGTCGGAATCCGAGCCCGCGCCGGTCTCGATGACGGCCACGCCGGCGGTGGCGTGCGGGACGAACACGTTGCACAACCCGTCACCGCGTGATCGGCAGAACTGCCGCACCGGCGCGGTGAGGTCGACGATGCGCCGCCGTGCGGTGTCGACGTCGAGCACGTCGCTGTCCATACCGCCAGCCTACGAGACGGCGCCCCGGGGCTCGCGCCCCGGAACTCACCGGGCCCGGCGGATGATGGCACGTAGTCTACCGAGGCGTCCGCCGATCTCCCGTTCGGCTCCGTGCCGGGATGGCCGATAGTAGTCGGTTCCGGCAAGGTCGTCGGGTGGGTATTGCTGTGGCACAACACCATCGGGATCATCATGCGGATATCGGTAGCCTTCGGCGCGGCCCATCTTCGCCGCCCCCGGGTAATGGCCATCGCGCAGATGTGCCGGTACGGCTCCGGACTTGCCGGCCCGGATATCTGCCATGGCCGCGGCCAGCGCGGTGGCCACAGCGTTGGACTTCGGCGCGGTGGCCAAGTGCACCGTCGCGTGCGCGAGGGTCAGTTGGGCCTCAGGCATGCCGATCAACGCGACCGTCTGGGCGGCGGCGACCGCGATCGGGAGGGCGGTGGGATCGGCCATGCCGATATCTTCGCTGGCGAGGATCACCAGTCGGCGGGCCACGAAGCGTGGATCCTCCCCGGCGACCAGCATCCGGGCCAGGTAGTGCACAGCCGCATCGACATCAGACCCGCGAATTGATTTGATGAAGGCGCTGACGACATCGTAGTGCTGGTCACCATCACGGTCGTAGCGCACCGCCGCCCGGTCGAGTGACTGCTCGACGGTCTCCAGGGTCACCCCGTCACCGGTATCGGCGGCGGTCTCAGCGGCAACTTCCAGAGCGGTCAAGGCTCGGCGGGCATCCCCGGCCGAAAGCTGGACCACCAACTCGACCGCGTCGGCTGTGACCGGTACGGCACCGCCCAGACCACGCGGGTCATTGATCGCGCGATCGACCACCGCCCGGATGTCGTCGGCCCGCAGAGGCTGCAGCTGCAGGATCAGCGAACGGGACAGCAGCGGTGCCACCACCGCGAACGAGGGGTTCTCGGTGGTCGCGGCCACAAGGAGCACCACCCGGTTCTCGACCGCCGCGAGCAGCGCATCCTGCTGGGCCTTGGAGAACCGGTGCACCTCGTCGATGAACAGGACGGTCTGTTCACCGTGGATGGCAGCGCGCCGGGCGCCGTCGATGATCGCACGCACCTCTTTGACCCCCGCGCTGAGCGCGGACAGTGCCTCGAATCGCCGACCGGTCGCATGGGAGATCAGCGAGGCCAACGTGGTCTTCCCGGTCCCCGGTGGCCCGTAGAGAATCACCGACGCCGCACCGGAGCCGGCTACCAACCGGCGCATCGGCGAGCCGGGCCGCAAAAGATGCTGCTGGCCGACGACCTCGTCAAGGGTGGCCGGGCGCATCCGCACGGCCAGGGGTACGGAGCCGGGGGCGGTTGCTGCTGACGCGTCGCGTTCCGCGCCGGGCAGGTCAAAGAGGTTGTCGGACACAACCTCAGGCTAGCGACGGGTCCGTCCGGGCTTCCGGTGAAAGAACTGCCGGTGATACAACGACGAAATGCAGATGGGGACGAAATGCAGATAGGGACGAAATGCAGATAGGTCTGTCGACACCTGCGGTCACCGCCGCCCCGGGATCATGTTCGGCATGGGAGGCCGACGCGGTCGTCGAAGACCTGGTCGGTATTGCGGTGGCCGCCGACGCGGCCGGGCTGGACTACCTCACCTGTTCAGAACATATCGCCGTTCCGGTCGCCGACGAGGCTGGCCGCGGGCTCACCTATTGGGATCCGCTGTCCACCTTGGCTTTTCTGGCGGCCCGCACCCACCGGATCCGGTTGGCCACAGCGGTGGTCGTCCTGGGCTACCACCATCCTCTTGAGATCGCAAAGCGCTACGGAACGCTGGACCGGCTCAGCGGCGGGCGGCTGATACTCGGGGTCGGCGTCGGCTCGCTGTCCGCCGAATTCGACCTGCTGGGTGCGCCGTTCGACGGCCGCGGCGAACGGGCCGACGACATGATCGCCGCCGTACGGGCCTCGCTGTCGCGCACCCGGCCGAGCTATTCCGGGGAGTTCTACCGGTACGACGGGTTCGCCGTGCAACCGTGCGCGGTGCAGGCCCGGGTGCCGATCTGGGTTGGCGGACGAACACTGCGCTCCCTGCGCCGCTCGGTGAGGCTTGCCGACGGCTGGATACCGTTCGGCCTGTCCGATATCCGGATCGCTGAGATGCTCGCCGCCGTCGACCTCCCCGCCGATTTCGCGGTGGTCCTTCCCACCGGCCGGGCCATCGATCCGCTGGGCGACCCGGCCGGTTCGCAGCGACGGCTCCGGGGACTGCAGGCTCTGGGAGCGACCGCGATTACCTGCACCGTGGCGGCGGAGTCCGCCGATCACCATTGCCGCCAACTGGCTGCCCTGCGGGATATCGCCGACCGTTTGTAGGCGAAAAGCCGCGGGCAGCATCCCTGCGACCCGCCCGGCCGGGCTAATCGATGGTTCCGGTCAATCCGAAGTCGCCTAGCGCCGACTCGGCGATCTCGTGGAGCTGGTCACGGGTGGTGGACCCGTCGCCATTGCAGAATCCGACGCTGATGAACAGCGTGCCGTGTACCCGTCCGGTCACCACCGGAAAGAATGTGCCGCCGAAACGGTGAAGGTGGCCCAGGGTGATGTGTTCGGCCATCCGAATCGCGAAGTCGTCGGCCTCGGTGCCATCCGGGCGATTGACCGCCGGATCCAGACCCCCGAGGTTGGAACAGCCGATCACCGCGGTGCCCCCCACCACGCCCTCCAGACGGCGGGCCAGCGCCCTGGGGACCAGCGGAGTCAGCGGCAGCGGGGCGACCAGTTCGTTACGCGCCTGGGCCAACGTCGACAAGGCGTCCTTCAGTCCGGCACGCAGCCCGGTCAGGTCGGCGCACACCACGTCCGGATCGACGGTGAGCCGCACACCCGTGAGCGCATTTCCACGGGTGTCGCCGTCGATACGTTCGTTGACCGGAACCGAAAGAATCACCGAGCCGCCCGGGGTAACCCAGCCGAGCCGCCGACCGAGCCTCGCCGAGAACCCAAGGGCGAGTGTGGTGCTGGTGCCACCAAGTTCGGCAGCCCGTTCATCCCACTCGTCGAGGCCGACGCGAACAGTCACCGAGGGCATCGTCACAGGCCGGGTGGCGGTCGCCCCGACCAGGTTGGCCCCGGGTGCGGCCGGCGGGGTGTCTTTGGCACCGTTACGCGCAATCCGCGCCGCCGCGACGACCGCCCCCGCCATACTCGGAAGATCGCGGATGAACCTGCGTGCATCCTCCCGCAGTGCCCGGCCGGTGGTTCGCGCCCCGGCCGGCGGGTACCCGAGGTCGCGGGTGACACCCTTGGCGGCGTCGGTCACCGCGAGGGCCAGGCCGACCCCGTCGGCAACGGTATGGGAGGCCACGAGCGTCACGACCGACCCGCCGTCAGTCAACGGCTGAACCGCCAGCCGCCATGACGGACCGTATTCCGGATCGACCGGCAGCGCGGCCTGCTCGTCCAACCACATCGTGATCTCACCGGGTGGCCGGACACCGGCCGCCACCTCGATGTCGGCGGGGCCGGACCAGGCAATCCAACGGTGCCGGCCAAAGGGCAGCGGGGAGCGTTCGATGCGGCGGCCGAGCAGTCCATACGCCAACCGGCGATGGAACCCGCCCAACGCCTCCAGGTCGACGCCGTTGCGGTAGATCCAGGTGAACTGAATCAGCGGCCCGTGCCCGAGCGCCCGCAACCCGAGGAATGACGCTTGGTCGATGAAATCGATCGTGTTGTTCACTGCGGTCACGGTGAGGCTACTTCCCGGACTTGAAATCCATACCGGACTCCTGACGCTGCTGCGCAGTGATCGGCGCGGGAGCGTCGGTCAACGGGTCCACACCGCCGCCGGACTTGGGGAAGGCGATCACATCGCGGATGGAATCGGCGCCGAACAGCAGCGCGGTGATGCGATCCCAGCCGAACGCGATCCCGCCGTGCGGAGGTGCCCCGAACGTGAAGGCCTCCAGAAGAAATCCGAATTTCTCGTCGGCTTCGCCCTCATCGATACCCATCACCGAGAACACCTGCTGCTGTAGGTCGCGACGATGGATCCGGATCGAACCACCGCCGATCTCGTGGCCGTTGCAGACGATGTCGTAGGCGTCGGCGAGCACCTCGCCCGGATCAGCCTCGAGGAGGCCGCGGCACTCCGGCTTCGGAGCGGTAAAAGCATGGTGCACAGCGGTCCAGGCACCAGACCCGACCGCGACATCGCCGGCCGCGGCGGCATCCCCGGCGGGCTCGAACAGCGGCGGATCGACAATCCAGACGAAAGCCCAGGCATCCGCGGCGATCATGCCCAATCGCCGTGCGATCTCGCCGCGCGCGGCCCCCAGCAGAGCCCGCGACGTCTTGGCGGGGCCGGCCGAGAAAAAGACGCAGTCGCCGGGTTCGGCGCCAACGTGGGCGGCCAACCCGGCCCGCTCAGCCTCCGAGAGATTTTTGGCCACCGGCCCGCTCAGCACCCCGTCCTCGCCGACCAGCACATAGGCCAGGCCACGGTGGCCGCGCTGTTTCGCGAAATCCTGCCAGCCGTCGAGCGTTCGGCGCGGCTGCGCCGCACCGCCGGGCATCACCACCGCCCCGACATAAGGCGCCTGGAACACCCGGAAGGGGGTATCGGCGAAGTACTCGGTGCACTCCACCAATTCCACGCCGAACCGGAGATCCGGCTTATCCGAGCCGAACCGGCGCATGGCGTCGGCATAGGTCATGCGCGGAATGGGCGTCGGCAGCCGGTAACCGATCAGCGCCCACAGAGCCGCCAACACCTCCTCGGCGACGGCGATGACGTCATCGGCGTCGACGAAGCTCATCTCCACATCGAGCTGGGTGAACTCCGGTTGCCGGTCGGCGCGGAAATCCTCATCCCGGTAACAGCGCGCGATCTGGTAGTACCGCTCCATCCCGCCGACCATCAGCAGCTGTTTGAACAGCTGCGGACTCTGCGGCAGCGCGTAGAACGAACCCGGTTGCAGCCGGGCGGGCACCAGGAAGTCCCGCGCCCCCTCCGGGGTGGAACGAGTCAGGGTCGGTGTCTCGATCTCGACGAAGTCGTGACCGGCCAGCACCGACCGGGCCGCGGCGTTAACCCGGGACCGCAGCCGCAACGCGTCTCCGGTGCCGCCGTCCCGCCGCATGTCCAGGTAGCGGTGCCGCAGGCGCGCCTCCTCGCCGGCGGGCTCGTCGAGTTGGAACGGTAACGCGGCACTTTCCGCCAGCACCGTCAGGGCCGTGGCGTTGACCTCGACAGCCCCGGTGGCGATATCGGGGTTGGCATTACCCTGCGGACGGATCTCGACGACGCCCTCAACCGCGATACAGAACTCGGCCCGCAACCGGTGTGCAGCGGCGAGCACGTCGGCTTCGCGGAAGACCACCTGAACCACACCGGACAGGGTTCCGGAGTCGCTCGCAGCCTGATCGCGCAAGTCGATGAAGATGACACCGCCGTGGTCGCGGCGACGTGCCACCCAACCGGCCAAGGTGACTTTCCGCCCGGCGTCGGAGGCCCGCAACGAGCCGGCGGCATGACTGCGCAACACAAGATCTCCCTGGCTCTGAGGTGGGTTCCCAACTGACGAACGACTAGAAAGTCTATGAGGTCGGCCCAGCGGCTTCAGCCGGGCCACCGGGTGGTGTCCCTGTGGCAAACTTGTTCCGGCACCGGCGCAGCGAGGCGGGCCAGATCTTTGAGGAGCGCATATGACCTTCAACGAAGGTATGCGGATCGACACCAGCACGACCTCAACCGGGGGCGGTGGGCGCGGTATCGCGATCGGCGGCGGAGTCGGCGGTCTGGCGATCGCCCTGCTGGCGCTGTTCCTCGGGGTGGATCCGGGGCCGGTCCTGCAGCAGCAGACCAGCTCGTCCCCGGCGCAGTCCGGCTATGACCTGTCCAAGTGCAGAACCGGCGCCGATGCCAACAAGTATGTCGAATGCCGGGTCGTCGCCACCGGTAACTCCGTGGACGCGGTGTGGGGGGAACTCCTGAGCGGCTACCAGCGGCCGAACATGAAGCTGTTCAGGGGGCAGATCCAGACCGGCTGCGGTCCGGCGGACAGCAGTGTCGGCCCGTTCTACTGCCCAGCCGACCAGACGGCGTACTTCGACACCGACTTCTTCGAGGTACTCAAGACGCAATTCGGCTCCAGCGGCGGACCCCTGGCCGAGGAATATGTGGTGGCTCATGAGTACGGCCACCATGTGCAGAATCTGACGGGCGACCTCAGCCGCGCCCGTCAGGGCGCCCAGGGAGCCACGGGCAACGGGGTTCGGTCGGAGTTACAGGCCGACTGCTACGCCGGGGTGTGGGCACACTACGCGGCGATCACCAAACAGCCGGGTACCGATGTCACCTATCTGCAGCCGCTCAGCGACCGCGATATCGCCGACGCACTGTCGGCGGCGTCCTCGGTCGGCGATGACCGCATCCAGAAGGAGACCACCGGTCGGGTGAACCCGGAGAGTTGGACCCACGGATCCTCCGAACAACGGCAGAAATGGTTCACCGTGGGGTACCAGACCGGCGATCCGAATAAGTGCAACACTTTCCAGGCGACGAATCTGGGCTAGCGGAGGTGCCGGCCCCGGCAACACATTCGGCGCGACACACACCGGCGGCTCTGGGGTGTGGCGGCGTCACCAGGGACGGAGGGCGCACTGTACGCCGCTGCCGCCCTGCTGAGACACTACGATCTCGCCATCGACGGCGATCTCGCAGCGAAACTCCGGGTTCACCCGTAGGCCCCCGCTCGCGCTGACAAATGCCCACTCGGTGGGGTCGTTGAGCGTGGTCTGAAATGTCCACGGCGCGGCTGGGCCTACCGTCGTTCGAGCCATTGGCATGTACTCCGGGTCGTTCGCGGCCGACTGGTCCGGCGGGTCGGCGGTCACATAGTAGATATTCGCGGTGAGATCGCTGGTCGTGGTGACCGTGTAGGTCACCTGACGGGCCCCGGCCGGCTCGGTGGTCGTCGGCTCGGCAGGGGCGGGATCGGCAGGGGCGGGATCGGCGGCCTCGGCATCACTCGACTCGGTATCGCCCGGCTCCATCGCGGTGGTAGGCGGCTCGGTGGGCTCCGCCGGCGCACTAGGCGAGGGCTCAGTGCCCGTCGGCTCAGTGCCCGTGGGCTCTGTGCCCGTGGGCTCAGCGACCGACGGCTCTGTGGCCGTGGGATCGGCTTCAGCGAGCGGTGCGGCCCCGATGCCTCCCGCCAGCAGAACAACTGCCGCGCCAAACGCAGTGAGATGTCGCATACGGTTCACATCGGAACGAGCCGGCCCGGTGTTACGCGAAGGCGTTCAGCCGGCCTCACGAAGACCACCGGTTGTGCCGGCTTCCGCTCGGCTCGCGTCGCACATCAGACCGAACAATTCGACCGCCGCATCGACGGCATGATCGATGAAGTCGGCGAGATCGGCACTGTCGACGGGCCGGCGAGTCATCGCGGCGTCAACCCCGACCAGCGCCGGATCGCATGATTCGTGTACCGCGGCGCGCACCCACGGATCACCGGCATTCCATCGTGCCGCGACCGCCGCGAGTCGGTCTCGCTGGTCGGCCGGGTAGAACCGATCCGGGCTGATGTGGACCCGTACGGCGTCCCGGCCGGCTCCGCACACCCCGAGGTGAATATCGAGCCGACCGGCCGGCCGTGTCCGGAAGCCGGGTGCGGGAAGGTCCAGGAGAAAGAAGAATTCGTCGTCGTGGTGGCCACGGAAAAACCGCACACCCCTGCCTCGCAGGTAGTCCTCGAGCAGGTTGTTCATAAGCCGGTCAACGAGCAAACGATTGCCTCCGGTTCCCCCGGCGGCTGAGAGTTCGCTGAGGCCAGTGCGGTCAAGCCATCCGAACGGGTCAGGAAAGGCGGGAGAGTAACTCGGCGGCAACCGAACTGATATCAACGTCGACCTGCGAACCGCTGGCTAGATCCTTGACCCCGATGGTGCCGGAGTCGATATCACGGTCGCCGGCGACCAGCGCGATTCGCGCGCCGGACCGGTCGGCGGCCCGCATCGCCCCTTTGACCCCACGGTCGCCGTAGGCCATATCGACCCGAACCCCGGCGGCTCGCAAGACCGCCGCCACGCGGGCGAGTTCCACTTTGGCCCGGCCCCCAAGCGGCACGCCGAACACATCGCAACGGCTGCAGTCCCCTATTGACCTGCCTTCGGCGCGGAGTGCCAGCACTGCCCGATCCACTCCGAGGCCGAAGCCGATCCCGGAGAGATTCTGACCACCCAACTGGGCCATCAATCCGTCATAGCGGCCGCCGCCGCCGATCCCGGACTGTGCGCCAAGTCCATCGTGGACGAACTCGAAAGTGGTTTTGGTGTAGTAATCCAAGCCCCGCACCATTCGCGGGTTGATGGTGTAGCGAACGCCCAGGGCATCCAGGTGCGCCAACACGGTCTCGAAATGCTCCCGGGCCGAATCGGACAGGTGGTCCAGCATCACCGGGGCGCGCGCCGTCATCTCCCTCATGTGCGGGCGCTTGTCATCAAGGACCCGCAGCGGGTTGAGCGCCGCGCGTTCCCGGGTGTCCTCATCGAGCTCCAGTCCGAAGAGGAAGTCCTGCAGCAGCTCCCGGTACTGCGGCCGACAGGTGTCATCGCCGAGCGAAGTGATCTCCAGCCGGAAGCCGTCCAGGCCAAGACCGCGGAAACCGGCATCGGCGACGGCGATCACCTCAGCGTCCAGCGCCGGGTCGTCGACACCGATGGCCTCCACTCCAACCTGCTGGAGTTGCCGGTAACGACCAGCCTGCGGCCGCTCGTAGCGGAAGAACGGCCCCGCGTAGCAGAGCTTGACCGGCAGCGCCCCACGGTCGAGGCCATGCTCGATCACCGCCCTCATCGCCCCGGCAGTTCCCTCGGGACGCAATGTGACCGATCGGCCTCCCCGATCGGCGAAGGTGTACATCTCTTTGGAGACCACATCCGTCGACTCCCCGACCCCGCGGGCGAACAGCGCAGTGTCCTCGAAGATCGGCAACTCGATATCGCCGTAACCGGCGCGACGGGCGGCGGCAAGTAGTCCGTCGCGTACCGCGACGAAATCCGCCGATTCCGGGGGCAGATAATCCGGAACGCCCTTCGGGGCCTGGAAGTGGGTCACAGCGTCGTCATCCCCTGCAGGAACGGGTTGGTGCGCCGTTCGCCGCCGATAGTCGTGGACTCGCCATGACCGGGCAGCACCCGGGTGTCGTCATTGAGCACCAGTAACTTGGTGACGATAGATCCCAGGAGGTCGCGTCCACTGCCGCCGGGCAGGTCGGTGCGGCCCACGGACTTTTTGAACAAGGTGTCACCGGTGAACACCAGACCGCTGCGCCGGTCAGCCACCCGGAAGATCACCGACCCGCGGGTGTGCCCCGGAGTATGGGCGACGGTCACCGTGAACCCGTCGAACTCCAGCTCCGCGCCATCGCGGTCAAGGTTGATGACCTGCCGGGGCTCCCGAAACAGTGCCCCCAGCACGACCTGGCCGATCCGCGGGCCGAAACCTTTGATCGGGTCGGTCAGCATGAACCGGTCCGCCGGGTGGATGTAGGCCGGGCACCCGTAGGTGTCGGCAACCTTCTGCGCCGACCAGATGTGGTCGATGTGGCCGTGGGTGAGCAGGACAGCCGCCGGGGTCAGCCGGTTCTCATCGAGAATCCGCCGAAGCGGTCCCAGAGCCCGCTGACCGGGATCGACGATGATGGCGTCCGCACCGGATCGAGGCGCCAGGACATAGCAGTTACAGGCCAACAATCCGGCCGGGAACCCGGTGAGCAACACAGCGATCAGTCTCCCACCCGACACTTCGGGTGGGCCGTCAACCCCATCGGTTGGTGCAGCTGGCACACTCATCGGCGCGATTGCACGATCTATCACACGGAGGACACCGCGGTGCCCACGAACGCACAACGACGCGAAACGGCCAAACGAAAACTTGAGCGGCAACTTGAACGCCGCGCCCAGCGGGCCAAACGCCAACGCATTCTCACCGTGGTGGGCGCCATGGTGGCGCTGGCCGTCGGCGCGGCACTGATCGCGTCATTCGTGCTGCAGGACAGCAAGGACAGTTCGACCGCCACGGCCTCGTCCACCACGCCGACCACCGCCGCACCGGTCACCGCGGCCGCGCGCGGCGGCGACGGTCAACTTCCGGTGTTCAAGGCGCCGGCCGATCTGGGCGCCAATTGTCAGTACCCGGCGGCTCAGAGAGCCAGCAGGGAGGTGGATCCGCCGAATTCCGGAAAGGTGCCCACCGACCCCGCCACAATCAGCGTCAGCATGTCCACCGATCAGGGCAACATCGGTCTGTTGCTCAACAATGCCGAAGCGCCGTGCACGGTCAACAGTTTCGCCAGCCTCGCTCAGAAGGGCTTCTTCGACGACACCGTCTGCCACCGTCTGACCACCGCCGAATCGCTGGGCGTGCTGCAGTGCGGCGATCCGAGCGGCACCGGGTCCGGCGGACCGGGGTATCAGTTTGCCAACGAGTACCCCACCAACCAGTACCCCAAGGGCGATCCGGCCCTGCAGGACGCGGTGTTGTACCCACGCGGCACCCTGGCCATGGCCAACTCCGGCCCGGATACCAACGGCAGCCAGTTCTTCCTGGTGTATCGGGATTCCGAGCTGCCGCCGAATTACACGGTGTTCGGCACCATCGACGCGACCGGTCTGGAAACGCTGGACAAGATCGCCGCGGGCGGCGTCGCCGGGGGCGGCAAGGACGGTAAGCCGGCCACCGAGGTGACGGTGAAGTCGATCCTGCTGGACTAGTGGCCGCCCGGCTGGGGGGTCAGGCGAATCCGGCGGCAGTCTTGGCCGGAATCCCCGGGTGCAGAACCGCCACTGGACAGCCGGCGTGGGCGAGGACTTTCTGGGTGACCGAACCCATCACCAATCCGGCGAACCCACCCGATCCGCGGCTACCCACTACCAACAGCGCGGCGCCGTCGGCCTCGGCGAGAAGGACCTCGGTGGGACGCCCGGTGCCCTCCACGAAGGAGACCGGGACATCGGGAAAAGCAGCGGCATTGACGATCACCGGGGAATGGAAGGCACTGGTGTCCGAACCCGGGGTCGCATTCTTCGGGTCGATCTCCTCGATCTGCGGTGCCCCACGGCCCGGCTCGACGGACACCGCCACCACACCGCAGCCGATGGCGTCCGCATGCCGGAAAGCGAAGGCAGTGGCCCGGTTCGAGGCCGAGGACCCGTCGTAGCCGAGAACCACCTGACCGGGATTACCGGTCTCGGCCTCGGCAGGGAAGGGCACCCCGCCCTCTTTGCCGGAGTGAACCACCACCACCGGACAGCGGGCATAGGGCGCCACGTGCATCGTGGTCGACCCGAGGAGCAGCCCCCGGAACCCCTCGCCGCCCCGCGAGCCCAGAACCACGACATCCGCCGTCTCGGCAGCCTGGAGCAGCGACCGCACGGGCGAGTCCGGCATCTGCAACGCACGGATCTGCAGTCCCGGATGTGCCGCGCGGGCCAACGCCACCGACTCGCCGAGCACCCCGGTCGGCTCCTCGAGGAGTGTGGGCAGCGCCTGCTCGTCGGGCCGGGCGTGCAAGACGGTCAGCGGCAACCGGTAAGCGACGGCGGTATTGGCAGCCCATCGCAGCGCCGCGAGACCGTGCTCTGATCCGTCCGCCCCGACAACGACTCCCGTCAGATCCGTACCGAGTCCCTCGATCATGGCAGTGCCTCCACTCTTTCGGTCCGCCCGAGCAAACACCGCACGCCGCGGGGTGTCAGGGGTACGGTACTGCGACAACGTCAGACAGACGATTCAGACCGAAGAACTACCCACAGTGATCCGGGGGCGCCATGGAACACAGCCCAGCACTGCAGCACGCCCGCGAGCCTGACCTGCAGGACAAGGGACTGTCCCGCAACTCCGTCGGCGTCCTGGGCAGCGTGGTTCTCGGAATCTCCTCGGTAGCCCCGGCCTACGTCCTGACCGCGACGATCGGGATTCTGGTCACCCAGGCCGGCTCCAAAATGGCGGTGGTCATCATCGCCGGGTTCATCCCGATGTTCTTCGCCGCGTACGCCTACCGGGAGTTCAACAAGGTCGCCCCGGACTGCGGCACATCGTTTACCTGGACCACCAAAGCCTTCGGGCCGTACGTGGGGTGGATGGGCGGCTGGGCGGCGATCCTGGCGACTGCCATCGTGTTGTCCAACCTGGCCGGGGTGGCGGTCGAGTTCTTCTATGAGTTCCTCGGCGACCTGTTCGGCAACAGGACGCTGGGCAGCCTGTGGGAACACCAGTGGATCAACGTGGGGACATGCATCTTCTTCCTCGCGGTCGCGACCTGGGTGGCCTACCGCGGTATCACCACCACCGAACGCGTGCAGTTCGGACTGGTCGGATTCCAGATGCTGCTGCTGCTGATCTTCGCCGGAATGGCGATCGTGAAATCCGGCTCCGCGCCCACCGGTTTGTCCTTCAACTGGGACTGGTTCTCCCCCGCCGGCCTGACCCTGTCGGCGTTTATCGCCGGGCTGTCCGGATCGATCTTCGCATTCTGGGGGTGGGACACCTGTCTGACGGTGAACGAGGAGTCCAAGGGTTCGGCGAAGACACCGGGGCGGGCCGCGCTGCTGACCGTGCTGTCGATCCTGCTGACCTACCTGCTCGTCGCCACCGCCACCCAGATGTACGCCGGGGTGGGCACCGAGGGTGTCGGGCTGGGTAACGAGGACAACTCCGCCAACGTCTTCTCCAAGTTGGCCGAACCGGTGCTGGGAAACCCCTGGCACCTGCTCCTCTATCTCGCGGTGCTCGCATCGAGTACGGCCAGTCTCATCACCACCTTCCTGCCCTCCTCGCGCACCATGCTCGGAATGGCCACCTACAAGGCACTGCCACCCCGATTCGCCGCGATCCATCCGCGCTACTTGACACCCTCCTACGCCACGGTCGTGGCCGGAACGGTGGCTGGGGTGTTCTACACGTTCCTGCATATTTTCAGCCGCAACGCTCTCACCGACACGATTTACGCACTCGGCATCATGATCTGCTTCTACTACGGCCTGACCGCGTTCGCCTGTGTCTGGTTCTTCCGCCACGAACTGTTCGCCAACGTATCGAGCTTTGTTTTCAAGCTGACCTTCCCGCTGCTGGGCGGCATCGGCCTGCTATTCGTGTTCGCCATTACCCTTCGCGACAGCGCATCGCCGGACTACGGCAGCGGCGCAAGCATTTTCGGAGTCGGCCTGGTGCTGATCCTCGGGCTGGGCCTGATCCTGCTGGGCGGGGTGCTGATGTTTGTCTGGCGGTCCAAATCGCCGGCGTTCTTCCGAGGTGAGACGCTGCGCAAGGACACCCCGGTGGTGATCATCGCCGACTGAGACTGCCCGCCCCGCAGGCGGTCTCAACTGTGACAGGAGCCGGGCTGACCCTTCGATGTGCGAGGGGCATCGATCGACGGGTTCTGGTCGAAGAACCCCGTCGGTTTGAGCCAGAACGACACGGTATCGACCGACATGATCGGCCACTCCTCCATCCGGGTGATGTGGTGGATGCCGAAGACGTACCAGAGGACGATATCGGTGTCCTCCAACGGGGCGTCATCCTTGACCCACTCGGTGATCCCGGTATCGACCTCCGACTGCACCGGGTAGGCGCCGGCCGGCCAGCGTTCCTCAGCGCTGTTCCGGGTAACCCACAGCGTGTGCCCGATCACCGGTGCCCGCAGGTACTGCGGGGTGGTGGGATCCATCATCGGCGGGAAGCAGGCCCCCGGAACCAGCTTGTAGGCGACGTTAGTGCCGTGCCGGTTGGTCTTGGCGGGGTTGACGACCTTCCAGGCGCGCTGGGTGGACCAGTCGAAATCGCGGGCCGACTCTGCCTCGGAGGTGATCGGCGTGGACTGGGTTACCAATGCCAAACCGTAGGGATTGTCCTCGGACACCGGCGGTGCCACCGAGTCCACTTCGAACACGGTGTTGTTCTCGCCGTCGACGTCGAGATCGAGCCGGGCCACCAGGAAGTGCTGATGGAATGGCGCATAGGTGTTGGTGTCGACCACCGTCCCGTAAGGTGGCGCACTCTGCCCCTCCGGATAGGGCGTGGTCACCATGATCCCGGTGGCGCGGACCTCGCACTCGATATTGCCGTCCTGGTAGAAGCGCCAGTAGACGAGGTACTCGTAATTGGCGACGGTGGCGTGGCAGGACACCACCATCCGGCGCTGCCGCCGCACCTCGGCCCCGGTCTTGTGGTCGACGTGCTTCCACAGCACCGCGTTGTCTTCCTCGTGCAGACAGATCGCGTTGCGGATGGTGCGCGGCTCGCCGGTGGCGTCGGCCAGAACCGCGTCGACGTAGACGATCTCGCCGAGACAGTCGCAACCCAGTTCCAGCGAGGTGGTCATCGCGCCCAGACCCCACTCGCCGATGTCGTAGGCCGTCCTCCGGTAGTGGTCGAATGTCGGATCCCGGTAGGGGACGACCATCTCGGCGAACGACATCCGGTAGGCCACGTCGCGGGTCGTGCCGTCATCGTCGAAGGTCACCTGGTAGAGAACCGGGCCCTCGCGGTAGTTGAAGCCCAGCCGCATCGTCCAGTTCTGCCACTTCAGCTCGGTGCCGTCCATGCTGAACGACGGCCCGTCGGGCTGGGTGATGTTCAGCGACTTGAGGTCGGTGCGCATCGGCCTGCCGCTCACCTCGGGGATGTACTCGCAGTCGACATCGGGAAAGCCGTTGTCCGGTCCCAGCTCGATCTCCAGCAGTTCCAGGGTGTTGACATCCACGATCAGCTTCAGCCCCGAGATCGGGTGTCCGTACGGGTTGCCGTCCGGGGTGGCCCGGGCCCACAGATCGCACCAGCCCAGGCGGCGGTCACCGTAGCGCTCGGGCATCATGGCTTTGGCGTAGGTCCAGACGTCGATCAGGATCAGATCGATATCGGTGAATCCGCGTTCGGCCAGCGCGGCGATCACCGCGGGGTGCTCGCGCATCGCGCGGTCGACGTCGTGGAACTCGTCCCTCGTAAAATTCGGCTGAACCCCCGGGATGTGTTCGAAGGCCGTGACCGCCTCCGCGGCCAGGTCGACGCACGCTTCGTAGGTCTTGTTTTCGGCCCGGTCGAGCAGTACGGCAAGGGCGGATCGCGGGATTGGATCACCGGTCCGCCAACGCTTCACCTCGGCTTTGGGCGGCTCCCGCAACTCCACCGAGGTGAACCGCACGGTGTCGGGGACCCGGTCGTCCCGGCGCAGGATCGCCGCAACCCGGCTGAATTCATCGGCGCTCAGCGGGTCGAGCGGATGTGCTGTCATGGCGGTCCTCACTGCAGTTTGAGGTGAGTAAACCGTCACCACGCAGTTTTGTCCTCCGCATGGAGAATCTGATGTCCCAGGTTCTCGGATCCCGCCGCCAATAGTCGGCATGACCAACAACCGGCATTGAGGTGACCGACGACGATCAGTGTTTCTTCGTGATGGCGTAGGGGCCCGGTGACGACCGGTTCCCGGGGGCCGGTGCCGATCAGCTACGTCAAGTAACCTCGCGCGGCATCCCCCATCGCCACCCTCCTCCTCCGCTTCGTC
>CAZKUK010000005.1:0-105568 GCA_964555915.1 uncultured Mycobacterium sp.
GAATAGGTCAGGGGTTCGATTCCCCTAGGCGGCTCCAGTTTGTTCACGCACGTCAGCCCGGCTCTGCTGGCTGGCAGCCTCGTGGGCTTCCCGGCTGGGGATCGCCGGGGATCTTCCGGGTTCACCGCCAGCCTATTGACGAGTGCAGATCCTTCACGACCAGCTTTGGCACCCCGCTGGTCCCCCGGCTTCGCCCGATACGTCGCCGAATGCAAACAGCGGCCCGAGCCGTGGCTGATTGATATGGCGCGGGTACCATAGCCGTATGGCGCTCAAGAAGACGACCGTCATGGTCGATGAGGAAGATCTCGCCCTGGTCAAGGAAGCCGCAGCTCGGGAGGGCCGCCCGGAGTCCGAATACTTCCGCGAGGCATTCCACATCGCGGCGTTGCGGACCCGCCGATGGCAGGCCGATTGGGACATTCCCACCCTGGACTTCGGGGGGCCGGTCACGGCTGACGACATCCACCGGACGGTGGCCGACTCCACCGCAGGTGCCCGACTCGAATGATCCTCGTCGCCGACACATCCGGATTGGTGGCCGCGCTCAACCCCGCCGATCCCGACCACGAGGCGGCGCGGACTGTGATGAGCGCGGCTGCCCGCACGGTGGTGTCGCCGCTGGTCTTCCTGGAGATCGAACACGTCATCAGCCGCATCGTCAGCCGCCGCGCGGCGTGGGGAGTCAACGACTGGCTGCTGGACCAGGCGCGCATCGGTCGGGTGGAGGTGCCCGCAATATCCGCGGACGTTCTCTCCAAGGCGCGAGAAGTGCAGGATCACTACGATGCGCTGCGACTCGATCTGACCGACGCCGTCACCGTGGTCATCGCCGAGCGCTACGAAACCGATGCGGTACTGACCCTGGACCGCCGGGATTTTCGTGCGGTGGTGCCGTTGACGGGCGGACGGGCATTCCGGGTGTTTCCCGACGATGCCTGACGCGCCGTTATTCTTCGGGACCTACTGCCGTGGAGGGATGTTCACCGGCCCTGTTGTCCGGCGCTACCCGCCGTCACGGCCGCAGAGGCGAGTGGCGCAGGTAGACGATGCGATCATCGAGCGGGTGTTGACCGGCGGCTACCACGGCAGCGACCAACACGGCGGTGCCGGCGAGCCGGCCGGAGAACCGCGACGGCAGCGCGATCAACACACTGCAGCGGCGGCCGGTGCCAGGGGATCGGGGCAACGGGGGAGGGACGTGGATGCCTTTCGGGTTCACCGGAAGCTCATCGGCGACTACAAGTCCCTCACCACCAGCGCCGTGTCGCCCCGTGATCCGCGGATCTCGCAGTACGTCGGCGACGCGCTCGCCCAGGACGACCAGTGGCCAGAGCCGTGGCTCTCGTTGAAGCCGACCGGGAGGAGTCGTCAGGACTTGTGGATCGGGGGCTTAGTTCAGAGGCCGCCGACGCGGTGATGGTTTGGCCGGTGATCGAGCGCGGGCGCGGGGACCGGCGAGATAAGCGAGCAGATCAGCGCTGTCTTTGGGTTGGCCGAGGCGGCGCAGAGGTGTTCGCTCGGCGATGCAGCTCCGTTGTGCTGGGGCGGGGTTAACTGGATCACCGGCTGCTTAACCTGGCTATTCGGAGGCGAGCAGGGAGGTGAATCGCATGACCGCGATCGCTTCCAGCGCGGTGAACCTTTGTGACGGGACTATCCGATACGACCGGTCAAGCGAGTCGGATTCCGTGGTCGTGCTGCTTCATGGCGGCGGGCTCGATAACGCCCGGTTGAGCTGGCGGCACCTGCTGCCGGCGCTCGCCGATGTGCATCGCGTGTATGCACCCGACTGGCCCAAGCATGGCAGTTCCCGGCCGTGGCGGGGCATTGTGGATCAGGCCGGTCTTGAACGCTGTCTCGGCCACCTGCTCGACCGCTGGGGCCTTCGCTCGGTGGCGCTGGTTGGCGTGTCGATGGGGGCGAGTGCCGCACTTGGGTTCACCCTTGCCCATCCCGAGCGTGTCGATCGGCTCGTTCTGCTCGATCCGGGCGGCCTGCAGGAGTCGGTGCGGATGCACCTTCTCAGCTATTTGGCGGTGCAAGCACCATGGCCGCGTTTGACGGCACTCGCGCTGAGGCCGTGGGTGCTTCGCCGGTTGATCCAGCGTTCAACCTTCGCCACGCCACCGGCCGACGTGGAGGAGATTGCTGCGGGGGTCATCGAAGAACTCCGCGCCAAGCGGAACCGGTCTCCGTACAGCGACTGGCAGCGTTGTGAGATCGGGCCGCATCGGATGAAGGTGAACTTCATGGCTTGCCTCGGTCAGATCGACATCGCGACGCTCGTCGTCCACGGTGCCGCCGATAGGCTTGTGCCCGTTGAGATCGCGCGAGAGTCGGCGAAACGCATCCCGAATGCTCATCTGCACGTTATCGATGGCTGCGGCCACTGGTCCCCGCGAGAACGCCCCGCCGAAGTGAACGCCGCAGTCCGCGAATTCCTTTCCTGACATAAGGCGTGGGTCTGGTGTACTCGGTCATCGAAGCGGGGCAGCCTCGGAGGCGTGGGTGACGACGAAGTCGGTCAGGTCGGTTCCATTGGCGATCACGGCACGATCAATCAACTCCCGCTCCTCTGTCGTCGTGCGCAAGTCCATCCGTCGATTTCTGCGCCGGAACTTCATGTCCATCGCTCACACCTTCCAAGTCTGTACGTCCATCGCACGGCCACGCTTTAGCGCCATACCAGGCAGCTGCTGTCCCGATAACGAAGGCTTTCCGGACAGCGGTGGCAGCTGGCCGTGACAGTCTGAGTTGGCCCCGGTAGGACGGCTGACGCAGGACTCCGAAACGCCACCGACAAACAATTGGTGGACGGGATTTGACGAGTTCGGCGGCCACTCAAAAAGTCTCGGTATGGGGATCGAGGTGCGCCCGGCGACGGTCTTCGAAGATGTGAAGACGATGGTGGGCCCCAAACGGCCCGATGCAAATGTGTGTTGGTGCTTGAGCTATCGCCTCACTTCTTCGAAGGCGAACCGAGAGCTTGTGGGTCCCGAGCGGGGCCAGCGGGTGCACCAGCTGATGCAGCAGAGCCCTCCGCCCGGAGTGCTCGCCTATGACGACGGTGAAGTCGTCGGTTGGGCTGCCGTGCATCCCCGCGCCGACACAAGCTTCGCCCGCAACCGCAAGATCCCGCATGTCGACGACCTCGATGTGTGGTCAGTGTGGTGCATCCGTGTGCGGCCGGGTCATCCCAACGAGGGCACCTCGCACCATCTGCTCGCGGGCGCGGTCGAGTTTGCCCGTGCGAACGGCGCCGTCGCCATCGAGGGATATCCCCTCGACAACAAGGGGGCAAGAATCGACCCCACCATGGCCTACGTCGGCACGATGGCCCTCTTCGAGAAAGCAGGATTTGCGAAGGTCGCCAAGACCGATTCAGTGCTGCACACGGAGTGCCACGGTCAGAAGATCGCCTTGTGCCAGACGAAGGCTTGGACGTAGCTTTAATCAGAACCCGTTGGGGAGCTCGCAAGGGCTGAGAGGTGGCACCACCGACCCATCGAACCTGAATCAGTTAATACTGGCGGAGGGAACGGGAAGGCGTCACCGGCCAAGGCCGCCCCACTGGGCCCACCCGAGATGCCACTTCTCTGGCCTTCCGCTGAACTCCGGATCACCCGGTGCACCGAGCAGAGAGGGCAGTGGAAATCATCTCCGTCCCTCGTTCTCGCGGGCCGCATCCGCATCGTCGTCGTGCGGCGGTGGGTCTCACCATCGCCGGTTCGGACAGTGGCGGCGGTGCCGGAATCCAGGCAGATCTCAAAACCTTCTCGGCCCTGGGGGTGTACGGCACCAGTGTGATCACTGCTGTCACTGCGCAGAACACGCGCGCCGTCAGCGGCGTGCACGAAGTGCCCGCCCAGTTCGTGAGCGCGCAACTCGACGCCGTTCTCGACGACATTGCCGTCGATGCGATCAAGATCGGCATGCTGGCCTCTGCGCCGTTGATCGACGCTGTTGCCGCCGGGCTGGCGGCGTACCAGGTGCCGGTGGTGCTCGACCCCGTCATGGTGGCGAAGTCGGGGGACATGCTGCTGCAACCAGACGCGGTCGAGACGCTACGCACCACACTGCTGCCGCTGGCCACGCTGCTGACACCAAATCTGCCTGAGGCCGCGTGCCTGCTGAACACCGCACCGGCGGGCACCGAAGCAGAGGCGATCGCCCAAGGTGAGGCGCTACTGGCGGCCGGGCCGGGCGCGGTGTTGATGAAAGGCGGCCACGCGAAAGGTGCTGTCTGCGTCGACCTGTTGATCACGCTGGATCAGCCCGTGCACCGACTGGAGGCCCCGCGCGTCGACACGCGCAACACGCACGGCACGGGCTGCACGCTGTCGGCGGCGGTCGCCGCCGGTCTCGCGTTCGGGAAGCCCCTGCACACCGCTGTGGGCGAGGCGCACGCCTACCTGCAGGGCGCGATCGCCGTCGCCGAGCAACTCGGTATCGGTAGCGGACACGGCCCGGTGCATCACTTCCACCGGCAGTGGGGCTGAGCCGGTGCGCGTGACAGTCATCGGCGCCGGAGTGGCGGGTCTTGCCTGTGCCACCGAACTGCACGCCCGCGGTGTCGAGGTGACCGTGGTGGACCGTGCCGCCGGCCTTGGTGCCGAGGCCTGCTCGTGGTGGGCCGGCGGCATGCTGGCGCCGTGGTGTGAACTGGCGAGCGCCGACCCGGCCGTGGCGCGCCTCGGTAGCGAGGCGGCCGAGTGGTGGCAGCAGCACTCCGGCGGAGTCGTGCGCCGCGGCACACTGGTGCTGGCGTTGGGTCGCGATGCCGGCGAGCTTCGCCAGTTTGCCCGGCGCACAAAACAGTTCGAGTCGCTGGACGCCGCTCAGATAGACGTGCTCGAACCTGCCCTGGCAGGCCGCTTCAGGCGAGGTCTGCTGTTCCCGAGCGAAGCCCATCTGGACCCACGGGCAGCGACCGCCACGCTGGCGCAGCGGTTGCACGAGGCTGGCACTCCGGTGCGCTGGCGGACAGCCGCCGAGCAGGCGCCGCCAGCTGACCTCGTGCTCGACTGCCGGGGCCTGGCAGCACGCGATGAGCTTGACGATCTGCGCGGTGTCAAAGGGGAGATGCTGCTCGTTCGCAGCGGCGAGATAACGCTGACGCGCACCATTCGCCTGCTTCACCCGCGTACACCGGTCTACATCGTTCCGCGCGGCGACGGCCTCTACATGATCGGCGCGACGATGATCGAGAACAGTGAACGCAGCCGAATCAGCGCGCGTTCCATGCTCGAGCTCCTGGGCGCAGCCTATGCATTGCACCCGGCGTTCGGGGAAGCGGAGATCGTCGAGATCGGCGTGGATGCACGCCCCGCCTTCGCCGACAACCTGCCGCGACTACGCCGCCGCGGTTCAACCCTGTTCGTCAATGGTCTCTATCGACACGGCCTACTGCTCTCGCCTGCGCTGGCGAGGATGGCGGCCGACACCGCGCTCGATGCCCAACATGTACCGGAGGTGATGGATGAGAATTGTCCTTAACGGCGAAGCGCGCGAAGTCTCGTCGGCAACGCTGCAACCAGTGCTTGAGGAATTGGGCTACGGCGGTGCCGCAGTTGCCACGGCAGTGAACGGTGACTTCGTACCTGCATCCCAGCACGCCGAGACCACCCTGCGACAAGGCGACCGGCTGGAAGTGCTGGCGCCCATGCAAGGTGGCTAGGGGCAAGGTGGATCAAAGTGGATAAGACGCGCAGCTTCTACGGTGTCGACCTGTTCAATCGACTGCTGCTGGGTACCGCGCAGTACCCGTCACCCGCGGTGCTCGCGGACGCGGTGCGTGCCGCCGAGGTCGAAGTCGTGACCACGTCATTGCGACGCGAATCGGGGGTGGACCGTGCCGGCCAGGACTTTTGGGCACTGATCAAATCGCTTGGCGTGCGGGTGCTTCCGAACACTGCGGGCTGCCAGAGCGTTCGCGAAGCGGTCACCACGGCGCATATGGCGCGCGAAGTGTTCGACACGGAGTGGATCAAGCTCGAAGTCATCGGCGAGGAGGACACCCTGCAGCCCGACCTGTTCGGACTGGTGGAGGCGGCGCGGATCCTCAGCGAAGAAGGCTTCAAGGTTTTTCCCTACACCACCGAAGACCTGGTCGCGG
The DNA here is from genome assembly GCA_964555915.1 of uncultured Mycobacterium sp. Taxonomy (GTDB): domain Bacteria; phylum Actinomycetota; class Actinomycetes; order Mycobacteriales; family Mycobacteriaceae; genus Mycobacterium. The sequence goes on from CAZKUK010000005.1 coordinate 6,119, forward strand.
CCGATCGCCTGCTCGATGCCGGCTGTGAAGTGCTGATGCCATGGGGTGCACCGATAGGCTCCGGGCTCGGGTTGAACAACGCCTACGGTCTGCGCAGCATGCGCGCCCATTTTCCGGATGTTCCACTGGTGGTCGATGCAGGTATCGGACTGCCATCCCACGCGGCACAGGCCATGGAGCTTGGCTTCGATGCGGTGCTGCTGAACACGGCCGTTGCCCGGGCGGGGGACCCGGCGGCGATGGCGCGCGCCTTCGCCCGCGCGATCGAGGCTGGGCGACATGCCTTCGAAGCCGATCCGATCGAGCCAAGAGACATGGCCGCGCCGTCAACGCCGTTGATAGGCAGGGCGTTCCTGTCATGACATTGGATCGCTTCTACCCCATCTTCGACAGCGCGGCGTGGCTTGAACGCCTGCTGCCGACCGGTATCAAACTCGTGCAGTTGCGAATCAAGGACCGGTCAGCCGAGGACACGCTTGCCGAGATTGTCCGCGCAAGGCAGCTGTGCGAAGTACATCACTGCCAGCTGATCGTCAACGACCACTGGCAGGCGGCGATCGACGCCGGATGCGACTATGTCCACCTCGGCCAGGAAGACCTTGACGGTGCGGACGTCGCTGCGGTACGCCGGGCAGGCATCCGGCTCGGCATCAGCACGCATGACGATGACGAACTCGATCGCGCGCTGGCGTTGACACCAGATTATGTCGCGCTCGGTCCCGTGTACCCGACCATTCTCAAGAAGATGAAGTGGACCCAACAGGGTCTCGATCGCGTGACCCAGTGGAAGCGGCGCATCGGCGACACGCCGCTTGTAGCCATCGGCGGCATGACCGTCGAGCGAGCCGAAGGCGCGTTTGCCGCCGGCGCCGACATCGTCGCAGCGGTCACGGACATCACCCTGAATCCCGACCCCGAAGAGCGCACACGCGCGTGGCTCACGGCGACGCGACGGGCATCGTGAGCAGTCACGCGCGCAGCGGATTTCGCGCTCAACCCCGGCGCGCGTCGGTGAGCCCCGACTACGGCTCACCGGTGTTCGCGCAGTTACGCGATGCGTCCGCCGACGCGTGGCAGGGCCATGTCACGCACGAGTTCGTGCGTCAGCTGGGGGACGGCAGCCTGCACCGCGGCGCTTTCGTGCACTACCTGCGACAGGACTACGTATTCCTGTTCCACTTCAGTCGCGCGTGGGCACTGGCGGTAGTGAAGAGCGAGTCGCTCAAGGAAATGGAACTCGCCGCCGGCACCGTCCATGCGCTGGTCAACGAAGAGATGCAATTGCACGTCAAGACTTGTGCCGCAGAGGGCATCTCGGCCGAAGCATTGTTCGCCACGGAGGAGGCGCCGGAGAACCTGGCCTACACACGTTTCGTGATGGACACCGGCCTGTCCGGCGATCTGCTCGATCTGCTGGTGGCGCTGGTGCCATGTGTCATCGGCTACGGCGAGATCGGTCGTCACCTGGCCGGCACGGCGAAGGTCGACCAAGCGCATCCGTACCGGAACTGGATCGATACGTATTCCGGTGACGAGTATCAGGCCACCTGCCGGCAGGTCGGTGCATTGCTCGAACGGTGTGCGGCTGCGCGTATCGGCCCGGCACTGGTGAGTTCGCCGCGTTGGCCGCGCCTGGTGCAGCGCTTTCGGGCTGCTTGCCTGCTGGAACAGAATTTCTGGAGTATGGGCCTGCGCGGCGGATACTGAGTGCGCCCCGCGGCCGTTGCCGAGGCTTCAGCGCTGGTCTGGTGGATGCAACCTCTCGTCACTCTGCTCGGGTACCCCGCCGTCGGCCACTTGATCGGCCAACTCCAGCCCCGCACCGGCATACACGTTGAAGGCGATGCCGACGCCGTGGTCCTTGGCCCACTGCACCTCGTCGTCGTATCGGGCGACGGCGGCGACCTTGCCGCTGAACCCCGACTCGCGCAGGCATTCGAGCGCGGTGACGTTGGCGCCGTGACGCGGCATCGCCAGGACGGCAATGCGCACCGAGTCGGAGCGCTCCAATTGGTTCCAGAAGTGCAGATCCGTCGCGTCACCTTCAATGACTCGCAGGCCCTCCGCCGCGAGTCGCTCGATTCGGGGCCCGTCATAGTCGACGCCCACTGCCCGCAATCCATAGTGATCCGTCAGCCGTTGGTAGGCGGCAAATCCCACTCGCCCCATCCCGATCACCACAACCTCGGCATCGCCCGCGTCGCCGGGACGTTCCTCGGGGTGCAATGCGCTGGCGTCCTGGGCGGGGAGTCGCGCGGCTATCTTCTCCACCATCAGGTGGCCGCGTCCATTGACCAATGCCGACACCACGAAGCTCAGTGCCACGGCGATCGACATCTCCACCAGCCAGGACTCGCCGAGAAGCCCGGCCGAGGCGCCGACCGACACGACGATCAAGCCGAATTCGGAGTAGTTCATCAGGCTCAGCCCCGCCAGCAACGCCGTGCGGTAGCGCAGCTTCAACCGCGACAGCAACAACACGTACCAAACCGCCTTGAAGGGCAGGACGAGCAACATCAGCAACGCGATGCCGATGGTGGGCAGATCCGGCAGCCCGGTCAGCCCGATCGACACGAAGAACCCGACGAGCAGCAACTCCTTGAGGTGAAACAGCGACCGTGCGAGCTCTGAGGAGGCCGGGTGTGATGCCAGGAGCACCCCGATGATCAGGGCGCCGAGGTCGCCCTTGAGCCCGAGTGCGGAGAACAACGCATACCCGGGCACCAGCGCCATCATGATGCCGAACAGCGACTGCATCTCGCCGTGGCCCAGCCGGGTCCAGATCCTGCGCAGCACCCGAGTCAGCGGCCACAGACCCACCAGTGCCAGCGCCCATGGGCTGGGTAGGTGACCGCTGGTGGCGGTCAGGAAGATGACGGCGATGATGTCCTGCATCACCAGGATGCCGATGGCGACGCGGCCGTACAGTGCGTGCGATTCGCCCCGCTCCTCGAGAACCTTGACCACGAAAACCGTGCTGGAAAAGGACATGGCGAAGGCAAGCAGGGCGATCGTCTGCATGCCCTGGCCCGCCAGCATGGCGACCCCCGCCACGGCGGCCAGCCAGAGCACGACACTCCCGGTGATGACGCTGACCGTCATGTGCGCGGATGTGGTGAGCCACACCTCGCGACGCAGCAGTATGCGGACGTCTAACTTGAGACCGATCGCGAAGAGCAAAAGTGTGACGCCCAGATCCGCCATCAGCTCCAACTGGGGCGGTTCGGCGATGTCGAGGGCGTTGATGACGAAGCCCGCCGCGAGGAACCCGACCAGCGGGGGCAGCCGCACAGCCATGGCGAGGCCGCCGAGGCCGAAGGTGATGACGAGATAGATGGCAGCAACTGTCATAGGCGATCCTCTTGGTCAGACGCGCAGGCGGTCGCGGATGCGGCCGACGACCCGGTTTGCTGCGAAGGCCGTATCAGTATCCCGGTAGCAACGGGATTTTTCTGCGCAGCCCGAGCCGGTCGAGGAGTCGTCTTCGGGTCCGGGCGCCCTGGCGATACGTCCTGTCCCGCTCCGCTGGGACAAGACTTGTCAGACCCCGGAGGGACACTGGCCCCGTGTTCGAGACAACTCCGTTCCCGCCCCTGCCGGACAGCATCGATATCACCGAACTGACCGATCCGGTCGCGTCGGTCATCGCCGCCGAATTGACCGACCGGTTCGTCCGGCTGTCGATGGGCCAGACAGAGCCGGTCGTCGCCCGGCTGGCCCGCAACGAAGCGACATTGCGCAAACCGGGTGGGATCGACCTGGAGAAAATGACGGTCGCTCAACTGCTGTACCGGCGGATCGAGACCGCCGTCTTCCGGCAACTGAGCCTGACGGTTCCGCTATCGCATGCCGAGTTCGCGCTGTCCCGGATCGAGGTGCTGCTACGTGAGCAGTTCGCCGAGATCACCGGCACCGCGGCGAGCTATCTGCTCAGCGATGGCCGCGATGCGGCGATCCAGATGGCCACCGTGGCGACGACGATGGCGGCCCGTGAGGTCCGGAGCGGACTGGTGGGGATCATCGGCTGCACCCGCCGGCCAGCGCAGGAGCCCTAGCTGCTCAGCGGGGCGCGAGGTGGCCTATCGGGCCGGAGGCCACACACACCGCCAGTGCGGCCGTGCTGACTCGGGCGGTGATCGCATCGCCGGCCCCCGACAATCGGACGTACACCCGGTTCAGCCCCGGCTTCACCGCCACCGTCGTTTCCGGGCCCATCGGCAGGGATAACACCATGCTGCCTGAGGTGTTCGCCAGGTAGTTCAGTTCAGCGGTCCACTCCGCCGGTAGCAACGGGCCGTCCAATGGCATCCGCACCGCCGCATCGGGTTCCACGAAGTACCCGCACTGCGGCTCCGGGCCCGCATCGATTGTTCGAGTCCACGTCACCTTCGCATCGACGACCCGTCCGGATGAGTCCAGCATTCGCAAACGGTCGGTGTGGGATCCGAACGCCGGCCTGTCGCGGATCAGCGCGAACATGTGGCTGGCCAGGCTCTCCGGTCCGACCACCGGCTGCAGGATCAGCGGGTCGACGTCCTGGTCCAGCAGTGGGGCGGTCGATGCCCTCTTCGCTTCGGCCAGTCCCCGGACCGCGTTGACCAGATACGCCTTGGTCGGGTTGTCCCGCCAACTGGTCAGGAACGCCGCGGTGGAGAACAGGCTGCTCGCGACGAAACCGACGGCCAACACCGCCAGTACGGCGGAGCGCCGGGCGGAGGCGTCCAACCACCGCGAGTCGGCCCGGTTGGGCGCGCAGAACCCGACCGCAGCCAACAGCGCCAGCACAACCACCAGGTCGGGCAGGTAGCGCAACGTCTGGGCCAGTTCGAGCGCGGTGAACGCCGATGACCGCATCAGGTAGATCGGTACCTGGCAGGCCACCGCGTATCCGGCCGCAGCCACCCATACCGCGCCGATACGTTGTTTCCGGGCCATCGACACCAGCACCGCCGCGCCCAAAGCCAGCCAGCCCAGCGCCATCACCGATGCCGGCGGCACCGCCCACGGCGAGGCCGGCGCCCACCGCTGCCACTCCCACGGCCCGCCGACCAGGCCGGGGACGATGCCGTGGGTCACCGAGCGCCGCAACAGATCCCATGTCATCGACGGGTTCCAGCTCCACCGCTGCTGGTCGACGACCACCAGATACAGAGCAATCCATGCCGCTGTCACCGCCAGCGATGCGATCCACAGCGGCCGGCCCCGTCGCCAGACCGTCTGGAACGCGGCCCGGTCCCCGCCGACGTGGCGGAGCAGCGCGGCCACGGTGAAGGCGACGAACGGGATGACGGCCGCCTTCTCGAAGAACAGCAGCCCGCCCGCAAAGGCGCCCAACGCGGTGACCGCGTACCGGCGGCGCCCGGTGCGGACCAGAAGGATGGCGTCAGCACAGGCCCAGGACAGGGCGGCCAGCATCGGCAGGTAGTTCAGGGCGGCGGCCCACCAGGCGAAGGCGGGCACGGCCAGCGGGGTGAACAAGGCGAAACACAACGGCACCAGCAGCACCGGCCGCCACCCCAGGATCACCCGCAGTGCCCGCAACAGAGCTAGTGACGCGATCAACTGCAGTATCACCAGACTGAGCGCGGGCCAGGTCCACACCAACGGTGCCAGCCGGGTGATCATGCCGCCCAGCAGGAAAGCTGCCGGCATCACATGGCCGTCGTGGTCGGTGAACAGATACTCCCAGGACAGCAGCGGCTGGGTTCCCGCGCGGCCGACCAGGATGAGGTCATCCCAGTAGAAATAACCGCCGAAGGCCAGCACCGCACGGACCACCAGGTGCAGCGCGATCAGCACGACCGCGGCCGCCGCGACCGGTGGCAGCGCACCCGCGGACGGCCGAACTGACATCGGACCGACTGTACGGGTGGACCTCGGCAGTCCGGCGCAACGGTGGCCGCAAGCCGCTCAGCGGAACCGCTACGGCCGTCGACCGCTGCGTATTCCGGCCGGCTCGGGGCCGGAACCGGCCCCCCACGCCAGGGCGGTCAGATGCACGGCGATGCCCACCAGCGGTCCGCACAGCAGGGCGATGACGGTCCGAACCTCCAGGGGCATTGGCAGGGTGAGCAAGAGGGCCGCGGCCACTGTCGCGCCCACCCACCCGACTGCGTACGCCCGGTGTAGTGCTGCAGCAACCGCCGCCGCTCCGGTCAACGTGAGCAGGGCTATCGATACCGCCGCCGCCGTCAGCCAGGCCAGCAGGGTTCCGCTGGCCCGGTACTCCGGGCCGAAGCCGACCCGCATCAGCCAGGGTCCGATGAACGCCGCTCCCACCACCCCGATTGCGCCGAGGGCGGTGACGATCGCGGCGGGCGGCAGCAGGGACCGTAGGCGTGCGCTGCGGTGATCGACGAAATAGGCGATCAGGTTGCCCTGCATGGCCGTCAGAGGCACCAGTAACGGTGCGCGCGTCAGCGTCACGGCGAGGATCACCACACCGCCGGCCGCCCCGAGATCTCCGGCGGTCGTTTTCAGCAGCACCGGGAATCCCATCACCAGAACGGCGCTGGCACCGGCGGCGGCAACCGAGTGTGCGGAACCGCGCAGAAAATCCGACACACTGCCGGTGGTCCGCGACCCGGCGGCCAGGCGTGCGACAGCCGATACGGCCAGCAGGAGCAGCCATGCCACCGCACCGGCGACGGTGGCCCAGAGGAACCCGGCCAGTCCCCAGCCGAGCACGAAGGCCGCTGTCGCGATCACCACCCGGATGGCGGCGTCGGTCACCATCAGTGAGCCGTACTGCGACCAGCGATCGGTTCCAGCGAGCATCCCCAGAAGCGTTGCGTGCAGACAGAATCCGGCGAGGCCCAACGACAGCAGTGTCACCGACAGCGCTCGCTCCTCGGCGAAGACGTGCGGCGCCCACACCGGCGATGTGCCGGATATGGCCGCGGCCGCCGCCAGTCCGACACCGCCGGCGACCCAGATCGGCCGGGTACGGGCAGTAGCGGCACGGTCTAGTAGGGCGGCGCGGGCCACCCGCACCTCCCTTGTCGCCTCCTGGAGCAGCCCATTGGCCGCGCCCGCCACAAGGCCGAACGCCCCCCAGAACACCCCGAACACCGCGAACCCGGCCGGTTCGAGCTTGCGTGCGGCCAGGTAGAGCACCGCGTAACCGCAGGCCGCGGTGATCGCGGTGGCGATACCGACCCGTGCGACGCTGCCCCGGGCCACCGGACCGGCGTTGGCGCTCACTGCATCGAACGGCACGCCGGCGTCGGTCACAGCGGCGGCAGCCCGGTCGAATACAGCCACGCCTCCCACAGTGGGCGCAGCGAAACATCGGCGTATTTGGCCGCCAGTCCGGTGAAGTCGTCGGTGACCGCGGTGCCGTGCCGGTAGCGGGTGGTCCAGTCGCGCAGGAGTTCGAAGAATTTGTCATCACCGATGACGCCCCGGAGTGCGTGCAGGGTCAGCGCACCCCGTTTGTAGACCCGGTCGTCGAACATGTCCTGCGGTCCCGGGTCGGACAGCAACAGATCCTGCGGTGCGGTGGCCAGTCGCTGGTGGTGGTGCCGCGCGATATCTTCGGCAGTGCGACCGCCGGAGTTCTCGGACCAGAGCCATTCGGCGTAGCAGGCAAAGCCTTCATGCAGCCAGATATCACGCCAGCGCCGGGCTGTCACGCTGTTGCCGAACCACTGATGGGCCAATTCGTGCGCGATCAGTCGTTCGGAGCCCCGCTCGCCGTCGCAGTGGTTGGCACCGAAGACCGAAACGCCCTGTGCCTCAAGGGGGATTTCGAGATCGTCATCGGTGACCAGGACGGTATAACCGGCGGACAGCGGATAGGGCCCGAACAATTTGATGAACAGTTTCATCATCGCGGTCTGCCGGGCGAAGTCATGTTCGAAGCGGTTTCGCAGCCGATCCGGCAGCACCGCCTGCATGGGCACCGGGGCTTTAGGCAGCCGGTGCCGGTCATACATCCCGATCAGCAGGGTCGCCAGGTAAGTGGAGGTCGGCTCGGGCTGCTCGTAGGTCCATTCCGTCTGGCCGGCCCGAACTCGCCGCGAGACGAGCTCGCCGGGGGCGACCGCGTAATAGGGGCTGTCGGTGCTGATCTTGATCCGATAGCTGGCTTTGGAGCTCAGGTGGTCATCGCAGGGGAACCAGGACGGGGAACCGTTGGGCTGTCCGGCGACCAGAGCGCCGTTGGACAGCTCCTCGAAACCGACCTCGCCCCACATACTCCGGATCGGGCGCGGCGAGCCGCCGTAGCGCACCGCGACCGACAGCGCCGAGCCGGCCGGCAACGCCGAGGCGAGCCGGATTCTCAGCTTGCCCTCCGAGGTGGCGAAGTGCTGTGGTCTTCGACCGTTCACGGTGACCTTGGCTACGGAGAGACCATCGGCCAGGTCGAGGGTGAAGTTGCGTAACGATGCCAGGGTCACGGCCGTGATCGTCACCGCGCCGTTGAGCCGGTTGCTGGCGACCTTGTACTCCAGGTCGAGCTCATAGCGCGACACCCGATAGCCGAAGTTTCCGTTGTGCGGCAGGTATGGGTCGATCACCGGGTTGGCGCCCCGTTTCTTGGCGCTGTTCTTCACGCCGCACCGGCCTTCGGAGGCCGCCGGCGCCGGGATGATGCCCGCTTCCGCGAAACCGGCCACGGTGCAATGGGATTGCCCTGCCATCTGGTCGACGGTGGCACCTCGTCTCCGCGCATCACCAGCGATGCCGGTCCGACGGTGGCGCCGGCACCGAGCCTGGAGGCGGGCAGCGCCACGCAGTGCGGACCCAAGGTCGCGCCCGGTCCGAGCACGACGGTGTCCATCCGCATGATCCGGTCGTGGAACAGATGCGTCTGCACCACGCACCCGCGGTTGACGGTGCTGCCGTCTCCGAGTGTCACCAGGTCGGCCTCCGGCAGCCAGTAGGTCTCGCACCACACGCCCCGGCCGATCTTGGCACCGAGGGCCCGCAGCCACAGGTTCATCACCGGAGTTCCGCTGGCCGCCCGCGCGAACCATGGCGCGGCGACGGTCTCGACAAAGGAGTCAGCAAGCTCGTTGCGCCAGACGAAGGACGACCACAGCGGGTGTTCGTCATCGCGGATGCGGCCGACCACCAGCCATTTGGCCCCGACGGCTACACATCCGGCAACCGCGCCCGCGATCAGCAGCACCACCCCGCCGGCCAGGGCCGCCCCGCCGTAGCCGGCGCGCAGTGCGACCGCCTGCAGTGCCGCCAGGGTTGCCACACCCAGCGCGAAGGTGACCATCAGCGGCACCACCCGGCAGGTCTCGAAAGCCCCGCGGGCCAGCTTCAGCCGTATCGGCGGTTCATAGGTCAACGAGGCCTCGGCGGTGTCGGCGCGGCGGCGCAGCCGGACCGGCGGGCTACCCAGCCACGACGAGCCGGTTTTTGCCTTTGGTGGAGTGGCCGACAGCACGGCCACCAGGGCATCGTCGGGAACCCGCCGGCCCGGCTGGGTGATACCGGAATTGCCGAGAAAGGCCCGTTTACCGATGGTGGCCTGAGCGACATGGATCCAGCCGCCACCGAGTTCATAGGAGGCCACCATGGTGTCGTCGGCCAGGAAGGCGCCGTCCTCCACCACGGTGAACTTAGGGGTGAGCAGTGCCGTCGAGATCTCGGTGTCACGGCCGATCCTGGCCCCGAGGATCCGCAGCCACACCGGTGTCGCCAACGCCGCGTAGAGCGGGAACAAATAATTGCGGGCCGCGTCCATCAGCCGTTCGGTGCTCCACAGTTGCCAGCCGATCCGGCTGCGGACCGGGTGGTAGCCCTCACGCAGACCGATCGCGAGCACCCGCACGCCCAGTACCGTCAGCGCCGCGTACACGCCGATGGCTACCAGCGTCGCGACTGGGACCCAGGGTGCCGCTGCCCACACAGCCTGATCCAGGGTCGCCGTCTGCCGCACCGCCCAGGCCAGCACCGCCAGCCCGGCGCCCAGCGCCGCCAGCGGCAGTGCACCCAGCAACATCGAGGACAGCCCGTAGATCACCACCCACTGCGCGGACCGCGGCGGTCGGCGATCCGGCCATGGATGACGGGCCTTCCCGGACTTCACCGCGGGGGAGCCCTTCCAGTACTGGCGGTTCTTCACCTTGCCCACCACCGCCGAGCCCGCCGCGACGTCGGCGTCCTTGCCGACTACCGCACCCGGCAGCAGAGTGGTCCGCGCACCGATCGTCGCATCGTTGCCGATGGTGATCGGACCCACATGGAAGAGATCCCCGTCGACCCAGTACCCGGTGAGGTCGACCTCCGGTTCCACCGAACTGCGGTGTCCCAGCGTGAGCATGCCGGTGACCGGTGGAGCGGAATGCAGATCCACTCCCTTGCCCACCGAATTGCCCAGCGCCCTGGCGTAGTACACCAGCCACGGGGCACCGGAGAGATTCTCGGCTCCGCTGGCGGCGGCGAGGCGCTCAGCCAGCCACACCCGGAGATGCTGCGAACCCCCGCGGCGGTAGGTCCCGGGCTCCAGGCCGAGCAGCAGCGCCCGGGCGCCCGCGACGGCGATGGCCATCCGGCCGAGCGGTGTGATGAACATGACGAATGCTGCCGCGACCAGCCACCAGTTGACCGTGACCAGCCACGGTAACGGGTGCGCCCAGGCCACGGCGTTGTTGATCACCGCCAGCCAGGTGACCCACTGCAAACCGGCGAGGGTGGCCAGTGGCACCGACAAGGCGACCTGGGCGGCTTGGGCGGACACCGGCGTGGGCTCCACCCGTCGCGGAGTCACCGCGGCCGGCGCCGGCTGGTCGGCGGCCATCTCATCCAGGAAACCGGCCAGCGATCCCAGTCTGGGGTGGTCGTACAGATGGGCGACCGTCATCGCCGGGTACCGGTCGCGCAGCGCCACCACCATCTGGGCGGCCGTCAATGAGCCACCGCCGAGGGCGAAGAAGTCCGCCTCCGGCCCGTCCACGACGGCGCCGAGGATGTCCTGCCAGCGCGCGGCCAGCCACCCCATGGTGCCGCCGAGTTGGGATCCGACATCCGGAACGTCACCCGGGGGCGGCCAGGGCAATGCGTCGCGGTCCACCTTTCCCGATGTCCGGGTCGGCAGCTCACCGACCAGAACCAGCCGCGGAACCAGCGCTGCGGGCAGCGCGTCGGCCAGGTGAGCCCGCGCGGTTGCCAGGTCGAAGGACGGTTCGGCGGAGGCCACATAGCCCACCAGGACCGGTGTGCCACTGGCGGTCTTTCGTACCGCGGCCGCGCCCGCGCTGACACCGGGCAGATGCACCAGCGCCGCGTCCACCTCACCGAGTTCGATCCGGCGGCCGCCGACCTTGACCTGATCGTCGGCGCGCCCCTGGAAGTACAGGCCGTCGTTTTCCAGGCGGACCAGATCCCCGCTCCGATAGGCACGCGGCCAGCCCAGGGTCAGCATCGGCGCGTACTTCTCGGCGTCTTTCTCCGGATCGAGGTACCGGGCCAGTCCCACACCGCCGATGACCAACTCACCGATCTCGCCGAGCGCGACCGGCTCGCCGGCACCGTCCACCACCGCCAGATCCCAGCCCGGTAGCGGCAGCCCGATGCTCACGGGCGAATTTCCGGTGAGCCGCGCCCCGCAGGAGACCACGGTGGCCTCGGTAGGCCCATAGGTGTTCCAGACCTCGCGGCCGTCGACGGCGAGCCGCCCGGCCAGATCGGGTGGGCAGGCCTCGCCGCCGAAGATCAACAGCCGCACCGCTTCCAGGGCCTCAGCCGGCCATAATGCCGCGAGAGTGGGCACGGTCGACACCACCGTGATGTCCCGGGAGACCAGCCAGGGCCCCAGATCCATTCCGCTGCGCACCAGTGAGCGCGGTGCCGGCACCAGGCAGGCGCCGTATCGCCAGGCCAGCCACATCTCCTCGCAGGAGGCGTCGAATCCCACCGAGAGGCCGGCCAGTACCCGGTCGCCGGGCCTTATCGGGTTGTGCTGCAGGAACATCTGGGATTCGGCATCGATGAACGCTGCAGCGTTGCGGTGGCTGACCGCCACACCCTTCGGGGTACCGGTGGATCCAGAGGTGAAGATGATCCAGGCGTCGTCGTCGATATCGGGTGGTGTGGCGCTAGCGCCGCGTGACTGGCCGGGGCCGGGGATCAGTCCGGCTTCGGTGACGACTCCGGCAACTCCGGCCTCACCGAACACCACCTGCGCCCGCTCGTCCGGATCGTCGGCGTCGACCGGGACATACGCCGCGCCGGAGGCCAGAACGGACAGGATCGCCAGGTACAACGAGTAACTGCCGGAGGGCATCCGGATCCCGACCCGGTCGCCGCGGCCGATGCCGCGGGCAGCCAGCCATCGGGACCCCGCCCTGATATCCCCGATGATCTCGCTGTAGGTCAGCTGAACGGTGCCGTCATCGATGGCCGCCGCGTCCGGGTACCGGTCCGCGGTGTCGTGGAGAATATCGATAAGCGTGCGCGGTGACGGGGCCTGGCGGGAGAGCAGATACTGAGCCGGAATCTCGGGCGTCGCCACGCCTGTGAATCCTAGGCTGCCCGGGCTGTGGACGGGGTGCCCGGCGCGCACCCGATGTGCCAGACCGGGTACGGACCTGAGAAACTTGGCCGCGCCGGGGTCAGGTTTTCTCAGCCTTCCCGTCGCCGCGTTGGCGTCAGCACGCCGGCCTTTCCCGGCCGGCCGAATGCGCGGGCCGACTCCGGCGGCGGGAGGGAACCGCGGGCGATGACGGCCGGAGGTTTGTGCGGTGAATGTGTCCGGGCTGGAGTGGACTGCCACTTTGGTGGCCACACTCGCGGTGCTGCTCGTCGACGTCCTGGTGTTCGCCCGCCGCCCGCACGAGCCGAGTCGGCGTGAATGTGTGGCCGCTCTCAGTGTGTACGTCGGCCTTGCGCTGTTGTTCGGTCTGTGGGTCTGGCATTTCCACGGCAGCCGGTTCGGTCTGGAGTTCTACGCCGGGTGGCTGACCGAGTACAGCCTGTCGGTTGACAACCTGTTCATCTTCATCATCATCATGGCCAGCTTCAATGTCCCCAAGATCTACCAGCAGCAGGCCCTGCTGGTCGGGATCATCTTGGCGCTGGTGTTCCGCGGTATTTTCATCGCGCTCGGAGCGGTTGCGATCCAGCGATTCTCGTGGATCTTCTACATCTTCGGCGCGTTCCTGGTCTACACCGCGATCAAGCTGGTCCGGAACACCGACCACGGCGATGAGGCCGATAACGCCGTGGTGCGGTTCGCCCGGAACCACCTGAACACGACCGGGTCCTGGCACGGTCTGAAGTTGTACGTCAAACGTGGCGGCAAGCGCTGTATGACACCGATGTTCCTGGTGATCGTCGCGCTGGCCACCACCGACCTGATCTTCGCGATGGATTCGATCCCAGCGATCTACGGGCTGACACGAGAGCCCTATCTGGTGTTCACCGCCAACGTGTTCGCGCTCATGGGGTTGCGGCAGCTGTATTTCCTGCTCGGCGATCTGCTCAACCGTCTGGTGTACCTGTCGCAGGGCCTGGCATTCATTTTGTTCTTCATCGGTATCAAACTTCTGCTGCACGCCCTGCACGAGAATGATGTGCCGTTCATCAACGGCGGCAACGGACTCGCGGTTCCGGAGATCCCCACTCTGCTGAGCCTTGCGGTGATCCTGCTGACGCTGCTGCTGACCATGGTGGCCAGCCTCATCAAGACCAGGATCAGTGGTTCTCGCTAATCGGTCCGGTGGCTCAGGCCCAGTTGTCGTAGCCGCCCTCCGGGCCGAGCATGCGCTCCAGCCGGCTGCGGTTGATCCGGGCGACCTCGTTGAGGATCACCTTTCGCTCGGTCTGGGAGTCATGGTGCAGCCGGTCGGTGATCGCCGCGATCACCGTCGAGACCGATGCCTCGGGCCGGACGTACATGATGAACTGGAAGCCGAAGGTCTCCTCGTAGCGTCGGGCCGAGCTCTCCAGCAACATCATCACCCCGGGCCTGTCATCCCACAGTGCGCATTGCTCGGCGTGCGAGCGGACGCTGCGCGGGCGGCTGGCGACTCTCGGGTGCGCCTGCAGAATCTCATCGACGGATTCGTCCGGAAGAGCGAACAGCAGCGCGTCGGCCTCGCGGAACAACGCACTGTGACGCGGGTAGGGCCGCCCGAGGGCCAGATCATCGGCCATCTCCAGGCTGTTGCAGCACTCGTACAGTGCGTGTACGGCTTTACGATGCGGGAGCCGGTTGAAGGCTTCGAGCCCGATTCCCTGGTGTAGTAACACCTGACTATCGTCGGAAATCGAAGACACGGTGGGGTTACCCGGTGTTACGGCCAGGAAAACTCTCAGCCAGTGCGGTGCCGGCCCGATTCAGGGGCCCTCAGGGCCCTCAGTGACACTCAGGGCACTCAGTGGCACTCAGTGGCCCTCAGCCGCGAAACGCTGCCGGGAACGCTCGACCTCGGCTTCGGCCTCGGCACGGCCGACGAAGTCGGCGGCATCGACATGTTTACCGGGTTCAAGGTCCTTGTAGTGCATGAAGAAGTGCTTGATTGACCGCAGTTCGAACTCCGGTACCTGCCCCAGATCCTGGATATGGTCCCACCGCGGATCGCCGGCGGGAACGCAGAGCACCTTGTCGTCGCCTCCTGCCTCGTCGACCATTTTGAACATGGCGACCGGACGGGCCTCGACGATGACTCCGGGAAACACCGACTCGGGCAGCAGCACCAGCGCGTCCAGTGGATCGCCGTCCTCGCCGAGGGTGTCTTCGATGAACCCGTAATCGGCCGGGTACCCCATCGGGGTGAACAGATAGCGATCCAGTCGCACCCGGCCGCTTTCGTGGTCGACCTCGTACTTGTTGCGCTGGCCTTTCGGGATCTCGATCGTGACATCGAACTGCACCGAGCGACTCCTTCGTGCTGTCAGGTCGCCTGATGACGACGGACAACACCCTAACCAGGGATTCGCGCCCCCGCCGCCCCGTTGGGCACAATGAACGGCAAGACTGAGGAGAGCAATGATCGGGAATCTTCGGCGCCGCGGTCACGTGGCGCTCGCCGCGGCGGTGATCGTGTTGGTCGCCATCGTCGTGGCGGCCGCCGCCGTCCTCTCATCCGGGGGCCACAGCAACGCGTCAGCCCCGCCTCCTCGCCCGCCCGCTGCCTCCCAACCGGCGCTGGTTCCGGTGACCGACACCGCGGCCGTGCCGACCACCGCCGGGATGACCGCGGCACTGGCGGCCGCTGTCGCGGACCCGAACCTGGGCAACCTGGGCGGCAGGATCACCGACGCCAAGACCGGCTCTCAGATCTGGGAACAGCGAGCGGATCTGCCCATGCAGCCGGCCTCGACCAACAAGATCCTGACCGCCGCCGCGGCCATGCTCACCCTGGACCGCAACGCCCGGGTGACGACGACGGTGAAGGCCGCCGACCAGACCAGGATGCCCGGTGTGGTGGTCCTGGTGGGCGGGGGCGATCCGGTGCTTTCGGCGGCACCGCCCGGCGAGCCGACCTGGTACCGCGATGCGGCGCGAATCTCCGACCTCGCCGAACAGGTCCGAAAGAGCGGGGTCGCGCCGACTGCGGTTCAGGTGGACATTTCGCTGTTCACCGGGCCTGATATGGCCCCGGGGTGGGACCCCGCGGATATCGCCGGCGGCGATATCTCCCCGATCCAGTCGGTGATGATCGATGCCGGACGCATCCAGCCGACCACCGTGGAGTCGCGGCGCTCACCCACCCCCGCCCTCGACGCCGGTCGCGCGCTGGCCGCCGCACTGGGGGTGGATCCGGCCAAGGTCACTTTCGCACCGGGCCCGGCCGGCGGTCGGCAACTGGCTTCGGTCCAGTCGGCTCCGCTCATCGAACGGCTGCGGCAGATGGTCCTGCTTTCGGACAATGTGATGGCTGAGACCATCGGACGGGAAGTGGCCATCGCCACCGGCCGACCGGCAAGTTTCGCCGGGGCCGTCGATGCCGTGCTCAGCACGCTGGCAGCGGCGAACATCGATACATCGGGAGCCTCCCTTGCTGACTGCAGCGGCCTGTCGGTGGCGAATCTTCTGACCGCGAAGACGATCGACGAAGTGATCAATGCGGCTGCCGGACCCGATCAGCCGGTGCTGCGGCCGATGGTGGACATGCTGCCGGTGGCCGGCGGTAGCGGCACCCTCTCGGGTCGATTCCTCAGCGGCGACCCGAAGAGATCCTCGGCAGGATGGCTGCGGGCCAAGACGGGATCGTTGACCGGTACCAATTCACTGGCCGGGATCGTCACCGATGTTGATGGCCGGGTGCTCACCTTCGCCTTCATCTCCAATAACGCCGGAATCCAGGGCCGCACCGCGATAGACGCACTGGCCGGGGTTCTGCGCACCTGCGGTTGTGGCGCATGAGCCGAACCATCAACCCCGACCACTCGTGACCGGTCCCGCCCAGCCGAGCCTGGGCCGGTCTGTTGACTGGCGGTTCGCCGGAACTGTGGGCGCACGGCTGGCCCGGCCCGGGCCGCCGGCCACCGACTACACCCGCCGGCAGGCCATCGACGATTTGGTGCGGGCCTCCCGCGCTGCTGAGGAACCCGTTCGCGATGTGACCCGCTTATCCGGCGAGGCTCCGGTGCCGGAGGCCCGCATCCTCGATCGGGCGCAGTGGATTCACTGCGCGTCGGCGTCGATGCGGGCGATGACCGGTGGCACCGACACCCCGAAGAACCTCATCACCGGTCGCGCCGCCGGTGCCCAGACCGGCGCGGTGCTGGCGTTCATCTCCTCGGGGATCTTGGGCCAGTACGACCCGTTCGCTGCCGGACCGGCCGGCGCGGCGGGGGCCCTGCTCCTGGTCTACCCGAACGTCATCGCCGTCGAACGGCAACTTCGGCTGCCGCCCAGGGACTTCCGGCTGTGGGTCTGCCTGCACGAAGTCACCCATCGGGTCCAGTTCACGGCCAACCCCTGGCTGGCCGGGTACATGTCGCAGGCTCTCTCGGTTCTCACCGCCGAAGGCAGCGATGGGGTGGGGACAGTTGTCGGTCGACTCGCGGACTTCGTCCGGACCCGGCGTGAACCGTCGGGTAACGCCGAGCCGGCCGGAGTCGTGGGTTTGCTTCGGGCCGTGCAATCCGAGCCACAACGTGCCGCACTGGACCGGCTGCTGGTGCTCGGCACCCTGCTCGAGGGTCATGCCGACTATGTGATGGACGCGGTGGGCCCGGCGGTGGTGCCCTCGGTGCAGCTGATCCGCCGCCGTTTCGACGACCGCCGCCAGCGCAAGCAGCCGCCCCTGCAACGGTTGCTGCGC
The DNA here is from genome assembly GCA_964555915.1 of uncultured Mycobacterium sp. Classification (GTDB taxonomy): domain Bacteria; phylum Actinomycetota; class Actinomycetes; order Mycobacteriales; family Mycobacteriaceae; genus Mycobacterium. Next base: position 23,353 of record CAZKUK010000005.1, read on the forward strand.
GCGCTGCTCGGGGTGGACGCCAAGCTCAGTCAATACGCCCGGGGCAGCGCGTTCGTCGGCGAGGTGGTGGACCGGGTGGGGATGGCGCGGTTCAACACGGTGTGGTCCGGCCCGGAGACCCTGCCGCTGCCCGACGAGATCGAGAAACCTCAGCGGTGGATCGACAGGGTGCTCTAGCCGGGCTGCGCCGGACGCTGGCCCGGTTCGCCGCACACCACTTGGCCGACGCGCCGTCCTGGTGTGTGGCGCTGTCCGGAGGCCCCGACTCGCTGGCGCTGACAGCGGCCGCCGCGACCGTTCAGCCGACGACCGCGCTGATCGTCGACCACGGGATCCAGCCCGGCTCGGAGGTCGTCGCCCGGACCGCGCAACGGCAGGCGGTGGATCTCGGCTGCACGGCCGCGCATCTGCTGCGGGTCCAGGTGGGCTCGGCGGGCGGTCCGGAGGCCGCCGCCCGAGCCGCTCGCTACGCCGCGCTGGACGCGGCCCGTGCCGGGGCGCCGGTATTGCTCGCCCACACCCTGGACGATCAGGCTGAGACGGTGCTGCTGGGTTTGGGCCGTGGCTCCGGCCCCCGGTCCATCGCCGGCATGCAACCCTGTGACCCGCCCTGGTACCGACCGCTACTGGAGGTGCGGCGCGGCGTCACCCACGGCGTCTGTGCCGAGCTCGGTTTGACCGCCTGGAATGACCCGCACAACAGCGACCCCCGGTTCACCCGCGTGCGACTGCGCACCGAGGTGCTGCCCCTGCTCGAGGATGTTCTCGGGGGCGGGGTGGCCCGGGCGCTGGGCCGCACCGCCTCGGCGTTACGAGAAGATACGGAGATCCTGGATTCGATGGCAGAGCACGATCTCGCCATGGCACGGGACGGGGACGGTCTGGCGGTGGCTGTCGTCAAGGAGCTTCCTGAAGCGTTGCGGCGCAGAGTGATTCGTGCCTGGTTGCTCAGCAGCGGCGCTACCGGGCTTACCGACCACCAGATTCGGGCGGTTGACGCGCTGGTGGCCGCGTGGCGCGGCCAGGGCGGGGTGGCGGTGAGTTGGGGTGTGGCGAACACTCGGCTGTTCGCCGAGCGTCGGGGCGGCACCCTAACCCTGCGCAGCGAACCCGTCTGATTGTTATGGCCGACGGCGGCATGGCACGCTGTGGCTGTGTCGGCGAACGAGCTGTATCCCGGAGACATCAACTCGGTGCTGTTATCCGAAGATCAGATTCAGATCCGGACCGCCGAGTTGGGCGCCCGGGTGGGTCTTGACTATGCAGCCGCGCTGGCCGGCCAGGACCTGCTGCTGGTGACCGTCCTGAAAGGGGCGGTGATGTTCGTGACCGATCTGGCCCGGGCCATCCCCGTTCCCACCCAGCTGGAGTTCATGGCAGTGAGTTCCTACGGCTCGGCGACGTCCTCCTCGGGTGTGGTGCGGATCCTCAAGGATCTCGACCGCGATATCGCCGATCGTGATGTGCTGATCGTCGAGGACATCGTCGACTCCGGCCTGACGCTGTCCTGGCTGCTACGCAACCTGGCCACCCGCCGTCCGAGGTCGCTACGGGTCTGCACATTGTTACGGAAGCCCGACGCGGTCCGCGCCGATGTGGACATCGCCTATGTCGGCTTCGACATTCCGAACGAGTTCGTCGTCGGTTACGGCCTCGACTATGCCGAGCGGTACCGCGACCTGCCCTATATCGGCACCCTGGACCCCAAGGTCTACGCCCCCTGATCGACGCCGTCGCGCTCTGCTAACCGAGCTCCCAGACCACCGTCACCGAGAACCCGACGGTCTGTTCGCCGGGTGGTACCGGGACCGGCGCAGCCGCGGCCCTCGCGCCCTGTGGCACCGGCATCGGCGATCGGGGCTGGGGGCTGCCCGGTGCCTCGGAGATCGAGATGACCGTGCCGAGCGAGAGCCCCGACAGGTCGGCGTATTGCTCGGCGCGGGTCCGTGCATCGTCGAACGCCAGGGCCCGGGCCTCGCTGACCAGTGCCGAGTCCTCCTCGATCGAATAGCTCACCGAGTTGATCCGGGTGGCATCGCCGCCGGCTGTGACGATGAGCGCCAACGTATCCGGGGCCGCGTCGAGTTCGCGGAGTGTCACCATGATCGAGTTTTCCGCCCGATACCCGGTGATCACGGAGTTATCGCCGTACTGCGGCTGCAGATCGACGCCGGAGGTGGCGATATCCGCGGCCTCGATGCCGCGCGCGGCGAGTTGGTCGAGCACGGCCTGCTGCCGCTCACTGGCCTGATTCATCGCCGTGGTCGCATCCGGTGCCACCACCTCGATCCCCACCTCGGCGGTCAGGGTGTCCGGCGCTGCCCTGACCTCGCCGGAACCCACCACCGTCACCTGCCGGGCGTTTGCGCCGACCGCCGGCGCGGAGTCGCACCCGGACAGCAGGGATACGGCCAATACCGCTGTGGCGCAGGCCATGAGATGGCGGGCTCTCGGGGGTTCAACGGTCATCGGCATGCCTCACCGTAGCGCGTGGCCGGATCACCACCGCACCTGCGAGAGGAACTCCAGCAACTCGGCATTGACCTGTGCCGGCCGTTCCTGCTGAATCCAATGGCCCGCGCCGTCGAGCATGACCTGTCGGTACGGGCCGCGCGCCACCTCGGTGGCGCGGCTGGTCTTGGTGAAGGCCAGCACCGGATCGGCGGTCCCGCCGACGAAAAGCGCTGGGACGGTGATAGCCGGGGCCGCGGGACGGTCCATGATCTGCCAGTTCCGGTCGAAGTTGCGGTACCAGTTGAGCGCTCCGGTGAAACCGGTCCGGGTGAACTCGGTGACGTAGTGGTCAAGTTCTTCCGCTCCCAGCCAGTCCGGTATCCGGTCCGGCTCGCCCAGGCGCTCGATGAAGCCCGCCGGCCCGGGGGCCAACATGCGGAGCGCGGCCGCCTCATCCGCCGGAGCCCGCATTCCGCCGAACATCCGCAGTAATGCCCGCCGCGGGTCGGCGGACATCTCGGCATCGGCGACACCGGGCTGCTGGAAGTAGAGGATGTAGAAGAAGTTCTCGCCGAAGATCCTCCGGAACGCCGCAGTCGGCGGGGTCGCCGGTCTGGGCACCGGGGGCACACTCAAACCGGCGACCGCAGCCACCCGGTCCGGGTGCAGCAGCGGGGTGCTCCAGGTGACGACCGCCCCCCAATCGTGTCCGATAAGCGCGGCCCGGTCGGCGCCGAATGCGTCGATCAGGCCGACCAGATCGCCGGTCAGCGCGGCGATATCGTAGGCGTCGACCGCTTCGGGCCGCGTGGAACCGCCGTAACCGCGCTGGTCGGGGGCGATCACGTGGTAGCCGGCAGCGGCCAGGGCGGGAATCTGATGCCGCCACGAGTAGGCCAGCTCCGGGAAGCCGTGGGCGAGGATCACCAGCGGTGAATCGGCGGATCCGGCCTCTGCCACCCGCAGCCGAACCCCGTTGACATCGACGAACCGTTCAGCGGTTGTGACCACGCGTCCAGCCAAGCACAGTCGTCCGCACGCCCGGGCTGCCGACGGTGATCTGCGGGACCAAACCGTGACAGAAACCCCGAGGGCACCGGCTGACCTTGGGGTAGCGGTAGCCTGGTGACTTCCAGTCTGCGATCGGAAGGACGGGCCCGTGCGGGCCGATGCTCGATGAACCGGAAAAATGTGATGCGCACGCTCACGGTGATCGCCGCCGTGCTGCTGCTGGGCTGGTTGTTCTTCTACTTCAACGACGACACCCGCGGCTTCAAACCGATAGACACCTCGGTGGCGACGGCCCAGATCAGCGCCGACAACGTCAAGACCGCACAGATCGACGATCGCGAACAGCAGTTGCGCCTGGAACTGAAGGACGCCAACGATCAGACCGCGGACTCCACGAAGGTCATCGCCAAGTACCCGACCGGCTACGCGGTACCGCTGTTCGACTCGCTGACGGCGAAAGGCGTCCCGACCAACACCACGGTCAACCAGCCCAGCATGCTGGGCACTCTGCTCATCTACATGCTGCCGCTGTTCCTGTTGATCGGGTTGTTCGTGCTTTTCTCACGAATGCAGACCGGGGGCCGGATGGGCTTCGGGTTCGGCAAGTCGCGCGCCAAGCAGCTGTCCAAGGACATGCCGAAGACGACCTTCGCCGACGTCGCCGGCTCCGATGAGGCGGTTGAAGAGCTCTACGAGATCAAGGACTTCCTGCAGAATCCGGCGCGCTACCAGGCTCTCGGCGCGAAAATCCCCAAGGGGGTGCTGCTCTACGGCCCGCCCGGAACCGGCAAGACGCTGCTGGCCCGAGCCGTCGCGGGGGAGGCAGGTGTTCCGTTTTTCACCATCTCCGGTTCGGATTTCGTGGAAATGTTCGTCGGTGTCGGCGCCTCCCGGGTCCGCGACCTGTTCGAACAGGCCAAGCAGAACTCGCCCTGCATCATTTTCGTCGACGAGATCGACGCCGTTGGACGCCAGCGCGGTGCCGGCCTCGGCGGTGGCCATGACGAGCGCGAGCAGACCCTCAACCAACTGCTCGTCGAGATGGACGGCTTCGGCGAACGCCAGGGCGTCATCCTGATCGCCGCCACCAACCGGCCCGATATTCTTGACCCCGCGCTGCTGCGGCCGGGTCGTTTTGACCGGCAGATCCCGGTGTCCAGCCCTGATCTGGCCGGTCGCAAAGCGGTGCTTCGGGTCCATGCCCAGGGCAAGCCGCTGGCCTCGGACGCCGACCTCGACGGACTTGCCAAGCGGACCGTCGGCATGTCCGGTGCCGACCTGGCCAACGTCATCAATGAGGCCGCGCTGCTGACAGCGCGGGAAAGCGGCACCATCATCACCGGGGCCGCGCTCGAGGAGGCCGTCGACCGCGTGATCGGCGGTCCGCGGCGCAAGGGCCGCGTGATCAGCGAGACCGAGAAGAAGATCACCGCCTATCACGAGGGTGGTCACACCCTGGCGGCATGGGCGATGCCCGACATCGAACCGATTTACAAGGTGACCATCCTGGCCCGCGGCCGCACCGGCGGGCACGCGGTGTCGGTGCCGGAGGACGACAAGGGCCTGATGACCCGCTCGGAGATGATCGCCCGGCTGGTGTTCGCGATGGGTGGCCGCGCCGCCGAGGAACTGGTGTTCCGTGAACCCACCACCGGTGCGGTCTCAGATATCGAACAGGCCACCAAGATCGCCCGCGCGATGGTGACCGAATACGGGATGAGTTCCAAGCTCGGTGCCGTCCGCTACGGAACCGAGCACGGTGACCCGTTCCTGGGCCGCACCATGGGAACCCAGGCCGATTACAGTCACGAGGTCGCCCGCGATATCGATGACGAGGTCCGGAAGCTGATCGAGGCCGCGCACACCGAGGCCTGGGCGATCCTCACCGAGTACCGCGATGTGCTCGACATCCTGGCCGGGGAATTGCTGGAAAAGGAAACGCTGCACCGCGTCGAGCTGGAGGCGATCTTCGGAAACGTGCGCAAACGTCCGCGGCTCACCGTGTTCGACGACTTCGGCGGGCGTATACCGTCGGACAAACCCCCGATCAAGACCCCTGGTGAAATCGCCATCGAACGTGGTGAGCCGTGGCCCCGGCCGATGCCCGAGCCGGCGTTCAAGAAGGCGATCGCCCAGGCCAGCGCCGCCCACGCCCAACAGGCCGAGCAGGCTCCGCCCGCTGCCGGGGGAAACGGAACGGCCAACGGCAACGGCAACGGCAACGGCACCGCGAACGCCACCCCCGGGCCCGCCGGCCCCCAGCCGGGTGGTCGCCATCAGGCGTCCAGCGGCCCGACTCAACCGGATTACGGCGCCCCGGCCGGCTGGCACGCCCCCGGGTGGCCGCCGCAGGGACAGCAGCAGCCGGGTCACTGGTACCCGCCGCCGCAGGGCTGGACCCCGCCGCAGCAGGGGCAGCCGCATCAGCCGCATCAGCCCCGGCAGCCTTACCCGCCGAACCCCGCGCCCCCCGGTCGCTCGCCGGGCGAAGCGCCCGGTGACGAGGGTGGCCGTCCTGGCCGCCCCGGTTGACCCACGGACGGAGCTGATATGCCGCAGCGCGACTCGATCACTCTCCAAACCCCGATATTCGATCAGGACCGGGCTGAAGCGGCGGTCCGGGAGTTACTCCTCGCGGTCGGCGAGGATCCGGACCGGCATGGCCTCAAGGACACCCCGGCCCGGGTGGCCCGCGCCTTCCGGGAGATGTTCGCCGGTCTCTACACCGACCCGGATGCGGTGCTGGACACGACCTTCGACGAACAGCACGACGAACTGGTGCTCGTCAAGCAGATCCCGATGTACTCGACCTGTGAGCATCACCTCGTTGCGTTCCACGGCATGGCCCACGTGGGTTACATCCCCGGTGACGACGGCCGGGTCACCGGTCTGTCGAAGCTGGCCCGGGTGGTCGACCTGTACGCCAAACGCCCGCAGGTGCAGGAACGGCTGACCGCCCAAGTCGCCGACGCGATCGTCAACAAGCTCAACCCCCGAGGTGTGATCGTGGTCATCGAGGCCGAACATCTGTGTATGGCCATGCGCGGAGTCCGGAAGGCGGGTGCGATCACCACCACCTCGGCCGTGCGGGGACTGTTCAAGTCCAACGACGCATCCCGGTCCGAGGCGCTGGGTCTCATCCTCCGAAAGTGACCGGGGATACAGGGGCCGTTCGGGTGCTGGGTGTCGTCAACGTCACCGCCGACTCCTTCTCGGACGGGGGACGCTTCCTGGACCCGGCCCGCGCCGTCGCACACGCCGAGGCCCTGCTGGCCGATGGTGCGGAGATCATCGACGTCGGCGGGGAGTCGACCCGTCCCGGTGCCGTGCGAATCGACTCGGCGGTCGAGATCGCCCGGGTTGTACCGGTCGTCAAAGAACTCGCTGCGCAGGGTGCCACGGTCAGCATCGACACCATGCACGCCGCGGTGGCCGAGGCGGCACTGGACGCCGGGGCGGAATTGGTGAACGACGTCAGCGGAGGTCGGGCCGACCCCGGTATGGCGCCTCTGATGGCGCAGGCCGGGGTGCCATGGGTTCTGATGCACTGGCCTTCGGTGCAGGCCGGTCGGCCCCACGACATTCCCCGGTACCGGGACGTGGCCGGTGAGGTCCGCGACGAGTTGATGACCGCGGTCGACGCCGCCGTGGGGGCGGGGGTCGACCCGCGCAATCTGATCATCGATCCGGGACTGGGGTTCGCCAAGTCGGCGGTGGACAACTGGGTGCTGCTGCATACGCTTCCGGAGCTGGTCGGCACCGGAGTGCCGGTGCTCGTCGGCGCCTCCCGGAAGCGCTTCCTGGGTGCTCTGCTGGCCGGTCCGGACGGCGAATCGCGCCCCCCGGACGGGCGGGACACCGCGACTGCCGTGATCTCGGCGCTAGCCGCTGTGCACGGTGCCTGGGGGGTGCGGGTACATGATGTGCGTGCCAGCGTCGATGCGCTGAAGGTCGCCGCACGCTGGCAGCACCCGGGTGGGGGTGCCGCTGATGGCTGATCGCATCGAACTGCGCGGCCTGACCGTGCGGGGCCACCACGGTGTTTTCGACCATGAACGGCGCGACGGCCAGGATTTCGTCATCGACATCATCGTCTGGATCGACCTGGCCGATGCCGCGGCCAGCGACGAACTCGACGACACCTTCGACTACGGCGTCCTGGCTCAGCGGGCGGCCGATATCGTCGCAGGACCGCCCCGCAACCTCATCGAGACGGTCGCCGCAGAGATCGCCGACGATGTCATGGCGGACACCCGCGTACACGCCGTCGAGGTCGTGGTGCACAAGCCGACGGCGCCCATCCCGCTGGCCTTCGCCGACGTGGCTGTGGTCGCCCGTCGCTCCCGCCGGTCCGGCCGGGGGCGGATCGTTCCGGCGGCGACATGAGTCGTGTGGTGTTGTCCATCGGTTCCAATGTCGGCGACCGGCTGGCCAGGCTGCAGTCGGCGGTCGATGCCGTCGGGGCAGCTGTGGCCGCGGTATCGCCGGTATGGGAGACCGCTGCCTGGGGGGGAGTCGAACAGCAGCCGTTCCTCAACGCCGTCCTGATCGCTGAGGACCCGGCTCTGGACGGGCTGGGCTGGCTGCGCCGGGCGCAGGAGATCGAAAACTCCAATGAGCGGGTCCGGACCCTCCGGTGGGGGCCGCGAACCCTCGACGTCGACCTGGTGTGTTGTTTCGACGGCGAAACGGAACTGTTTTCCGATGACGCGGAGCTCACCCTGCCGCATCCGTTCGCGCACCAGCGGGCGTTCGTGTTGATTCCGTGGCTCGCCGTCGACCCTGCTGCGCAATTGAGCGTTGCCGGCCATCGCCGTCCGGTGCCGGACATCCTCGCGGAACTCGACGGTGCTGAACGCGACGGGGTACGTGCGACCGACCTCGAACTACGCGGTCCGGGGGGCACGCACTGATGGGTCCGACCCGCAGGCGCGATCTGGCCTTCGCCGCGCTGGTCGCAGCCGTCGTCGGCTATCTGGCGATTCGATTGCTGTACCGTTACTTCCCCCCCATCACACTGTGGACGGGTCTATCGCTGCTGGCGGTGGCCGCCGCCGAAATGTGGTGGGCGGTGTCGGTACGCGGCCGCATTCGGGACGGCCGGATCGGTGTGGGAGCGGGACGGCTGGATCCGCTGGCCGTCGCGCGCACCGTCGCGGTCGCCAAGGCTTCGGCCTGGGTCGGCGCGGTGATGCTCGGCTGGTGGGTTGCCGTCCTCGTCTATCTGTTGCCGCGGCGCACCGAGATGCGGGTGGCCGCAGCCGACATTCCCGGCGTGATCGCCGCGGCCGCCAGTGCATTCGCGCTCGTGGCGGCCGCCCTGTGGTTGCAGCACTGCTGCAAGTCTCCCGGGGAAACGACAGCCGGCGAGGATGCTCTCGCGGACTAGCGCCGCCGGCCCTCCGGCAGGCTTGTCGCAACCGGAAATCGGTTTCGCTGCGCGGTACAGTCGGGCCATGACCGTTCCGTCCCGCGGAGCACGGGGCCGTCGTGGCAACCGCGTGCCGGGCTGGCCGCTCCTGACCGGGTTGCTGATCCTGGCCATCGCGGCGAGTTCGACCCTGGTCTTCACCGATCGGGTGGAGTTGTTGCGTCTGGCGGTGATCCTATCGCTGTGGGCCGCGGTGGTGGCCGCGTTCGTCACCGTGGTTTACCGCCGCCAGAGCGAGCTCGATCAGGCCCGGGCCCGGGATATGAAGTTCGTCTACGATCTGCAACTCGATCGGGAGATCTCTGCCCGCCGGGAGTACGAGCTGTCCGTGGAGACCAATCTGCGCAGGCAGTTGGCGCGCGAACTGCGCGCGCAGGCCGCCGAGGAGATGTCGGCGCTGCGCTCGGAACTCGAGTCGCTGCGTTCCCATCTGGAGGTGCTCCTCGGTTCCGATCTCGGCGGGCGGCCCGCACTCCAGGGTGACCGGGGTGCGCCTTCGGTGGCGGTTGGGCCCGGGCGGGTCGAGAGCAGCCGGATATCGGTGGTCACCGAAGAGGTCGTGGCAATCGTCGCCGGGCCGGAGGCGGTCACCGAAAGCTCGATCATCGACGTTCCCGAAGAGCCGCTAGCGGCGGATGAACCACAGCCGCCGCCGAGCCCGCCGAGGAACGATCGACGGGACTACCGGGGTAACCACCGCCAGCGGCCCGACGAACCGCCCGCTGCCCGGACCGCCCCGATTGAGCCTGTCATCGTCCAGCCGGGTCCGCCGCCGCCCGGACCACCGTGGCGTCCACCGGAGGTCCGACGCGGCCGGCACTCCGGCGGTGAGGCCGGACGACGCACACCCGGCGCCAAACCTGTCACCGTGCCGGAAGGCCCGCGCGGCCGCCATTCGGCCGGGCCCGGTCAACCGGCCGCTTCCGGGGGACGACACCGAGACCCGGAGCGGCAGTTGCCCGTCGAAACACCCCCGGAACTGCCCGCCGAGGCGTCGGGCCAGCACACCGGGGGACAGTCGGTTGCCGAGCTGATGGCGAGACTGCAGGTCAACGGGCCGGCCGGTGGCGGTGGCCGCCGGCGACGTGAGGACTGAACCGGAGGATAGACTCTCGACCGTTCGTCCGGTACCCGCCTCCCGGGATCGGAACGTCGTGTTCATGTCAGCGAGGTCGGACTGGTGGGGAACCCCAACGGCTTGCGTCCGGCCCGGCTCAAGGTCGGCGTCGTTTCCGCAGGCCGGGTCGGAACCGCCTTGGGTATGGCCCTGGAGCGCGCCGACCATGTTGTCGTGGCGGCCAGTGCCGTCTCTGCTGCATCACATCGGCTTGCGCAGCGCCGTCTGCCGGACACCCCGCTGCTCTCGGTGCCGGAGGTGGCCGATGCCGCCGAGCTGCTGCTGCTGACCGTCCCCGACGCCGAACTGCCCGGCCTGGTGGGCGGCCTGGCGGCGACCGGCGTCGTTCGCCGCGGGACCATGGTGGCGCACACCTCGGGCGCCAATGGCATTGCGGTGTTGAACCCGCTGACCGAACTGGGTTGCGTTCCGCTGGCGATTCACCCGGCGATGACGTTCACCGGTGCCGATGAGGATGTGTCCCGACTGGCCGACGCCTGCTTCGGGATCACCGCTTCCGACGAGATCGGCCATGCGATAGCTCAGTCACTGGTGCTGGAGATCGGCGGTGAGCCGTTCCGGGTCGGTGAACAAGAGCGCGCCCTCTACCACGCCGCTTTGGCCCACGGCAGCAACCACATCGTCACTGTGGTCGCGGATGCGCTCGCTGCGCTCCGCGCCGCGCTCTCCGGGGAGGGGCTACTTGGTCAGGAACCAGTGGGCGATGCCCCCGGAGGGCTCGCCGAACGGATCATCGGACCGTTGGCCCGGGCCGCCCTGGAGAACACCCTGCAACGCGGGCAGGCCGCGTTGACCGGACCGGTGGCCCGCGGCGACGCCGCGGCGGTGGCGGCCCATCTGGCGGCCCTCGACGGTATCGACCCCGCTCTGGCCCAGGCGTATCGGGCCGACTCGTTGCGGACCGCCCAGCGAGCTCAGGCCCCCGAGGAGATCCTTGACGTGTTGTCCGACTTCAGAACTGCGGGGCCGCAACGATGACCATCAGGGGGCCGCAGTTCAGTGCGGGCCAACTCAATGTCTACCCGACGCCGCACGGGGTGTCGGAGGTCTGCGCGGCGCTGCGGCATACCGGCCGGCGGGTGATGCTCGTTCCCACCATGGGTGCCCTCCATGACGGGCACATCGCACTGGTTCGCGCTGCCAGGAGGGTGCCCGGAGCGGTCGTCGTGGTGTCGATCTTCGTCAACCCGTTGCAGTTCGGCGCGGGCGAGGACCTCGATTCCTACCCCCGCCCGCTCGATGAGGACCTGGAGATGCTTCGCCAGGAAGGGGTCGAGGTGGCGTTCACCCCGACCGCGTCGACGATGTACCCGGATGGCCCGCGTACTACCGTCCATCCCGGACCGGTGGGCGATGAACTCGAAGGCGTCTCGCGCCCAACACATTTCGCCGGAATGTTGACCGTGGTGCTGAAGTTGCTCATGGCCGTACGGCCGGATCGGGCCTTCTTCGGGGAGAAGGACTATCAACAGCTCGTTCTGATCCGGCAGATGGTCGACGATCTCAATGTGGGTGTGCGGATAGTCGGGGTTCCTATCGTGCGGGAACCGGACGGACTGGCCATGTCATCGCGCAACCGCTATCTGAGCCCGGAGGAGCGCGAGCAGGCCACCGCGATATCCGCGGCTCTGCTCGCCGGCAGGTACGCGGCCGGTTCGGGTCCGGCCGCCGCGGTCGACGCGGCCCGGGCGGTTCTCGATGAGGTACCCGCCATCGGGATCGATTACCTGGAATTGCGCGGGCCCTGGCTGGAGCCGGCTCCCCGATCCGGTCCCGCGCGGTTGCTGATCGCGGCCCGCCTGGGCGGCACCCGGCTGCTGGACAATATCGCCGTCGACCTGCCCGACGGCGGGGTGTCACCGGATTCGGGAGTTTCTGAACCGCACGAAATGACTTGGAGGAACTGATGTTCCGGTCAATGCACGGCTCATATGGTTCGGGGCGCTAGCCGTGCTGCTCGCAATTGACGTCCGCAATACCCACACCGTCGTGGGACTGATCTCCGGGACGGGTAACCACGCCAAAGTGGCGCAAAACTGGCGTATCCGGACCGAGCCGGAGGTGACAGCCGACGAACTCGCCCTCACCATCGAAGGACTGATCGGAGATGACTCCGAACGGCTGACCGGGGTGACCGGACTATCGACCGTCCCGTCGGTGCTGCACGAGATCCGCGGCATGCTCGACCAGTACTGGACGGGCGTCCCGAATGTCCTCATCGAGCCGGGAATCCGCACCGGTATACCGCTGCTGGTGGACAATCCGAAGGAAGTGGGTGCCGACCGCATCGTCAACTGTCTGGCGGCCTACGCCAAGTACGAAGCCCCCGCGATCGTGGTGGACTTCGGCTCGTCCGTCTGTGTGGACGTGGTGTCGGCGAGGGGGGAGTTCCTCGGCGGCGCGATCGCTCCCGGTGTCCAACTGTCCTCCGACGCGGCCGCGGCCCGTTCGGCCGCGCTTCGTCGGGTCGAGTTGACCAGGCCCCGCTCGGTGATCGGTAAGAACACCGTGGAATGTATGCAGTCGGGCGCGGTGTTCGGTTTCGCCGGACTCGTCGACGGTCTGGTCAGCCGTATACGAGCCGACGTTGACGGTTTCGCCGGCCGCGACGTCGCGGTGGTCGCCACCGGGCACACCGCACCGCTGATCCTGCCCAACCTCCGAAGTGTCGAGCACTTCGATGAACATCTGACCCTCGACGGGCTGCGGATGGTGTTCGAGCGCAATTCCGATCGGCAGCGCGGCCGGGCCGGGCCCGCCCGCTGAGTCCCCCGGAGCGACCCGACATTTAAGCTGGTCAGTCGTGAGTGATGCTGATGTACCGGCCGCCCTTGACCCGCAGGACGATGTTCCCGAGCAGTTCCGGATCCGGCAGGGCAAGCGCCAACGGCTGATCGACGAGGGCCGCGAACCGTACCCGGTGGCCGTGCCACGAAGCCATTCGCTGGCCGAGGTTCGCGCGACCTACCCTGATTTGGCCGCCGACTCGGCCACCGGCGAGCAGGTCGGGGTGGCCGGCCGGGTGGTCTTCGCCCGCAACTCCGGCAAACTGTGCTTTGCGACTCTGCAGGAGGGCGACGGCGCCCAGTTACAGGTGATGATCAGCCTGGCCGGCGTCGGCGCCGACGCGCTGCAGTCCTGGAAGTCCGAAGTGGACCTGGGCGATATCGTGTTCGTTCACGGCGAGGTGATCAGCTCCCGGCGCGGGGAATTGTCCGTGCTGGCCGATACCTGGCAGATGGCCGCCAAGGCGCTGCGGCCGCTGCCGGTGGCGCATAGAGAAATGAGCGAGGAGTCCCGCGTCCGGCGCCGGTATGTCGACCTGATCGTCCGTCCGCAGGCCCGCACCGTGGCCCGGCAGCGCATCGCCGTCGTCCGCGCGGTCCGGCACGGTCTGGAGCGCCGGGGATTCCTGGAGGTGGAGACTCCGATGCTGCAGACCCTCGCCGGTGGGGCCGCGGCGCGGCCGTTCGTGACCCATTCCAATGCCTTGGACGCCGACCTGTACCTGAGGATCGCCCCCGAGTTGTTCCTTAAACGCTGTGTTGTCGGCGGCTTGGAGCGGGTGTTTGAACTCAATCGGGTTTTCCGCAATGAGGGTGCCGATTCCACTCATTCACCCGAATTTGCGATGCTCGAGACATATCAGGCGTGGGGAACCTACGACGATTCCGCGGTGATGATCCGCGAGCTTATTCAGGGTGTCGCGGACGAGGCGATAGGCACACGACAGGTGGTACTACCCGATGGAACTGTGTACGACCTAGACGGAGAATGGCCGTCGATTCAAATGTATCCGTCATTGTCGGAAGCGCTCGGCGAGGAGATCACGCCGGAGACCCCCGCCGAATACCTACTGGCTATTGCCGAGCGGCTTGATGTCGAGATTCCCCGGGACCGCGGGTACGGACACGGCAAAATTGTCGAGGAACTCTGGGAGCACAGCGTCGGGGACGCTCTGTGGGCGCCTACCTTTGTTAAGGATTTCCCGGTGGAGACCACACCGCTGACCCGTCAGCACCGGAGTGTCGCGGGGGTGACCGAGAAATGGGACCTGTACGTGCGCGGAATCGAGTTGGCCACGGGTTACTCCGAGCTGGTCGACCCGGTGATCCAGCGGGAACGTCTGGAGGACCAGGCCCGCGCGGCTGCCGCCGGGGACGACGAGGCAATGGCCCTCGACGAAGACTTTCTGTCCGCAATGGAATACGCCATGCCACCCACGACCGGCACCGGAATGGGAATCGACCGGTTACTGATGGTGCTAACCGGGTTGTCGATCAGGGAGACCGTATTGTTCCCGATAGTTCGCCGACACGGCAACTGAACCTCGCGGTCCGAGAAGCTTGGTATTCGGTCCACTTTTGTGGCACATTAGCCGGAGACTAAAACCTTTCCCTGCGCTCAGATGAACCGAGGAATTTAGATGGCAAAAAAAGTCACCGTGACCCTTGTCGACGATTTCGATGGCGATGGCCCCGCCGATGAAACGGTCGAATTCGCGATTGACGGTGTGAGCTACGAGATCGACCTTTCCGCCAAGAATGCTCAGAAACTCCGGGACGAGTTCAAACAGTGGATCGACGCCGGTCGCCGGGTGGGCGGCCGCCGCCGCGGGCGCGCGGGAACACCCGGCCGGGGCGGGCGCGGCTCGATCGACCGCGAGCAGAGTGCGGCGATCCGGGAATGGGCCCGCCGCAGCGGCCACAAGGTGTCCACCCGGGGCCGGATTCCGGCGGAGATCATCGAGGCCTTCCACGCCGCCAACTGAGCCCGGGGCCGGTCCGCAAACGGGTTTCGCTGACCGCGAAGGCCGCCGTGCCCGAAGCGGGAAACGAAACCGCGGCCTGGGGCGTTGACGTGAAGCGTCCGCAATGACGGATGTGTTTCGGCTAGCAGCGGAGAGCACCTCCCCCGGTGCCGCCCATTAGAGTGGACGCTGCGGCGCCCGGTGACTACCGCGGCACCACACGATGGAGGGCAGGTAACCGCAGATGTTCGAGAGATTCACTGACCGCGCCCGCAGGGTTGTCGTCCTGGCTCAGGAAGAGGCCCGGATGCTCAACCACAACTACATCGGCACCGAGCACATTCTGCTCGGTTTGATCCACGAGGGCGAGGGAGTTGCCGCCAAGTCCCTCGAATCGCTCGGGATTTCACTCGAAGGGGTGCGCTCCCAGGTCGAGGAGATCATCGGGCAGGGCCAACAGGCCCCGTCCGGGCACATCCCTTTCACACCACGGGCCAAAAAGGTCCTGGAACTGAGCCTGCGGGAGGCGCTGCAACTCGGCCACAACTACATCGGCACCGAGCACATCCTCCTCGGGCTCATCCGCGAGGGCGAGGGTGTGGCCGCTCAGGTTTTGGTCAAACTCGGAGCGGAGCTAACCCGGGTGCGCCAGCAGGTCATCCAGCTGCTCAGCGGCTATCAGGGTAAAGAGACCGCCGAGGCCGGCACCGGAGGCCGGGGCGGGGAGTCCGGCAGTCCCTCCACATCTCTGGTTCTCGATCAGTTCGGCCGCAATCTCACAGCCGCGGCCATGGAGGGCAAGCTGGACCCGGTCATCGGCCGCGAGAAGGAAATCGAGCGGGTGATGCAGGTGCTGTCCCGGCGCACCAAAAACAACCCGGTGCTGATCGGCGAGCCCGGCGTCGGGAAGACGGCGGTGGTGGAGGGTCTGGCGCAGGCCATCGTCAACGGCGAGGTGCCCGAGACCCTGAAGGACAAGCAGCTGTACACGCTGGACCTGGGCTCACTGGTGGCCGGCAGCCGCTACCGCGGCGATTTCGAGGAACGCCTCAAGAAGGTGCTCAAGGAGATCAACAGCCGCGGTGACATCATCCTGTTCATCGACGAGCTGCACACGCTGGTGGGGGCCGGCGCCGCCGAGGGCGCCATCGATGCGGCCTCCATTCTCAAGCCCAAACTGGCCCGCGGTGAGCTACAGACGATCGGTGCGACCACTCTGGACGAGTATCGGAAGTACATCGAGAAGGACGCCGCCCTGGAGCGCCGGTTCCAGCCGGTTCAGGTCGGTGAGCCCACTGTGGCGCACACCATCGAAATCCTCAAGGGCCTGCGCGACCGGTACGAGGCACACCACCGGGTGTCCATCACCGATTCGGCCGTGGTGGCCGCCGCCACGTTGGCCGACCGGTACATCAACGACCGGTTCCTGCCGGATAAGGCCATCGACCTGATCGATGAGGCTGGCGCTCGGATGCGAATCCGCCGGATGACCGCCCCACCGGACCTGAGGGAATTCGACGAGAAGATCGCGGACGCCCGCCGGGAGAAGGAATCGGCGATCGAC
This sequence comes from uncultured Mycobacterium sp., assembly GCA_964555915.1. GTDB lineage: Bacteria > Actinomycetota > Actinomycetes > Mycobacteriales > Mycobacteriaceae > Mycobacterium. The sequence goes on from CAZKUK010000005.1 coordinate 39,701, forward strand.
GCGCAGGACTTCGAGAAGGCGGCCTCGCTGCGAGACCGGGAGAAAACGTTGGTCGCCCAGCGTGCCGAACGTGAGAAGCAGTGGCGTGCAGGCGATCTCGACGTTGTCGCGGAGGTCGACGATGAGCAGATCGCCGAGGTTCTGGGCAACTGGACCGGAATCCCGGTGTTCAAGCTGACCGAGGAGGAGACCACCCGGTTGCTGCGTATGGAAGATGAGCTGCACAAGCGGATCATCGGCCAGGAGGACGCCGTCAGGTCGGTCTCGAAGGCCATCCGCCGAACCCGTGCCGGCCTGAAGGATCCCAAACGTCCCTCGGGCTCGTTCATCTTCGCCGGGCCGTCCGGTGTCGGTAAGACCGAGCTGTCCAAGGCGCTGGCGGAGTTCCTGTTCGGTGACGACGATGCCCTCATCCAGATCGACATGGGCGAGTTCCACGACCGGTTCACCGCGTCGAGGCTGTTCGGCGCACCGCCGGGATATGTCGGGTACGAGGAGGGCGGGCAGCTCACCGAGAAGGTGCGGCGCAAGCCGTTCTCGGTGGTTCTGTTCGATGAGATCGAGAAGGCTCACCAGGAGATCTACAACACCCTCCTGCAGGTCCTCGAGGACGGCCGCCTCACCGACGGCCAGGGCCGCACGGTCGACTTCAAGAACACCGTGCTCATCTTCACCTCAAACCTCGGGACATCGGACATCTCCAAGGCCGTCGGACTGGGATTCACCCAGGGCGGCGGCGGCAGCAACTATGAGCGGATGAAGCAGAAGGTCAACGATGAGCTGAAGAAACACTTCCGCCCGGAGTTCCTCAACCGCATCGACGACATCATCGTGTTCCACCAGCTCACCCAGGACGAGATCATCGAGATGGTCGACCTGATGGTGAACCGGGTGTCAAAGCAGCTCAAGGCCAAGGATATGGAGATGGAGCTGACCGACAACGCCAAGTCGCTGCTGGCCAAACGCGGGTTCGATCCGGTCCTGGGGGCGCGGCCGCTGCGCCGCACCATCCAACGTGAGATCGAAGACGCGCTGAGCGAGAAGATTCTGTTCGAAGAGATCCGGCCCGGCCAACTGGTCACAGTCGACGTCGAGAACTGGGACGGCGAGGGAGCCGGTGAGGACGCGACGTTCACCTTCGCCGGCGGGCCCCGGCGGGAAACGGTGGAGCCCGACCTGGCCGCCGCGACCACCGAGTAGCGGCTCGGTTCGATACTGCTGGGAACGCGGGCGGTCACCTTCGGGTGGCCGCCCGCAACCGTCGGCGCTGCTGTGCCCGTGGTCGCTGTCGCTGCTAGCGGGGCAGCATCCCGAAGACCTGTTTGATGATCGTCATCACCCAACCCCCGGCGTTCGGGCTGTGGTAGCGCGGCCAGTTCAGCTGAAAACTGACCACCCATGCCTGTTCTGTGCGATCCACCGCGTACCAGCTGAAGGTGAGGTCCCCCGGCAGGTTTCCGGCCTTGGCGCCGATATAGGGCCACTCAGTGCGGTTCAGGTCGATCCCGGCCACCTCCGACATGATGTCGCGCACCGGAGCGGCCGGCCCGACGGCATCGTGCTGCAGGCTCGCGTGCACCCGGCAAATGTCTTCGGCGCTGCCGTACCATTCCGCGCCGTAGGCCGACCCGGGGGAGTGGGTACGCTCCGGGTCCGGTTCATAGGGGCGGGAATTGGTCTCGTCCAACAGCGTTGCGCGGTCGGCGGGACCGGCCGCCTTCCATTGTTCGCGCACATCCGGGTTGCCCCAGCCCACCGAGAAGATCTCGCGCATCGTGGGGAACGGGGTCATGCTCGCTGGATCGTGGTGGCCGGCGCTGATCAGCGCGCGCTCGACCGCGCCCGGGCCCAGTCGTCCGATCAGCAGATCGGTGGCCATATTGTCGCTGGTGGCAATCATCTTTCCGGCCGCCTGCCGGACGGTGATCAGGGAGCCTGGCGGCAACTCCTCGAAACCCGAGGACCCCAGCTTCTTAGCCTCGCTGGTGATGGTGAGAGTGTCATCCCACCGGAGTTCCCCGGCCAGTACCGCCTGCTCGACCGCATAGAGGACATAGGTCTTGAAGATCGACGCCAGCGGAAGCGATTCGGCGGTGTTGGTACCGGCGACTTTCGTGCAGACCCCGTCATCGACCTTGGAGACCTGCCAGGAGTACCGGGCTCCGGTGCGGCTCAATGCGGAGTCGACATCCGCCCAGGACCTGATGATGGGCTTGTGGGTCTCCACCACCATCCGGTTGACCATGGTCTGGCTATCGGTGCGTAACCGAACGTCCTGCTGCGCCCCAAACGAATTGATCAGATGCAGGCTCGCCGAGCCGGCGCCGATCTCGATCCCGGTCAGGGTGTAGGGCCGGTCCCACCAGAGTCGATCCATCGTCGCTTCGATCGGCCCGGTCATATCCGGGGCCGCGAGGGTCTCGATACTGACCTGACCGATCGGCCAGTCGGAGTTGAGCATGTCCATCACCTGCCGGGCCCGCACTCCCTGCGGGGTGTTGGTCTCGATCCGGACACCGGCATTCGCCGTGGGTGCCGGCGGTGGCGCACAGCTGGTGGACAGGGTTGTGAACGAGGCCAGGGCGGTAAGCAGGGCGACCGTCCTGCGCGGCCTACTGTTCGGCGCCGGACCCGGCAACGTCCAACACAACCTCGAACTCGAGCAGCTGAGCACCCGTCGAAACCGGGTTGGCCCGCTCCCCGGCGTGGGCGGCGATGGCCGGGCCGGATGCCCAGGCCTGGAAGGCGTCTTCGGACTCCCACTGGGTGATGACGAAGTAGCGATCGTCACCCTTCACCGGGCGGAGCAACTGAAATCCGAGGAATCCGGGCTGATTGTCGACCGCGTGGGCGCGGTGGGCAAACCGTTTTTCCAGCTCTGGGCCGGCGCCGGGAGGAACCTCGATTGCATTGATCTTGACCACGGCCATGACGGCAAGGTTACCGTCCCGGACGGTGTGCCCGTCACCGCACCGGATGAACCCGTGACCGCGCAAGATGAACCGGTGACAGACGAACACTTGACCCATTGCGGCGGCACCGGCCGGCCCCTGGTGCTCGTACACGGGCTGATGGGACGTGGCAGCACCTGGGCACGGCAGGTGCCCTGGTTGTCGCACATCGGATCGGTTTACACCTATGACGCGCCGTGGCACCGCGGCTTTGACCTGGAAGACCACGAGCCCATCAGCACCGAGCGGTTCGTGGAGGAACTGGGGGCGGCGGTTGAGACGGTGGGGGAGCCGGTGGTGTTGATCGGCCACTCGATGGGGGCATTGCATTCGTGGTGCCTCGCGGCCGACCGCCCTGCACTGGTCAGCGCGCTGGTGGTCGAGGATATGGCCCCGGATTTCGTCGGCCGCACCACCGCGGCCTGGGAGCCCTGGCTGCACGCCCTGCCGGAGGAGTTCAGCTCTGCGGCCAAGGTTGTCGGCGAGTTCGGTCCGCTGGCGGGCCGGTACTTCCTGGACGCATTCGACCGCACGCCGACCGGCTGGCGGCTGCACGGGCGTCCGGAGCGGTGGGTTGCCATAGCGGCCGAATGGGGAACCCGGGACTACTGGCAACAGTGGCGGGCAATCCGGATCCCGGCCCTGTTGATCGAGGCGGAGGACTCGGTCACCCCGCCCGGGCAGATGTCGCGGATGCGGGAGCTGGCCGCCGGCCGGGCCGGTTACCTGCGGGTACCGGGGGCTGGTCATCTGGTTCATGACGATGCGCCGCAGGCCTACCGGGCGGCCCTCGAGGCGTTTCTGGCGGAGTTGCCGAATCCTTAGCTGTCACCCTCACCGGCCAGCGCGAACCGCCCGTCGGCGGTCTGCTCCACCAACCCGTCGACGAGAAGCGAATCCAGCGCGCGGTCGCGCTGGGCGGTATCGGTGAGCCACACCGCGTCCAAACGGGCCCGCTCAACCGGCCCGGCATTCGCACGGAGCACGTCGAGGAGCTTGCCGCGGACCTGCCGGTCGGTGCCGGCGTAGCGCTGCGGCGGCCGTGCCGGCCCGTCGCCGGCTGGAAAGCCACTGTCCCGCCAGGCGCATCGGGTCAACGGGCAGCTGCGGCATTTCGGTGCCCGCGCGGTACACACCGTCGCCCCCAACTCCATCAACGCGGCCGAAAACACCGCCGCCGACTCGTCAGCCGGAAGAATTGCCTCCACCTCGGCGTGATCGCGGACCGCGGACGGGTTGCCCGGATCGGCTCGGCCGAGCACCGCGCGTGCCACCACCCGGCGGACGTTGGTGTCGACCACCGGTACCCGCTTGCCGTAGGCGAAGCACGCCACTGCCCGCGCGGTGTAGGCACCCACGCCGGGCAGCCCCAGCAGCGTGTCCACATCGTCGGGAACCACATCGCAGTACTCGGCTGCGACCGTCGTGGCGCACTCGTGCAGCCGTTTGGCTCGCCGCGGGTAACCCAGCTTGCCCCAGGCGCGCAGAATGTCGGCCGCGCCGGCCTCCGCCGTCGCCGACGGCGTCGGCCATCGGGCGACCCAGTCCACCCAGATCGGCGTCACGCGCGCCACCGGGGTCTGCTGGAGCATGAACTCGCTGACCAGGATCTGCCAGGCGCTGACCCCGTGGGCCCGCCACGGGAGATCGCGGGCGCACCGGCGATACCAGTCGATGAGTTCCGCTGCGGGGATGCTCATCGCCGACCCGACTGGGCGGCGGTGCACAATACGGGCCATGACGGGAACCAGCCCTGCGCAAGCGTGGACGGCACTCAAGCAGGGTAACGAGCGCTTTGTCGCGGGTAACCCGGAGCATCCGAGTCAGAGCGTCGAACACCGGGCCAGCCTGGCGGTCGCCCAGCGCCCGACGGCGGTGGTGTTCGGCTGTGCCGACAGCCGGGTTGCCGCGGAGATAATTTTCGATCAGGGCCTCGGTGACATGTTCGTGGTCCGCACCGCGGGGCATGTCATCGACTCGTCCGTGCTGGGTTCCATCGAGTACGCGGTGACCGTCCTCGACGTTCCACTGATCGTTGTTCTGGGTCATGACAGCTGCGGAGCGGTGAAAGCCACCCTCGACGCCCTGGAAGGGGGGCAGGTCCCGACCGGTTTCATCCGGGATGTGGTGGAGCGGGTGACCCCCTCGATCATGCTGGGCCGCCGGGAGGGCTTGACCCGGGTGGATGAATTCGAAACCCGGCACGTGATCGAGACCGGGGCTCAGTTGCTGGCCCGGTCCACCGCCATCGCCAGGCGGGTGGACCGGGGGAAGTTGGCCATCGTCGGGTTGACCTACCGGCTGGCGGACGGCCGCGTCACTCTCCGCGAACACCTCGGAGACATCGGCGACTCCCCGGCGGAATAGCGCAATAACCACATCCACCGGGGCGACACGCCGAGCCGGGTCGGACACCTTACGATGACCTGGGCTTACCGTGAGTTCGTGCTGGATCTTGAACCGCAGGGCCCGCTGCCCCCCGAGGTCTACCGGCGGCGCCGGGGACTGGCCATCGGTATCGGAGCACTCGCACTCGCGATCATCGTCGGCGTGGCCTTCGCCATCTTCGGGGGGTCGGACCCGGCACAGGAAACCGCACAGACCGCAACCAGCCAGACACCCCAACCGGATGACAAGACCCCCGTCGTGCCTCCTGCTGAATCCAGCCCTGAGCCGACGCCCACTCCCACGGAAGCCGTCGAGCCACCGCCGGTGCTGCAGGCCGGCGACGACTGCCCCGATTCCAGCCTGGCGGTCAAGGGCCTGACCAACGCGCCCCAATATGTCATCGGAGACCAGCCCAAGTTCACCATGATCGTCACCAATATCGGTCTGGTGGCCTGCAAACGTGACGTCGGTGCCGCCGTGCTCGCCGCCTATGTGTACACGCTGGACAACAACCGGCTGTGGTCCAACCTGGACTGCGCGCCCTCCAACGAGACCCTGGTCAAAACGTTCAATCCGGGGGAGCAGGTCACCACGGAGGTCACCTGGACCGGGATGGGCTCGGCCCCGCAGTGCCCGCTCCCGCGCGAACCGATCGGTCCGGGCACCTACAACCTGGTTGTACAGCTGGGAAACCTGCGCTCAGCGGCCGTCCCGTTCAGCCTCACCGATGTGCCGCCGCCCCCGGCCGAACCGGCCCCACCGGCCGCCATCGAACCGCCACCCGCCCCGCCCGTTGAGGTCCTGCCCCCGGAGGCCGCGCCAGTCGGCTGACGTTGGCCCCTAACGGCCCCAGCGGCTCCGGTGGCAGTTCGTGACCGCTGGGCGGCTACCCCGCCTTCGGCTGCGTGTCGGTGACAGACAGCATCGCGCGGAGAGCATCGCTGATGGTCGCCGATTCGAGCGTCCGCAGGCCAGCCGGTGCCGCGCCGCAGTCCGTTGGCACCAGCGCGGTTGTGAAACCGAGGCGCGCAGCCTCGGCCAGCCGCTTGTCCATACCCGTCACCCGGCGCAGGTCGCCGGCCAACCCGACTTCGCCGATCACCACCACCGTGGCCGGCAGTGGCCGGCCGGTGAACGCGGAGGCGATCGCCATCGCCACCGCCAGGTCCGAGGACGGATCGGTCAGCCGCATCCCGCCGACGGTGGACAGGAAAATATCCATCGCCCCGATCGGCATACCTGCCCGCTTCGCCAGCACCGCATTGATCATCGCCACCCGCGACTGGTCGATACCGCTGACCGCTGCCCGCCGAGGGGCGGCCGGATTGGCGGGTGCGGCCAGCAGGGCCTGGACCTCGCCGATCAACGGCCGCTTACCGTCCAGCGCGACGGTCACGGCGGTGCCCGGCACCGGCCGTGGCCGCTGATCCAGGAATAGGCCAGACGGATCTGTGACACATTGAATTCCGTTGTCCTGTAGTAGAAAGCATCCGACTTCATCGGCCGCGCCGAAACGGTTCTTGATACCCCGGACCATCCGCAGGGCGGTGTTCCGGTCGCCCTCGAAGTGCAGAACCACATCGACGAGATGCTCCAGCGATCGCGGTCCGGCGATCGCGCCATCCTTGGTGACGTGTCCGACCAGGATCATCGCGGCGGCGGAGGCCTTCGCGGCAGCCGTCAACGCCGCGGTCACCGCCCGAACCTGGGTGACGCCGCCGACCACACCGTCGGTGTCACCGGCGGCCATGGTCTGAACCGAGTCGACGATCACCAGGGTGGGGTTGGCAGCCTCGATGTGGCCCAGCACGGTCTGGAGGTCGCATTCGGCAGCGAGGTAGACCTCATCGTGCGCGCAACCGGTGCGCTCGGCCCGCATCCGGATCTGGCCCGCCGACTCCTCGCCCGAGATGTAGAGAGCGCGCCGTCCGGACCGCGCCCAGCGATATGCCACCTCGAGCAATAAGGTCGACTTACCGACTCCGGGGTCACCGGCAAGCAGACTCACCGAACCGGGTACCACGCCGCCGCCGAGCACCCGATCGAGTTCACCCACCCCGGTCGGCAGGTGCCGGGAGCGATCCGGGTCGACTGCGGTGATGGGTATTGCCGGTACCGACGGTGGTAGGGCCCGCTGCGGTTGCCGCGCCGCGTTCAGGGCGGTGACCTCGTCGATAGTTCCCCACGTACCGCACTCTGGGCAGCGTCCGAACCATTTCGCCGTGCAGTGGCGGCATTCAGAACACCTGTATTGCGAGCGAGGTTTGGCCACGCCGATGACGTTATCGGCTTGGGGTGACAGCATCTCGGATGCCGCCGGGGTGTCAGTCGGCGCAGTGGCCTGGAGTTAGGCCGGTGCGGGTTCGCCCGCGGAGATCGGAACGGCGACGGTGGTGGTTCCGGCCTTCTCGAAGGTGAAGGTGAAGTTGTAAGTCAGGCCATTGGTGATCGGTTTGGCCAGGGTGACCTCTGCGGCGGGGGTCGCGGCGGCGCCTACCGGCTCGGCCTGGTCTCCGCCGCCCACGACCAGAAGGCCCAGGGCGGGGATCGCCGAATCGCCGGACAGCGAGATCGAGCCGACATCTGAGGTGACACTCACCAGTTTGTCGTTGACGTCGGCGGACTCGTTCGCGGCCACGAACAGGAGTGGCACCGTGTCGCCCGGCTGCAGGAAGTCGCTGGTCTGCTCAGCCAGAATGTGGACATTGCGGAGCGCGATGTTCTTCACCGAGGCCGCGGTGCCGTTCACGGCCGCCTCCTGGCCGGCGCTCTGGGAGATCTGTCCGGCACCGCAGCCGGTCAGAATCAGGCCGCAGGCGGCAAGGCCGGCGGACGCGGCGACGACCCGGTTCGTCAATCGGTTCACAGATGCCTCCTGATCGACCTTGCGGGCGGCCCGCGGTAGCAGCCGTCCGCCGTTCGACTATGCACAGTAGTAGGTCTGGCGGCGGGGCGGTAGATAGGGGCTTGACGGGCGTGGGTGCTGCTCGGCCGGTGGTCCGCGGCGCGACGAAGGTGGTTGCGTTGCAGAAATTTCCGCCCCTGTCAACCCCCTGTGTTCGCCGATGATGCCTCTGACCTGCACCGTTGTTCTACGCGTCATTTGGCACCGTGCTAACCTGGGATGGTGAAAGGGGCTCCAAACTGATGATTTTCAAGGTCGGAGACACCGTCGTCTATCCACACCACGGTGCTGCATTGATCGAAGCGATCGAAACCCGGACCATCAAGGGGGAACCGAGGGAATACCTCGTGTTGAAGGTCGCCCAGGGTGATCTGACCGTCCGAGTACCCGCGGACAACGCGGAGTATGTGGGCGTGCGGGATGTGGTCGGCCAGGAGGGTCTCGACAAAGTGTTCCAGGTGCTGCGCGCTCCTCATACCGAGGAGCCCACCAACTGGTCGCGTCGCTACAAGGCCAATCTCGAAAAACTCGCCTCCGGAGACGTCAATAAGGTCGCCGAGGTCGTGCGGGACCTATGGCGCCGGGATCAGGAACGTGGTCTCTCCGCCGGCGAGAAGCGGATGCTCGCCAAAGCCCGGCAAATCCTGGTCGGCGAGCTCGCTCTCGCCGAGAACACCGATGATGCGAAGGCCTCAACCATCCTCGATGAGGTTCTGGCCGCCGCGTCTTGACTGCCCCCCGAGGGTGATGGGTGAACCCCGGGGGTGATCGGTGGCTGAGACCGTCGCCATCGTTCCGGCGGCCGGCGCCGGCCGGCGTCTCGATGCCGGACTCCCGAAAGCATTCGTCGAGATCGGCGGATGCACCATGCTCGAGAGGGCCGTGGACGGCCTGCTGGACTCCGGGGTCATCGATTGTGTCGTGGTCGCGGTTCCGGCTGGACGCGTTGACGAGACCACGGTTCTACTCGACGGCCGCGCCACCGTCGTTGCGGGCGGAGCGGAGCGCTATGACAGTGTTCGGATGGCGCTGAGTGAGATCGGTGACCCGGCATTTGTCCTTGTTCACGATGCCGCCCGCCCCCTGACACCGCCCGGACCGATACAACGCGTGGTGGCCGCACTGCGCGATGGTCTGCGGGCCGTCATCCCGGTACTGCCCGTCGTCGACACCATCAAAGCGGTCGACGCCAACGGCGTGGTGCTCGGTACCCCGGAGCGCGCCGGACTCCGTGCCGTGCAAACCCCGCAGGGATTCGACACGGACTTGCTGCGGCGGGCCTACCGGCGCGCGGTTGCGGTCACCGATGATGCCGCCCTCGTCGAAAATATCGGCACACCCGTGCACACGGTGACCGGCGATCCGCTGGCGTTCAAGATCACCACTGCACTGGATCTGCGGTTGGCGCTGGCGGTGTTGGACCGGTGATGGTTCCCCGGGTCGGTCTGGGTACCGATGTGCACCCGATAGAAGCCGGTCGGCCGTGCTGGCTGCTGGGGCTGTTGTTCGATGGCGCCGACGGGTGCTCCGGCCACTCCGATGGTGACGTCGCGGTGCACGCACTCTGTGATGCGCTGCTCTCGGCAGCCGGACTCGGCGACCTGGGCACCGTCTTCGGGGTGGACCGTCCGCAGTGGCGCGGAGTCACCGGCGCGCAGATGCTCAGCCACGTCCGGGGGCTGCTCAACGAGGCCGGCTTCACGGTCGGCAATGCCGCGGTCCAGGTCCTCGCCAACCTCCCCAGGGTGGGCCCCCGCCGGGCGGAGGCCCAGGTGCTGCTCTCGAACCTGCTCGGGGCGCCGGTATCGGTATCGGCCACCACGACCGACGGTCTCGGGTTGACCGGCCGCGGTGAGGGTATGGCCGCGATCGCGACCGCGCTTGTGGTCGAGGTTTCCCGGTAAGCTGCCACGTCGTGACCACCGGCCTGCGACTGCACGACACCTATTCCGGTGGTGTGCGCGACTTCGTGCCGCTGCGTCCCGGGCAGGTGTCGATTTATCTGTGCGGCGCGACTGTCCAGGGGATGCCCCATATCGGGCACGTCCGCAGCGGTGTGGCCTTCGATGTGCTGCGGCGCTGGCTGACCGCCAAGGGATTCGACGTCGCGTTTATCCGCAACGTCACCGATATCGATGACAAGATTCTGGTCAAAGCCGCTGATGCGGGCCGGCCGTGGTGGGAATGGGCCGCCACCCACGAACGGGCGTTCACCGCGGCCTATGACGCACTCGGGGTGCTGCCACCGTCGGCCGAGCCGCGGGCCACCGGGCACATTACCCAGATCGTCGAACTCATCGAGCGCCTGATCGATAGCGGGCACGCCTACTCCGGCGGCGGTGATGTTTACTTCGACGTTCTCAGCCTGCCCGATTACGGGACACTTTCCGGCCACCGCATCGATGATGTCCATCAGGGTGAGGGTGTCGGATCCGGAAAACGGGATCAGCGCGACTTCACGCTGTGGAAGGGTGCCAAGCCGGGGGAGCCGTCCTGGCCCACACCGTGGGGCCGGGGTCGCCCCGGCTGGCATTCCGAGTGCGTGGCGATGGCGCACGAGTACCTCGGCGCTGATTTCGATATTCATTGCGGTGGAATGGATCTGGTTTTCCCGCATCACGAGAACGAGATCGCCCAGGCGCACGCCTCCGGCGACGGCTTCGCCCGGTTCTGGCTGCACAACGGCTGGGTCACCATGGGCGGGGAAAAGATGAGCAAATCACTGGGTAACGTGCTGTCGATTCCCGCCGTGCTGCAACGGGTCCGGCCCGCCGAGTTGCGGTATTACCTCGGTAGTGCGCACTACCGTTCCATGCTGGAGTTCACCGAAACCGCGCTGCAGGATGCGGCCAGGGCCTACTCGGGAATCGAGGAGTTTCTGCACCGGGTTCGCACCCGGGTAGGTGCGGTCACACCGACGCGGTGGACGCAGGAGTTCGGCGCCGCGCTTGACGACGATCTCGCGGTGCCCGCCGCGCTGGCCGAGGTCCACGCGGCCCGGGCCGCCGGCAACCGGGCTCTGGAAGCCGGCGACCACAGCACCGCGCTGACCAAAGCCGGCGAACTGCGCGCAATGACCGCGGTCCTGGGCTGTGACCCACTCGACGAACGTTGGGAGACCCGGGATGAGACGGCGGCCGCACTGTCCGCCGTCGATGTTCTGGTCGGAGCGGAGTTACGGCGTCGCGCCGATGCACGCCAGCGTCGGGACTGGGGTCAGGCCGACGAGATTCGGGATCGGCTCAAGGAGGCGGGAATCGAAGTGACCGACACAGCGGACGGCCCACAATGGGCTCTGGTCGACGGGTCCGTGACCTAGATGGCCGGAAACTCCCGGCGCCGTGGCGCCGTCCGCAAAGCGGGCTCCAAGAAGGGGCCGACGGTCGGGTCCGGCGGTGTCCGCCGGCGCGGGCTGGAAGGCCGCGGCGCCACCCCGCCCGCTCATCTGCGCACCGGGCACCCGGCGGCCAAACGTGCCGCCAAGCAGACCCGGCAGGCCCGCCACCCGGGGAAGCCGACCGATGACACCGAGACCGTGCTGGGTCGTAATCCGGTCCTGGAGTGTCTGCGTGCCGACGCGCCGGCCTCCGCACTCTATGTGGCGCTCGGGGCCGAGGCCGATGAGCGCCTGACCGAGTCGGTGACCATCGCCGCCGACCGGGGCATCCCGATCCTCGAGGTGCCGCGCCACGACCTCGACCGGATGAGCGCCAACGGACTACATCAGGGCATCGCGCTGCAGGTGCCCCCGTACGGCTACGCGCACCCGGAGGATCTTCTCGGCAGCGCCACCCGGGACACGCATCCGGCGCTGTTGGTGGCTCTGGACAATATCTCCGACCCGCGGAACCTTGGCGCGATCGTGCGCTCGGTGGCAGCATTCGGCGGGCACGGCGTCCTGATACCGCAGCGCCGGTCGGCATCGGTGACTGCCGTCGCGTGGCGCACCAGCGCGGGGGCGGCGGCACGGGTGCCGGTGGCCAGGGCCACCAATCTCAACCGGACCCTCGGCCAGTGGGCCGACGCCGGCCTCTCGGTGGTGGGTCTTGACGCCGATGGTGACACCGCCCTCGATGATCTCGATGCCGCTGGACCGCTGGTGGTGGTCGTCGGCTCGGAGGGTAAAGGTTTGTCGCGATTGGTGCGGCAGAACTGCGACACGGTGGTGTCGATTCCGATGGCGGGTCAGACCGAGTCGCTCAACGCCTCGGTCGCCGCCGGCGTGGTGCTCGCCGAAATCGCCCGCCAGCGACGGCGGTAGCCGTCACATCCCGAACACCTGAAGCCCGGCCCAGAGCGCGACCACGGCCACCAGCAGGCAGCCCGGCACCGTGAGCAGACCGAGTCGGGTGAACTCGGTAACGCTGGCCGGTTCGCCCTGTCGGTATAAGACCCGTCGCCAAAGCAGGTTTGCCAGCGAACCCGGGTAGGTCAGGTTCGGGCCGATATTGACCCCGATCAGCACCGCAAGCACCGCTGCGGGGCCACTAACCAGCGGGAGCAGCACCAACACCGCGGGCAGATTATTGACGATATTGGACAGAACCGCGGCCATGGCCGCAATCCCGATCAGGGTGAGCAGACCGGTGCCAGTGGGCACCAGGCGCCGGGCGCCTTCTTCGAGCCCGTTGACCATCACAGCTTTCACCACGACACCCAAAGCCAGGACGAACAACAGGAATGGCAGATTCACCGACCGGACCACCCCGCCGATCGTGCTGCGCCGCCGGCTCAACGAACGGGCTCCGAGCACCACCGCGCCGACCAGCGCCGCCCACGCCGGGGAGAAGCCGGCCAGGGAACACAGTGCGAAGCCGATCAACGTCAGCGTCAGCACCGTCAGGACGAACACCGGCAACTCTGCGGGGGGCGGGTGCTCATCCGGCGCCCGCGCGGACAGATCGCGGCGGAACGTCCGGCGGAAAACGAGGTACTCGAATGCGATCGCAGCCAGCCATGGAGCCGCCATCAGGAGGGTGAACCTTGTGAAGGACAGTCCAGCGGCGGAGAACGCAAGCAGGTTGGTCAGGTTGGACACCGGCAGCAGCAGCGATGCGGTGTTCGACAGATGCGCGGTGGCATACAGGTGCGGTCTGGGCGGCAGCCGCATTGCCCGCGCGGTAGCCAGCACCACCGGTGTCAACAGCACTACGGTCGCGTCCAGGCTGAGGATGGCTGTGGTGGCGGCTGCGATGACGAACACCTGGACGAGCAGGCCGTTGGGGTTGCCTGCACTGTTGCGGGCCATCCATGACCCGGCCGCCTGGAACAGCCCCTCGTCATCGCAGAGGCCGGCCAGCGCGAGGATGGCGGCAAGAAACGCCACTACCGGCAGCAGCCGTTGAACCTCGGCCGCTGCGTCGTGCACCGATACCGCCCCGCTTGCCACCACGACCGCGGCTGCCGGAATCGCCGCCACCGCCTCTGACCGGCCGCCTGGACGGGCGATGGCAAAGGCCAGAACGACGGCGAGCAGCAGCAGCGAGACGGCCAGGTGGGCCGTCATGGGCTTATGTCCAAGGGTCGGTGCGCTGCCATAGCGACGGCAGGTGCACGGACACCCCGTCGCGGTCGGCCAGCGTCAGCAGCACCCGTATCGTCACATCCAGGTCATCACCGGCGTAGGGCAACGCCCGCAGCGGTTCGGTCAGCGGTTGGAAGAAGTCATCCCAGTGGATCAGCACCACCCGCCGTGCCCCAACGGCCCGGACAGTCTCATCCCAGTACCGTTGGATATAGCGATCGGGCTGCATACCGAGCTGGCCGACACCGAGATAGGCGACCTCGGCTCGACGGCCGGCCAATGCGCCGGGTGAGAAACCCGCACTGCCTTGAATCAGCAACCGGCGGTGGCTGGGTCGATGCTCTACCAGCACTGACCAGGCTTCGCCGCAACGGTAGGCGGAGGCTTTGGCGGGGGGGACCACCGGCGTCGTGATGACGCCCGGGAAACGGTCCGGTGGGCAGTGTTCGGATTCCACCAGCGTCACCCCGAACGAGCCGATGGTCATCTCCGAACCGGGTGTCGCGACCACGATGCGGTCCTCCGGGAGGCGTTGTCCGCGAGCGATATTGGCTGCCGATACCCCGCCCACCACATCGGCCCCCGTCCGCTGGGCGACGACGGCGCTGTCCAGCGCGTGGTCGAAGTGGGTGTGTACCGGTACCACGGCCGCCAGTCGGTCGATATCCGCACGGGCCAGCGACTCCCGGATACGTGACTGCGACGGAGTCAGCGCGCGCAGGCCGACCTCGAGCAGACTCGGCCGTGAAAAGAACCCGTCGGTCAGCACGGCACAGGTGCCGTCATCGATCAGCAGTGTGGAAACCCCCATCCAGGTGAGGGTGACCGGGGCCGTTGGATCTGCGGCGGGAAGATCGAACAGATCCTGGTAGCGGGCAATATCGGGACGACCGAACTTGATTCGCATCAGACGAACGCCGCCAGATCGATTCCGCCGGCGAGCAGTCGGTCCCGCACGGCGCCGGCGATGGTAACCGCCCCCGGTGAATCGCCGTGCACACAAACCGATTCCGCGTCGATGCGGATGACCGTGCCGTCCACGGCGGCAACCTCCCCGGAGTGAACCATGGCCAGGGACCGCTCGGCGATGAGGGCAGGATCGCTCAGCACCGCTCCCGGTCGGCCGCGGGCTACCAGGGTGCCGTCCGGCTGATAGGCCCGATCCGCGAACGCCTCAGCCACGGTCCGAAGCCCGAGTCGGCGGGCCTCGGCGAAGAACACCGAGCCACCCAGCCCCAGTACCGGCAGGCTCGGATCGACGGCCCGGACCGCTTCGGCCACCGCCCGCGCCTGTTCGTGATGCTCGACGATGGTGTTGTAGAGCGCCCCGTGCGGTTTGACGTAGCCGAGTTCGGAGCCGGCGGCGCGGGCCAGAGCCTGCAGCGCCCCGATCTGGTACACCACGTCGGCTGTCAGTTCCGCGGGTTCAACTTCGATTCGCCGGCGGCCGAACCCGGCGAGGTCGAAGTAGCCCACCTGGGCGCCGATCCGTACCCCGCGCCGAGCAGCGGCCCGGCAGGTCCGCGCCAGCCCGACCGGATTACCGGCGTGGAAGCCGCAGGCCAGGTTCGCGCTGGTGACGATGTCCAGCATGGCATCGTCATCGCCGAGTTGCCACACCCCGAAGCCCTCGGCGAGATCAGCGTTGAGATCGATAGAGGACACCGGTCCACCCTAGGCAGCGCCCGCCCCATTGTGGTGGCGACGGCCGATTACCCAGCAAACGAGGTAGATCAGGAAGGAGATGGTGGTGACGAATACCGAGATCGGGACCCCCGGGGCCAGTGAGAGCAGCAGGCCGCCGACCGCTGCGACCTCGGCGAACACCACCGAGGCTGCGATTGTCGCCACCGGTGAGGTGAATACCCGGGCTGCTGCGGCCGCCGGGGTGATCAGCAGCGACATGACCAGCAGGGCCCCGACGATCTGCACCCCCTGTGCGGCGACGATCCCGACGAGGGCGGCGAAGACGATACCCAGTGCGCGTACCGGTACCCCGCGCGCCGCGGCCACCTCGGGATCGGCGGTCGCGAACAGCAGTGGTCGGTAGCTGACCGCGAGCACCGCCACCACCACCATGGTCACGATGCTCAGCAGTGCCAGTCCGGTGTATCCGACTCCGACGATCTGCCCGGTCAGCAGGGCGAAGCTGGTCCCGGCACGGCCCGGATACAGGTGAATGAACAGCACCGCCAGGCCCAGTCCGAATGCCATCACCACTCCGATAGCCGAATCGCGCTCCCTGGCGCGCTGCCCCAGGAATCCGAACAGGATGGCGGCGATCACACTTCCGGCCAGAGCCCCGAGGCCGACGTTGAGACCGGTGAGCAACGCGAACGAAGCGCCGGTGAGCGACAGTTCGCTAGACCCGTGCACCGCGAAGGACATCTGGCGCATGACGATGAACGGCCCGATCAGCCCGGCTACGAATGCCAGCAGTGCCGATGCGGTCAACGCCTGCTGGACGAAGTCCCTGCCGAGCAGATCAGCGGTGATATCGAAGGCGAACAGGTGGTCCACGAGGTCGACGAGCCTGTCAGTCATGGGTGTGTCCGCGGATGTGGCCGGAATGGTCCAGGTGCTCACCGAGGACGACGTAGCGGTTACCGGCCCGAACCACCTGGATATCGGCCCGGTAGAGCTCCGAAAGGGTCTGCGAGGTCAGCACTTCGGCCACGGGCCCGATCCGGAACCGGCCTTCCACGAGGTACAGGATCCGATCCACGTAGGGCAGCACCGGATTGATTTCATGGGTCACGAACATCACCGCGGTACCGGCTCGCCGGCGACGGTCGATCAGCTCGCCGACCAGGCGGGCATTGGCCGGGTCGAGGTTCAACAGCGGCTCATCGCACAGCAGCAGGGCGGGATCGGTGGCCAGCGCCTGCGCGATTCGGACCCGCTGCAGCTCCCCGCCGGACATCAGGCCGACCGGTATCCGGGCCAGATTGAGCGCCCGGACCTGTTGCAGAGCCGCGTCTACCGCTGCTCGCCGGGCGGCACGGTCGGTGCGCCGCAGCGGGGATAGACCCCAGCGGTGGCCATCCACCCCCAGCTGAACCAGGTCGCGACCATGCAGGGCGAGTCCCCGGTCGACGGCCCGGTGCTGGGGGACGTACCCGATCCGGCTGCTGCCGGCCTGGACCGGATGGCCCTCGACGAGGGCGGTGCCCGCGCTCAGCGGCAGCTCACCGAGCAGCACCTTGAGCAGGGAGGTCTTACCGGTTCCGTTCGGGCCGAGAATGGCGATGAACTCACCCGCGGACACGGTCAGATCGAGGTGATCCCACAGCACCCGGTCGCCGAAGGCCAGCCGGGCACCGGCCAGCGCGACGACGTCTCCAGACATGCCCATCGTTCAGGGGTTCTGGCGCAACGCGGCCGCCAACCGTTCGGTCGTGTCGGACTGCCAGGTCAGGTAGTCGCTGCCGGCCGGGAGGGTCTCGGTGATCGTGACGACGGGCACGCCGGACGCTTCGGCGGCTGCTCGGACCTTCCTGGTCGCCTCGGTGGCGGTTTGCTCGTTGTACAGCAACACCGCCACCTCCCGGTTGTTGATCAGGTCCAACATCGCCGCGACGTCGACGGCCGCTGGATCGGTGTCCTGCTCGATTGCTGTGGTGAAACCGGCAGGGGTCTTGTCGACAAGACCGGCGGTTGTGAGCAGATAGTGCGCGACCGGCTCGGTGGCGACCACGGCGGTACCCGGCTGTCCGGCACCGGCGGCGCGCTCCTTCAGCTGTAGGGTATCTGCTCTCCGGGCGAATTCCTCAGCACGGGAACGGTATTCGGCTGCCTTATCGGGGTTTTTGGCGGCGAGCTCCTCGGCAATCCGGCCAGCCACCGCCTTGGCGGTGTCGATATCGTAGAAGACGTGCTCGTTGGGCCGCTGCTCTCCGATGGATTCGCGGTCCAGCAGTGCGTAGGCATCGACGGTCGGGATCTCGGCATGGTTCGCCAGCACCAGTGAGACCCACTGGTCGTAGCCGCCGCCGTTGTAGACCACCAGCGATGCGTCGGTGAGGGCGGCCACGTCAGCAGGACTGGCCTCGAAGGAGTGTGGATCGGCCGCCCCACTGGTGATGATCGAGGTGACCTTCGCGTCGTCACCGGCGACCGATTCGGCGACGCTGCCCCAGACGTCGGTGGAGGCGACCACGGTGGGTAAGGCCTTGCCGTTCTCGCCCGATGGGTTTCCCCCGCTCCCGCAACTACTGAGCCCGGCGCTGAGGACCAGCGCCAAGACGGCGATGACGGACCGCTTTGCGCTCATACCCCTGGCGCTCCTTCCGAATCCGGCGAGCTTAGTCCGGGTGAAAATCATTTCCAAAAATTCAGCCCGGCCCGGCCGGTCGGCGGTCCCGGACCGCCGCGGTCAGGAGTCGGCGTCGTCACCGATCAGCAGTCTGACCGCCAGGTCCAGTCGCTTGCTGACGTCATTGGCCGACGCGCGCCGGGTCAGCCAGGCCAGCAGGTTGGACAGCCACACATCGGAGATGACCCTGGCGATGTGGTACTGGTCTTCGGTCGGTTCGCCGTCGCTCATCGCGCGGGCGAACATCGAGTCGATGATCTTCTCGACGTGATCGACCTCGCCGGCTGCGGAGGCGTCGGCGAAAACGTAGGCGCGGGTCATGGCCTCGGTCAGCAGCGGGTTGCGTTGCATGGCACGGTTCAACTTGCCTACCATGGAACTCAGCCGCCGATAAGGCGTCTCCCCGGTGGCGCGGTCGGTTCTGGCGTCGATGCGCTCGAACTCCCGGCCCAGCGCGGAGACCAGCAGATGCACCTTGGACGGGAAGTAGCGGTAGAGGGTGCCGACGGCCACATCGGCGCGATCGGCGACCGCTCGCATCTGTACGGCCTCGTAGCCCCCCTTGGAGGCGATCGCCAGAGTCGCATCGAGAATTCGCTTGCGCCGTTCCCGCTGTGCCTCCGAACCCAACTCGGACTCGGTGAGGACAGAAACCGGAATCACCTCGCGCGGCTGCGAACCGGACCCACCTCCGGTTTTCTGCGCCCGCGACGACGCTGGGGAGGACACTATCGCTCCTTCTGCGCTGTTGGCGCTGTCGACTTGACGCTTCATCGCTGGCACTATTAGAACACGTTCTAGTGGGTTTCGATGTCTTCGGAAACCCCGCTGCCGACCCGAGGAGCCGACGGTGTCCGTCACGATCACAGACGAAAAGTCCGCCGCGCGGGAATTGGTGCGCAGCTGGGCCGCCGGTGCCGATACGCCCGCGGCGATCCGCGATACGGATAACGGCCGGCCCGATGCCTGGCGGCGGGTATACAACGGCGTCGTAGACCTGGGGCTGTTCGAGGTCGCGGTCGCAGAAGCGCTGGGCGGAGCCGGCGGGTCGGTGGCGGATCTGTGCGCCATGGTGGAGGAGACCGCCCGTGCCCTGATCCCCGGCCCGATCGCCACCACCGCCCTGGCCACCCTCGTGGTGGCCGATCCGGCGCTGATCGAGTCGCTGTGTTCCGGCCGCGTCACCGCCGGTGTGGCGCTGGACGGTGATCTCCGTCAGGAAACCGACCGGGTGTCCGGTTCGGTCGATTATGCGCTGGGCGCCGACGGCTCCGGCCTGCTGCTGCTCCCGGCCGGCGATCAGGTGCTGCTGGTCGATACCGCCGATCCGGCCGTGACGGTCGAGCTACTCGCGGCTACCGATTTCTCCCGTCCGCTGGCACGGGTGATGCTGCAAGAAGCACCGGCTACCCGGTTGACGGTGTCGCGCCGACGTTTCGATGATCTTCTCGCGACAGTCCTCGCGGCTGAGGCGGCCGGGGTGGCCCGCTGGGCCCTGGACACCGCCGCTGAGTACGCGAAGGTCCGGGAACAGTTCGGCAAGCCGATCGGGAGCTTCCAGGCGGTCAAGCACATGTGCGCCGAGATGTTGCTGCGATCCCAGCAGATCGGGGTTGCGGCCGACGATGCGGCCGTCGCCGCCTCTGGTGACGATGACGAACAGCTGTCCGTTGCCGCGGCGATCGCCGCGGCAGCGGGTATCGAGGCCGTCACCGCCAATGTCAAGGACTGCATCCAGGTACTCGGCGGGATCGGGATCACCTGGGAGCACGACGCCCATCTCTATCTGCGCCGCGGCTATGGAATCGCCCAGGCGCTGGGTCGGTCGAACTGGTTGCGCCGGGTGGTGCAGCTGACCATGGACGGTGTGCGGCGGGACCTGCGGATCGACCTGGACTCGGTGAATCACCTGCGCCCGCAGATCGCTGCGGCTGTGGCCGCGGTCGCGGCCCTGCCCGCCGATCAGCAGCAGCGGGCCCTCGCGGACTCGGGGCTCCTCGCCCCGCACTGGCCCCGGCCCCACGGGCGCGATGCCACCCCGGCCGAGCAGCTCCTCATCGATCAGGAACTGGCCGCCGCCGGGGTGAACCGCCCCGACCTGGTGATCGGCTGGTGGGCGGTTCCGACGGTCCTGGAGGCCGGTACCCCCGCGCAGATCGAGCGTTTTGTGCCCGCCACGCTTCGCGGCGAGATCATCTGGTGCCAGTTGTTCAGCGAGCCCGGAGCCGGTTCGGATCTGGCCTCGCTACGCACCAAGGCCATTCGGGTCGAGGGCGGCTGGACGTTGACCGGGCAGAAGGTATGGACATCGGCGGCGCACCGGGCCGACTGGGGCGTGTGTCTGGCGCGCACGGACCCGGCCGCCCCGAAACACCGGGGAATCACCTACTTCCTGGTCGATATGCGCGCGCCGGGGATCGTGATCCGTCCGCTGCGGGAGATCACCGGCGATGAGATGTTCAACGAGGTGTTCTTCGACGACGTGTTCGTACCGGACGAGATGGTCGTCGGGGCGGTTGACGACGGTTGGCGGCTGGCCCGCACAACCTTGGCCAACGAGCGGGTCGCCATGGCACACGGGACCGCGCTGGGTAACCCGATGGAGCAGATGCTGGGCGATGTGGCCGGCGAGGACTGCGATCCTGCAACGACCGACCGACTCGGCCGGCTACTGGTTTCGGCCCAGGTGGGAGCATTGCTCGACCACCGCATCGCACAGCTGGCCGTCGGTGGCCGGGACACCAGCGCAGAGGCCAGTGTCCGCAAGCTGATCGGTGTGCGCTACCGCCAGTCGCTCGAGGAGTTCCGGATGGCGCTCTCACCCGGCGCCGGACTCGTCCTCACCCCGGCCGTCCAGAGCTTCCTGAACACCCGCTGCCTGTCCATCGCCGGCGGCACCGAACAGATTCTGCTGACCATGGCCGGTGAACGGCTGCTGGGCTTGCCTCGCTGAACCCCCTGGTGTCGTCGCGGCTACCGGACTTGCGGTCTTGGCCGATTTGCCCTGTACTGGGAGCACGGGGCGGCAAACCGGGGGCGTGCTGCTGGCCGAGCGAACGTGCCCTCCACTAGCGACAACCACCGACGGAGCCAGCGAAAAGTGTCTGCACTCAAGCCCAAGTACGAGGAACTGCAGTCGATCTACGACATCTCAAACGAGTTCTTCGAACTCTTCCTCGGCCCGACAATGGGCTATACCTGCGGGTACTTCGAACGTGACGATATGACCATCGACGAAGCTCAGAACGCAAAGTTCGACCTCGCTCTCGGCAAGCTGAACCTGGAACCGGGGATGACACTTCTCGATGTCGGGTGCGGCTGGGGCGGTGGTATGCAGCGGGCGATCGAGAAATTCGATGTCAACGTTATCGGGCTCACGCTCAGCGAACGTCAGCAGGAGTACGCGATCGCCAAGCTGGCCAAGGTGCCGACCACCCGCAAGGTGGAGGTGCGACTGCAGGGCTGGGAGGAGTTCGACGAGAAGGTGGACCGGATCGTCTCGATCGGCGCTTTCGAGCATTTCGGCCACGACCGCTATGACGCGTTCTTCGCCAAGTCCTACGAGGCGCTGCCCTCGGACGGATCGATGCTGCTGCACACCATCACCGGGGTGAACCTGGCCGACGGGGAGAAGCTCGGTCTCAAGATGACCTTCGAACTGGCCCGATTCGCCAAGTTCATCATGACGGAAATATTCCCGGGCGGGCGGCTGCCGTCGGTGTCGATGATCGAGGAACGAGCCACCGCGGCCGGTTTCACCGTGGAGCGGGTGCAGATGATCGGCCCGCACTATGTGAAGACGCTCCAGGCGTGGGCGGCAGCCCTCGAGGCGCACCGCGATGAGGCCATCGCGGCTCAGTCGCAGGAGGTCTACGACCGCTACGACAAGTATCTGAACGGCTGCGTGCGGCTGTTCCGGGACGGCTACACCAACCTGGGTCAGTTCACCCTGCAGAAATGACCGTGGACCGCCGTCGGCGGTCTCAGTCGTAGCTCACTTCGACGGAATCCGAGGCGGGATGAGACTGGCACGCCAGGATGAGACCGTCGGCCAGATCATCGGAATCCAGCACATCGTTGGTCTCCATCTCGACCTCGCCGTCGACCAAGGTGGTCGCGCAGGCTCCGCAGTGACCCTCACGGCAGGAGAACGGTGCGTCGAGGCCGTCGTCGAGTAGGACGTCGAGCAGCTTCTCGCCGCGCGGCCACGACACGGTTTTGGTCTGCCCGTCGAGGTGAACGACAACTGTCGCCGGCGGATCGGCATCTGTCACGGGTGATCAGACTCCTCGATAACTAGAACGCGTTATAGAAATGACAATACAGTGAACTACCAGCTACGAGCTCCCGCTGCTCGACACAAATCGTAACGTGTTCTAGTCTGATGTGCAGACCGCACTCTCGGGAGGCAATCAGTGACGTCCATTCAGCAGCGTGACGCGCAGACCGTTCTGGGCGCCATCGACGACCTCCTCCCGCGGCTCGCCGAGCGGGCTGAGGAGGCCGAGAAATTGCGCCGCCTCCCGGCTGCCAATCTCGCCGACCTTGAGGATGCCGGGTTCTTCAAGATGCTCCAGCCTGAGCAGTGGGGTGGTCTTCAGTGCGACCCAACGCTGTTCTTCGAGGCGGTGCGGCGAATCGCCAGCGCCTGCGGTTCCACGGGGTGGGCAGGCGGGATCCTCGGGGTGCACAACTGGCATTTGGCCCAGTTCGACCAGCGGGCCCAAGACGATGTGTGGGCCGACGACCCGGGCGTCCGGATTTCCTCGTCTTACGCTCCGATGGGCGCGGGTACCGTGGTCGACGGCGGTTATCTGGTCAACGGCAACTGGCTCTGGTCGTCAGGATGTGACCACGCCACCTGGACTTTCGTCGGGGGTCCGGTCATCAAAGACGGAAGGCCGGTCGACTTCGGAAGCTTCCTCATGCCGCTTGGGGACTACCACATCCGGGATGAGTGGAATGTCATGGGCCTCAAGGGCACCGGCAGTAACACGCTGGTTGTCAAAGACGTCTTCGTGCCGCGCCACCGATTCCTCTCCTACGGCGCGATGAACGACGGCACCGCCGGTGGGCTGGAGCGCAACACCGCGGCGGTCTACCGGATGCCCTGGGGCACCATGCATCCGACGACGATCTCTTCCCCCATCGTGGGGATGGCCTACGGGGCCTACGCGGCGCACGTGGAATATCAGGGCAAACGAGTGCGGGCCGCGTTCGCCGGCGAGAAGGCCAAGGACGATCCGTTCGGCAAGGTGCGCATCGCCGAGGCCGCCAGCGATATCGACGCGGCCTGGCGCCAACTCAGTGGCAACCTTGCCGAGGAATACGCCCTGCTCTGCGCCGGGAAGCAGGTTCCGATGGAGCTTCGGGCCCGGGCCCGTCGCGATCAGGTACGTGCCACCGGCCGGGCGATCGCCTCGATCGACCGCCTTTTCGAGGCGGCCGGGGCAACTGCTCTCAACAACGACCAAGCGTTGCAAAGGTTTTGGCGTGATGCCCATGCCGGTCGGGTGCACGCCGCCAACGATGCCGAGCGCGCGTATGTGATGTACGGCAACCAGGAGTTCGGGCTGCCGCTCGGCGACACGATGGTCTAGGGGGCACCGGCAGCCAATGACATCGTTCATCAGCGAAGCGGAATCCCAGCAGGAACTCACGTTCGAGTCAACCTCGCGGTATGCGAATGTGCGTGCCGGTGGTCGCGATATGCGGCTGCACTACCACGAAGCCGGCGAAGGCACGGACCAGACCGTGGTGCTCCTGCATGGTGGTGGTCCTGGAGCATCGAGCTGGTCGAACTTCGGCCGCAATATCGCGGCGCTGGCACGGCACTTCCACGTGATCGCCGTCGACCAACCCGGCTACGGTCACTCCGACAAGCACACCGAGCACGAGCAGTACAACCGCTACAGCGCCACTGCCGTGTTGGCGCTCTTCGACCATCTGGGTATCGAACGTGCTGCGCTGGTGGGTAATTCCCTCGGCGGGGGTACGGCGGTACGGTTGGCGCTGGATGCCCCGGACCGGGCCGGCCGATTGGTGTTGATGGGCCCGGGCGGGCTGTCGGTCAACCTGTTCGCCCCCGATCCCACCGAGGGTGTGAAACTGCTGGGACGGTTCAGCGCGAATCCGACCCGGGAGAATATGGAACGTTTCCTTCGGATCATGGTCTACGACCAGAAACTGATCACCCCGGAACTCGTCGACGAACGCTTCGCCATCGCAAGCACTCCGGAGTCGTTGGCCGCCACACGTGCCATGGGAAAGTCTTTCGCCGGCGCGGATTTCGAACTCGGAATGATGTGGCGCGAGGTATACAAGCTGCGTCAGCGAGTGCTGTTGATCTGGGGCCGTGAGGACCGGGTGAACCCACTCGACGGGGTTTTGGTGGCGCTCAAGCAGATACCGAGGGTCCAGTTACACGTTTTCGGCCAGTGCGGGCACTGGGCCCAGGTGGAGAAGTTCGACGAGTTCAACAGGCTCACCATCGACTTCCTGGGCGGTGCGGCCCGATGAGTATCCGTTCACTGGGCTACCTGCGGATCGAATCCACCGACATCGGCGCGTGGCGCGAATACGCGCTGAAAGTGCTCGGCATGGTGGAGGGCAAGGGTTCCGAGGACGGCGCGCTCTACCTGCGAATGGACGATTTCCCGGCCCGGCTGGTGATCGTTCCCGGAGCACACGACCGCCTGTCGGAGGCCGGATGGGAGTGCGCCAACGCGGCCGGCCTGCAGGAGATTCGCCGGGCCCTCGATGTCGAGGGTGTGCCCTACAAGGAAGCCGGCGCCGCGCAACTCGCGGACCGGCGGGTCGATGAGATGATCACCTTCGCCGACCCTTCCGGAAACCGGCTTGAGGTGTTCCACGGCGCCGCCCTCGAGCATCGCCGCGTCGTCAGCCCGTACGGCCACACCTTCGTCACCGCGGAACAGGGGCTGGGGCATGTCGTGCTTTCCACGCGCGATGATGCCGAGTCGCTGCACTTCTACCGCGATGTGCTCGGTTTCAGATTGCGGGACTCGATGCGCCTGCCGCCACAATTGGTCGGCCGGCCGGCCGACGGCCCACCGGCCTGGTTGCGGTTCTTCGGCTGCAATCCCCGTCACCACAGCCTGGCGTTCCTGCCGATGCCCACCCCCAGCGGGATTGTTCATCTGATGATGGAAGTCGGTGGAAGCGATGACGTCGGGTTGTGCCTGGACCGGGCACTTCGGCGGAAGGTTCCCATGTCGGCAACGCTGGGCCGGCACGTCAACGACAAGATGTTGTCCTTCTACATGAAGACCCCGGGCGGATTCGATATCGAATTCGGCTGTGAGGGAATGCAAGTCGGCAATGACGACGAATGGATCGCCCGGGAGAGCACCGCGGTCAGCCTGTGGGGCCATGACTTCAGTATCGGCTCTTACGGCGGCGAATAGACCGATGACGGCTGAGCCGATCGACCCACGGACCTTCCGGCACGTACTGGGACAGTTCTGCACCGGCATCACCATCATCACCACAATGCGCGACGGCGCCCCGATCGGCTTTGCCTGCCAGTCCTTCGCGGCTCTCTCGCTGGACCCGCCCCTGGTGCTGTTCTGTCCGGCGAAACTGTCCCGGTCCTGGCAGGCCATCGAGGCCAGCGGCCGGTTCTGTGTCAACATCCTCACCGAGCAACAGCGCGAGGTGTGTGCACGGTTCGGTTCGCGGGAACCGGACAAGTTTGCCGGTATCGACTGGCAGGCCTCCGCGCTGGGCTCGCCCGTCCTCTCCGGATCGCTGGCGCATATCGATTGCACAGTGGCATCGGTGCATGACGGAGGTGATCATTTCGTCGTGTTCGGTGCGGTGGCGTCGCTATCGGAAGTGCCCGCGGTCAAGCCCAGACCGCTGCTGTTCTATCGGGGCGAGTACACCGGTATCGAACCGGATAAGAACACCCCCGCGCAGTGGCGCGACGATCTGGAGTCCTTCCTGACCGCCACCAGTCCTGACACCTGGCTCTGACGAGTCCCGGGTGACGGCCCAACCGGAACCTGTGATGGGGGCGGTGTCGCCGCCGGTGCGGGCGCCGTCGCACCTGCTCGACACCAGGTGCGAAGATACCCCCATGGTCCGCCTGCCGATGGTCCTGGTGGCCACTGCCGGTGTCGGCCTGATGCTGGCCGGCAGCGGTCCGCCGGCCGCCACCGCCAGCCCTGGCGTCCCTGCTGATGCCGACTATCCCGTCGTGCTGGCCGGCCATGCCGTGCTGCCTGCGCTGACGCTGCTCGATTCACCACCGGATGTGCCGGACGGTCTGCGCATCAGCGGCAAGTTCGCCGCACCGCCCCCAACCGGCGATGTCATGTGGCCCCTCATGGGCCAACCCGCCCAGGGGCATTCGGCTATCCGGCGCGATGACGACGGCACTTTCTGGATCCTCACCGACAACGGGGCGGGCGCCAAGGTCAACTCGGCGGACTTCATGCTGCACCTGAGTCGCTACCGGGTCGACTTCGGCTCGGGCGAGTTCACCCGGGTGCACACCGTGTTTCTGCGCGATCCGCTCGAAGCGGCCCCGTTTCGGATCGTCACCGACGGCACTGCCGCCCGCTATCTGACCGGCGCCGATTTCGACCCGGAGAGCCTGCATTTCGCCGACGGCCACATCTGGATCGGTGACGAGTTCGGCCCCTACCTGCTCAAATTCGATGCCGAAGGTCGTCTCCTCGCGGTGATTGACACGTTGATCGACGGTCAAACCGCTCAATCTCCGGATCACCCCCGCGGCCCGGGCGCGGTGGGCGTCATGCGATCCAAAGGCCTGGAAGCGATGGCTGGTTCGCCGGACGGCGACCTGCTCTACCCGATGCTGGAGGGTCCGCTGGTGGGGGAGCCCGACCCGCGGGCCGTGCGAATCCTTGAGTTCGACATCGCGGCCGAACGCTGGACCGGTCGGCACTGGGACTACCACCTTGAGCGGGACGGCAACGCAATCGGCGATTTCACCATGGTCGACGCGACGACGGCTCTGGTGATTGAGCGCGACGGCGGGTTCGGTACCGCGGACAAAAAGTGCCCGCCCGGCGAACGGCGCGCCGATTGTTTCGCTGATCCCGCTCTTTTCAAGCGGATTTACAAGATCGAGATGGGCGAGGACCGCGTCGGCGGGGCGGTCCGCAAGATCGGGTTCAGCGACCTGATGTCGGTCGCCGACCCCCGTGGTTTGTCCCGGGTGCCGCTGACCGACGGTGTCTTCACCTTCCCGTTCGCGACTATCGAGAGTATCGATCTTGTCGATGACGATCGGATCGTGATCGGTAACGACAACAACCTGCCGTATTCGCGCAGTCGTGAACCCGGGCGCCTCGACGACAACGAACTGGTGCTGCTCGACGTGTCCGCGCTGCTGGCCGCTGGCTGAGGCCCATGATCCCTGCAGGCTAGGAATTTTGGTGTGGAATTGCGTATCGAAAGTTTGGTGGCAAAATACCAGGACAGTGCCAGGAGGTCCGAATGTCTTTGCTGACCGGAGTAAAGCTTGGGGTGGCGGCACTTGCCGTCGGGGCCATGGCAGCCCTGACGGCAATGAATTCCGAGGCCACCGGGCCGGCCGCAGTCGATGGCATGAAGACTCCGACTCCGACTCCGGCGACAGTCGATCGCGATGCTCATTCGTACGGCCCACCACACCCGGAACCCATGTGTAAAGACGACTCTCTGGCCTGCGCGCCGGGACACACCCACTGAAGCGGACCCGCTGAGGGGGATTCGGTCGAATCGCTGGAGGGGCCGGCCGTTCGGGGTCAGCGGCTCAGCCAGGCGCCCAGCCGGTGCAGTGCCGCGTCGATATCCGCAGCCGGTCCGGCGAAGGACAGTCGTACGAACGAGCCGCCGCGTACCGTATCGAAATCGACTCCCGGAGCGATGGCCAAACCGGTGTCCCCCAGCAATTCCGCGCAGAACTTCGACGAGTCGTCGGTGAACTCGGAGATATCGGCGTAGAGGTAGAACGCACCGTCCGGTGGCGCCACCCGATCGATCCCGAGCTCGCGCAGTCCGGCGGCGAGGCTTTCCCGGTTTGCGGCGTAGTGCCCCAGATGCGCCTCGGCCTCGCCAATCGCCGCCGGTGTGAAGGCCGCCACTGCGGCGTACTGGGGCAGAACCGGCGGACAGATGGTGAAGTTACCCGTCAAACGGTCCACCGCCCGGCGCAACTCAGCCGGGACCAGCAACCACCCCAGCCGCCAGCCCGTCATCGCGAAGTACTTCGAAAAGCTGTTGACGACGATGGCATTACGCGAGTACTGCCACGCGCATGAGGTCTCCGGCGCCCCCGGGTACACCAGGCCGTGGTACACCTCATCGCTGATCAGTCGCACCCGGTGGGCGTCGCACCAGCCGGCAATCGCCGCCAGTTCGCCGGGGGCGATGACGGTGCCCGTGGGGTTGGCCGGACTGGCGACAATCACCCCCTGTACCGGTGGGCTCAGTTCCTCGAGCATCGATACCGTCGGCTGGTAGCGGGTCTGCGGACCGCACTCGATCTCGACCACCTCGCATCCGAGCGCGGCCAGAACGTTGCGGTAGCAGGGATACCCGGGACTTGCGATGGCAACCCGATCTCCGACATCGAAACAGGCCAGAAAAGCCAGCAGGAACCCGCCTGACGAACCGGTGGTCAGGACCACATCGTCGATGCCCATGTCGAGTCCGTACCGATGGGAGTAGGAGTCGGCGATCGCCGCCCGGAGTTCCGGAATACCAAGGGCGACACTGTATCCCAGCGGACTGGTCGCGAGGGCTTCCCGAGCCGCAGCCAACACGGCTGCCGGTGCTCCCGCCTGCGGTTGGCCCGCTGACAGGTTGACCAGATCGCCGTGGGTGCGCTGTCGTTCCGCCGCCGCCAACCAGACATCCATGACGTAGAAGGGCGGGATTGCGGCCCGGTGTGCGAAGTTGCCGGTCATTGGAGAACAGGCTAGAGGACTTCGGCTTCGAGCCGTCGCAGGTGCTCCCGGGAAGGACCGAACAGCTGTGCGCTCCCGTGCGCCCGCTTGAAATAGAGGTGCATATCGTGTTCCCAGGTGATGGCGATCCCGCCGTGCAGCTGGATGGACTCGCCGGCCACCGCGCAGAATGCCTCGCTGGCCGCCACTCTGGCCAGCGAAGCCGAGACCGGGCCGGGTGCCGCAACCGCTTCGCCGACCACCGTTCGGGCAGCCTGCACCTCGACATACAGATCGGCCATCCGGTGTTTGAGGGCCTGGAAGCTGCCGATGGGACGCCCGAACTGAACCCGTTGTTTGGTGTATTCCACGGTCAGTTCCAGACAACGTGCCGCAGCACCGATCTGTTCGGCGGCCAGCAGGATCGCAGCGGTATCGGCGATCCCGGGATCGCGACCGACCTCCGTCGACCCGCCGGGCCGGATTCGGGCCAGCCGTCGGGTCGGATCCAGGCTGTGTGCCGGTTCGACGGCCGGGTCGGTCCAGCGAACGATCCGGTCCTCCTCGACGGCCAGCACCACGTCGGCGATATCGCCGGCGATGACATAGTCGCGGTCTAAGGCGACCGTTCCGATCAATGATCCAGCCGCCAGCCCGTCCAAGGTGGTGGTGTCGGGGGCGGCGGCGGTGAGCAGGGCTATTTCGGCCAGCATGGTTCCCAGTAGCGGACTCGGAACCAGGTTTCGGCCAAGTTCCTCGAGAACGGTTGCCGCGTCGCCTAATTCGCCGCCAGCACCTCCGAACTCCTCGGGAACCACCAGCGCGGCCACACCGACCTGCTCGCAAAGCATGGTCCACAGCGACTCGTCGTATCCGCGCTGCGAATCCATCGCCCGGCGCACCGCTGCGGGCGAGGCATGTTTGTCTACCAGTGCAGCAACGGTCTGGCGCAGCAGTTCACGTTCCTCAGTCGTGGACATCATTCCTCCGGGTTGGTGGCGCACAGCGCCGTGAGGACCCGGCGACGGTGCTCGACGGGGGTGCCCCATGCGGAGTGCAGAGCCTGGGTACGTAGGAGCAACTGGGAGAGGTCATGTTCGGTGGTGTAGCCGATGGCGCCGTGGGTCTGCAGTGCCGCCCGCGCCGACAGCAGCGCGGCGTCGGCAGCGGCGGCCTTGGCTGCACTCGTATCCCTGGATGTCTCCGGCGCGTCATCCGCCAGCGACAGTGCGGCCCCGTACACCAGGGGCCGAGCCATCTCCAAGGCTATATGCACGTCAGCGAGTTTGTGCTTGATCGCCTGGTAGCTGCCGATGGCCCGGCCGAACTGGCTGCGCTGCTTTGCGTAATCCACCGATGATTGCAACATTGCCTGGCCGGCCCCGATCAGTTGCGCGGCCGTGGCCAGCACCCCGAACTCGTAGGACCGTGCCACCTCGCCCGGCCGGCCGGGCGTCGAAGCTGTCACATCGAACAGCCGCCGGGTCGGGTCAACGGAGGTGTGCCCGGCCCCGGGGGTGGCATCGCTGACCGCTCCGTCGGTGGCAACCAGCACCAGTCCGGCGAAGTCCGCGTTCACCGCCCGCGGCACCGCGGGTGGTAGCGCCACGCTGGCGATCAATTCGCCTGCGGCCAGGTCCGCGCAGCGGGCGTCGCCGGCCATCAGCACCGGTGCCACCGCGATGGACTCGGTGACCGGTCCGGGTAGACACCACCGGCCCAGCCGCTCAGCCGCGACCACCAGATCCACCGGGTGGGCTCCGATTCCCTCATACTGCTCGGGTACGGCCAAGGCGGTGACACCCAGATCGGCGAGCAGTCGCCAGAGTTTGCGGGCCGGGCCGGTGTCACCGGCGACCCAGGCGCGCGCGGCGGCGGGAACATCGGCGCTGGCCAGCGCGGCATCGATACTCGCGGCAAAGTCGCGTTGCTGCTCGTCGAGGGTGAACTTCATGACTTCCTTGCCCCGGTCTCCCGCGGAAGCCCCAGTAGTCGTTCGGCGATGATGTTGCGCTGAATCTCATTGGTACCCGCATAGATCGGGCCGCCGAGCGCGAACAGCAGACCCTCGATCCACCGATCGTCAAGTTCTCCGTCAGGCCCCCGTAAGTCCAGTGCGGTCTGGTGCAGTCCCACGTCCAAATCCGACCAGAAGACCTTCGTCACCGAGGACTCCGCTCCGAGTTCGCCGCCCGCCGCCAGGCAGGACACGGTGCCGAAGGTGTGCAACCGGTAGGCCTGGGCCTTGATCCAGGCGTCGGCGACCCGGTCGGCATGGACCGGGTCCGACCCCCGGGCGCTCCACTCCCGAACCAACCGCTGCGCGGGTGCGATGAACCGCGCCGGGCTGCGCAGCGACATCCCCCGCTCATTGCTGGCCGTGGACATGGCCGCCCGCCAGCCATCGTGTACACCGCCTATGACGTCATGGTCCGGGACGAACACATTGTCCAGGAAGATTTCCCCGAATCCGGTGCTGCCGCCGAGTTGTTCGATCGGTCTAACCGTCACCCCCGCGGCGTCGAGGTCGAACATCAGGTAGGTAAGACCGCGATGGCGTTCCGCCGTGGGATCAGAACGGAAGAGTCCGAACCCGCGCTCGCCGAACACCGCGCGGCTGCTCCAGATCTTCTGGCCGTTGAGTAACCAGCCGCCATCGGTGCGGGACGCGGTTGATCGCAATGACGCAAGGTCGCTGCCGGACTCCGGCTCCGACCATGCCTGGGCCCAAATCTGCTCCCCGGTTGCCATTTTCGGGAGGATGCGATCCCGTTGCTCCTCAGTACCGTGGGTGAACAGGGTTGGAGCCAGCATCGACGTTCCGTTAGCGCTCGCCCGACCCGGTGCGCCGGCTCGGAAGTACTCCTCTTCGAAAACCACCCACTGCAACAGAGAGGCATCTCGGCCGCCGTACTTTCGCGGCCAGGCGATCACCGAAAGTCCGGCGTCGAAGAGCACCCTGTCCCAGTGCCGGTGCTGCTCGAACCCCTCCGCGGTGTCATAGGACGCCGTCGGGAATGCATCGCGATGATCCGTGAGGAAGGTCCGTACCTCGTCCCGGAAGGCATCGGTCTGCTCGTCGTACGTCAGATTCATCAGGCCATCTTCCGCAGTGTGGTTTTGACAACTTTGCCGCCGGCATTACGCGGCAGGGCATCAAGGAAGACCGCCGAGCGCGGTGTCTTGAAGTTGGCGAGATGTTTCCGTGCATGGCTCAACACCGATTCCTCATCGATGGGGGCATCCCGGCGACGGACGACGAAGGCCCGGCCCACTTCGCCCAACCGTTCATCGGGCACACCGATCACCGCCACGTCGGCGACTCCGTCGAGCCGGGCGATCACCTGCTCGATCTCCGCGGGGTAGACGTTGAACCCGCCGCAGATGAACATGTCCTTCAGCCGGTCGGTGATCCGAAGATTGCCTGCTTCATCGACGGTCCCGACATCTCCGGTATGCAGCCAACCGTCGGTGTCGATCGCCGCGGCGGTGCCGTCCGGGTCATCGAGATAGCCCAACATCACATTCGGGCCGCGCAAGAGGACTTCACCGGTACCGGACGTCGCCGGCTGGGCGGCTCCGGGGTTGTCGGTCGCCGGCTGCGCGGCTCCGGGGTTGTCGGTCGCCGGCTGCGCGGCTCCGGCGATCCGCAGTTCGAAGTCGGCGATCGGTCGGCCGCACGTGGTGGCGACCGTCACCGGGTCATCGTCGGCGCGGCACATGGTCCCGAAACCGCTGGCCTCGGTCAGCCCGTATGCGGTCAGGACGATATCGAAGTCAAGTTCGCTCTGCATACGTTCGATCAGGACCACCGGGACGGTGGCTGCGCCTGTCACCGCAAACCGCAGCGAGCTCAGGTCGTACTTCGCGCGCGCCGGATGATCGAGCAGGGTTTGGTAGATCGTCGGCGGCCCGGGCAGGACGGTGATCCGGTGTTCGTGAACCGTCCGAATCGCCTCCTCCGGATCGAATGTCAGCTGCGGGATGAGAGTGGCGCCGGTTTGCAGGCAGGCCAGGATGCCGGCCTTGTAGCCGAAATTATGGAAGAACGGGTTGATGCACAGATACCTGTCGGCGCTGGTGATCTGACCGCAGTCGGCCCATGCCGCCGACGCCGCCAGAGACTGTCGGTGCGCGCACAACACGCCTTTACTGCGACCGGTGGTGCCCGAGGTGAACAAAATATCGGAGATGTCACCTGGTCGAACAGCCGCAGCCCTGGCATCCAGCTCCGCGGGTGGGATCTGTGGCCCGGCGACGAAATCATCCCAGCTTCCGGGCCCGGCTCGGCCCTCCTCGACCGGGATTCGAACGATATGCCGCAGGGCGGGTAGCGCGCGGCGGTCTAGCTCAGCGACCGGATCACTGCCGAGGAAACGTCCCATCGCCAGCAGCAGCGGCGCCTGGGTGCGTGCCAGGATATCGGCGGCCTCGCCGGCGGTGTAGCGGGTGTTGATCGGGACCACGACGGCGCCCGCATAGTGAATGCCGAGACAGGCGATGACCCAGTGCCAGGTGTTCGGTGACCAGATTGCGACCCGGTCGCCGCGGCGCACACCGAGGGCGGCGATCGCGGCGGCGGTACGCCGGACCTCATCGTGCAGTTCGGCGAAGGTGAAGGTGCGGCTCGGGGTGATGACGGCGTCATGATCGGCGTAGTCCAGTGCCATCCGGCTGAGCACCGCGGGCGTGGTCAGGAGGTGCTCCGGAGTAACTCCCCGGCCGCTGCCACCGGCGCCCGTCGTCATCGCTGCTCCCACCTGGCCGAAGGCCGACAAAGCAAGTGCTTGGTAGGTTAGCCTACAAGGGTGATCACGGTCGAGGAGTTCCGGGCGGAGGTCCGGGGATGGCTGTCCGAAAACCTGGTCGGCGACTACGCCGCTTTGAAGGGTCTTGGCGGCCCGGGCCGCGAGCATGAGGCCTTCGAGGAGCGGCTGGCCTGGAACCGTCACCTCGCCGCCGCCGGCCTGACGTGCCTGGGCTGGCCCGTCGAACACGGGGGCCGCGGCCTGTCAGTGGCCCATCGGGTGGCCTTCTACGAGGAATATGCCCACGCCGACGCCCCCGACAAGGTCAACCATCTCGGAGAGGAACTGGTCGGACCGACCCTGATCGCCTTCGGAACCCCCGAGCAGCAGCATCGGTTCCTGCCGGCGATTCGCGACGTCACAGAGCTGTGGTGTCAGGGCTACTCCGAGCCGGGTGCGGGCAGCGATTTGGCGGCGGTATCCACCTCGGCGGTGCTGGAGAGCGGCGCTGCGGTGACAGGGAAGCAGCAGTGGATCATCAACGGCCAGAAGGTCTGGACGTCGCTGGCGCACCTGTCGCAATGGTGTTTCGTGCTGGCTCGCTCGGAGAAGGGCTCTACTCGGCATGCGGGTTTGTCGTATCTTCTCGTGCCGCTGGACCAGCCGGGTGTGGAAATCCGGCCGATCGTGCAGTTGACCGGTGACTCGGAGTTCAACGAGGTGTTCTTCACCGATGCCCGCACCGATGCCGACCTCGTCGTCGGTGAGCCCGGCGACGGCTGGCGGGTGGCCATGGGCACGCTGCAGTTCGAGCGGGGCGTGTCGACTCTGGGGCAGCAGATTCGTTATGCCCGCGAGCTTTCCGGCCTGGTGGATGTGGCCAAGAAGAACGGTGCTGTCGACGACCCGCATATCCGGGAGCGGATCACGCGCGCCTGGGCCGGTTTGCAGACCATGCGGTCGTTCGCGCTGGCCACCATGGACGCCGACGTTCCCGGCGAGGACAGTGTCTCCAAGCTGTTGTGGGCCAACTGGCACCGGGATCTGGGCGAGTTGGCCATGGAGATCCGGGGTAAAGCCGGATTGGTATTGGTCGACAACGAGTTTGACGAGTGGCAGCGGCTGTTCTTGTTCTCTCGCGCCGACACCATCTACGGCGGCTCGAACGAGGTCCAACGCAATATCATCGCCGAGCGTGTCCTCGGGCTGCCGCGCGAGGCCCGGGCCTAGTGGTCTCCACGTCGAATCCCCGGCCTCCGGTCCCGCCGCTGTCGGTTCCGCCCGAGGAGACCGTCGGCCACGGTCTGCTCAAAGGCCGGGTGGTGATCGTCACGGCGGCCGCCGGCACCGGCATCGGATCGGCCACCGCCCGCCGCGCCCTGCTTGAAGGTGCCGAGGTGATGATCTCCGATCACCACGAACGCCGGCTGGCGGAAACCAGGGCGGCGCTGGCGGCCCTGGGCTTGGGCCGGGTGGAAAGCGTGGTCTGCGATGTGAGTTCCTCAGCGCAGGTCGACGCTCTGATCGCTTCCACCACGGCGAGATTCGGCCGGATAGACGTTTTGGTGAACAATGCTGGTCTGGGTGGGCAGACTCCGGTGATCGATATGACCGACGAGGAGTGGGACCGGGTCCTCAATGTCACGCTCACCTCTGTGATGCGGGCGACGCGGGCCGTGCTCGGCTACTTCCGCGAGGCCGGCCACGGCGGTGCGATAGTCAACAATGCCAGTGTGCTCGGCTGGCGGGCGCAGCACTCACAGTCCCACTACGCGGCCGCCAAAGCCGGGGTGATGGCGTTGACCCGCTGCAGTGCAATCGAAGCAGTGGACTACGGGGTGCGAATCAACGCGGTGTCGCCAAGTATTGCCCGGCACAAGTTTCTCGAGCGGACCAGTTCGGCCGACCTGCTCGAACGACTCTCGGTCAGCGAGGCCTTCGGCCGCGCCGCCGAGCCGTGGGAGGTGGCCGCCACCATCGCGTTTCTCGCCAGCGACTACGCCAGTTACCTGACCGGCGAGGTGATCGCGGTTTCGAGTCAGCATCCATGACCGATGCGACCGAGCAGCCGGCCACCCGACGCGACGAGTTACTCGGACTCGCCGCATCGATGTTCGCCGAACGTGGTCTGCGAGCTACCACGGTCCGCGACATCGCCGATGCCGCAGGCATCCTCTCCGGCAGCCTCTACCATCATTTCTCCTCGAAAGAAGAGATGGTCGACGAGATGCTGCGGGGATTCCTCGGCTGGCTTTTCGACCGTTATCAGCAGATCATCGACACCGAGCCCAACCCGCTGGCCCGGCTCGAGGGCCTGTTCATGGCCTCCTTCGATGCCATCGAACATCATCACGCCGAGGTCGTGATCTATCAGGACGAGGCCAGGCGGCTGTCGGCTCAGCCGCGCTTCGGCTATATCGGCGAACTCAACGTTCGGCAGCGCACGATGTGGGTCGACGTGCTGAACCAGGGGATCGAGCAGGGTTATTTCCGCCCGGATATCGATATCGACCTGGTGTACCGGTTCATCCGTGACACCACCTGGGTGTCGGTGCGCTGGTATCACCCCGGCGGCCTGCTGACTGCCGAACAGGTTGGGCGGCAGTATCTTTCGATCGTTCTCGGGGGAATCACCGAACACACCAGGGAGGTCCGGAATGGCTGAGGCTTACATCATCGACGCGGTACGCACCCCGGGCGGCCGGCGTAACGGCTCGCTGTCGGGACTTCATCCGATCGATCTCGGAGTGCACGCGTTCCGCGCGGTCTTCGACCGCACCGGAATCGACCCGGCTGCTGTCGACGACGCCATCGTCGGCTGCGTCGATGCCATCGGAGGGCAGGCCGGCAATATCGGCCGGCTCACCTGGCTGGCAGCCGGGTACCCGGAGGAGGTGCCCGGTGTCACCGTCGACCGCCAGTGCGGCTCGAGTCAGCAGGCTATTTCCTTTGGTGCACAGGCGATCATGTCCGGCACCGCCGACCTCATCCTGGCCGGCGGAATGCAGAATATGAGCCAGATCCCCATCTCCGCGGCGATGCTCGTCGGTCGGGAGTTCGGGTTCAGCACGCCGACCGCGGAGTCGAACGCATGGCTGCAACGATATGGCGATCAGGAGATCTCCCAGTTCCGTGGAGCCGAGATGATCGCGCAACAGTGGGATATCTCCCGGGCGGATATGGAACAGTTCGCCCTCGCCAGCCACCAGCGTGCTCTCGCCGCCATCCGGGCTGGGCACTTCGACAATGAGATCGTGGCGGTCGAGAACGACGGTGTCGTCTTCGCGGTCGACGAGACGCCGCGGGAGACATCACTGGAGAAGATGGCCGGCCTGCCCACCCTCAGCGAGGGGGGCCGGATGACCGCGGCGGTGGCCAGTCAGATCTGCGATGGCGCCAGTGCCGTTCTGCTCGCCTCGGAACAGGCAGTTTCCGAACACAACCTCGAGCCGCGGGCCCGGATCCACCACATCAGCTGCCGGGGTGCCGATCCGGTGCTGATGCTGACCGGTCCCATCCCGGCCACCCGTTACGCCCTGGGCAAGACGGGACTGTCAATCGACGATATGGACGTGGTGGAGATCAATGAGGCCTTCGCCCCGGTCGTGCTCGCCTGGCTCAAGGAGACCGGAGCCGACCCCGCCAGGGTGAACCCGAACGGGGGTGCCATCGCGCTCGGGCATCCGCTGGGAGCGACCGGGGCCAAACTCTTTGCCACCATGCTCAACGAACTGGAGCGCAGCGGTGGGCGTTACGGACTGCAGACCATGTGTGAGGGCGGCGGTACCGCTAACGTGACGATCATCGAGAGACTTTAGGTAGTGCGACCCGGCCGAAATCGTGGTGGGGGATGGGCCCGAGGATCATCAGGGAGGGGATGCCGGCCGCACCGGCCGGGCGGGGACTGAAGCCTGAGCAGCGTCGTCGCCGCGTGGTCGGCAAGGCGTTGGCGCTCAGCAGGTTCTACAACCCACACCGCGAACCCGTGCCGTGAACTGATCCCCACCGACCGCCGGCCAACCGGTGAGGAGATCGCCGCCCTGGAGTCCTCACTGGGCGAACAGCCGGGTCTGGACGGGCTCCGGGAGCCGGGCGGGCCCTGGGGGCAGGGCCGGCCGACCGAACTCCGCGGCGCAGATTGCGAGAACGCTGGCGCCATCTGCGAGTGGCCGGACGGATCGGGGATCGTATGTTGATGGAAGAGGCGGTCTGCGACTATCCGAGATCTGCCGCCGGCGACGAGTCCACAACCTTGAGGAACGCGATGAGTTGGTCGACGAAGGACATCCCTGATCTGCATGGCAAGGTCGCCGTGGTCACCGGCGCCAACGGCGGGCTCGGACTCGCATCGGCCAATGCGCTGGCTGGTCATGGCGCCCATGTGGTGATGGCGGTACGAAATCAGGCCAAGGCGGCCAAGGCTCACGCCGAGATCCTGGCCGCCTACCCGCAGGCGTCACTGGAGATCGTCGAACTCGACCTCGGCTCGCTGGCCTCGGTCAAGACCGCTGCCGAGGCGATAGCCGGCAAACACCACCACATCGACATCCTGATGTGCAACGCCGGGGTGATGGCGATGCCGCAGGGCACAACCGAGGACGGCTTTGACACCCAGATGGGTATCAATGTGTTGGGCCACTGGGCCCTGCTGTCGCACCTCCTGCCCATCGTGGTCGCCACCCCTGGCGCGCGGGTGGTGACGATATCGAGTACCGCGCAACACGTGGGTCGTGCCATCGACCCTGCCGACCCGCATATGCGGGAGAACTTCGGCGCCTGGCGCATGTACGGCCAATCCAAACTCGCTATGCGCCACCTCGCTGTCGGCCTGCAAGCCCAGTTCGAGCGGGCCGGAGTCGCTGCCAAAGCACTGTCGGCTCAACCAGGAATGACGAACTCGGATCTGCAGAACACCACCCTCGCCGAGGGTGAACCCGGCCCACTCGGCGCGATCTTCGAGTGGCAGGTCGAGAAGATGGGGATGTCGACCGACCGCGGTGCGCTGAGCCAGTTACGGGCGGCCACCGACCCGAGGGCGCCCGGCGGCGGTTTCTACGGACCGCTATGGGTGACCAATGGCCCACCGGTCCGCAAACCGCTGATCCGGCCCGGCAGCGATGCCGCTGTCGCAACACTGTGGCAAGTCGCCGAGCGTGAGACCGGATTGCAGGTCGACGTCCCCGCAGCCCTGGCCAAGCAGTGAGAGAAGCGGTCGCGCCGTTCCGGCTCTCGGGTCCGTTCGTGCGGGTGATGCTCGCCGAACTTGGCGTCGGCGCAGGGGACCTGCTGCGAGAGGCGGGCCTTCCCGGTGATCTGATCAGCCGAGACGAGGTGGTGTTGCCGCCTAGCCGCTACTACGCCTTCTTCGACGCACTCGACCGGCTTGTCGGTGATCGAGATCTCGGGATCGCGATTGCCGACAAGCTCAGCCCGCAGGTCTTCGATCCACCGATCTTCGCCGCGATGTGCAGTCCCAACCTGCACACCGCAGCCGAGCGGATAGCCCTCCACAAGCGGCTGCTCGGTCCGCTGCGGCTGCGCGTCGCACTCGACACCGACGGTCTGGACATCGAGATCAGCTGGCCGGCGGGAGATCCACCGCCGTCGGTGCTGCCTAGGGTTGAAGTTGCGGTCTGGGTTGCCCTGGCCCGGCTCGGCACCCGAACCGGTGTCGTGCCCCAACGGGTCGTGGTGCCCCAACCGCCGAGGGACATCGTCGCCGCCGAACGGTGGTTCCGCACCCGGGTCGAACGTGGCACCACAACTCTGGTGCGGTTCTCTCGACGGGATGCGAACCGGGGTTTCCTGACGGCCAATTCCGGTATGTGGGAATTCTTCGAACCAGAGCTCAGGCGCCGCCTGGAGGACCACGATGGCGACGCCACCTCGGCCTCCAAGGTCCGCGCGGCTCTGATCGAACTCCTGCCCGCCGGCTCCGGGTCAACCCAAGGGGTCGCCCGACACCTCGGCATCAGTACCCGCACGCTTCAGCGGCGCCTGGGGGAGGAGGGGCTCACCTTCCAGCGGCTTCTCGCCGACTTGCGCGGACAACTCGCCCACCATTACCTGACGCAGTCCTCCTACTCGCTCACCGAGATCGCATTCCTGCTCGGCTACGACAATCCGAACTCTTTTCACCGGGCGTTCAACCAGTGGACGGGTCACACGCCGATGGCCGTCAGGGACCAGGCGGTTGATTCGTTGTAGAGCGTGCGAGTTTTGAGGCGTCCGTGCAGGATTCCGACGAGCCGAAAGGACCCACCGGCCCTGGCCAGCCCGTCCCACCCGGCGACACGGGCGGGTTGAACACACCCCAAACCCAAAATCGTTACCGCTCAGCGGCCTCCGTGGCTCAGCGCCCCCGACTCCCACCGGCGCAAAAAACCGAGGTTAGCCCCCGCTTACCGGTTCGAGAGACTTTATTCTCGTCGAAATCTTTTCCTATGCCACACAATCACTGCGTGATCTGCGCCCGCATGAAGGAATCAATGTGGATGTGTTCGAAAGTTCGGCGCCGGTCAGGCGGTAGCAATGGCAGGGCCTCGGCGGAGTCGATGACCTCCGGTGACTGAATCACCAGCGTGCGTCCTTTCCGGATCACCCGCGCCCGGTCGGCAGCAAGGACATTGCGCACCCAGTCCACCTCCGTTCCGTACGGCAGGGGGATCAGAATCTCCTCACCGGTGCGGTCGGCGACGATCGGTGTCGCATAGATTTTGCCCGATCGTCGTCCGGTGTGCTCGATCACCGAGGCGTACCAGTACCGCGTCCCAGCCAGTCGCAGCATGAGCGGATTCAGCAGGTAATTATTCGATACCCGGATCAGGGTTCGCAGCGGTGCTGGCCAGGTTTCCGGCGCTATCCCCATGGCCCGACATTACGCCGGATCGAGGCACCAGATTCGGCGGTCCGATGTCACTCGATGAGAGCCGCCGCGGACTGCAGGTGCTTGATGGCCTCGGTGACGATCTCATCGATCAGTTCGGCACACGAGGGTAGGTCCTCGATGATGCCGGCGACCTG
Organism: uncultured Mycobacterium sp.; assembly: GCA_964555915.1. Lineage (GTDB taxonomy): Bacteria > Actinomycetota > Actinomycetes > Mycobacteriales > Mycobacteriaceae > Mycobacterium. The sequence goes on from CAZKUK010000005.1 coordinate 80,477, forward strand.
ACCCGAAGCCAGCACCCCGGCACCGGTATCACCGTCGACCAGTCCGGCCTTGAGCAGCATCGGGGTATTCGCCGCCATCACCACCTGGGACCAGGTCAGCTCCTTACCGTGCCGCATGGCCAGGCCGTCGCGGATCATCGATGTCCAGGTCATACCGGACATCTTCTTGAACTTGGCCGCGTTGAGGACAGCCGCAGCAAAACCCCTTGCACGCGAACCGCTTTCCAACTTCTCCACCAAGCCGGTCCGCAGGACCCGGTGTGGCATACCGTCGACCCGGGTGGAGACCACGGTGCCGTTGAGTGGAGTCTGTAGATACTGCCTCTTGACCGCCTCGGGAACGGTGGAATCCGATGTGAGCAGGAAACGGGTTCCCATCGCCACACCGGCAGCACCGTAGGACAACGCGGCCGCGAGACCGCGGCCGTCAAAGAATCCGCCTGCGGCGACCACCGGGATGCCGGTCCCGGCCACGGCGTCAAGCACCGAGGGCAACAGCAGGGTGGTGGCAACCGGTCCGGTGTGCCCGCCGCCTTCACCGCCCTGGACGATGACCGCGTCGGCGCCCCAGGCGGCCACCTTGCGGGCATGTTTGGCGGCCCCGACCGATGGAATCACCACCGCGCCTGCCTCTTTCAGGCAGGTGATGAGTTCAGGCTTGGGTGCCAGCGCGAATGAGGCCACCTTGACGCCCTCGCGGACCATCAATTCGACGCGGTCGCCGGCATCGGCGGCGTCGGCGCGGATATTGACCCCGAACGGCCTATCCGTGGTCGATTTGACCTTGCCGATCGCTGTCGCCAATTCATCGATCGTCATTGTTGCCGCTGCCAGGATGCCCAGTCCGCCGGCGTTCGCGGTGGCCGACACCAGCCTGGCGCCGGCAACCCAGCCCATGCCGGTCTGCACCACCGGATGTTCGATACCGACCAGGCGGGTCAGCGCGGTCTGGATTTTCATACCCTTACCTCCCTGTCTCGCAGCGCCTGCGGGTCGATGCGGCGGATCACGTCGAGCTCGTCGCCAGTGGCCAGTCGGGTGCGGGGGGCATCGTCGAGGCCGTGCACGTCGAACGAGGTGCTGGCTCGAATGTGCGCGAGATCGACGCCCGGGTGGACGGACACCGCGCGCATCGTGTGGCCGGGGCCGCTGAAGTCGAAGACGCCGAGGTTGCTGACGACCCGGTGGACGTCGACGAATCGGTAGGCCGGGTTGCCCGGGTCCACTTTGTCCCAGCCGACACCGGACACCACATCGACTGTGTCGGTGAAGACCCGCTTGGTGTGGTTGCCGACAAAGTAGCTCGTGGTGTGGTTGATGGTGTTACCAGGTGCGCCGCGCACTCCGAACATCTGTCGCGTCGGATGTTGCAGCGCGCCGAAGGCGGAGATGTTCTGATTGCCGTACCGGTCGATCTGGTTGGCCCCCATCACCACGTGGCGGCGGCCCCAGGCCAGGGTCTCGAACACCCGGCCGAACGGCATCCAGCCTTCGACCGCTGCCGCGGCGCCGATCGCCGGTGTGTCGGCCAGCAGCCGCGCCTCCCCGTCGGTGAGAAGGATCTCGGGGGAGAAGGTCAGCCGGGCCAACCGGGCGCCGATCGAGACAACCGTGGTCATCGGGCTCACCATGATCTCCCCGGCGTCGCGGAACAGTTCCGCGCACGCCACGACACAGATCTCGGCGCGGCTCATCTCGATCATGAGGTTTCCTGCCGCTCGACGAAGCGGCGAACAGCCGCCTGGTAGTCGGCCTCGGTGCCGGCCAGATAGGTGGCGACGAAATCCGCCCAGGTCGCCTCGTCGGCCGCGGCCTCGGCGTAGTGCCGCTGGAACTTCTCGTCGCGGTCGTAATCGTCTGCAGCGGAGGTGAAATGGGCGCCGCCGGGTGCCTCGACAATATGGTCGACCATCATCCGATTGACCAGCATGGCCTGCGGCGCAACCGCACCGACGAGGTCATCGGTTGCCACGATCTGCTCCACCGACAGCAGGCGCCGTTCGGCGGCCATCAAGAACAAGTCGTCGAAGTACGGGTCGATCCCGGTATAGGCGGCGTTACCGTGCCGATCAGCCAGGTTCAGGTGGGCGATGGCGGCATCGAGTCGCAGCGCCGGCATGGCGATGAGTTCTTCGTGGGCGGGGCTGTCCGGCGACCCGGTACCGGTGGGGTAGGGCGAGCGCACGGTCGTCAGTTCGCCCTCCCAGAAATCCAGCACCGAACTGCCCAGACCGGCCCGGATCGGGAGGAACGGTAGCCGTTGCGCTGCTGCGTGGAGCCCACAGCGCAACATACCCTCGTCCATCTCGCGGGCGATGATCGTCCCGTTGGTGCGAGCCCGGGAGAACCACGGGTCGTAGAACGGCGGCGCATCCAGTGAGACGAAGCCGTAATAGACCTTGCGCACCTTGCCGGCCGAGCACAGCAGGCCGATATCGGGTCCCCCGTAGGTCACCACCGTCAGGTCTGTGATGTCGGTGCGCAGTAGCGCACGAACGAACGCCATCGGTTTGCGTCGAGATCCCCAACCGCCGATCCCGATCGTCATCCCGCTTTCGATGTGGCCGACTGCCTCGTCGAGAGTGGTGCGCTTATCCCTCATCCCTGCTCAGCCTTTGTGGTGCCGGCGAATTCGTCGCGAAGCTCATCGGAGACACCGGACAGGTTCAGTTCGAAGGTGAAGCCCTGCTCCATTCGGTAGCTGGAGTTGACGCGCTGGGGATCGATCAGGTTCAGGGCCTCCTTGGCCGCCCGGATCACCCGGGTGTCTTTTGCGGCGATATCGCGCGCCACTCGCAGCGCCGCTTCATCGAGGTCCTCGCGGGCCACCACTTCGTGCACCGAGCCGAAATGGTGCAGAGTGGCAGCATCGACGGTGGCCGCGGTGAAGAACAGCCGCCGCATCAGGTGTTGCGGCACCAGCCGGGACAGATGCGTGGCCGCGCCCAGTGCGCCGCGCTCGACCTCCGGTAGTCCGAATATCGCGTCATCGGAGGCGACGATCACATCAGCGTTGCCCACCAGGCCGATCCCGCCGCCAACACAGAATCCGTTGACAGCTGCCACCACCGGAACCGCACACTCGTAGACCGCCTTGAATGCGGCGAAACAGCCGCGATTGGCGTCGATCAGCGCACCGAAACCTTCGCTGCGCTGCATCTCCTTGATATCCACACCCGCGTTGAAGCCGCGGCCTTCCGCGCGCAGAACCACCGATCGGGTGGCCATATCGCGCCCGGCCGCGGTCACGGCATCGGCCAGCTGAAACCAGCCGCACGACGGAATCGCGTTGACCGGCGGGTAGTCGACCGTCACCGCGACGATTCCCGGCTCAACGGTGGAGGACGTGATGGTCATGACGCTCCCGGTACGCCTAAGCAAGCACTTGCTTGGTACGCTAGCACAGTGCCGGGTGACTTCGACTTTGGGCTTGCTGGTCGCGTCGTGCTGGTGACCGGAGGTGTACGCGGGGTCGGGGCGGGAATCAGTGCCGTCTTCGCCGCCCAGTCCGCCACGGTGATCACCTGCGCGCGGCGTCCCGTGACGAGCCTGCCGTACGAGTTCCATATCTGCGATGTCCGCGACCCCGATGCGGTCGGATCCCTGATCGAGACCATCGTGGAACGGCACGGCCGACTCGATGTGGCGGTCAATAACGCCGGCGGGTCGCCCTATGCGCGGGCGTCTGATGCCTCGCCGCGGTTCCACCAGAAGGTGATCGAACTGAACCTGCTGGGCATGCTGCACGTCTCGCAGGCCGCGAACAGCGTCATGCAGCAGCAGTCCCGTGGCGGGGCGATCGTCTCCATCTCCAGCGTCAGCGGTCGCCGGCCCTCACCGGGTACGGCCGCCTATGGCGCCGCGAAGGCCGGTGTCGACAGTCTCACTGCGACCCTGGCCGTCGAGTGGGCGCCGAAGGTCCGGGTCAACGCCGTCGTGGCCGGCATGGTCACCACCGAGCAGACCGAACTTTTCTACGGCGACCCTCAGTCACAAGCCGCGGTGGCAGCGACAATCCCGCTGGGACGATTTGCCGAACCAGCGGAAATCGGGTCGGCTACCGCCTTTCTCGCCTCGGACGCCGCGTCGTATATCAGCGGCGCCACGCTGGCGGTGCACGGTGGGGGTGAACCCCCGCCCTATCTGTCCGCGTCGAACGCCAACAACTAACGCCAACACTGGGGAGACAGGGAAATGGGCTTACTCGACGGTCGCGTCGTCATCGTCACCGGCGCCGGCGGTGGTATCGGACGTGCGCACGCGCTGGCATTCGCCGCGGCGGGAGCGCAGGTGGTGGTCAACGATATCGGCGTCGGGCTCGACGGGTCACCGGCCGGTGGTGGCAGTGCGGCGCAGGCGGTCGTCGAGGAGATCACCGCCGCCGGGGGGCAGGCCGTCACCAGCGGCGCCGATATCGCCGACTGGACCGGGGCGGCCGGGCTCATCCAGACCGCCGTGGACACTTTCGGTGGGCTGGACGTTCTCGTCAACAACGCCGGAATCGTGCGGGACCGGATGATCGCCACCACCAGCGAGCAGGAGTTCGACGCCGTCATCGCGGTGCATCTCAAGGGGCACTTCGCCACCATCCGGCATGCGGCGGCCCTCTGGCGCAGTTGGTCCAAAGCCGGCAAACCCGTCGACGCCCGGATCATCAACACCACCTCAGGTGCCGGCTTGCAGGGCAGTGTTGGGCAGGGTAATTACAGCGCCGCCAAGGCCGGGATCGCGGCGCTGACCCTCGTGGCCGCGGCCGAGATGGGCCGCTACGGCGTGACCGCCAATGCGATAGCCCCGGCGGCACGCACCCGGATGACCGAGACGGTATTCGCCGAGATGATGGCCAAACCGGAGTCCGGTTTCGATGCGATGGCCCCGGAGAACATCTCCCCGCTGGCGGTGTGGCTGGGCAGCGCCGAGTCCGCGGATGTCACCGGACGGGTCTTCGAGGTGGAGGGCGGCATCATCCGGGTGGCGGAAGGCTGGCAGCACGGACCTGAGGTCGACAAGGGCGACCGTTGGAACGCGGGCGAACTGGGGCCGGTGGTGCGGGGACTGCTCGCCGACTCCCGCCCGCCCGCTCCGGTGTACGGGGCCTGAGGGAGCCGGGCGTCAACGGTCGCAGATGACGATCGGAATCACCCGATCGGTCCAGGCCTGGTAATCGTCGAAGCTGCTGTACATCTCGGTCAGCAATGGCCAGTACTGGGCGCGCTCGGCCTCGGTGGCGTCTCGTGCGGTCAGGTTCAGCACCTCGTCCCTGATCTGGACCGAGACGGCCGGATTTGCCTTGAGATTCAGGTACCACATCGGGTTGGTCGCGGCCCCGCCCTTGGAGGCGACGAGAACGATGCGGTCGCCGTCGCGCAGATAAAGCAGTGGGCTCACCCGCGGCTCACCGGTCTTCCGGCCGATGGTGGTCAACAACGCGACCGGAGCACCTTGGAGGAACTTTCCGCCGATTCTGCCGCCGGTCTTCCGGTAGAGGAAGGTCTGGGTCCGTGACATCCACTTGATGATGGTCTCGGTCCGTGGCGAGTTCAGGCCGCGGGGGGCCGGTTTGGCTGACATGGCGGTGCTCCTGGTGATGGTGCTGCTCTTAACGAGAGCCGAAACGAATCTAACCCTGATGTGGTGTATCCGACCGTCGCTGGCGGGGATGGTGAACGTCTCGTCCACATGGGCGGCGACCCGCCGTCCGGCGAGTGAGAAGATCGTCAGGACGGTATAGCAGGCCCGTACCTCCTCGCCACGGACGGTGTACTCCGGTGGCGTCACGGTACGGATGATGCGGTACTGGAGGCCGCGGGAAAGGCTGCGGCGCAGATGTTTTCCCGAGAAGCCGGTCTTGACACCCTGCTCGACCCGGGTACATCCCGGCGCGAACGGCACCGAGTGGCCATCGTGGTCGACCAGGGCGTCGATATAGGCCTGGGCCGCGGCGATGCGGGTGGACTCCGGGACAGCCAGGGTCAGATCCGTTCGATGATGGTGCCGGTGGACAGTGCTCCGCCGGCGCACATGGCGACCAGCGCCGTGCTCTGACCGGTGCGTTCGAGTTCGTGCAGGGCGGTGGTGATCAGTCGACTGCCGGTACTGCCCACCGGATGGCCCAGCGCGATGGCTCCGCCGTTGACGTTGACCCTGTCCATATCGGCGTCGTACACCCGGGCCCAGCTGAGCACGACCGACGCAAAGGCCTCGTTGATCTCAACCAGGTCGATATCGCCCAGTTTCATACCGGCTTTGTCCAGCACCCGCGCGGTGGATTGCACGGGGCCGTCGAGGTGGTAGTAGGGTTCGGCCCCGACCAGCGCCTGGGCGAGGATGCGGGCTCGCGGCGTCAGACCCAGATCCTTGGCCTTGTTCTCGTCCATCCACAGCACCGCCGCGGCACCGTCGGAGATCTGCGAGGACGTCCCGGCAGTATGCCTACCGCCGTCCAGGACCGGTTTGAGTGCGGCCAAGCCCTCGGCGGTGGTATCCCGCAGGCCCTGGTCGCGGCTCACCATGTGCCGCTCGGCGGTGGGCCGCTTGTTCTCGTCCAGCACCGGCGCCCGAATCGGCGAGACCTCCCGATCGAAGCGGTGCTCGTCCCAGGCGCGCCTGGCCCTCTGCTGGGAGATCAGGCCGAGCTGGTCGAGGTCGGCGCGGGTGATGCCGCGTCGCTGTGCGATGCGCTCAGCGGCGGTGAACTGATCGGGCATGTCGATATCCCACGACTCCGCCCGGATTATCGAGCGATCCGGTCCGGCGTTGGCTCCCAAACCCACCCGGCTCATGGCCTCGATGCCGCAGGCGATACCGACGTCGATTGCCCCGGCAGCGATCAGCCCCGCTATGAGGTGGTTCGCCTGCTGGGCGCTGCCGCACTGACAGTCGATGGTGGTGGCGCCGACCTGCTCGGGAAGTCCGGCGGTCAGCCAGGCCACCCGGGTGATGTTGTTGGACTGCTCGCCGTACTGCGTCACACAGCCGCCGATGACCTGTTCCACCTGCCCCGGATCGATCCCGGCCCGGTCCACCACCGCCTTCTGCACGGCCCCCAGCAATTCGGTGGCGTGCAGTCCGGACAACCAGCCGTTGCGCTTTCCAATCGGGCTGCGAGTGGCTTCGACGATGACCGGATTACCCATGCGGTGAAGGCTAGAACACGTTTCAGTACGATGACAAGCGAGGATGGCTCGATGCCTTTTGTCTGCGGTGGAGCCGTGTTTTACTGGCACTAGATCACGTCATATGAGGAGAGCTCCACCATGTCAACTCCCAGGACCGCGTCCGGGGGCGCCCCGCACCTGCCACATGGCTTCGACTTCCTCGACCCGGATCGCAATGTGGAGCGGCTTCCGGTCGAGGAGTTGGCGGAGTTGCGCAGGGTCGCGCCGGTGTGGTGGTGCGAGCAGCAGATCGGCAAGGGTGGTTTCAACGACGGCGGATACTGGGTGGTCACCAAACACAAGGACGTCAAGGAGGTTTCCCGCCGTAACGATGTCTTCCAGAGTGGCCCCAACACCGCACTTCCGCAGTTTCCCGATGAAATCGCTCGGGAAGACATCGATATGCAAAGCGTCATTCTGCTCAATATGGATGGCGAACATCATGACCGGTTGCGCCGGATCATCTCCCGGGGCTTCACCCCGCGTGCGGTCGAGAGGTTGCGTGCGGAACTCACCGAGCGCGCCGACACGATCGTCAAGGCGGCCGCAGCGAACGGGTACGGCGATTTCGTCGAACAGGTGGCCTGTGAGCTTCCGCTGCAGGTGATAGCCGGGCTGCTCGGGGTTCCGCAGGACGAGCGGGCGAAGCTTTTCCGCTGGACCAACGAGATGACCGGTAACGAAGATCCCGAGTTCGCCCACGTGGACGCCCGGGCCTCCTCGATGGAACTGCTTGGCTACGCGATGACGATGGCCGCGGTCAAGGCGAATGATCCAGGCGAAGATATCGTCACCGCCCTGATCAACGCCGATGTCGCGGGCGAGAAACTGACCGACGATGAGTTCGCTTTCTTCGTTCTCATGCTCGCGGTCGCCGGCAGTGAAACCACCCGGAACTCGATCACCCACGGAATGATCGCCTTCGTCGACAATCCGGACCAGTGGCAGCTGTACCGGCGCGAGCGGCCGGCCACCGCGGCCGACGAGATTGTCCGCTGGGCGACGCCGGTGACCGCCTTCCAGCGCACCGCGGTACAGGACACCGAACTCGCCGGCGTGCCGATAAAGCAGGGTCAGCGGGTGGTCATGTACTACCGGTCGGCTAATTTCGACGAGGAGGTGTTCGACGACCCGAACACCTTCAACATTCTTCGGGACCCCAACCCGCACGTGGGTTTCGGTGGAACCGGGGTGCACTACTGCTTGGGGGCGAACCTCGCCCGGATGACAATCGACCTCATCTTCAACGCCATCGCCGATCAGATGCCGGACCTGTCGCCGATCGGCGAACCGGAACGGCTGCGGTCGGGGTGGCTCAACGGCATAAAACACTGGCAGGTGGACTACACCGGATCTCCCAGCCCCGCATAACTTTCGGACCACACCAGGAGGAGGTATCCGGTGGATTTCACCCCGGGTCCTGAGCAGCAGGCCGTCGCGGATGTCGTCAACTCAGTTTTGGACCGGGACAACACCTGGGATGCACTGGTTTCCGGCGGTGTGACGGCACTGGGGGTGCCGGACCGGATGGGTGGAGACGGGGTAGGACTGCCCGAAATCGCCACTGCGCTGACCGAAATCGGCAGGCATGCAACGGTATCGCCCGCGCTGTCCACGCTGGGCCTCGGTGTGGCACCGCTGCTGGGCTTCGCTGATGATGCTCAACAGGATCGCTTCCTCGAGGGTGTTCGCACGGGTGCGGTTCTCACCGCAGCGCTGAACGAACCGGGCGCCGCATTGCCGGACCGGCCCGCGATGAAACTCGCCGATGGCCGGCTCAGCGGGGTCAAGGTTACGGTTCCCTATGCCGCGCAGGCGAACTGGATCCTGGTGAGTGCAGACAACGGAGTCGCGGTGGTTTCGCCCAATGCCGATGGGATGCGGCTGGTCAAGACTCCCACCTCTGCCGGCGGGGAAGAGTGCGCCATCGAGTTCTCCGATGTCGCGGTCGAAGCCGATGCCGTGCTGGCCGGGGTCGGCGCCCGCCAGATGAATCAGCTTGCGATCGCCGCCGTCGGGGCTTACTCCGCGGGTTTGGTGGCGGGTGCGGTTCGGCTTACCGCCGACTACGTTTCCAACCGGCACCAGTTCGGGAGACCGCTGGCGACCTTCCAGACCGTGGCGGCGCAACTGGCTGAGGTTTACATCACTTCGCGCACGTTGGGGCTGGCAGCCACCTCGGCGGTGTGGCGGCTCGCCGAGGGACGCGATGCCGATGACGATCTGGACATGCTGGCCTACTGGCTCACCTCCCAGGCTCCGCCCGCCATGCAGACCTGCCACCACCTGCACGGCGGGATGGGTATGGACGTCACCTATCCCATGCACCGCTACTACTCGTCGGTCAAGGATCTCACCCGCCTGCTGGGCGGGCCGGCTCATCGTCTCGATCTGGTTGGAGCGCAATGTATATAGAATTGACCCCTGAGCAGCGGCATCTTCAGGCCGAGATGCGCCAGTACTTCTCCACCCTCATCTCGGCCGATGAGGCTGCCGAGATGGAGACCGATCGGCACGGCAAGGCATACCGCGCCGTCATCAAGCGAATGGGGTCGGACGGAAAGCTGGGCGTCGGCTGGCCCAAGGAGTACGGCGGACTCGGCTACGGTCCGATCGAACAGCAGATCTTCGTCAACGAGGCCGCCCGAGCCGACGTTCCCCTACCGGCGGTGACCCTGCAAACCGTGGGGCCGACGCTGATGGTCTACGGAACCGAGGCTCAGAAGGCGAAGTTCCTGCCCGCGATTTTGGCCGGCGAGGTGCACTTCGCGATCGGTTATTCCGAGCCGGAGGCGGGAACCGACCTCGCCGCACTGCGCACCTCCGCGGTGCGCCACGGCGACGAGTACGTCATCAATGGTCAGAAAATGTGGACCACCGGCGGCCACGACGCCGATTATGTCTGGCTGGCCTGCCGGACCGATCCCGAAGCCGCCAAACACAAGGGAATTTCGATCCTGATCGTCGATACCACCGACCCGGGCTACTCGTGGACTCCGATCATCCTTGCCGATGGCGCGCACCACACCAACGCCACCTACTACAACGACGTCCGGGTACCGGTTGACATGTTGGTCGGTGAGGAGAACGCCGGGTGGCGGCTGATCACCACCCAACTCAACCATGAACGGGTCATGCTGGGGCCGGCCGGCAAGATCGCCGGTCTGTACGACCGCGTCCACGCCTGGGCCGGGAAACCGGGTGGTGACGGTGTCACGCCCATCGACCGCGATGACGTCCGCCGGGCACTCGGAGAGATCAAGGCGATCTGGCGGATCAACGAATTGCTCAACTGGCAGGTCGCGGCCGCGGGGGAAACGGTGGACATCGCCGACGCCGCGGCCACCAAGGTGTTCTCCACCGAACGAATTCAGCGAATCGGTCTGCTCGCCGAGGAGATCGTCGGTAAGTACGGCAACCCGGCCGAAGACACGACCGCGGAATTGCTCGACTGGCTGGACGCGCAGACCAAACGCAACCTGGTGATCACGTTCGGAGGCGGGGTCAACGAGGTGATGCGGGAACAGGTGGCCGCGGCAGGACTGGGCGTGCCGAGGGTGCCGCGATGAGCGCTTGCGCGAAGAGCCGAGGGACCCGATGAGCGCTGTGGATGACATCCAGCAGGCTGCTGAGCGGATCAGAGCCGAGGGAAAGAGCAGACCCCGCAAGGGGCGTCATCCGGTCAACCAGCCGATGGTCGACCACTGGCTGGACGCGATCGGCGATAAGAACCCGATCTATGTCGATGAATCAGCCGCCAAGGCGGCTGGCCATCCGGGGGTGGTCGCCCCGCCGGCCATGATCCAGGTCTGGACTATGGCGGGGCTCGGCGGAGTTCGCGCCGACGACGACCCGCTGGGCAAGATTCTGGCGCTCTTCGACGAATCCGGTTACGTCGGGGTGGTGGCGACCAATTGTGAGCAGACCTACCACCGCTATCTGCGGCCGGGGGAACAGGTCAGCGTCACCGCTGAGCTGACCGATGTCGTCGGACCCAAGCAGACCGCACTGGGCGAGGGGTTCTTCATCACCCAGAGGATCACCTGGTCGGTGGGCGACGAGCCGGTCGCCGACATGCTCTGGCGGATAATGAAGTTCCGGCCCAGGGTCCAGGATGTCGGTTCGGCGGCTGCGGTACCCGCCGACCTCGATCCGGAGATGATGATCCGGCCGGCGGTATCGAAGGACACCCAATTCTTCTGGGATGGTGTCACCGCTCACGAACTGCGCATCCAGAAGCGCCCAGACGGAAACCTGCAGCACCCGCCGGTGCCGGCAATCTGGCAGGACAGGGAATTGCCGGTCGACTACGTGGTTGCCAGCGGACGGGGCTCGGTATTCAGCTTTGTGGTGCACCATGCTCCACAGGTTCCCGGCCGCACCCTGCCCTTCGTGATCGCGCTGGTCGAATTGGAAGAGGGTGTGCGGATGCTGGGCGAGCTTCGTAACGTCGATCCGGCGACGGTGACGATCGGAATGCAGGTCCGTGCAACGTATCTCGACTTCCCGGCCGGGGACGGCGGTCCGGAGTGGACTCTCTACGCGTGGGAACCGGTTTCATGAGCTCACCCGTAGCGGCGGTCGGGACGCTACTGCCCGAGTTATCGCTCTGCGGTGATCCGACATTCATCGTCTCCACCGCAATCGCCACCCGCGACTATCAGGATGTCCATCACGATCGAGACAAGGCGCAGGCCAAGGGGTCCAAGGACATCTTCGTCAATATTCTTACCGACACCGGTCTGGTACAGCGATTCATCACCGACTGGGCCGGGCCCAACGCAGTGATCAAGTCGATCGGGTTGCGGCTGGGCGTGCCCTGGTACGCCTACGACACCGTCACCTTCAAGGGCGAGGTGGTTGCTGTCGAAGGGAATCTGATCACAGTGAAGGTCGTCGGCAGCAACAGCCTTGGCGACCACGTGACGGCGACCGCGACGCTGACGATGGGGGCGGTCTGATGCCCGGAGCACTGTCCGGGACGGCGGCCATCGCCGGAATAGGGGCCACCGACTTCTCCAAGAACTCCGGGCGCAGTGAGCTGCGACTGGCCGCCGAGGCGGTGCTGGCAGCCCTCGATGACGCTGGGCTGACACCCGCGGATGTCGACGGCATGGTGACCTTCACGATGGACTCCAATACCGAGGTCGCGGTCGCGCGTGCCACCGGGATCGGCGAGTTGAAGTTCTTCTCGAAGATCCATCACGGGGGAGGGGCGGCGTGTGCGACCGTCCAGCAGGCGGCCATCGCGGTGGCCACCGGCGTCGCGGATTGTGTGGTGGCCTACCGGGCGTTCAACGAGCGCTCCGGAATGCGCTTCGGACAGGTGCAGATGCGGCTGATTCAGGGTGCGGACTCCACCAGTGTCGACAACTCGTACTCCTACCCGCACGGTCTGACCACCCCGGCTGCACAGGTGGCGATGATCGCGCGCCGCTACATGCATCTGTCCGGGGCCGGCAGCCGGGATTTCGGCGCGATCTCGGTGGCCGACCGTCGGCACGCGGCGAATAATCCGAAGGCGTATTTCTACGGTAAGCCGATCACCATCGAGGAGCACCAGAGTTCACGCTGGATCGCCGAGCCGCTGCGTCTGCTCGATTGTTGTCAGGAGACCGACGGAGGGGTGGCCCTCGTCGTGGTCTCCGCCGAAAGGGCCCGCGATCTCAAACATCGGCCGGCGATCATCGAGGCGGCCGCCCAGGGCTCCAGCCCCGACCAGTATTCGATGGTCAGCTACTACCGACCGGAACTGGACGGCCTTCCGGAGATGGGGCTGGTGGGCCGGCAGCTATGGGCCCAGTCCGGTCTGACCCCCGCCGATATCCAGACCGCGGTGCTCTACGATCACTTCACCCCGTTCACCCTGATCCAGTTGGAGGAACTGGGTTTCTGCGGCAAGGGGGAGGCCAAGGATTTCATCGCCGACGGGGCCATCGAGATCGGTGGCCGGCTGCCGATCAACACCCACGGTGGCCAGTTGGGTGAGGCCTACATCCACGGTATGAACGGGATCGCCGAGGGTGTGCGGCAGTTGCGCGGCACCTCGGTCAACCAGGTCGACGGTGTCGAGCATGTGCTTGTCACCGCGGGTACCGGTGTGCCGACCTCGGGTCTGATCCTGGGCTGATCCGGGTTCGCCAGACCCGGGGTCGGGTTGGGCTACGTGCCGATCGTTATCGACGGATCCAGCACTGCCGCCGCGGCCTGGGCCCATGCCAGGACCGCTACTAATCCGGCGGTGGTGATGAGTCCGACATTGGCCGCAACCGGGAGGCCGATTGCATTGACCAGGCCGCCGATCAGGTCGCCGGTGAGCATCTGCTCTATCCCGTCGAGGAACAGGTCGATGTTGTAGGCCGGCAGGACGGTGAGAATGGCGTTGACGATGTCCGCGGTGGGAAGCAGGGCGGCGTAAAGCCCGGCGGCGGCGGCAGAGATCCGTTCGGCGACCGCGGTGACGACGTCCTGCACCGCGGAGATGAGACCGTCCGGTGTCGGCAGTGCGAACGACAGCGGCGGCAGCGAGATCGAGGCGATCTCCCGGGCGATCGAACCGTCCGGTCCGAAGGCGGCGATGAAATCACCGATGCCCTGAACGACCCCATCGGCCAGTTTCTGCAGCACCTCCAGCGGGCTGACATCAGGGAACAGCCCGAACGGCAGCAGCACGTTGGCATCGGGCTGGGTGCCCGTGGCGAACCCGTGCGCCGGATCGCCGTAGCCGAGATCCACGATCACCTTCAGGACGGGTTGGATCAGATCGGCGATCGGATTGCCGATCAGCGGGATTAATCGCAACGGTTCCAGCAATGGCAGGTTTTCGGTCGGCATGAAGAAGTACTGCTGCGTCGGCGAGGTGGTGGGCAGCGGGATCGCGGCTTCGACCTCTTCCTTGGTCAGGCAGAAGCTCCTGCAGTTCGGGCCGGGCGCATACTCGGTATGCACCAGCACGATGCCGAGCCCGGCGTTGAGGACGGACAGAAAGTTCAGCGGGTAGCGCGGGAAATCTGCGAAACCGTCATACTCCCGGGCGTAATTCACTGTGGGATAAGCGTCCTCGGGTATCGCACCGTAGAACGGGATACCCAGGCTCGGAAGGTTGAAGTCCGGGAACCGGGAGAGGAAGCCGCCGTTGGGATTCATCTCGTTGGCGACCAGCACGAAGTTGATCGAGTCCTGCAGGCCGTCGGGAATTGTCGGCGGGCCGTCCGGGGTGGCCGGGGGATCGGGGACGAACCCGGCCTGCAGCAGCGAGGAGATGATCGAGCTCTGGGAGTAGCCGAATACCGTCGTCGTCGTGCCGTCCGGCAGTAGCGCCAAGGTGTCGGACAGGATCGTCATGCCCTGGGCCACCGACGTGTCCAGTGGAAGGCTTTTCACCCCGGTGATGGGGTAGAGCCCCTCCGGCGTGAAAACCACCTGGGGCGCCTCGGCCCCCTCCGGGCTGTTGGGCAGGATGTAGAAATCCATCACGGTGTCGACGTAGTTTTCCGAGGGAATCGGAACGCCACTGGGGCCCAGGATCAGCGGCTGGGTGGCGGCCGCCGGTTGGACCCCGACAGTAGCCGCCGGAACAGCGGCATTGGCCCCCTCCCGGCGGGTATAGGCCAGCACCGTCCATTCCAGCGGCGAGCCGGCCGGAACCGCGGGATCGCCATCGGCGAACGGATCCGTGACCGGTTCGGCAGGGGCGCTCATGAACGCCGTTACCGGCGCGGCATCGGGCGGGGGAACCGGCGCGACCGGCGGCGCGGCGATGGTAGTCGCGGTCGGGGCGGTTTTCGGCACGGGCTGCCCGCCGGCCGAGGCCACTGCCGGCACTGCTGCTGCCGGGGAGGCGATGCTGATCGCGGCCGGAAGCGTATTCGCATCGGTAGCTGCCGGGCCGGCGCTGGAGATCTCAGCGACGGTCGGGATGCTGACCCGCGGTTGTGCCGATGCATCTGTTCGCCGTGACTTGGCATCGGATGGGCCGGACACCGACCCGACACGGCTCGCGGCCGAAGCGGATGGTGCGCCGGCTCGGGTCCGCCGGTTCGGCCCGGCGATCCTGGTCGGCGGTGTTCGGGACGCCTGGGTTTCGGCTGCCGCCGACGATGACTCCGAGGCTCTCGACGGGCCGTCCGCCCATGCGACCGCCGAGTAGTTGAATGCGGCGGCTCCCACCCCGAGGGCGACCGCCAGTCCGCCCACCCGACCGACAAAGTTCAATGCGTGCACCGTTGCCCCCTGACCCTGGCCATGAGAATTTCCTTAAAGGAAACTGAGGGCAGAGTAACGGGCAGCCAGATGGTCTTGGGCCAACTTGGCGAGATCGATCTGCTATCGGGAGAGCAACTCCACATCGGTGAGCACCGTGACGTCATCCCGGGCCGGTGCGGTGACGATGCCCAGCAACCGGGCCCCGTCGCGCCACACGCTGGCCCGCAGAGTCTCCCCCGGGTACACGACGCCTGCAAAACGGGCGCCATAGGCTCCGACTCGAGCGACGTCGGCATCGAGGAGGGTATCGACGAGGGCCTTACACACCATTCCGTAGGTGCACAGTCCGTGCAGGATCGGACGGGAGAAGCCGGCGGCGGAGGCGAATCCGGGATCGGAGTGCAGCGGGTTGCGGTCGCCGCACAATCGGTACAGCAGCGCCTGCTGCGGCAGGATCGGGATGTCGATCTCGACGTCCGGGGTGCGGTCGGGCGCCGTCGCGGTTGCCGACGGCCCTCGCTGGCCGCCGAAGCCGCCCTCGCCCCGGGCGAAAATGGATCGGCGGGTTGTCCACAGCGGGTTGCCGTCGAGGTCGGTCACGACCGTCTCGTTGACCAGCACGGCGGCCTTACCCTTGTCCCAGATATCGGTGAAGCGGGTCACTGCGCGCGCCGTGCCGCTCGCCGGCAGCGGCCCCGGGACGCTGACCGCCTCGCTGCCGTGCAGGACGTTGCCGAGCTCGATGTCGACGCCCGGATATCTCACCATCGGTGGTTCGGTCATGTGGAAGGTGGCGGCCACGCTGCTGAACGTCGGCAGCACCTGCGGCGTGCCGTCGGCGAGATAACGCAACTCTGCCGGATCCATCGGATCCGAACCCGCGCCGAGCGCCAGGTGATAAAGCTGCACATCGCTGCTGGTCCAGGAGAACTCGACGGGCTCGAGTTCGGCGGCCAGCGCGATGTCCAGGTCGATGGGCATCTCAGCTCTTCCCGGCCAGATCCAGGGCCGCGAGGTAACCGAATGTCATCGCCGGGCCGATGGTGCCGCCCGGGCCCGGGTAGGTGTGCCCCATGACCGGCGCGCTGACGTTTCCGGCGGCATAGAGACCCTCGATCACCGAGCCGTCGTCGCGCAGGGCTCGGCCCCTCACATCGGTGCGGACGCCCCCCTTGGTGCCCAGATCGCCCGGCACCAATTTGGCCGCGTAGTAGGGCGGGTGGCTGACCTCACCGAGGTTGGGATTGGGTTTGTTGGTCGGGTCGCCGTAGTAACGGTCATAGGCACTCTCGCCGCGGTGGAAGTCCTCGTCCCGTCCGGACCGGGCGAACCCGTTGAACCGCGTGATCGTCGCCTGCAGCTGATCGGCCGGCAGCCCGATCTGCCCGGCGAGTTCCCCGATGCTGTCAGCCTTGACGATCACACCGGACTCAAGCCATTTCTTCGGGATCCGCTGGCCGGGCTGCAAGCCGGCGAATATGTAGCGGTCCCGGTACCGCTGATCGAAGATCAGCCAGGCGGGCACATTCTCGCCGGGACCCGAGCCATGACCGTACTGGCCGCCGTACATGTGGTGGCAGGCTTCGACATAGGGCATCGACTCGTTCATGAATCGCCGGCCGGACATGTTGACGATCATCGATCCGGGGGAATTGCGCTCCGAGAGCGCGAACCAGGGTGCACCCTGCAGTGGCACGGTCGGACCCCACCAGGCATCCTCCATCAGATCCAGCGCCGCCCCGAGTTTCTCGGCTGCCACGATCCCGTCCCCGGTGTTGGCCGCCGCCCCGACGGTCCACTCGGTCCCGATCGGCTCGCGCTGATACTTCCGGCGCATCGATTCGTTGTGCTCGAAACCGCCGCTACCGAGAATGACACCGCGTCGGGCCCGGATCAGCCGCGGTTCTGCCGTCTCGGGTGCTGTCATGTCACGGACATAGATACCGCGCACCACACCGCCCTCGACGTAGAGATCAGTCAACGCGGTGTTGAGTAGCACCGGGACGCCGGCCTCGCGCAGCCCGATCCGCAGTGGGGCGATCAGCGCCCGACCCATCCCGACCAGATTCTTGCCCCGCAAGCCCGCCCACATGGAGCGCGCACCCACCTTCAGGCTGCGCAACACCCCGCGCGGGTGCCGTTTCATCTGGTTGAGTCTGACGTAATCCTGCTGCATCACAACGACATTGAGCGGCACCTTGCCGTAGGCCGGTTCCAGCCCCGGCAGGTCCGGCCCCAACTTCTTGGCGTCGAACGGTTCCGGTTCAATCGATCGTCCCGCCGGTCTCCCACCCGGTGTCTCCGGGTAGTAATCGGAGTAACCCGGCACCCAGCACATCTTCAGCGGCGTGTGTTTGAGTACGAAGGACAGCATCTCCGGACTGCGCTGCAGATAAGTGTCGACCTTCTCGGCCGGGACGATGTCGCCGATGATGGTGTGCAGGTAGGTGCGTGCGGCCTCCGCGGTATCGGTGACACCGTCTCGTTGGAGGATCTCGTTATTGGGGATCCACACCCCGCCGCCGGAGCGCGCCGTCGACCCGCCGAAGTGGGCGGACTTCTCCACGACCACAGCGGATAATCCCTGATGGGCGGCGGTGAGAGCGGCGACCATACCGGCACCGCCACTGCCGACGACGATAACGTCGAACTCCTGGGCTGTCATACTAGAACACGTTATAGAATTAGACCGGTCGGGCGCTACTGACGTCTGCATGACATGGAATGACGGGATTCGCGCAATGCTGAGCAGCCAAACCCGCGCGGCTCTTGCCGGTGACCTGGCCGAGGCCGAGCGGACGCGGGTGCCGCTGACACCGCTGACCGGCGCCCAGCCCGATATCGACGTGGTCGACGCCTACGAGATCCAGCTCATCAACATCCGTCGCCGCGTGGCCGCCGGTGCGGTGGTGGTGGGTCACAAAGTCGGTCTCTCATCGGCGGCGATGCAGCAGATGATGGGTGTCGACGAGCCCGACTACGGCCATCTGCTGGCCGATATGGAGGTGTTCGAGGACGTCCCGGTTCCGGCGGCCCGGTATCTGTTCCCGCGGGTCGAGGTCGAGGTCGGGTTCATCCTCGCCGCCGACCTGCCGGGGGCCGGATGCACCGAGGATGACGTCCTGGCGGCGACCGCTGCCTATGTGCCCGCGATCGAACTGATCGACACCCGTATCTCGGACTGGAAGATCGCCCTGTGTGACACCATCGCCGATAACGCGTCCTCGGCGGGGTTCGTCCTGGGCACCGGCCGGGTGTCGCCGAAGGACATCGATATCACCGCCATCGACGCGGTGCTGACCCGCAACGGCGAGGTCGTGGCCGAGGGCCGCAGCGACGCGGTGCTCGGCAACCCGGTCACCGCGGTCGCGTGGCTGGCCCGCAAAGTCGACGGCTTTGGAGTGCGGTTGCGGGCCGGGGACATCGTGTTACCGGGATCGTGCACCCGGGCCATCGACGTCCGACCCGGCGATGAGTTCCTGGCCGACTTCGCCGGGTTGGGATCCGTCCGGTTGTCGTTCGACTAGGACCCGAAGAGGAGGAGCACCTGTGCCCAAGAAATCGGTCGCCATCGTCGGCTCCGGCAATATCAGCACCGACCTGCTGTACAAACTGCTGCGCTCGGAGTGGCTCGAGCCGCGCTGGATGATCGGTATCGATCCGGGCAGCGAAGGTCTGGCCCGGGCCCGCGGGCTCGGCCTGGAGACCAGCCATGAGGGTGTCGACTGGCTGCTGGCCCAACCGGAGTTGCCCGACCTGTTGTTCGAGGCCACCTCAGCCTATGTGCACCGGGCGGCGGCCCCGCGCTACGCCGAGGCGGGTATCACCGCCATCGACCTCACCCCGGCCGCTGTCGGTCCCGGGGTGGTTCCGCCGGCCAATCTCGGGCAGTATCTCGACGCCCCCAACCTCAACATGGTCACCTGCGGCGGGCAGGCGACGATCCCGATCGTCTATGCGGTGTCCCGGGCGGTCACCGAGGCCGGTGGGAACGTGCCCTACGCCGAGATCGTGGCCTCGGTGTCCTCGGTATCGGCCGGGCCGGGCACGCGAGCCAATATCGACGAGTTCACCAAGACCACCGCTCGGGGCGTGGAGGTCATCGGCGGCGCCGATCGCGGTAAGGCGATCATCATCCTCAACCCGGCTGATCCGCCGATGATCATGCGCGACACCATCTTCTGCGAGATCCCCGAGGGTGCCGACCGCGATGGGATCACCCGTTCGATCCGCGATGTCATCGCCGAGGTTCAGACCTACGTGCCGGGCTACCGGCTGCTGAACGAACCGCAGTTCGACGAGCCGTCGGTGGTCAACGGCGGTCGGCATGTGGTGACAACGTTCATCGAAGTCGAGGGCGCCGGTGATTACCTGCCTCCGTATGCGGGCAACCTGGACATCATGACTGCCGCGGCGACCAAGGTTGGCGAGGAGATCGCCAAGAAGGCGGCGGCGATCCGAGGAGGAACACGATGAGCGATCACATCTGGGACGTCCGGATCACCGACACCTCGTTGCGTGACGGTTCGCACCATAAACGCCATCAGTTCACCGTCGAGGAGGTGCGGGCGATCGTCGCGGCACTGGATGCGGCGGGGGTTCCGGTGATCGAGGTGACCCACGGTGACGGTCTGGGCGGGTCGAGTTTCAACTACGGCTTCTCCAAAGTGCCGGAGCAGGAACTGATCAAGGCGGCCGCCGAGACCGCCCGCGAGGCCAGGATCGCGTTCTTGATGTTGCCGGGGGTGGGCACCAAGGAGGACATCCGCCAGGCTCAGGACAACGGCGGGTCGATCTGCCGGATAGCGACCCACTGCACCGAGGCCGACGTCTCAATCCAGCATTTCGGGCTGGCCCGAGAACTCGGTCTGGAGACCGTGGGGTTCTTGATGATGGCCCACACCCTGCCGCCGGAGAAACTTGCCGCCCAGGCCCGGATCATGGCCGATGCCGGCTGTCAGTGCGTCTACGTGGTGGATTCGGCCGGTGCGTTGGTGCTCGGCGATGTCGCCGATCGGGTTTCGGCGCTGGTGGCCGAGCTTGGCGAGGACGCCCAGGTGGGTTTCCACGGGCACGAGAACCTCGGTCTGGGGGTGGCCAACTCGGTTGAGGCGGTCCGCGCCGGAGCGAAGCAGATCGACGGCAGTGTGCGCCGGTTCGGCGCCGGCGCGGGTAACGCCCCGGTCGAGGCGCTGATCGGAGTCTTCGACAAGATCGGGGTCAAGACGGGTATCGACTTCTTCGAGATCGCCGATGCCGCCGAGGATGTGGTGTCCAAGGCGATGCCGGCCGAATGTCTGCTGGACCGCAACGCCCTGGTGATGGGTTACTCGGGGGTCTACTCCAGCTTCCTCAAACATGCTGTGCGCCAGGGTGAGCGCTACGGGGTGCCGGCGCATCATCTGCTGCACCGGGCCGGGCAGCGCAAGTTGATCGGCGGGCAGGAGGACCAGCTCATCGATATCGCCCTGGAGATCAGGGGTGAGCAGATCAAGGGTGAGCAGGAGCGGGCTTGAAACCCCGATGACCGCCACCCGAGCGCACGCCCAGACGATCCTGGAAAAACTTGCCGGAACGGGTGCGCTGCTCCGCGATGACCAATGGACGGCCATCGAGGCGCTGGTCGTAGCGCGCCGCCGGGCGCTGGTCGTGCAACGAACAGGGTGGGGCAAGTCGGCGGTCTACTTCATCGCCGCCCTGATACTGCGCGGACAAGGCCGGGGTGCCACCGTTATCGTGTCCCCACTGCTGGCGCTGATGAGAAACCAGGTCGCCGCGGCCGCGCGTGCCGGGGTGCGCGCAGCCACCATCAATTCCGGCAATGTCACCGAATGGGCCGCTATCCATCAGCGGATCACCAATGGCGAGCTTGATGTGCTGCTCGTCAGCCCGGAGCGGCTGAACAACCCGGAGTTTCGAGACGCGGTGCTGCCCGCGCTGGCCTCCGATGCCGGACTGCTGGTGGTCGACGAAGCCCATTGCGTCTCCGACTGGGGCCATGACTTCCGGCCCGACTACCGCCGCATCCGCACCCTGGTCGCCGAGTTGGGTCCCGACACACCCGTCCTGGCCACCACGGCAACGGCGAACAACCGCGTCGTGGAAGATGTCGCTGCCCAGCTGGGAGTCGGTGGAGCCGACACCCTGGTACTTCGCGGCGGTCTGGACCGTGAATCGCTGCGGCTGTCGGTGGTGCACATCGCCTCCGCCGCCAAGCGGGCCGCCTGGATTGCCGCACAACTGGATTCGCTCCCAGGTTCGGGCATCATCTACACACTGACCGTCGCCGGTGCCCGCGACCTCGCGAGCCTATTGAGCGATCTGGGCCACGATGTCGCCGCCTACACCGGCGCGACCGATCCGGCCGAGCGCGAACAACTCGAAGCCGATCTCCTGGCCAACCGGGTCAAGGCGCTGGTGGCGACATCGGCGCTGGGGATGGGTTTCGATAAACCCGACCTCGGCTTCGTCATCCACCTCGGTGCCCCGTCCTCGCCGATCGCCTACTATCAGCAGGTCGGCCGCGCCGGCCGCTCGACGGCCAGCGCCGAGGTGGTTCTGCTGCCGGGTACTGAGGACCGGGACATCTGGAGCTATTTCGCCTCGGTGGCATTTCCCTCCGAAATCGTGGTGCGCGAGGTGATCGCGGCTCTGGATCCGGACCGGCCGCAATCCACCGCAGCTCTGGAACCGCGCGTGGATCTCGGCCGGTCCCGGCTGGAGATGGTGCTCAAAGTCCTCGACGTCGACGGTGCGGTCAAACGGGTTAAGGGGGGCTGGGTCGCCACCGGAGCCGGGTGGCACTACGACGAACCGCGCTACCGCAAACTCGACGAGGCCCGCCGCCGGGAACAACAGGCGATGCTGGACTATCAGGCCACCACCGACTGCCGGATGGCCTTCCTGCGAGCGCAGTTGGACGACCCGGAACTCGAGGCCGGCACCCGCTGCGGCCGCTGCGACAACTGCGCCGGCCACACCTATTCCGCCGATGTCGGGTCTGCGGCGGTCGACGCCGCCAGAGAGCGGCTTCAGCGCCCCGGTGTCGAACTCGCCCCGCGTCGACAGTGGCCGACCGGGATGACAAAACTGGGGATCGAGCTGCGTGGCCGCATCGTGGACGGTCCGGCCACCGGTCGGGTTATCGGGCGGCTGACCGACCTGGGGTGGGGTACGCGGCTGCGGCGATTACTCGACCAACCGGATGCACCGGTCCCGGCCGAGGTTCTCCAGGCCGCCGTCGCCGTGCTGGCCGCCTGGCCGTGGCAAACGCGTCCGGTGGCCGTGATGGGTCTGGACTCTGATACCCACCCACTGCTGATCGGCTCCCTGGCCGAGGGTCTGGCCCGGCTGGGCCGGTTGCACAACCTCGGCACCCTGCGGTACCGACCCGAACGCCGTCGCGTCACCGCGGCGAACTCCGCCTACCGCGTTGCCGCGCTGGCTGATTGCTGGGCCGTTCCGGACCTCGGTGAGCTGTCCGGACCGGTGCTGCTGATCGACGATCTCGCAGACACCGGATGGACCCTGACGATGGCCGCGCGGGTGCTCCGTGGTGCCGGGGCAGCGGAGGTGCTGCCGTTCGCCCTGGCAAGTGTGAACTGACCTCGCTTTGTTGACTCCGTACTAGAACACGTTCTAGATTTGGTTCAGGATGGCTACCGATGCGGTCCGGTATCGAAACGCGGAGGCCCCTCGACGATGTATGCACAGCCCCTGCTCGATGCCATCGCCGAGGCCGAGCAGCTGGTCCGCGATGCTCCGCATATCGAGTCTGAGGCTGACCTGCTGGAAGGTCTGCAATACCTCGCCGGCGGGATCGCGGCGTGTACGCATATGGCTTTCGACTACGACCGCGACCACCCGTTCCTGCAATCCGGTACCGGACCGTTCACCAAGATGGGCCTGGATAACCCGGACACCCTGTATTTCGGGACCCGGGTCCGTGCCGGTCACGAATATGTCGTCACCGGGACCCGCGGGACCACCACCGATCTCAGCTTCCAGTTGCTCGGCGGGGAGTACACCGACGCCAACGTCCCCGACAGTGAGACCGCATTCGACGACCGGAAACTCGATATCGCTGCCGACGGCAGCTTCGAATGGCGCTTCACCCCGGCCGGCAACGCCCAACTGGTGATTCGGGAGGTCTACAACGACTGGGCGGCGCAGCGCGGCACGGTCGCCATCGCCCGAACTGACAGCGCCGGGACCTCGCCGCCCGCGCTCACCAGAGATCTGATCGAAAAGCGTTGGGCCACAGCCGGAAAACAACTGGTCCAGCGAATCAGGACCTGGCTGCAGTTCCCGCAGTGGTTTTATACCAACCTTCCGGTCAACACCATGGTCGCGCCCCGGCTCACTCCGGGCGGTCTGGCGACCCAGTACTCCTCGGCGGGACATTTCGAACTCTCCGGCGATCAGGCCCTGGTGATCACCGTCCCGGTGACCGACGCTCCCTATCTGGGATTTCAGCTTGGCAGCCTCTGGTACATCTCGCTGGATTACATCAACCATCAGACCTCGCTCAACGGAACCCAGGCCCAGGCCGATCCGGATGGGCTCATTCGCATCGTGGTCGCCGATCGCGACCCAGGGGTGCGCAACTGGGTTGAGACCCTCGGGCACCGCAAAGGTTTTCTGCAGTTCCGCTGGCAGCGGGTATCGCGTGAGCTGACCGCGGCGGATGGGCCGGCGGTCGAACTCGTGGACATCGCAGCGGTACCGGCATACCTGCCGTACCACGACTCGAACAGGATTTCCGCAGCGGAGTGGCAAGATCGAATTGCGTTGCGGCAAAAGCAGATTCAGAACAGGATGGTGGGTTAGCCGATGTCCGGCATGCTCGAGGGCAAAGTCGTAGTGATCAGCGGGGTTGGACCGGCGCTGGGTACCACCCTCGCTCGCCGTTGCGCGGAGGCCGGAGCGGATCTGGTGCTCGCGGCCCGGACCGCCGAGCGCCTGGAGGCTGTGGCTGCGCAGGTGACCGGGCTGGGCCGACGGGCGGTATCGGTGACCACCGACATCACCGACGATGAACAGGTGGACAACCTGGTGCAACGAACCGTGGAGAACTATGGTCGGGTCGATGTCCTGATCAATAACGCTTTCCGGGTCCCGTCCATGAAACCGTTGTCCGACACCGGGTTCCAGCATATCCGGGATGCCATCGAACTGACGGTACTCGGTGCGCTCCGCCTCATCCAGGCGTTCACCCCGTCCCTGGCCGAGGCCGGCGGATCTGTGGTGAACGTGAACTCCATGGTGATACGCCACTCCCAGCCCAAGTACGGTGCCTACAAGATGGCCAAGGCCGCTTTGCTGGCGATGTCGCAGTCGCTGGCCAGCGAACTCGGTGAACAGGGCGTCCGGGTGAACTCCGTTGCCCCGGGCTATATCTGGGGTGACACCCTCAAGAGCTACTTCAATCATCAAGCCGGTAAATACGGCACCACCGTCGATGCGATCTACGCCGCGACCGCCGCCCAGTCCGACCTGCGGCGACTGCCCACCGAGGATGAGGTGGCCTCAGCGATCCTGTTCATGGCCAGTGACCTCGCCAGCGGAATCACCGGCGCGACGCTGGACGTGAACTGCGGGGAGTACAAGTCGTGACGGCGAGTCGACGATGCGGCACGAGGGACGAGTGCTGGGGAGGAGCGAGCTGGTGAGGATGGCGAGTCGACGATGCGGCACGAGGGACGAGTGCTGGGGAGGAGCGAGCTGGTGA
>CAZKUK010000005.1:105668-132344 GCA_964555915.1 uncultured Mycobacterium sp.
GGATGGCGAGTCGACGATGCGGCACGAGGGACGAGTGCTGGGGAGGAGCGAGCCGGTGAGTGCCGCCCGCACGGATGTCGGGACCGTGGAAGACCTGCAGGCCTCTGCGGTCAAGGCCGTTGGTCTGGATGATTTCGGCGCCGATGATGACAACTATCGCGAAGCGCTCGGCGTGCTGCTGGACTCGTACCGCCGCGACGCCGATTTCACCGAGCTCGGCAGCAAGATGTCCCGGTTCTTCCTGCGCAACGCACTGGTGGCCAGGCTGCTCAGCGAAGCGTCCTGGAAGCAGTATCCGGAGTATGCCGATGTCCCGATCACGGCGCCGATCTTCGTGACCGGGCTGCCCCGGACGGGTACCACGGCACTTCACCGCCTGCTGTGCGGCGACCCCCGGCATCAAGGTCTGGAACTCTGGCTCGCCGAGTTTCCGCAACCCCGTCCACCCCGCGAGACCTGGCCGCAGAACCCGGTGTTCGTCGAACTGCAGTCTCGGTTCGCAAGGGCCCACGAGGAGAACCCGGACTACACCGGCCTGCACTTCATGACCGCCGACGAGGTCGAGGAGTGCTGGCAGTTGTTGCGGCAGTCGGTGCATTCGGTGTCCTACGAAACACTGGCCCACGTTCCCACTTATTCGCGCTGGTTGGCCGCCCAGGACTGGACCAACTCCTACCGCCGGCATCGCAGGAACCTCCAACTGATCGGCCTCCACGACGTCGGGAAACGCTGGGTTCTGAAGAACCCAAGCCACCTGTTCGCCCTTGACGCCCTACTGACGACCTACCCGGACGCACTCGTGATCCAGTGCCATCGGCCTGCCGAGACGATCATGGCCTCAATGTGCTCGCTGTCCCAGCACACCACGGCGGGCTGGTCGAACAGCTTTGTCGGCGCGACGATCGGCGGTGACTCCCTGGAGACCTGGTCCCGTGGTTTGGAGACTTTCAACACCATTCGCGCGGAACATAATCCGGCTCAGTTCTGTGATGTCGACTATTTCGAATTGATCCGGGAACCGCTGCGCTGTGTGGAGGGTATCTATGCCCATTTCGGTATCGAGATGACGGAGGGCGCACGCTCAGCGATCCGGCGGACCGATGAGGAAAGCAAGCAAGGTCCGCGCGCGCCAAAGCACACCTATTCGCTGGCGGACTATGGACTCACCGAAGAGCAGGTCAGGCAGCGCTTCCGCGGTCTGTGACCCGCACCCGTGTCGCCTGGCATCGCGAGCAGACGCAAACTCGCACTGAGTGACCCAATTTTGTGCGAGTTAGTGTCTGCTCGCGGTCCGGGGAAGGGGCCCGGGAGCGGGCGTCAGCCGTCGCCGGGGGCCGGGGCGCTGGAGTACTCCTCCAGGCAACCCTCGGCGATGGCGTGGGAGATGCTGTCCGTCAGTCGGGGGCAGGACGGCACTCGGGCGCTGTCGCCGCCGGTGGCCCGGACCTCGGCAAAAACAGCGCACTGTTGCTGGGCATCGCTGTTCCACTGCACCGCGGTATGCGGGGCTCCGAGTTTCTTGACCTGCACCGCGGCATGGCAGAAGCGGCAGGCGACCTCGGCCAGACCCGAAGTCAGATAACGTTCCCTGTCCCGGCGGGTGGCCTCGTGGACGGCGGCCGCCCGGTCCGGATCGTCGGCGAAATCGGGGGCCTTGGCCCAGGAGAGGACCTCGTCCTCAGCGTCGATGGTGTGCCCATCATCGTGCACACCGTGCAGCAGGAGCATCGACCGCACGATCTCGTCGGCGTCGGGCTGCCGCGACGGTGTCATGGCCGACTGGCCGCGGCGGGGTCGGCTTCGGAGGCTTGGCGGCGCAGGTTCTCCTCGACCTCTACATGCCACTTCTCGTTGGCCTTGGTGGTGTCGACCTCGAGTTCGAAGCGGTCGGTCATATCCGGGCTGATATCGGCGACGTCGACGTAGAACTGCTGATACCAACGGCGCATCTGGTACACCGCTCCGTCCTCCTCGACCAGCAGCGGATTCTCGATCCGGGTCTTGTGCTTCCAGATCTCGACATCCTGCAGGAAACCCTTGCTCACCCCCTCGGTGAACGCCGCCGAGATCCGCTCCGTGGTCTTTTCGTCGAGGCCCTTGGGTTTCTCGATGATGACCCCCCACTGCAACACGAAGGAGTCCTGGTCGACCGGGTAGTGGCAGTTGATCAGAATCGACTCGGCCTTGTAGTCGCCGTAGGTGTTGTGCAGCCAGTTGATCATGAACGACGGCCCGAAGTAGCTGGCCTCGGAATCCAGGTGGGACTCGCCGTAGGCGGTGCCCATACCACCGATGTCCGGGCGGCCGACATTGTGCAGGTACTGGCTGGCGATATGGCCTTCGAACACGTTCTTGAAGTACGTCGGCAGGCCGAAGTGGATATAGAAAAAGTGCGCCATATCGGTGACGTTGTCGACGATCTCGCGACAGTTGGAGCCCTCGATGAGCATGGTGTTCCAGTTCCAGTCGGTCCACTCGGCGCTGGCCTGCTCGGGAATGTCGGGGATGCGGACCTCAGGCTGGGGTGGGTTGCCCTCGTGGTCGTGCCAGACGAAGAGCAGGCCGCCGCGGGTGTCGGTATGCCATGCGCGGGTCTTGGCAAGTTTGGGGGTGCGCTTGGCATACGGCACCAGTTTGCAGCGGCCGTCCCCACCCCAGCGCCAGTCATGGAAGGGGCAGGCGACCTGGTCGCCCTTGACACTGCCTTGGGACAGATCACCGCCCATGTGGCGACAGTAAGCGTCCAGGACGTTCAACTTTCCGCCCGAGTCGGCAAAAATCACCAGTTTGGTGCCGAACGCGTGAACCGAATGCGGCCGCCCGTCCAGGAACTGCGCGACCGGACCGAGGCAGTGCCAGCCCCGGGCATAACGGTCGGGCAGGGTCCCGGTGTCGATCTCCCGAATGTCGGTGGTCATGGTGCGCCCTCCGGTTCATGTCCTCTAACTAGAACACGTTACAGTTTTGCCGCTCGGTCTTGCAACAATGCAGTGTCGCGACCTGGTCTCTGGGGTATACGTAGACGATGCCGATGTACTCCTTCGAGGGCCGATCACCGAAGGTCGATCCCGCCGCTTTTGTCGCGCCGACCGCAGTACTCGTCGGAGATGTCGTGATCGAGGCCGATGCATCGGTGTGGTTCAACACGGTTCTGCGCGCCGACTACGCGCCGGTCGTGATCCGGGCGGGCGCCAATGTTCAGGACGGTTCGGTGCTGCACGCCCCGCCCGGAATCCCGGTCGACGTCGGTCCCGGCGCCACGATCGCCCACATGTGCACCATCCACGGCGCGAATATCGGCGCTGAGGCCCTGATCGCCAACCACTGCACCGTGCTCGACGGTGCAGTGATCGGTGCTCGGAGCCTTATCGCCGCGCACTCACTGGTCGTGGGCGGCACCCAGATCCCCGAGGATGTGCTCGTCACGGGCGCGCCGGCGAAAGTGAAAAGCCCGCTGGCCGGAACCCGTGCCGAGGCGTGGGTGCAGACCAACCCGCAGGCCTATCGCGACTTGGCGCAGCGATACCTGATAGGTCTTGAAGAAATCATTTGAGGATCAGTTGTGCACCGGCTTGTCGGCGCCGACCACCCACATCGAATAGTACTGTGAGCCACCGCCATAGGCGTGACCGAGGGCCTTTCGCGCTCCTGGCACCTGATGGTCTCCGGCTTTGCCCATCACCTGGATCGCGGCTTCGGCGAACCGGATCATCCCGGACGCCCCGATCGGGTTCGACGACAGCACCCCGCCGGACGGATTGACCGGTAGCCGCCCGCCGATGGCGGTCTCGCCGGCCTCGGTGAGCTTCCAGCCCTGGCCCTCGGGCGCGAAACCGAGGTTCTCCAGCCACATCGGCTCGAACCAGGAGAACGGCACATAGATTTCGCCGACGTCGATCTCGTCGATCGGGCTGGTGATCCCAGCCTCCCTCCATAGCGCCGCGGCGGCATCACGGCCGGCCTGCGGATTGACCTGATCCCGCCCGCTGTAGGCGATCGGTTCGGTGCGCAGTGCGGTGGCCAGGATCCACGCGACGGGGAAGCCCTCGGCGACCCGCTGGTCGGCTATCTGCTCATCACCGATGACGACCGCTGCCGCGCCATCGGACGAGGGGCAGGTTTCGTCGAATCGGATCGGATCCCAGAGCATTTGCGAGGACATCACCTTCTCCAAGGTGATATCCGGCTGGTGCACATGTGACAGGGGATTGCGGGCACCGTTGAGCCTGTCCTTGACCGCGACCATCGCACCGATATGGTCCGGTGCTCCAGATCGCCGGATGTAGGCCCGCACGTGCGGGGCGAAGTAGCCGCCCGCACCGGCGCCCACCGGCTTGGTGAATGGAACCGGAATCGACAACGCCCACATGGCATTCGACTCCGATTGCTTCTCCCATGCCACCGCCAGCACCCGCCGGTACTTCCCGGACTTGACCAGGCTCGCTGCGACCACCCCGGTGGATCCGCCGACCGAACCGGCGGTGTGCACCCGGATCAGTGGTTTACCGGTGGCTCCGATGGCGTCGGCCATGAACAGTTCGGGCATCATCACGCCCTCGAAGAAGTCCGGGGCCTTACCAACCACGACGGCATCGATGTCTTCGAGGGTGGAGTCGCTGTCGGCCAGTGCCCGGTCGATCGCCTCGCGCACCAGGCCGTTCATCGACACATCCGTACGCTTGGTCACGTACTTGGTCTGACCGGTGCCGAGCACCGCCGCGAGGTGGGTCATCGACCGTCCCTTCCTTCGAGCACGGCGACCAGATTCTGCTGCAGTACCGGTCCACTGGTGGCGTGGGCCAACACCCGCTGCGCGGAGCCGTCGAAAATATGGCGGGCGGCCAGGCCGATTCGCTCCAGCCCGGCTGAGAACATCGGGTTGGCGGCCAGCAGGCCGCCGGACGGGTTGATGCGGGTTTCCCGACCCAGGCCGATAGCCTCGGTGAGGATCAGATGCTGGTGGGTGAATGGTGCCGAGATCTCGGCGACATCGATCGAGGTGGTATCCCCGCCGGTCGCCACTCGGGCTGAAGCCATGCTGGACGCCGATCGGGTCAGGTCACGCGCTCCGATGACCGGAGTCTCCACGCGGTGTTCGAATCCTGTTATCCAGGCGGGTCGTTCGTGAAGTTCCCGGGCCCGCCCGTCTGCGGCCAGCACGATGGCAGAGGCGCCATCGGTGATGGGCGCGATGTCATGCCGTCGTAACGGATCGGCAAAGTACGGCCGGGACAGCAACTCCTCGACGTCGGCGGCCGGGGGCACCGAATCGGTACGCTGAGCCGCCGCGAAACTGTTCAGGGCGATCTGGGCCATCTGTTCCGCTGTCCACCGGCCGGCCTCAAGGCCGAGTCGCGCCTGCAGGCCGGCCATCGACACCGAGTCCGGCCACAGCGGCGCCACGGTGTAGGGGTCGGTCTGCAGTGACAGCACCTGGCGCAGGGTGCCGGCGCTGGACTTTCCGAACCCGTACACCAGAGCGGTGTCCACCTCGCCGGTGAGTATCTTGATGTAGGCCTCGTATAGCGCCCAGGCCGCATCCATCTCCACATGGGACTCGTTGATCGGCGGGACCGCGCCGATGGCGTCGATCGCGTTGAGGAATGAGAATGCCCGCCCGGCAAGGTAATCCGACGATCCTGAACACCAGAAGCCGATATCTGTCTGGCTGATCCCCAGGTCGGCGTAGAGCTTGGCAAAGCATGGCATCAGCATTTCCACGCCATTGGTGGTGCCGTCGGTGCGCCGCACGTGGGGTGCGTGGGCGAATCCGACGACGGCAACCTCGCGGTCGGTCATGGGTGTCCTTCTAGAGATGATGCTTGTAGGTGTCGTAGTCGGCGTCCGGTTCGCCGGTCGGCCGGAAGTGCTCGATATTGTCGATCCCTAAACCCCATTGATCGCGGGGTTTCCAGACCGCCTGCACCCGCATACCCATCCGGACTTCTGCGGCGTCGATCCCGGTGACCACGTGCAGGAACGGAATGTCCGCGCCGTCGAGCAGGATGTACGCCGCGACATAGGGCGGTTTGATCCGCTGACCGGCAAACGGGATGTTGATGATCGCGAACGTCGTCACGGTGCCGGTATCGGGAAGTTCGACGAACCGGTCGAGTTCGCTGCCGGTCGCCGGATCCGCCTCCCGCGGCGGGAAGTACACCTTGCCGTTCTCACCGGCTCTGGCGCCCAGCAACTTTCCCTGTTGAAGCGCCCGCAAATAGGTGCTCTCCGGTAGCGAGGCGGTGTGCTCAAAGGCGATATCGCACGGTGTCACGATCAGTTGGACCGGGTCGAGGTCTGCATTCGCCGCCGCCGTCGGTTCGGGATCGGCACCGGCGGTGAAGTAGGCGATATCGGTGATGGATCCGACCGGTTCGTCGACCCAGTGCGCGTGTACCCGATCCCCGGTTCGGACCGGCCCGTCGACCGCGTGCAGCAGGGCGGTGTCGGCGCCGTCGAGCTGAATCAGCGCCCAGGCGAATGGCCGGTTCAGCGGTTGACCCGCGAGTGGCTCGGCCTGCCAGGTCCAGGACCGGACGGTGCCGGTGGATGACACCGGCACGATTTCGGTGAGCCGCTCGCAGGTCACCGGATCGAATTCGGCGGGCGGCACCAATACCCGCCCGTCGGACCCGCGGATGCCGACGATGCGACGCTCACGCAGCGCGGTGAAGAACGCGCTCAGGGTGGGCCCGAGTGAACGGTTGTAATCGAACACCAGGTGTAAGGGCGCCGACAGCGGCGGTTCAGGCGAGTCGAACAGGGGCGGGCGGTGTTGGCCGACTGTCACAGCGTCGAGTAGAACAGGTTCTAGGAATTGTGGCAAGGACGATCCTCGCAGGTGCTCGCGACTGAAAGGCGGCCGGAGATGAAGCTGGGTTTACAACTCGGGTACTGGAGTGCCCAACCCCCCACCAACCATGCTGAGTTGGTCGCTGCCGCAGAGGAGGCCGGCTTCGACACGATGTTCACCGCTGAGGCGTGGGGCTCGGATGCATTCACCCCGCTGGCGTGGTGGGGACGTCAGACGACCCGGATGCGGTTGGGCACCTCGGTGGTGCAGTTGTCGGCGCGCACCCCGACCGCGTGCGCTATGGCCTCGCTGACCCTGGACCATCTCAGTGGGGGCCGGCACATCCTGGGTCTGGGGGTTTCGGGGCCGCAGGTGGTCGAGGGATGGTACGGCCAGCGTTTTCCCAAGCCGCTGGCCCGCACCCGGGAGTATGTCGACATCATCCGGCAGGTCTGGGCCCGTGAAGCCCCGGTCACCAGCGCGGGCCCGCACTATCCGCTGCCGGTGAGCGGGGAGGGCACCACCGGACAGGGCAAGGCGCTCAAGCCGATCGTGCACCCACTGCGCGCCGATATCCCGATCATGTTGGGGGCGGAGGGGCCGAAGAACATCGCCATGGCGGCCGAGATCTGCGACGGCTGGCTTCCGATCTTCTACTCGCCGCGGCTGGCCGATATGTACAACGAGTGGCTCGACGAGGGGTTCTCGCGGCCCGGTGCGCGCCGCACCCGCGAGGATTTCGAGATCTGCGCCACCGCGCAGGTCGTCATCACCGATGACCGCGCGGCGACTTTCGAGATGATCAAGCCATTCCTGGCGCTCTACATGGGCGGGATGGGCTCGGAGGACACCAACTTCCACGCCGAGGTCTACCGGCGAATGGGCTACTCCGAGGTGGTCGACGATGTCACCGCACTGTTCCGTTCCGGCCGTAAGGATGAGGCGGCGGCGGTCATCCCGGATGAACTCGTCGACGATGCCGCGATCGTCGGCGACATCGACTACGCCCGCAAGCAGATCGCTGCCTGGGAGGCGGCCGGGGTGACGATGATGGTGATCGGTGCGCGCAGCCCGGAACAGATTCGCGAACTCGCCGCGCTGATGTGAGCGCTGCTTGCCAGCTCGTTAGAACACGTTCTAGATTGACCGGGTGAGGGCTCGGCGTTCAACGCAGCACATGAGCGTCCCCGAACGTCATATCCACGTTGCCGACCGAACCGGACACCATCGGGCGCTTGGGCAGGCCCAGCGAAGCCAGCTCCTTGGCGTAGGGATGGTCACCGAGGTGAAGTGTCGCCCCGCCGGGACGGAACCGGACCCCGGTGGTGCTCATCTCCCACGGCACCTCACGGGTGGTCTCATCGGCGTGGGTGTAGGTCTTGAGCACCTGCGGCCGCGATCGCAACCTTGGGATGGGTACTCCTCGGTGGAATTGCATATCCGCGATGAGCGATCCGCCCTCGGAGACCTCGAAACCGAAGCGGCGGTCCTCCCGGACGGTGAAGTCGGCGAGGATCTTCGGGAACCCCCAGATGGTCCGGCCGGCCTCCATGGTGAACGACTGATCGACCGGCAGGTGGTGGACAAAGGCCGCTGCATCGCCCAGTGCCCGCACACCGTGAGCGGTGGAACCGGGCGGGTTCACCATGACGCAGGTGCCGAATTCGTGATACCGGCCGAGGTCGCCGTCGAGATAGCGGGCCAGCATCAGTGTCACCACGGCCCGGCCCGGCCGGAAGCGGCAGACTTCCAGGCCGCTGTAGTCGATGAGCCGCTGAGCGGCCGCGGCCGGCACCGAGAACATCGCCGTGTGCACATCGGCCTTGCGGACCCGTACCGGCATGGTCAGGACGGTTCCGGCGATGGTGTGCTCGACAGCAGGCATGACGTCACTGTAATCCGCGGTGACGGGGATGTGGAGGGTTAGCTGATGACCGGAAAACCCGATGTCGATTTGACCGACGGGAATTTCTTCGCCGATGGGGCGGCCCGGCCGGCGTACCGTTGGATGCGGGTCAACGAGCCGGTATTCCGCGATCGCAACGGCCTCGCGGCGGCGGCCACCTATCAGGCGGTGCTCGATGCCGAACGCGATCCGGAGGTCTTCTCCAACACCGGCGGTATTCGTCCGGATAACCCCGCCATGCCGTACATGATCGATATGGACGACCCCGAGCATCTGCTGCGGCGGAAGCTGGTCAATGCCGGGTTCACCCGCAGGCAGGTGACCGACAAGGCGGTGGGTATCGAGACGCTGTGCGACACGCTGATCGACGCCGTGTGCGAACGCGGCGAATGCGATTTCGTCCGCGATATCGCCGCGCCACTGCCGATGGCCGTTATCGGCGACATGCTGGGGGTGGTGCCGGCTGACCGGGCGACCTTGTTGAAATGGTCCGATGATCTGGTCTGCGGGTTGAGTTCGGCGGCCGACGAAGCCGCGGTGCAGGCCGTGATGGAGGCCTTCGCGGGTTACTCGGCCTTCGCCATGGAGACCACCGCCAAGCGCCGGGCCGAACCCACCGATGATCTGTTCTCGATCCTGGTCAATGCCGAGGTCGACGGTCAGCGGCTATCCGATGATGAGATCGTCTTCGAGACGTTGCTGATCCTCATCGGCGGTGACGAGACCACCCGCCATACGCTGTCCGGCGGCACCGAGCAGGTGCTGCGGCACCCCGATCAGTGGGACCTGCTGGCGGCCGACCACGCATTACTGCCCGGGGCCGTCGAGGAGATGCTGCGCTGGACCTCACCGGTGAAGAATATGGCGCGGACGGTCATGCGCGACAACGATTTCCACGGCACGCAGCTGAGGCAGGGGGAGAAGATGCTGCTGCTGTTCGAGTCGGCCAACTTCGACGAATCGGTGTTCGGCGATCCGGAGAACTTCCGGATCGACCGCAGCCCCAACAGCCATCTCGCGTTCGGGTTCGGCACCCACTTCTGTCTGGGTAACCAGCTGGCCCGGCTGGAGCTCAACACGATGCTGCGCAAGGTCCTGGCGCGGATGCCGGATTTGCGGCTGGCCGACGATTCGGCGCTCCCGTTGCGGCCGGCGAACTTCGTCAGCGGCCTGGAGAAGATGCCGGTGGTGTTCACCCCGTCGAAACCGGTGCTGGTCTGATCGCTCGCACGGTCAGCAATCCATGGGAATTCATGGCATCGACTCGCACACCGCCTAAGCCGCCTAAGCCTGCCTAAGCCTCGATCCACCGACGTACCAGGCTCAGCACGGGCGTCGGGGCGCAGGAGGTGCGCTCGGAGCTGGGATGAGTTGTGTTCTCACACAAAAAACGGACCAGCGCTCGACAGCCACTCCCGGTGAGGTTTCCCCAGGTTCAAGCGTGATTCGGCGGCGTTCGACGATGCCACCCCGGGTCGTGCGCCGGGCTCGTGGTGACCCCACCAAACCCGCACCCCGGCGTGGTTGACGGGAGGCTGGCGTGGCCCGGCCGTCCCGTGTTGCTCGCATCTCAGCGTTCCACAGATGTGCCATGCGCACCGGTTGGTTCGCGCGATGCCGATGGTGTTCCTCGTATAGCGTTCAGAGTGCGGTCCAGGCGCGGATTTTCGGATGGGAGCTTCAACGTTGACGCCGTCGATTATGCGATGTGCCATCTCTGCGGCGCTGGTCTTCGTCGTCTCTGTGTATGCGGGGCCGACCGACCGAGCCGGGCCGACGAGAGTCCTCGGGGCCGAGACGACTCCACGGTTGGTCTCTGTCCAAGAACCGATGCAGCACTGCACGGTGACCTCGGTGGGCCGGTGCGAACCCCGACCGGCTCGCGCTACTGGGGTCGATATCGCATCAATGCCGTTGGCGGCCAACCTCTTCGAGTCGCTCCTCGCGGACAGGTGTGGACTGATCTGTAATGGAGCCGACGGCGGACCCGGCCAAGACGGTCAAGCCGGCGGCTGGCTGATCGGTAACGGCGGAAACGGTGGAGAAGCGACGGCCGCCGGTCAATCCGGCGGAGCCGGAGGCGCTGGCGGCCTGTTGTTCGGAAGTGGAGGCGCCGGCGGTGCCGGCGCCGGGGTAATCGGTGATGTCGGCGGCAGCGGAGGCAATGGCGGTGCCGCCGGCCTGTTCGGCAACGGCGGAGTGGGCGGTGCCGGCGGCGGTGCGGGCGGAAATGTCGGGGGTAGCGGAGGCAGTGGCGGCGCCGGCGGCTTAGTGCTCGGATCCGGCGGATCCGGCGGGGCTGGCGGCGGTGCGGGCGGGGCGCCAGACGGCAAAGGCGGCGTCGGCGGCAGCGGTGGTCGGGGCGGTGCCGCCGGACTGCTGGGCAATGGGGGTTCCGGCGGTCCCGGCGGTGGCGCGAGCGGCAATGTCGGCGGCAGCGGAGGCGATGGTGGGGCCGGCGGCTTGGTGTTCGGTTCCGGCGGCTCCGGCGGTGCCGGGGGTGGGGCCGCCTACGGCAACGAGGGCGACACCGCCGGTGATGCCGGCGGGAACGGCGGCAATGGCGGCGGGGCCGGGCTTCTGGGTAACGGCGGTACCGGTGGTGCCGGGGGAAGTGCCGGCGGGGACGGAGGGGGTAGCGGCGGCCCGGGGGGCTCCGCGGGCCTGCTTGCCGGTAACGGCGGTACCGGCGGTGCCGGGGGAAGTGCCGGCGGGGACGGAGGGGGTAGCGGCGGCCCGGGGGGCTCCGCGGGCCTGCTTGCCGGTAACGGCGGCACCGGCGGCAACGGCGGCAACGCGGGCGCCGACGCCGTCGGCAACGGTGGACCCGGTGGAGCCGGGGGGATCATCGGCAGATCCGGCAGCAACGGGCTGCCCGGCAATGCCGGATCCCAGTCACCTCGCCCCCGCGCTGCTGCCAGCGCCAGTCTTGCTGCCCCCGCCGCTGCCGGCGCCCGCGCCACCCGGCATTCAACGAATGAGCGCGCGGCGAAGCACACATCGACGCGAGGGCCCCGCTGATCGCCGGGATGCGGCTGCGCGCGCCGCGCCCCAGAGCACCTGTAATGTCCTGGACCGCTTCGGGTGCCGACAGGTTCCACCGTTTCCGGTGTCTGGTGTCGCACCACAAATGGGTGTTCCTCCGGGCGTGCGGTCCCGTGTGGTCCGGTGTGCGGCGAGAACGTTTCGACAGGACCACACGGGCGGCGTTCGCGTCCGTGTGAAATTTGAGTCCGCCGCGGAACTCGAGCTTGTCGGCGACCAGCTCTCTGACGGTGTGTTCCCCGGGGGGCGTGCAGGTCGCGGGTGAGGTGCAACTGCGGGCTCGGGCTATGGGAATTTGACCAGGGCCTGGTCGGGCCGTTGGGCATCGTAGAACGCGGCTTCGAACTCGGCGGGTGGCAGGTCCCAGAGATAGCCGTGCACGCGGCTGGTGTTAGGCCAGTCCACCCATCAACGTTGCCGACTCTCTCAAGAGCCAGGCGGTCACGGCTACAGCGCTATCACCGACACTGAGAAGCCGCTGAGGTTGGCGACATAGACGGTAGCGCCGTCGGGGCTGACCACTACTCCGGATGGGTTGTTGCCGACGGCGATTGGTGTGCCAACGACAGTGTTTGTCGCGGTGTCGATCACCGACACCGAACCGTCGCCGGAGTTGGTGACATAGGCGAAGGCGCCGTTGGGCCTGAACGCCACCCAGGAAGGCTGCGCTCCAACCGTGATTGGTGCCCCAACGACAGTGTTTGTCGCGGTGTCGATCACCGACACCGAACCGTGGCCGGAGTTGGTGACATAGGCGAAGGCGCCGTTGGGGCTGAACGCCACCCCGGCCGGCTGAAATCCGACAGTGATTGATGTGGTGACAGTGTTGTCGGCGGTGTCTATCACCGACACCGTGTCGCCGGCGTTGTCGGTGACGTAGACGGCAGAACCGTCCGGGGAGACCGCTACTCCGTACGCAGCGCCGACATCTGGGATTGTTGTGGTGACAGTGTTGTTGGTGGTGTCTATCACCGACACCGACCGGGTGCGTTGGCTGATGACATATGCGAAAGAACCGTCGGGGGTGACCGCGACCCCGAACGGACTATCGACGTCGATCGTCGTCGCGACGGTGCCGGAGTCGGTGTCGATCACCGACACCGGGTCAGGGCCGGAGTCTTCGCCGGTGTTGGCGACGTACACGAGCGCACCATCAGGGCTGACCGCCAACCCGAACGGCCCGTCGCCCACAGTGATTTGTCCTCCGACGACAGTGTTTGTCGCGGTGTCGATCACCGACACCGAGTTGTTCCCGGAATTTGTGACGTACACGAAAGCGCCATCAGGAGTGACCGCCACCCCGAACGGCTCAATGCCGACAGAAACAGTCGTCGACGCAGTGCCGTCGGAAGCGGGTTGAGCATCTGATCCTCCAGCGCCCGCCTCACCTCTGCGGCCGCCGGTGGCTTTGGGCAGGGTGGTAGCGGTGGCGTTTCCGCCGTTGCCGCCGGCACCGCCGTTAGCGTTGCCGCCGACGCCGGCGTCGCCGCCGTTGCCACCGTCACCGCCGATGGCTTGGCCGGTGGAGGTGTTGAGCGCGTCGCCGCCGTTTCCGCCGTTTCCGCCGGCACCGCCTTGTGCGCCTCGGGTTCCGACTCCGGCCGCGCCGCCGCCGGCCCCGCCGTTGCCACCGCTACCGCCGACCGAATTCGCGGCGGTAGCTGATGCGCTGTTTCCGCCAGCTCCGCCATCCCCACCGGCCCCGCCGTCACCGTCAGCGGCGACTAGCCCCAGGAGCCGGGCGGTCCCGCCCGCACCGCCGGCCCCCCCGTCACCGCCGTCTCCGCCTACCGATGTGCCGGAGAGAGTCCCAGCCGCGCTGTCGGCGCCGGCTCCGGCCGCCCCGCCGTCACCACCATTGCCGCCGGCGCTGAACACCAAGCTGCCGTTACCGCCAGCCCCACCGGCCCCGCCGTCACCACCCGTCCCGGCGGCACCGTCGGCGCCGCCGACGAGCGCATCCACGCCGCTGCCACCAGCCGCACCGGGCCCACCGGCGCCGCCATCACCGCCGCGACCGGCGATCGCCAACAGCCAGGCGTTGCCGCCGTCACCGCCGTTACCTCCAGCACCGCCGGGCAGCGTCGCCGCCCCGCCGGCCCCGCCGGTCCCGCCGTTGCCGATGACGAAACCGCCGCGCCCGCCGTTACCGCCAGCCCCGCCGGCCACTCCGGCGCCGCCGTTACCGCCGTTACCGAACCAGCCCGCAGCACCCCCATCACCGCCGTTGAACCCGTTACCGCCGTTGCCGAAGAATCCGCCCGCGCCACCGGTGCAAGCGCTGACGCCCGTGCAGGTTTCAGCGTTCCAGGAGTAGCCGTTGCCGATCAAAATGCCGCCATCGGGATGCTCAGCAGTACCGTTGCCGAACAACCACACCGTCGTATCGGCGTTGGCGGCCACGCCTGCTGTCGGGTCACCGACTTCGCGGCGGGCCACTGCGGCCGCAGCCCACACCCACGGCGCTGATTCGGGCAGATCCGAACCGCCACTAACCCCGGCGCGACGATTAGCGCCAAACCATGAGGCGAGCAACGACCCCAACCACCCCGATGGCCCCGCAACTTCAGGCGTCTCTGGGGCGGCAATCTCAGCCACCGCCTGGGCTACCGGCGCAGACTCCACCTCAACATCGGAACCCGAGTCCGTTGGCACCGCAGCCACGACAGCTGTCGAACCCTCGACCTCAACCACTGCTGGTGGAGCCTGGGCAGACTCAGATCCCGAACCCGCCGACACTGAGTCTTGCGGGGCCACCACACCCGAGCCCCCCGCGTACCCCGAGAACTCAGCCCCACCAACTTCTACATCCGCACCGACGTCGATTCCGGGATCGACATCAGGGTCGGGATCGGCACCGGCGTCGTAACTTTCATCATTCACGGCACCACCGGCACCGACACCGGAATTGGCAACCCCGGCAGTGATGTCGTCATCCAACCCGCCGACGATGCCGTCGTCTCCGGCATCCTCGTGGGCGGAGTCGGTGGGCCGGTCGGCGCCCACACCCGCCCCACCAGAATGCGGAGACGAGCCACCCGAGGTCGAATCAGGAGAACCCGACGGACTCAAATCCGAAGAACCCGAGACCGCCGAGCCCGCACTTGACGACGAGGGGGATGCCGATGTTCTGGCTGACCTGCCGGAACCGGAGCCCGCACTTGACGACGACGGGGAAGCCGATGTTCTGGCTGACCTGCCAGAACCGGAGCCCGCACTTGACGACGAGGGGGATGCCGATGATCCGGCTGACCTGGCAGAACCGGTATCGGCGGCGGCGATACCGGGCATCGACGCGATCGCCGCACCCACACCCAACGCCACCGCCAACGCGCCTACCCGACCCACAGCGCAGGCGTGACCACTGACCCCAGACCACGACAACGGACGCCCACCAGATCCCACACCGGGTAGCCGAACCCCTTCAGTAGGAACAGCACCCTCGGCGCTGCCTGCCGACGTCGGAGGCGCCGCGCTGGTCCCGCCGCGCCCAGGCGGCAATTCGGTGCGCTTCATACGACTATCTCCATTAGGGTTCGTCGAGCTTTCTCTCAGGTCCTTGAAGTAGAGCTGGTTTCTTCCCGCCCTGAAGCTATCCACGGTTGGGTTGGGTGCAACGTAACGTGCTGAACAGGACGCTTGTCGGTCGCTGAGCACTTGTTGATGAAGAATTAACGCCGGGCTGTACTCGACATCAACTGAGCGGGGAACCCCACCGAGGGTGCGTCCACTTCCAAAACCTGGCCAGATTGTCGCGGCAGTTGCACTCGCGATGCGATGCGGTGCGGGAGAAACGCCTACCGCATCGTGAACCGCGGTGCCCGCTTCTCCTTGAAGGCCAGGGGGCCCTCTCGGGCATCCTCGGAGAGAAATACCTCGATACCGATCCGCGTATCGATCTTGAACGCGTCGTTCTCGGCCATCCCCTCGGTCTCGCGGATCGAACGCAGGATCGCTTGCACCGCCAGGGGGCCGTTGGCGGCGATCACCTCGGCGATTTCCAGCGCTTTCTCCAGTGCCTGCCCATCGGGCACCACATGGCCGATCAGCCCCATTTGCAAGGCTTCCGCGGCGGTGATGTGCCGACCGGTCAGCAGCAGATCGCAGGCGACCGTGTACGGAATCTGGCGTACCAGGCGCACCGCCGAACCCCCCATCGGGTAGAGGCTCCAGCGTGCCTCGGAGATCCCGAACTTCGCGCTCTGTCCAGCCACCCGGATATCGGTGCCCTGCAGGATCTCGGTGCCGCCGGCGATGGCCGGCCCCTCAACCGCGGCAATCAGCGGTTTGGTGAGCCGACGGCCTTTCAGTAGACCGTCGATACGGGACGGGTCGTAACTGCCGTCTTTGAACGAGTCGCCGGGGGGCTTTGCGGTGGCCGCTTTGAGATCCATGCCCGCGCAGAAGTAGCCACCGGCCCCGGTGAGGACGCAGACCCGGATCTCGGGATCATTGTCCACCCGGTCCCAGGCCTCCACCATGATGGAGAGCATCTCGCCGGAGAGCGCGTTGCGGGCCTCCGGGCGATTCAACGTCACGATGAGGACGTGGTCGCGTTGCTCGATCAGGGCGTCGCTCACGGGTTGCCGCCTTCCGGGCCGTCGCGCTTGTTGTGAAAAAATGTAACACGTTCTAGTTTGGGAAGGTGGCCCTCAACATCGCCGACCTCGCCGAACACACCATCGATGCCGTGCCCGACCGGGTGGCACTGATATGCGGTGACACCGAGATCACCTTCGCGGAGTTGGAGGAGAAAGCCAACCGGTTCGCCCACTACCTCATTGACCACGGGGTCGGTAAGGGCGACAAGGTGGGCCTGTACTGCCGGAACCGCATCGAAATCGTCATCGCGATGCTGGGCATCGTGAAGGCCGGGGCGATTCTGGTCAACGTCAACTACCGCTATGTCGAGGCTGAACTGCGCTACCTGTTCGACAACTCCGACATGGTGGCACTGGTGCACGAACGGCAGTTCGCCGATCGGGTCGCCAACGTCCTGCCCGACACACCCGCCATCAGGACGGTGCTGGTCATCGAGGACGGCAGCGACCCGGACTATCAACGCTACGGTGGCGTGGAGTTCGACGAAGCCGTCGCCGCGGGCTCGCCGGCGCGCGATTTCGGTGAGCGCAGCGCGGACGATATCTATCTGCTCTACACCGGTGGCACCACCGGGTTCCCCAAGGGCGTCATGTGGCGTCACGAGGACATCTACCGGGTTCTGCTCGGCGGAACCGACTTCGCCACCGGGGAATTCGTCGCCGACGAGTACGACCATGCCGCGCAGGCGGTCGCCGCCCCGCCGATGGTCCGATTCGCCATCCCGCCGATGATCCACGGCGCCACCCAGTCGGCCACCTGGATGGCCTTGTTCGCGGGCCACACCAGCGTCCTGGCACCGGAGTTCGACGCCGAGCAGGTGTGGCGCACCATCGAAAAGCACAAGGTGAACTTGTTGTTCTTCACCGGCGATGCGATGGGCCGCCCACTGCTCGACGCGCTGGAGTCCGGGGATTACGACCTGTCGTCGTTGTTCGTACTGTCCAGTACCGCAGCCCTGTTCTCGCCCAGCCTCAAGGAACGTTTCCTCGAGTTGCTACCCAACCGGGTGATCACCGACTCAATCGGATCCTCCGAGACCGGATTCGGCGGCACCAGCATCGTGGCCAAGGGCGTTACGCAGACGGGCGGGCCGCGGGTGATGATCGACAGGAAGACGACCGTGCTCGACGACGACGGCAACGAGGTCGCCCCCGGTTCGGGTGTGCGCGGCATCCTGGCCAAGCGCGGCAACATCCCGGTCGGCTATTACAAGGACGAGAAGAAGACGGCCGAGACGTTTCGAACCATCAACGGGGTGCGGTACGCGATCCCGGGTGACTACGCGATGGTCGAAGCCGACGGCACCGTGACGATGCTGGGCCGCGGCTCGGTGTCGATCAACACCGGCGGCGAGAAG
Source organism: uncultured Mycobacterium sp. (assembly GCA_964555915.1). Taxonomy (GTDB): domain Bacteria; phylum Actinomycetota; class Actinomycetes; order Mycobacteriales; family Mycobacteriaceae; genus Mycobacterium. The sequence continues at coordinate 123,372 of CAZKUK010000005.1, forward strand.
GTCTACCCGGAGGAGGTCGAGGCGGCGCTGAAGGGCCATCCGGCCGTCTTCGACGCACTGGTGGTCGGGGTGCCCGATCTGCGATACGGCCAGCATGTCGCCGCCGTGGTGGCCCCGCGCCCGGGAACGCGTCCCACGCTGGCCGATCTGGATGCCTTCGTGCGCGAGGAGATCGCCGGATACAAGGTCCCTCGCAGTCTCTGGCTGGTCGATGAGGTGAAACGCTCACCGGCCGGCAAGCCGGACTACACCTGGGCCCGGGAGCAGACCGAACAACGTCCCGCTGACGAGAGCGGGATCAAACCCGCCCCGGCCGTTCAGTCGGAAGCCGACTGATGCGCACCGAACTGTGCGACCGGTTCGGCATCCGCTACCCGATCTTCGTCTTCACCCCGTCGGAGAAGGTGGCTGCGGCAGTCACCCGGGCCGGTGGGATGGGCGTGCTCGGCTGCGTGCGGTTCAACCACCCCGATGACCTCGAGGCCGTGCTGTGCTGGATGGATGACAACACCGACGGCAGGCCCTACGGTGTCGATGTCGTCATGCCGGCGACGGTACCCACGGAGGGCACCTCCGTCGATATCGGCAGCCTGATCCCGCAGGCTCACCGCGACTTCGTCACCAAGACCTTGGCCGACCTCGGCGTACCCCCGATTCCGGACGATGGGACCGGGAATGAGGCGGTACTGGGCTGGCTGCACTCGGTGGCCCGCTCCCACGTCGACGTCGCACTCGGAGAGGGGGCGCGGCACCACCGGATCGGCTTGATCGCCAACGCGCTCGGTTCACCGCCGGCTGATGTCATCGAACAGGCTCACACCGCGGGAGTTCCGGTGGCGGCACTGGCCGGTACCCCCGGGCACGCCCGCCGGCACGCCGAGAGCGGGGTGGATATCGTTGTCGCACAAGGCTACGAAGCCGGTGGGCACACCGGCGAGATCGCCTCGTTGGTGCTGATCCCCGAGGTGGTCGATGCCGTGGGGGAGACACCGGTGCTGGCCGCCGGCGGGATCGGTAGCGGACGGCAGGTGGCGGCGGCGCTGGCGCTTGGAGCATCCGGAGTCTGGATGGGCTCGGCCTTCCTGACCGCCGCTGAATACGATCTCGGCGTTCGCGCCGACACCGACGGCCCGTCGGTCATTCAGCAGGCTCTGTTGACGGCCACCTCAAGCGACACGGTGCGGCGGCGGATTTATTCCGGCAAGCCCGCGCGGCTGCTCAGGAGTCGGTGGACCGACGCCTGGGACGCCGAAGGCGCCCCCGAACCGCTGCCGATGCCACTGCAGAACGTGCTCGTCAGCGAGGCCCACCAGCGGATGAGTCAGTCCTACGACCCGACCGCCGTGGCCATGCCGGTCGGCCAGATAGTCGGCCGGATGAATGAGATCCGCCCCGCGGCGGACATCATCGCCGAACTGGTGGCGGGTTTCGATACCGCGGCGCGGCGGTTGGACGCTATCCGCAGTTAAGGCGGTCTACAGTCGATCCCGTGCGGATCGACGCCTGGCTTCAGCATCCGACGCGGTATTTCCTCTCCTGCGGGATGTTCGCGTCGCTGCTGAAGTGGACGGGCGGTCAGGTCCCGGACGAAGACCCGCCGATCGAGGTGACGCTGCAGTCGATGGATGACGCCGATATCGACATCGGACTGTTGACCGCCTGGCGTGGCCCCAACGGTCATGACATCATCTCCAATGATCAGGTGGCCCAATGGGTTCAGCGCTACCCGGCTAGGTTTGCAGGACTGGCCACCGTAGATATCGACCGCCCGATGGACGCGGTCCGCGAGTTGCGCCGCCGGGTGCGCGACGACGGCTTCGTCGGCCTGCGTGTGCTGCCTTGGCTGTGGGGGGTTCCACCGACGGATCGCCGCTTCTATCCATTGTTCGCCGAGTGCGTCGAACTGGGCGTCCCGTTCTGCACCCAGGTCGGCCACACCGGACCACTGCGCCCCTCCGAGACCGGCAGGCCGATTCCCTATATCGACCAGATCGCGATCGATTTTCCAGAACTGACCATCGTGTGTGGCCATATCGGATACCCGTGGACCGAGGAAATGATCGCTGTCGCACGCAAGCACGACAACATCTACATCGATACTTCGGCCTATACCAGCAGGCGCCTGCCGGGGGAACTGGTGTCGTTCATGAAGACTCGGACCGGAGGTCGGAAGGTTCTCTTCGGCACCAACTTCCCGATGATCGGCCATACGCGCAGCCTGGAAGGGCTCGATGATCTGGGCCTCTCCAACGAAACCCGCGCCGACTATTTGGGCGGCAATGCCGGGCGGGTCTTCACGATGCTGAAAGGACACCTCGGATGAACGGTGCACAGGCCCTCATCACGACCCTCGCCGACAACGGGGTACGGGTGTGTTTCGCCAACCCGGGAACCTCAGAGATGCACTTTGTGGCAGCACTGGACAGTGTGCCGAGTATGCGCGGTGTGCTCACACTGTTCGAAGGCGTGGCCTCCGGAGCGGCGGACGGCTACGCCCGGATGTCCGGTGATCCGGCGGCCGTGCTGTTGCACCTCGGCCCCGGTTTGGGCAACGGTCTGGCCAACCTGCACAACGCTCGGCGCGCCCGGGTGCCGATGCTGGTCGTGGTCGGCGACCACGCCACCTATCACAAGCGCTATGACGCCCCGCTGGAATCCGATATCGACGCGGTTGCCGGCACGGTGTCGGGTTGGGTACGCCGCACCATGAGACCCGCCGATATCGGCTCCGACGCCCTCGAGGCAGTTGCTTGCAGCCGCGCCGGACAGCGGATCTCCACTCTCATCCTGCCCGCGGACGTGTCCTGGTCCGACGGTGCGGAACCGGCCGGAACCGTTGCGCCGCAACCTGAACCGATCCCCATGGACACCGGGGCGGTGGAAGAGGCGTTGCGCTCCGGTGAGCCGACGGTGATCCTGATCGGTGGTGACGCAACCCGTGCATCGGGTTTGGGGGCCGCGACCCGGCTGGCCGAGGCCTTCGGGGCGACGGTGCTCTGCGAGACCTTTCCGGCCCGGCTGGAACGCGGTGCTGGAATCGCCGCAGCCGAGCGGCTCGCCTACTTCGGCGAGGCTGCCGCGGCGCAGTTGTCCGGCACCCGGCGGTTGATCCTCGCCGGGGCCGCCGCCCCGGTCACCTTCTTCGGCTATCCGGGTATGCCCAGCGATCTGGTACCCCAGGGCTGCACCGTGCACATGCTGGCCGGTCCGGTGGGCGCGGATGCCGCGCTGTCCGAACTGGCCGACCGGCTGAGCCCGGACACCCCGTTCCCGACTGCGCCGGCGGTCCGGCCGCCGCTACCGTCGGGTGCGCTCACCGCGCAGACCGCGGCCGATGTGATCGGGGCGCTGATGCCAGAGCGGGCGATCGTGGTCGACGAGGCGAACACCTCGGGAATCCTTTTGCCGCAGGCCACCGCGGGCGCCCCGGCCCACGACTGGCTGACCCTGACCGGCGGTGCGATCGGTTACGCGCTCCCGGTGGCGCTCGGCGCCGCGATCGCCGAACCGGACCGGCCGGTGCTGTGTCTGGAATCCGATGGATCGGCGATGTACACCATTTCGGCGCTGTGGAGCCACAGCCGGGAGGAACTCGACATCACCACCGTCGTCTATGCCAACCACGCGTACGACATCCTGCGGATCGAGTTGGCGCGGGTCGGTGCTCAGGGCGAGGGCGGCCCGCCCGGGCCGAAGGCGCAGTCGCTACTCGATCTGACACCGCCGGCGCTGGACTTCGTGAAGATCGCCGAGGGGATGGGGGTGCCGGCCCGGCGCGCGGCCACCGCCGGGGAACTGGCCGACGCACTGCGGTGGGCACTCGATGAGCCGGGTCCGCACCTCATCGAGGCGGTCATGCCGTCCCTGGCGGGCTGACTCAGAGCTGCCGCGCCGCGAACTGGGCCGCCTCGGCCGCCATTCCGTTCACCCCGTACAGCAGGTGCGGAACGATGCTGTTGTTCTGGTCGGCGGAGCAGATCGGATCACCGTCGACGCATAGGTCGATGGTCTTGGATGCGTAGAGCGGTCCCACGGCGAGGCGGGGCATACCCAGTGAATCCAAGACGCCGGGCGAAGGTTTGCCGAACAATGCCACTGCCGCAACCTGATTGGCCACCGCCGGCGGCAACGGTGCCGGCGGGGTCGGCAGCGCCGCCGAGCCGGGGGTCGTGCCATCCGATGTCAACAGCGCGATCACCCCCGCGCCTTGGGAATAGCCGCCCAGCACGATCTTGGTGGCCGGGCACGCGGTCGTGACGTCCCGGATGTGATTGTCGGCGTCGATGACGCCTTCGACGCCGGTCGGATAGTCCCGGCTGGCCGGGTAATTCACCGGGTAGACGTCCACGGTGACGGTGTTGCCGACGTCCGCCCGGAAAGCATCGACGAAAGTCTGCCCGACCACGCCGACTCCCGGCGGTTCGTCGGTACCCCGGGCGAACACCACATTGACATCCGGGCAGGGGGCGGCTTTTGCCGGGGGCGCCCCCATCGGTGAGCCGAGCCATGCAGTCGCCGCGACCATGGCGGCCGCGCTCGCTGTGAACTTCACCCTCGCCCTCACATCTCCTCGGCACCCGACCGTCGCCGATCTTAGCGGCAGATGCGGAACACCGGATCGGTGCAGTCCAACGCCTCGGCCGCCAGGTGCCGTTTGAGCACCTTGAAGGTTTCGGTCCGCGGCAGCGCGGAGGACACCCGCACATAGGACGGCCACTGTTTGGGCCCGAGATCGTCCTGTTCGGTCAGAAACCGCCGGAACGCATCGACGTCGAACCCGGCCTGATCCGGGAGCACCAGAGCCGCCATCACCTGATCGCCGACATCGTCGGGAATCCCGTACACCGCCACCTCCTGCACCTGCGGGTAGCGCATCAGTGCCCGTTCGATCGGCGCGGTGCCGAGGTTCTCGCCGTCCACCCGCATCCAGTCGCCGAGACGTCCGGCGAAGTAGACGTAACCGGCCTCGTCGAGGTAGGCGAGGTCGCCGCTGCGGTAGGAGCCGCCGGTCATCCGCTGCGCCTCGGCCTCATCATCTTTGTAGTAACCGCGAAACTGACCCGGCCCTTGGGTGTTGATCAACTCCCCGACTGCACCGGGCGGGCAGGGCAGGCCGGTGTCGACGTCGACAATCGCCAGATCGTCGGTGATCGGGCCCAGCGAGCCTTCCGGCGTGTCCGGGGTCCGCCCCAGCGCCACCCCGCCCTCGGTGGACCCGAACCCGTCGATCACCGTCACCGCGAACCGCCGGGCGAAGCGGCCGATATCGCGCGGCGCCCCCTCGTTGCCGTACATGATCCGCAGCGGGTTATCGGTGTCATCGGGCTGCTCCGGGGTGGCCAGGACGTAGGACATCGGCTTGCCCACGTAGTTGGCGTAGGTCGCCCCGAACCGGCGGATATCCGGAAGGAACTGCGACGCGGAAAACTTCCTCCGCAACGCGATCGAAGCCCCGGCCGCGATCGCCGGGGCCCAGCCTGCCATCACCGCGTTGGAGTGGAACAGCGGCATCGAGAGATAACAGGTGTCCGAGGGGCCCAGGCCCAAGCGCTGTGCCAGCATCATGCCGGGCACCGCCACCTTCTCGTGGGTACAGCGGACCGCTTTCGGTTCGCCGCTGGTCCCCGAGGTAAAGATCAGCATGAACAGATCGTCGAATGTGGTGTCGGCGAGGGGGATCGGCGAGTCCCGGTGCGCCGCCAATGTGTCGGCCCATTCCGGTGATGCCGCGTTGAGCACCGCCGTCCCGGTCGGGGCGAAGTCCGGCCCGTCAGTCAGAGGATCCGCGTCGGTAATGATCAGTTGACAGTCGGCGTGGTCGATATCGCGGTACAGGGCGGCCCCACGTCGGGTGGGGTTGAGCCCCACCGCCACCATTCCGGATAGCCCGGCGGCTACCAGCAGCGCCGAGAACAGCGGGGTGTTGCCCTGCAGTATTCCGATATGCGGGGGTTTGTCCGGATCCAACCGGGACCGAAGCGCGGCGGCGAGGTCGGCCCCGAGTTGAATGTGCTGACGCCAGGTCGAGTAGGAACCGTCATCGGCGTGGACGCCACGGTCGTCAACTTCGGCAAGCGGCACCAGCAGATCGGTGACGGTGGGTGCGGTGGTCACCCTAGGCCGGGGTGTCTGCCAGATCGCGGCCGATGACCCGCAGCGCCGCGGTGGCCCCGCCGAGGGCGAACTCGGTCTGCTTGGCGGTGATGAAGTACCGATGCGCGGGGTGGTCCATATCGATTCCCACGCCCCCGTGGACATGTACGGCCGTGTGGGCCACCCGGTGCCCGGCTTCGGCCGCCCAGAATGCGGCGGTGGCCACTTCGGTACTGGCGGGTAGCCCCTCGGAGAGCCGCCAGGACGCCTGTTCGCAGGTGAGTCGCAAACCCTTGATCTCGATATAGGCGTCGGCCAGCCGCTGGGAGACGGCCTGGAAACTGCCGATCGGACGGTCGAATTGTTCTCGGGTGCGGGCGTAGTCGGCGGTCAGCTCCAGCGCGCGCTCGAGAACCCCGAGTTGGAACGCCGCGAGGCCCACGGCCCGACGGGTGGTCAGCCAGTCCAGCACCTCGCCGGCGCCGACGATACGGTGGGCCGGCACTTCGACACCGGCCACGTCCAGCTCACCGGCGCTGGTGCGGCCGGTGTTGTCCTGCGGTGCCATCGAGACGCCCGGGCTCTCGGCCGCTACGAGGAAAACGGATGTGCCCGAGTCGGTTTCGGCCGGCACGAGGAATGCGTCCGCAATCGGGCCGAACGGAACCTGAGTGCGCGTCCCGGTCAGCCGGAACCCGTCGGCGGACGCGGTGGCCCGCACCGGGCCCTGGCCCGGTTCGCCGTCGAGGGCGACCGTGAGGATCGTCGCGCCCTGGACGGCCGGCACCGCCCAGTGCTGCTGCAGTTCGGCGGATCCGAAAGCGGCGAGCGCGCCGGCCCCGAGTACCACCGACTCCAGATAGGGCGTAGCGGCAAGCTGCCTCCCCAGTGCGGTCAGGATGGCAGTCTGTTCCAGCACACCGAACCCGCCCCCGCCGACGGGTTCCGCAGCGGCCGTGCTGAGAACGTCGGCGTCGATGAGCTTTTGCCACAGCGCCCGGTCGAAGCGCTGGTCGAGGCTGTCCAGTTCTCGTTGGTGCTCCGGTGTGCACACCGCTTCGACGATGGTGCCGACGAGGCCGGAGAGTTCCTGCGCAGCTTCTGTTCTGGTGAAATCCATCCGAGTCCTTTCGGGGTCAGCGGTTCGCCCGAGGCAAGCCGAGGGCCGCCATCCCGATGATGTCGCGCTGGACCTCGTTGGTGCCGCCGCCGAAGGTGAGTATCAGCGACGATCGGTGCATCCGCTCGACCCTGCCGCGTAGCAACGCGCCCGGCGAATCCTGTCGCAGCGTCGCCGAGGGTCCGAGGACCTCCATCAGAAGCCGGTAGGCCTCGGTGGCGAACTCGGTGCCGAACACCTTGGCCGCCGAGGCGTCCCCGGCCGATGGAGCCTCCGATTTCGCCGAGGCCAACTCCCAATTGATGAGTTTGAGGTACTCCACTCCCGCGTGAACCCGGGCCAGGTTCAGCTGCACCCATTCGGAGTCGATGAGCCGAGCCCCCTGGGCATCCTTGGTGTTCTGTGCCCATTGGCGAACCTGGGTCAGGGCGGTGATGATCGGCTGTGCGGTCACCAGCGCGACCCGTTCGTGATTGAGTTGGTTCGTCACCAGCTTCCAGCCGGAATTCTCCTCGCCCACCCGGTTTCCGACCGGTACTCGGACGTCGGAATAGTAAGTGGCGCTGGTGCCGGCGCCGGCCATGGTGCGTACCGGGGTCCAGGAGAAGCCGTCGGCGTCGGTGGGCACGATCAGCACCGAGATGCCGCGGTGTTTCCTGGCCTCGGCATTGGTGCGTACCGCCAGCCAGACGTAGTCGGCGTACTGGATGAGGCTGGTCCACATCTTCTGACCGTTGACGATGTAGTCCTGCCCGTCGCGGACCGCTGTGGTGCGCAGGTTGGCCAGGTCGGTTCCGGCGCCGGGTTCGGAGTAGCCGATCGAGAAGTGCATATCCCCGCGTGCGATAGCAGGCAGATAGAACTTCTTCTGCTCCTCGGTGCCGAAGGCCATGATCGTCGGGGCGAGACTATTGATGGTCAGGAACGGCACCGGCGCGCCCGCGACGGCAGCTTCGTCGGTGAAGATCAGCTGATCCATCGTCGAGCGGGCCTGACCGCCGTATTCGGTGGGCCAGCCCAGTGCCAGCCATCCGTCGCGGCCCATCTGGGCCACGGTCTCCCGGTAGACATTGCCGCTGCCGTATTCGCCGTCGGTCGACATCAGAGCTTCCCGACGGTCCGGTGTCATCAAGGTGTCGAAGTAGGCGCGTAACTCGCGGCGCAGTGCCTCCTGCTCCGGGGTGTAGCTGATCCGCATATCCGTGACCTCCGGTGGTTATTCACTGGGTGACCCGGCGACATTGCGGTCCGATCGCTGACGACCCGCCGCCTCTTACGGTTGTAACACGTTCTAGTCTGGGGGTCCAGCGGCGTTTCCGCCGACGGCCGGTGGCGGTGGTCGTATGGTAGCGCCGAGGGTTTCCGGAACGTCTGGCCTAGGAGGTTGTCATGCGAGTCGTCGTCGACCCGGATCGCTGCGAAGGTAATGCCGTGTGCGTGGGAATTGCGCCCGACCTCTTCGAACTCGATGACCAGGAGTACGCGGTGGTCACCGCCGATCCGATCCCCGCCGATCAGGAGGCCCTGGCTGAACAGGCGATTGCCGAGTGCCCCCGTGCCGCGCTGAGCCGTCGGGACTAGAGGCATTAGCACGGTGGAAGCCCGCGAGCTGACCGATCTGTCCGGTCGCGTCGCGGTGGTGACAGGCGCGGCGGCGGGTCTGGGCCGGGCCGAGGCCATCGGCCTGGCCCGGGCCGGGGCCGCAGTCGTCGTCAACGATATGGCCGCGGCCCTGGACACCTCTGATGTCCTCGACGAGA
>CAZKUK010000006.1:0-126217 GCA_964555915.1 uncultured Mycobacterium sp.
GTGTCCGCGGAATCCAGGGGTTCCGCGGGAATCTCGGCCTCCGCGGGAATCTCGGTCTCCGCGGGAATCTCGGCCTCCTGGACCACGACCGGCTCCCGATCCTTCCCGCTGGGCTTCAGCGGTTCCGGATGAGGACCGGTGTCGAAGATCGGAGCGGGATGCGGTTCGGTGTTGGGCGCCGCCGCCGGCTGGGCACCGGTGGCGAACATCGGCGTCAGCTGTGGCCCGGTGAACGGCGAAACGGTGTCAGTCACCCGAGACCACCTGCAGCAGCAACAGCACCGACAGCCAACCGGGGGCCATCGCCAGGACGAACGCGCCCGCCGTGGTGACCCAGCGCCGACCGGAGAACAGGATCAGCGCCAGCCCGATCACACTCGGCACCCCGACGACCAGGGCGACGACCACATCGGGACGGATGGTCGCATCGACGGCCAGCTTGGCGACGACCGCGGATACCTGACCCGCGACGCAACCGAGGAGCAACGCGCTTGTGAGCAGCCATGCCCGAGGCAGGGGTATCACGATCATTGACGATACCGAGCGAACGGCCAACCACCGCGCAACCGCACCGGCGCGTCGGACCACTAATGTCCGAAGGTGGCACCCGTCGCCGGCGGAGCAGCCGCCAACAACGCGTTCTCCTCAGCCGTGAAGACCCGGCCCCTGATCAGAAACCGCACTCCCTCGGGGGCTTCCAGACTGAAGCCGCCGCCGCGGCCGGGCACCACGTCAATGGTCAGCTGGGTGTGTTTCCAGGTCTCGAACTGCGGGCCGGAGATCCACACCGCCGCGCCGTCGAGTTCGCCGAGCAGAATATCGCGATCCCCCACGATGAACTCGCCGGCCGGGTAACACATCGGCGAAGACCCGTCACAGCATCCACCGGACTGGTGGAACATCACCGGCCCGTGCTGCTGCTGCAGTCGGTGCAGCAGATCGGCGGCCCCGGCCGTGATGAGCACGCGCGGCGGCGGGATCGGCCCGGTCAGAAGAACCCCTGGGCGCTATTGCTGTAGGACACCAGCAGGTTCTTGGTCTGCTGATAGTGATCCAGCATCATCTTGTGGTTCTCCCGGCCGATACCGGATTGTTTGTAGCCGCCGAAGGCGGCGTGAGCCGGGTACTGGTGGTAGCAGTTGGTCCACACCCGGCCGGCCTTGATATCGCGTCCCGCCCGGTACGCGACGTTGCCGTTGCGGCTCCACACCCCCGCCCCCAAACCGTAGAGGGTGTCATTGGCGATGGCGATGGCGTCGTCATAGTCGGTGAACGAGGTGACCGAAAGGACCGGGCCGAAGATTTCCTCCTGGAAGATCCGCATCGCGTTACCGCCGGCGAAGATCGTCGGCTGCACGTAATAGCCACCGGCCAGGTCCCCGCCCAGATCGGCGCGCTCGCCTCCGGTGAGCACCGTGGCCCCCTCACTGCGGCCGATCTCGATATAGGACAGGATTTTCTCCAACTGATCGTTGGAGGCCTGCGCGCCGATCATCGTCTCGGTGTCCAACGGGTCGCCCTGGCGAACCGCCTTGGTCCGGATTGCCGCCAAAGCCAGGAACTCGTCGTATATCTCGGCCTGGATCAGCGACCGCGACGGGCAGGTGCACACCTCGCCCTGGTTGAGGGCGAACATCGTGAAGCCTTCCAGTGCCTTGTCCTGAAAGTCATCCGCGGCGTCCATCACATCCGAGAAGAAAATGTTCGGGCTCTTGCCGCCGAGCTCCAGGGTCACCGGTATCAGGTTCTGGGAGGCGTATTGCATGATCAGCCGGCCGGTGGTGGTCTCACCGGTGAACGCGATCTTGGCGATCCGATCACTGGAGGCCAGCGGTTTACCGGCCTCCACCCCGAACCCGTTGACCACGTTCAGCACGCCCGCAGGCAACAGATCGGCGATCAACGAGATCAGATAGAGCACCGACGCCGGAGTCTGCTCCGCCGGCTTGAGCACCACCGCATTACCGGCGGCCAGTGCCGGCGCCAGCTTCCACACCGCCATCAGAATGGGGAAGTTCCACGGAATGATCTGCCCCACCACCCCCAGCGGCTCCTGAAAGTGATAAGCAACGGTGTCCTCGTCGATCTGGGACAACGAGCCCTCCTGGGCACGGATCGCGCCGGCGAAGTACCGGAAATGATCCACCGCCAGCGGGATATCGGCGTTGAGGGTCTCGCGGATCGGCTTACCGTTATCCCAGGACTCAGCCAGCGCGAGCCGCTCGGCGTTGACCTCCATCCGGTCGGCGATCCGGTTCAGCAGCAGCGCCCGGTCCCCCGGCGACGACCTGCCCCATTGCGGGGCCACCGCATGTGCGGCATCCAGCGCTGCCTCGATATCGGCGGCCCCGGACCGGGCCACCTCGCAGAACGGACGCCCGTTGACCGGAGAGATGTTTTCGAAGTACCGCCCGCCGGCCGGCGCCGTCCACTCACCACCGATGAAGTTCTCGTAGCGGCCCGCAAAGCTCATCAGCGCATCCGGGCTGCCCGGACGTGCGTAAACAGCCATCGGCGACTCCCTCCCGTAGGACCTGTAACGCAGATCACACTACCGCGCCGGGGACAATGGGCGGATGTCCGACGACCCGCACCTGTGGCTGGAAGATATCGACGGTGACGCTGCCCTGGCCTGGGTGCGTGAACGTAACCGGGCCACCACCGCCGAATTCGGCGACGGGCATCTCGAAGAACTGCGGGCCGAGGCACTTGAGGTGCTCGATACCGACACCCGGATCCCCTACGTTCGCCGCCGCGGCGAATACCTCTACAACTTCTGGCGCGACGCGGCCAATCCGCGGGGACTGTGGCGGCGAACCACCCTGGACAGCTACCGCACCGAAGACCCGGACTGGGACGTGCTCATCGACGTCGATCACCTGGCCCGCACCGAAGGTGAGAACTGGGTGTGGGCCGGCGCGGACGTCATCGAACCCGACCACACCCGAGCCCTGATCTCGTTGTCCCGCGGCGGTTCCGACGCCACCGTGGTGCGCGAATTCGATATGGCGAAAAGGTCATTCGTGCGCGGGGGCTTCGAACTGCCGGAGGCGAAGTCCCGAGTGGTGTGGGAGGACCACGACAGCGTGCTGGTCGGCACCGACTTCGGCCCGGGGTCGCTGACGGAGTCGGGCTACCCGCGGACCGTCAAGCGCTGGCGACGCGGGGAGTCGCTGGCTGATGCCGCAACGCTATTCACCGGCGCGCCGACCGACGTTATCGTCTCGGCCGGAGTGGACCGCACCCCCGGCTACCGGCGCACCCTGATCCACCGCGCCATCGACTTCTTCAATGATCAGGTCTACCAACTGCGCGCCGGCGAACTCATTCGGATCGACGCGCCAACCGATGCCAGCATCTCGGTACACCGGGACTGGCTGCTGATCGAGTTGCGCACCGACTGGAACCACCCGTCCGGGTTCTATCCCGCGGGTTCGCTACTGGCCGCCGATTACGAGCAGTTCCTCTCCGGTTCAGCGGAATTGACCACTGTCTTCGCCCCCGATGAGCACACCTGCCTGCACCAGTACGCATGGACCCGCGATCACCTTGTCATGGTGACCCTGGCCGATGTGGTGAGCCGGGTCGAAATCGCGACGCCGGGTACCTGGCAACGGGTGCCGGTCACCGGACCACAGCCCCGCGGTAACACCGTCATCGTGGCCACCGACCACACCGGTGACGAGATTTTTCTGGATTCCAGCGGCTTCCTGACCCCCTCCCAACTACTGCACGGCAAAGCCGGTCACACGCTGGAAGTGATCAAGACGGCGCCATCCTTCTTCGACGGTTCCGAACTGGCGGTATCTCAGCATTTCGCGACCTCCGATGACGGTACTGCGATCCCGTATTTTGTTGTCGGACAGCGGGGTCAGACGTCACCCCAGCCGACGTTGCTGGGCGGATACGGGGGCTTCGAAGTGTCCCAGACCCCCGGCTACGGCGGAGTGCTGGGCCGGCTGTGGCTGGCCCGCGGGGGTACCTACGTGCTGGCCAATATCCGGGGCGGCGGCGAGTACGGTCCCGGCTGGCACACTCAGGCGATGCAGGCGGGCCGGCACAAGGTTGCCGAGGACTTCGCCTCGGTGGCAAAAGATCTCATCGCGCGGGGTATCACCACCGCCGACCTTCTCGGCGCGCAGGGCGGCAGCAATGGCGGCTTGCTGATGGGCATCATGATGACCCGGTACCCGGAACTGTTCGGTGCCCTGGTGTGCCAGGTGCCACTGCTGGATATGAGACGGTTCCATCTCCTGCTGGCGGGAGCTTCGTGGGTGGCCGAGTACGGCGACCCGGACGATCCGGACGACTGGGCATACATCTCCGAGTACTCGCCGTATCAGAACATCGACGCCGGCAAACCGTGCCCCCCGGTGCTGATGACGACCTCGACCCGCGACGACCGGGTACATCCCGGCCATGCCCGCAAGATGACTGCCGCATTGGAGCAGGCGGGGCACAGGGTGTGGTACTACGAGAATATCGAGGGCGGGCACGCCGGCGCGGCCGACAACGCCCAGACCGCGTTCAAAAGCGCCCTGTCATTCTCGTTTCTGCACCGGACGTTAGGTGGCGCTGACCAGACCGCTGAGCAGTGACACGATTACACCGACGACCACGACACCACCCCCGACGACGAGGGTGACGTTGAGCCACTGGTGCATACTGTCCTGCGCGGTCGCCACCATGACGTCGGCGACCCGGCGAGTGGTCCCGGCGGTGTTGTTCAACGCTTCGCGGACATAGCGTTGCCCGAGTTCGATTCCCGCCCAGCCGGTGGCCCCGATGAGCACAGCTGATACACCCAGGGCCGCCAGAGCCCTGCCCCTGCGGCGGGCGGCGACGAGGGTCAGCAATACCCCCGCCCCGGCCAGCAGGGCCAGACCCACACTCAACCAGGGTCCCCACAGCGCCGCGGCGCGGAACGCGCCCGGTGCCAGAAAATCGGGCGCTTGGTCGGTCAGCGGAATGAGCAGAGATTCCGGCACGGTGATGTCGTAGTCCCGCAGGGTCTGGGCGAATGCGGCATCGGACAACATCGGCGCGAGATCGATTACCCAGCGGCCCTGCGGGTCCACGGTCGCCGGTACCGAGGTGGTGAACAGCCAGCGATGGGCGAATCCGTTGGCCTGCGCAAACTGCGCCGGGAAGGCCGATCCGGCGGTGTAGGCGGCGGCGATCCGGCTTATGACGGTGGAGTCCACCGTGCTACTCAGTCGGCCGACCTGCGCGGTCAGTTCACCAGCCATCGCCGCCTGCAGCTCGGGTTCGGCCGCCGCTCGTTCTGCGAGCGCGGTATACCCCTGGCGGTCAACGAGATTCTGTTGAGCCCACGCCGCCGGGATCGCCGCCGCCAGTAGCAGCGTGGTGGTAAACCACATCAAAACCGTTGCGGCGGAACGCATAACGTCTCCTCGCTAACGCTCAAGGGCGCAATCGTAGCCGCACGCCGCAGGCACTCCGGCCAGCCGCACCCGGGACACCGATCAGGGCGCGATCCCCCGGAGGTACTTCGCCGCGCCCAGATGCTGCGCGCAGTCATCGATGATGCTGACCAACCGGACGCTGACGGTCACCGGCGGATTCCAGTCCTCATCGACAACGCGGGCGAGTTCTTCGGCGGTGATACCGGCGACGTACTCCAGCGACGTCTTGTGCACCGCATGGTAGTAGGCCGCGAGCAGATCGGCGGGAACCCGTACTTTGGCGACCTCCGCGGGGGTGTGTCCGTAACCGTGGGCGTCACGCGGAAGGTCCAGCGCAAACCTGTCAACCCAACCCCCGCCGAACCACACCTGCGCAATCCCGCTGATATCGGCCAGTTGGGCGTCCTGAATGCGGGCGCTGTGCCAGATCAGCCAGCAGATGCTGTTGGCTTCCGGGGTGGGCCGGAACAGGGAGACCTCGTCGGCGAGATCCTCGGTGAGGTCGTCGACATGCTCGATGATTCGGGTGAACGAATCGCGCAGCAACTCCCGGGCCGCAGCGGCATCCGGTACTGGTTCGGCCATGGATCTGACCCTACCGCCGACGTAACCTGCATCCATGAGCCATGACCTAGTGATTCGCAACGGCACCATCGTCGACGGCCTCGGCGGGGAACCGCACCTCGGCGACGTTGCGGTGTCCGGGGGTCTCATCGCCGCGGTGGGCTCCGGTGCGGGATCGGTGGGCGGTCGGGGCGCTCGCGAGATCGATGCCGACGGCATGCTCGTCACACCGGGATTCGTGGATCTGCACACGCACTACGACGGCCAGGCGATCTGGTCGGAACGGATGTCGCCGTCGTCATCGCACGGTGTCACCACGGCGCTCATGGGCAACTGCGGTGTCGGATTCGCCCCCTGCCGGCCCGCCGATCACGATGTGCTCGTTGATGTGATGGCCGGGGTCGAGGACATTCCCGGCGTGGTGATGACCGATGGACTGCCTTGGGACTGGGAGACGTTCCCGCAGTATCTCGACGCCCTGGACGCACGACGACGGGATATCGATATCGCCGCGTATCTGCCGCACTCACCACTGCGGGTCTACGTCATGGGCCAGCGTGGTGCCGACCGGGAGCCCGCGACACCGGAGGATCTGATGCTGATCCGCAAGCTGGCCGCGGAAGCAATCGAGGCGGGAGCGCTGGGGGTTTCATCGTCGCGGTTTGCCTTCCACAAGACCGGCAGCGGTGTAGCGATCCCCAGCTATGACGCCGCCTACGAGGAGATCGCCGCCCTCGCCGGCGGGGTTGCCGATGCCGGTGGCGGACTGATGCAGTTCATCCCGGACATTCCCGCCGGCGGGTACGAGAGGGTGCTGACGCAGGTGTTCGAGGCCGCCACAGCTGCCGGGCTGCCGGTGACATTCACCCTGACGACCGGAAACGCCGGTGATCCGATATGGCCGGGGGCGGTGGAGCTGATCGAGAAGTTCAACGCGGCCGGTGGCGATATCACCGCGCAGGTCTTCGCCCGGCCGATCGGCCTGGTGATCGGACTGGAACTGACCGCCCATCCGTTCGTGCTGTACCCGAGCTATCAGGAAATCGCGCATCTGCCGCTGGAGCAGCGGGTGGCGCAGATGCGCAACCCGGCGGTGCGGGCGCGAATACTGGCCGATAAGCCCGGCGAGGGCCATCCCTTCATGTATTTCGCGCAATCCTGGGAGTGGATGTTCCCGCTGACCGAACCGGCGAACTACGAACCGCCCGCCGGGGACAGCATTCTGGCGCGGGCCAGGGCGCGCGGGGTGAGCCCACTGGAAGAGGCTTATGACAGGCTGCTCGACGAGGATGGACGGGCCATGATGCTGGTGGCCCTGGCCAACTTCGAGAACAACTCCCTGGACACCGTCGGTGAGCTCATCCGACGCGAGGACGTTGTTCTGGGCCTGGGCGACGGTGGTGCGCATTACGGGATGATCTGTGATGCCAGTTACCCGACGTTCGTGCTGGCGCACTGGGCCCGGGACCGGGTATCGGGCCGGCTTTCTGTGGCCGAGGCGGTACGCCAGCTGACCTCGGTGCCGGCGCGGATCGCCGGCCTCGCCGACCGCGGCCGAATCGCTGTCGGGTACAAGGCTGATCTGAACATCATCGACCATGCCCGGCTGACCCTGCACCGACCGGTGATCACCCATGATCTGCCGGCCGGCGGGCGAAGGTTGGACCAGACCGCGGACGGCTACCTCGCGACAATTGTCTCCGGCGAGGTGATCGCCGAGAACGGAGTCGCGACGTCGGCCCGCCCGGGCCGGTTGATCCGCGGTCGGCGCCCCGCCCCGGCGGTCTAGCCGTGCCGCCCCACCCGCCGCGAGTGTGCGGTTTCATCCGCAACACGCCGGGCAGACTCAAGTGATCGCTGCAACACCGGAGCGGAGAGCAGGGGACGGCCGGCGGACGGCCGGAAAACCGAAAAGTGCCCGGCTCGCTGAGCGAGCCGGGCACTTTTCGGTGCGGCGACTTAGAAGTCCATACCACCCATACCACCGGTCGGGTCAGCCGCGGGTGCGGCCGCCTTCTCCGGCTTATCGGCGACGACAGCCTCGGTCGTCAGGAACAGCGCCGCGATGGACGCCGCGTTCTGCAGCGCCGAGCGGGTGACCTTGACCGGGTCGGCGACGCCGGCCTTGAGCAGGTCCTCGTACTCGTTGGTGGCGGCATTCAGGCCGACACCGGTGGCCGAGTTGCGCACCTTCTCGGCGACAACCCCCGGCTCCAGGCCGGCGTTGAAGGCGATCTGCTTCAGCGGGGCCTCGAGCGCGACGCGCACGATATTGCTGCCGGTCGACTCGTCACCGGTCAACGACAGCTCATCGAGGGCCGGAGCCGACTGCAGCAAAGCCACGCCACCACCGGCGACGATGCCCTCCTCGACGGCGGCCTTGGCGTTGCGTACGGCGTCCTCGATGCGGTGCTTGCGCTCCTTGAGTTCCACCTCGGTGGCCGCACCGGCCTTGATCACCGCGACGCCACCGGCCAGCTTGGCCAGCCGCTCCTGCAGCTTCTCCCGGTCGTAGTCGGAGTCGCTGTTCTCGATCTCACTGCGGATTTGGGCAACCCGGCCGGCGATGGCCTCCGAATCCCCGGCGCCTTCGACGATCGTGGTCTCGTCCTTGGTCACCACGACCTTGCGGGCCTGGCCGAGCAGCGCGATATCCGCGGTCTCCAGCGACAGACCGACCTCTTCACTGACGACCTGGCCGCCGGTGAGGATGGCCATATCCTGCAGCATCGCTTTGCGACGGTCACCGAAGCCCGGGGCCTTGACGGCAACCGACTTGAAGGTACCGCGAATCTTGTTGACGACCAGGGTGCTCAACGCCTCACCCTCGACATCCTCGGCGATGATCAGCAGCGGCTTGCCGGACTGGATGACCTTCTCCAGCAGCGGGAGCAGATCCTTGACGGTCGAGATCTTCGAGCTGACCAGCAGGATGTAGGGGTCCTCCAGGACGGCTTCCTGACGCTCGGCGTCAGTGACGAAGTAGCCCGAGATGTAGCCCTTGTCGAAGCGCATGCCCTCGGTGAGCTCCAGCTGCAGGCCGAAGGTGTTGGACTCCTCGACGGTGATGACACCCTCGTTGCCGACCTTGTCCATGGCCTCGGCGATCAGGTCGCCGATGGTCTGGTCGCCGGCCGAGATCCCGGCGGTCGCAGCGATCTGCTCCTTGGTCTCGACCTCCTTGGCGCTCTTGAGCAGCGTCTCGGTGATCTTGTCGACGGCCTTCTCGATACCGCGCTTCAGACCCAGCGGGTTCGCGCCCGCGGCGACGTTGCGCAGACCCTCGCGAACCAGGGCCTGGGCCAGCACGGTGGCCGTGGTGGTTCCGTCGCCGGCGACATCGTCGGTCTTCTTGGCGACCTCCTTGACCAGCTCGGCACCGATCTTCTCGTACGGGTCCTCGAGCTCGATCTCCTTGGCGATGGATACGCCGTCGTTGGTGATCGTGGGAGCGCCCCACTTCTTCTCCAGAACGACGTTGCGGCCCTTGGGGCCGAGGGTGACCTTGACCGCATCGGCGAGGGCATTGAGACCCCGCTCGAGGCCACGGCGCGCCTCTTCGTCGTACGCAATAATCTTGGACATTGCGGTGTGAATCCTCCGGTTGGGGAATGACACGATTTCGGCCGGACGCAGTGCCCGCGACGGACGACTTCAGCTGTCAGGACTGGAAGTCTCACCGGACTCGACCTAGCACTCACCGGTCGTGAGTGCCAACCTCTTTTTTAGCACTCGCCCATGCCGAGTGCAAGACCGTTCGCCCGCGGCGGACACACCAGCGCCCACCCCGGAGCCACCGTCCGATTGCATTAGAGTCCATCCCGGCGGAAGGGAGGCCCGAGGGTGCGGGCAGTAGAAGCGCCCGGCACCCGGGCGTTGCGGGGCTGGCAACGACGGGCACTTGTGCGCTACCTGTCCGCACAGCCGAAGGATTTCCTGCTGGTAGCGACGCCGGGAGCGGGTAAGACCGCCTTCGCGTTGCGCATTGCCGGGGAGCTTCTCACCGATGGCACCGTCGAGCGGATCACCGTGGTGGTGCCCACCGAACATCTCAAGGCACAGTGGGCGGCAGCCGCCGCCCTTTCCGGGATAGCGCTGGACCCGCGGTTCTCCAACTCCCAGGCCCAGACCTCCGGGGACTATCACGGCGTCGTGGTCACCTACGCCCAGGTGGCCAGCCACCCGATGCGGCACCGGGTCCGCACCGAGAACCGCCGCACACTGGTCATTTTCGATGAGATCCACCACGGCGGCGACGCCCGGAGTTGGGGCGAGGGTATTCGCGAGGCCTTCGGCGACGCCACCCGGCGGCTGGCCCTGACCGGTACCCCGTTCCGCAGCGATGACGCCGCGATCCCGTTCGTCACCTACGAAACCGGGCCCGACGGTTTCGCACGTTCACAGGCCGACCACACCTACGGCTACACCGAGGCACTGGCCGACGGTGTCGTACGCCCGGTGATGTTCATGGCCTATTCCGGGGAGGCCCGCTGGCGCGACAGCGCCGGCGAGGAACACGCGGCGCGGCTCGGCGAGCCGCTGACCGCGGAGCAGACGAGCCGGGCGTGGCGCACCGCGCTGGATCCCGACGGCGAGTGGATGCCGGCGGTGATCGCAGCCGCCGACACCCGCCTGCGTGGCCTCCGCCGGCACGTGCCCGACGCCGGCGGAATGGTGATCGCCTCCGACCAAACCACCGCGCGCGCCTACGCCGACCTATTGGTGAAGATCACCGGTGAGACCCCCACCGTGGTGCTCTCCGATGACCCCGGCTCCTCAGAGCGCATTTCAGCGTTCTCGACCGGCACATCACGCTGGCTGGTGGCGGTGCGGATGGTGTCCGAGGGCGTCGATGTGCCCCGGCTTTCGGTCGGCGTCTACGCAACCAGCGCATCGACGCCGTTGTTCTTCGCCCAGGCGATCGGCCGATTCGTCCGTTCCCGCCGGCCCGGCGAGACCGCCAGCATCTTCCTGCCATCAGTGCCCAACCTGCTCCTGCTCGCCAGCGAGATGGAAGCCCAGCGCAATCACGTGCTCGGTAAACCGCACCGGGAGAACGCCGATGATCCCCTCGATGCCGAACTCGCCGCGCAACGGCGCGACGAACCGGATCTGCAGGACAGGGAGATCGAGTATCTGGGCGCCGACGCCGAACTCGATCAGGTGATCTTCGACGGGGCGTCCTTCGGGACGGCGACGCCGGCGGGCAGCGACGAAGAGGCCGATTATCTGGGAATCCCGGGCCTGTTGGATGCGGCCTCCATGCGCGATCTGCTGCGGCGCAGGCAGGAAGAACAGCTCACCAAACGGGGCACCGCAGCGATCGAGACACCGCGCACCACCCACGGCCGGTTGCGTGAACTCCGCCGCGAACTGAACGCCCTGGTCGCGGCGACGCATCACCGGACCGGCAGGTCGCACGGGTGGATTCACAACGAACTGCGCCGGGTCTGCGGCGGACCGCCGGTGGCGGCGGCCAACGGCGAACAACTCCAGGCCCGGATCGAAGCCGTCCGCTCGCTAAAGGTCTAGCAGCGCGGGCAGACCGGCGACGGAGTCCACCACATGGTTGGGTTGCATGGCGAATTCGTCGGCGGACCAGCGGTCCAGGGTCTCCTGCCGGAACTTGCCGGTGCGCACAAGTACCCCCGTCATACCGACCACCTGGGCCGCCAGCACATCGTTGTTGAGGTCATCGCCCACCATGAACATCTCCTCCGGTTCCACCCCCAATCGGGCGGCAGCCGCCTGAAAGCCGGCCGGTGCCGGCTTGCCGACCGCGACGACTTTGCGGCCGGAGGTCTGCTCCATGCCGATCAGGTACATCCCGGTGTCGATCCGCAGACCCTCGGTGGTGGTCCAGGCGGTGCTGCGGTGCATGGCGATCACCGGCACCCCCTGGGTCATCCAGTCGTAGACCCAGCTCAGGGTGAGGTGGCAGAACTGCGGTCCGGCGCCGCCGAGCAAGATCACATCCGGCCTACCCGACGAACCGAAGGTCTCGCCGGCGGCCGCTGAGTCGACGATCTCGATACCGGGCATGTCCTCGGTGATATCGCCGTTGTTGACCAGCAGGCAGCGCGCACCCGGATAGCGCGATCGGACATAGTCCGCGGTCAGGACGGCGGCGGTGATCACCTCGTCGGGGCGCACGTCCATCCCGGCCTCGGACAGCGCCGAGGCGATCCGGGAGCGGGTGAGGGTCGTGGTGTTGGTCAGGTACGAGCAGGCCACCTGATGGTCGGCCAGCACCCGCAGTGTTTCGGCCGCCCCGGGGATCGCTCGCCAGGAGGTCACCAGGACACCGTCGATATCGAACAGCACACCGCCGACTGCCATACGGGAAACAGTAGGCGCACCGTATGTTCTAAGCATGCGATGGACTGAGAACGACGTTCCCGATCAAAGCGGCCGCCTGGCGATCGTCACCGGTTCCAACACCGGGCTGGGCTATGACACCGCCCGGGTGCTGGCCGGACGCGGTGCGGCCGTGGTCATGGCCGTCCGCGACACCGCCAAGGGCGAGGCGGCGGCGGACCGTATCCGCGGGATCACCCCCGGCGCCGATGTGACCGTGCGAAAACTCGACCTGGGCTCGCTGGCTTCGGTGCGGACAGCCGGTGCGGAGATGGCCGCCGCCTATCCGCGGATCGACCTGCTGATCAACAACGCCGGGGTGATGTACCCGCCGAAGCAGACCACCGCAGACGGTTTCGAATTGCAGTTCGGGACCAATCACCTCGGCCATTTCGCCCTGACCGGCCTGCTGCTGAAGAATCTGCTGGACGTCGACGGCTCACGGGTGGTGGTGGTCTCGAGTATCGCCCACAACATCCGGGCCAAGATCGACTTCGACGATCTGCAGTGGGACCGCCGCCGCTACGACCGGGTGGCCTCCTACGGTCAGTCCAAGCTCGCCAACCTGATGTTCGCCTATGACCTGCAGCGGCGGCTGGCCGCGGCATCGAAAACGATGGGAGCCAAGACCATCGCCGTCGCCGCGCACCCGGGGGTCGCGGCCACCGAACTGGTGCGGCATGTACCCGGCGCCGGGTTGCCGGGTGTCAGCTGGCTGTCCGGCAAGCTGCTGAACACCTCCGAGTTGGGTGCGCTGCCGACCCTGCGGGCCGCCACCGATCCCTCGGTGCGGGGCGGCGAATACTACGGCCCGGACGGGTTCCGTGAGTTGCGCGGCTACCCGGTGCCGGTCACCTCGACCAAACAGTCGCACGATGTCGCGGTGCAGGAGCGGCTGTGGACGGTCTCCGAGGAACTGACCGGCGTCACCTATCCGGTCTGACCCGGCTCGGAGCGGCACACAGATGCGCAGCGTCGAGGAACATCGCCGCATCGTCACCGGGCTGATCTCCCCGCGGCCGCCGGCCGATGTCGGTCTTCGCGAGGCGCTGGGCCTGGTTCTGGCCGAGGATGTGGTCGCGCCGCTGGCCCTGCCGGTATTCGACAACTCCGCCATGGACGGCTACGCGGTGCGGGCTGCCGACACCGCCGGCGCCAGTCGCGACCGTCCGGTCCGGCTGCCGGTCGCCGAGGACATCCCGGCCGGACGCACCGACCGGCTGCACCTGGACCCGGGGACCGCGCACCGGATCATGACTGGCGCCCCCCTGCCTGCCGGAGCCGACGCGGTGGTGCCGGTAGAGGCAACGGACGGCGGCATGCCGACGGTGGCCATCCGCACGGCACCCAGCCCGGGGCGGCACATCCGACGCTGCGGCGAGGACGTCACCGCCGGCACCCCGGTGCTGCGGGCCGGGCAGGTCGTCACGCCGGCGGCCCTCGGCCTGGTCGCCGCACTCGGACTGGACCGCCTCACGATCATCCCGCGCCAGCGGGTGCTGGTGATCTCCACCGGTTCCGAACTGGTCGCCGCCGGTGCCGCGCTGGCGCCCGGGCAGATCTACGAGTCCAACGCCGTGATGCTGGCCGCCGCCGTGCTGGAATCCGGAGCCACACTGCTGGACACCGCCACCTGCGGTGATGACATAGCGCAGTTCCGCGCGCTGCTCGACGGCTGCGCCGGGTCGGCTGATCTGGTGATCACCTCAGGCGGGGTCAGCGCCGGCGCCTACGAGGTGGTCAAGGATGCTTTCGACACCGGGACCGGCGGGGCCGGCGTGGAGTTCGTCAAGGTGGCCATGCAGCCCGGTATGCCCCAGGGCGCCGGCCGCACCACCGGGTCAGCCGCCTCGGCCGGGTGCCCGATCGTCACCCTGCCCGGGAATCCGGTCAGCGCACTGGTGTCCTTCGAGGTGTTCATCCGGCCCGCCCTGCGTGCCGCCATGGCGATGCCCGGCCCGGACCGGCCCCGGCGCACCGCGGTGCTGGCTGAGGCACTGACCTCCCCGGCCGGTAAGCGGCAGTTCCGTCGCGGGGTGTACGACCCGATCGCGGGAACCGTGATCAGCTACGGCCCGCCGGCATCGCACCATCTGCGGTGGCTGGCCTCGGCCAACTGCCTGGTCGATATCGCCGAGGACGTGACCGACCTCGCCGCCGGGCAGACGGTACGGATATGGGACCTGTCCTGACCGCACCAGACGAGGGCCCCGACCAAGATCCCCGACTGGGATCCCCGACCGGGATTCCCAGGCAGGATCCCCGACTAGGATCACTGTGATGGCCAGACGCCCCGATGACACCCAACAGTCCGGCCCGCGACGGCTGGCCGAACTCGTGCGTACGGCGGTACCGCCTGTTCACCCGGCCGGGGTGCCCTTCATCGCCGCCGGTATCGCGGTGGCCGCCCTGGGTCGCAACCACCGCTGGGTGCGACGGACCGGCCTTGCCGCCGCTGCTGCCAATGCCGGCTTCTTTCGGCACCCGGACCGCACTCCGCCCACCCGGCCGGGCGTGGTGGTGTCCCCCGCCGACGGGCAGGTATGCCTGATCGACACAGTGGCCCCACCGGCCGAACTCGGCCTGCCGGCCGACCCGGTTCCGAGAATCAGCGTGTTCCTGTCCCTGCTGGACGCCCATGTGCAGCGCATCCCGGTCGGCGGTGAAGTGGCGGCTGTGCAGTACCGGCCGGGCAGCTTCCATTCCGCCGACCTGGCGGCGGCCAGCGAGGACAACGAGCGCAACAGCGTGCTGATCCGCACACCGGACGGACACCAGGTGGTGGTCGTCCAGATCGCCGGACTGATCGCCCGCCGCATCGTCTGCGATCTGCGGGCCGGCGATACCGTGGGCATCGGCGACACCTATGGGCTGATCCGGTTCGGTTCCCGGCTGGACACCTATCTGCCGGCCGGCTCGGAGGTGCTCATCGAGCCGGGTCAGCGCGCGTTGGCCGGCGAGACTGTGTTGGCCCGGCTGCCGTGACCAGCCCCCGGACTCCCAGTCGATCCAGGCGCGGATTGCGCATCCTGCCCAGTGCGACGACCGTGCTGGCCATCTGCGCCGGACTGACCTCGATCAAGTTCGCGCTGGACGGCCGACCGCATATCGCGCTGGCCCTGATCGGTGCCGCCGCGGTGCTCGACGGGATTGACGGCGGGATCGCCCGCGCACTGCACGCCCAGTCCCCGATGGGTGCCGAGATCGACTCGCTGGCCGATGCGGTCAACTTCGGGGTCGCACCGGCGCTGGTGGTCTATGTGACCCTGTTGCCGACCTCACCCGTCGGCTGGATTTTCGTACTTCTCTACGCGGTGTGCATTGTGTTGCGGCTGGCTCGGTTCAACGCGCTCCTCGACGATGACACCCGCCCGGCGTATACCCGCGAGTACTTCGTCGGAATGCCGGCACCGTGCGGTGCGGTCGGGTCAATCGGTCCGCTGGCCGCGATGCTGCAGTTCGGGCCGGGCTGGTGGACCTCGACCTGGTTCGTCTGCGCCTGGCTGGCGGCCAATTCCGTGCTGCTGGTGAGCCGGGTCCCGACCCTGGCGCTGAAATCGGTGTCGGTACCGGAGAATGCGGCACCCATCCTGCTGGGCCTGGTGACGCTCGCCGCCGCCGGCCTGCTGCTGTTCCCCTACATCCTGGTGCTGCTGATCATCGGCGGGTACCTGCTGATCATGCCCTTCACGATCCGCAGTCAACGCTGGGTGGCGGCCCGCCCGGAGGCCTGGGATGTCAAGCCACGGCAACGCCGCGAGGCCCGCCGGGCCGCGCGGCGGGCCCAGCACCCGCACCGGCGCTCCACCGCCCGCCTCGGACTCCGCAAACCTGGCGCCGGCCGATGAGTTCGAGTCTCAGCCTGACCGCACGACTCAACACCGCGGCCCTGGACTCGCGCCGCGGTGTGGTCCGGCTACACCCGGAGGTGATCACCGCACTGGGCATCCGGGAGTGGGATGCGGTGGGGCTCATGGGTTCCCGCAACACCGCAGCGGTGGTCGGGGTGGCACCGTCCGGCACCCCGGCGGGGACCGCCCTGCTCGACGATGTGACCTTGTCCAACGCCGGGCTGCGCGAGGACGCCACCGTGCTGGTGTCCCCGGTCACCGTCTACGGGGCCCGTTCGGTGACGCTGAGCGGATCGGCACTGGCCAGCCGGTCGGTGTCCACGACCGCACTGCGCCAGGCACTACTGGGAAAGGTGCTGACGGTCGGCGACACGGTATCGCTGCTACCGCGGGACCTGGGCCCGGGCACCTCGACATCGGCGGCCAGCACCGCCCTGGCCGCCTCCGTCGGCATTACCTGGACCTCGGAATTGCTCACCGTCACCGGAACCGATCCAGCCGGCCCCGTTTCGGTGCAACCGAATTCGTCTGTCGCCTGGGGCCGGGACGATGTACCGGCCGTGCCGGTCACCGGATCGGCGCCCGCGGTGAGTCCGCCCACCGAGTGGCCCGCCGAACCGCCGGTGAGTATCGACGATCTCAAGGGTCAGCACGTGCAGGCGGGCCGGCTCAGCGAATGGCTCAAGCTCGCCCTCGACGAGCCGGACCTGCTGGAGAAACTGGGCGCCAAACCCAATCTCGGCGTCCTGATCACCGGCCCGGCCGGGGTGGGCAAGGCCGCATTGGTGCGCGCGGTGTGCGCCGGCCGGCGATTGGTCGAGGTGGACGGTCCCGACACCGGCGCGCTTACGGCACCCGAGCGCCAGCAGGCCGTCGCCCGCGCGGTGGCCGACACCGTCAACGGCGGCGGTGTGCTGCTGATCACCGATATCGACGCGCTGCTGCCCGACCCGCCGGAGCCGGTGGCCACCATGATCCTCGGTGAGCTGCGCGCGGCGGTCGATACCGCCGGCGTGGCGCTGATCGCCACCTCGCAGGCACCGGACTCGCTGGACCCGAGACTGCGAGCCCCCGACCTGTGCGACCGGGAACTCGGCCTGAGCCTGCCGGATGCCGCCACCCGCACCGCCCTGCTGGAGGTACTCCTTCGCGATGTGCCGGCCGCCGATCTCACACTTGACGAGATCGCCGACCGTACACCGGGATTCGTGCGGGCAGATCTGGCCGCGCTGGTACGTGAGGCGGCATTGCGGGCGGCGGCCAGGGCTAGCGAGAACGGTGACGATCCGGCTCTGACCCAGGACGACCTGACCGGCGCCCTGTCGGTCATCCGGCCACTATCCCGGTCCAACACCGAGGAGGTGGCGGTCGGTTCGGTGACGTTCGACGATGTCGGCGACATGGTGGAGACCAAGCAGGCGCTCACCGAGGCGGTGCTGTGGCCGCTGCGCCACCCCGAAACCTTCGCCCGGCTCGGGGTCGAGCCGCCGCGCGGTGTGCTGCTCTACGGGCCGCCTGGAACGGGGAAAACCTTCGTCGTGCGGGCGCTGGCCAGCACAGGCCGGCTCAGCGTGCACGCCGTCAAGGGCTCGGAACTGATGGACAAATGGGTCGGGTCCTCGGAGAAGGCGGTGCGGGAATTGTTCCGCCGGGCCCGCGATTCCGCACCGTCGCTGGTATTCCTCGATGAGATCGACGCCCTGGCGCCGCGTCGGGGTCAGAGTTTCGATTCCGGCGTGACCGACCGGGTGGTGGCCGCGTTACTGACCGAACTCGACGGTATCGAGCCGCTACGCGATGTGGTGGTGCTCGGCGCCACCAACCGGCCGGATCTGATCGACCCGGCGCTGCTGCGACCTGGCCGGCTCGAGCGGCTGGTGTTCGTCGAGCCGCCGGACGCCGACGCGCGTTTCCAGATCCTCCGGACCGCCGGCAAGTCGGTCCCGCTCAGCGATGAGGTCGATCTGCAAACGCTGGCCGGCGAACTGGACGGTTACAGCGCCGCGGACTGCGTGGCGCTGCTGCGTGAATCGGCCCTGACGGCCATGCGCCGCTCCATCGACGCCGCTGATGTGACCGCCGCCGATGTGGCCACCGCCCGCGACACCGTACGGCCCTCGCTGAATGCGGCTCAGGTGGAGTCGCTGCGGGCCTTCGCCGCCGGCCGCTGACGCCAATGCTGGGAATTCTGCTTGCACACGCGCTCGCCACTGCCGTAGCTCCGTTACTGGTGCGGCGGTTCGACCGCCGGGCCTTCTACCCGCTGGCCCTGGTGCCGCTGGGATCCCTGGTGTGGGTGCTGGCATCCTGGCCGGGCTCCGGGGCTGGGCAACGGCTGGACATCCCGTGGATCCCCGAGTTGTCGATGAACATCGCGTTCCGCTTCGACAGCCTGGCCGCCATCATGAGCGTGCTGGTGCTCGGTGTCGGTGCGCTGGTGCTGTTCTACTGCGCGGAGTACTTCCACCACCACGACGGCCACACCGAAAACCGGCTACCGAGTTTCGCCGCCGAACTCGTCGCGTTCTCCGGGGCGATGTTCGGACTGGTCATCGCCGACAACATGCTGCTGCTCTACATGTTCTGGGAACTGACCACGGTGTTGTCCTTCCTGCTGGTCGGACATTACGCCGAGCGGGCAACCAGCCGCGCGGCTGCGATGCAGGCGCTGCTGGTCACCACCTTCGGCGGCCTGGCGATGCTGGTCGGTGTGATCATCGTCGGACAGTCCGCAGGAACATTTCTGCTGTCCGAGCTGATCGCCGACCCGCCCGCCGGAGGCACCGCCGTCGGTATCGGTGTTGTGCTCATCGCGGTCGGCGCGTTGTCCAAATCCGCGATCGTGCCGTTCCACTTCTGGTTACCCGGCGCCATGGCGGCACCCACCCCGGTCAGCGCCTATCTGCACGCGGCCGCGATGGTCAAGGCCGGGGTCTATCTGGTCGCGCGGCTCACCCCCGCTTTCGCAGACTCCCCCGGCTGGCGGCCGACGCTGATCACCCTGGGTGTGACGACCATGGTGCTGGCCGGCTGGCGCGCGGTCAGGGAGTACGACCTGAAGTTGATCCTCGCCTTCGGCACCGTCAGCCAGCTGGGATTCCTGCTGGTCCTGGTGGGGGCGGGAGGACGCGACATGATGCTCGCCGGATTGGCGATGATGTGCGCGCACGCCCTGTTCAAGGCGGCGCTGTTCATGGTCGTCGGCATCATCGACCACTCCACCGGGACGCGGGACATCCGCCGACTGGCGTGGCTGGGCAACCGACTGCCGGTCCTGATGGTCACCGCCGCGGCCGCCGCGGCGAGTATGGCCGCCCTGCCGCCGTTCCTGGGGTTCGTCGCCAAGGAATCCGCATTCGAGGCGGTCGGTGACAGCGCCGCCCTGGGCCGCTGGGCTCCGGTGGTGCTGGCCGGGGTGGTGTTCGGCTCGGTGTTCACCACCATTTACACCCTGCGGTTCATCTGGGGTGCCTTTGCGCGGAAGGGAAAACCCCAGCCAAGCACCCTGGTGGCCGGCCTGCACCGGCCGCCGGGAACATTCCTGGTTGCACCGGCGCTACTGGCCGCGGCCGGCCTGGCATTCGGGGTTCTGCCCGCACCGCTCAACACCGCGCTGCGGGACTACTCCGCCACCGTGCCGGCCTACGGCGCGTCAGACGGTGCGTACAAACTGGCGCTGTGGCACGGGCTCGGCCTGCCGCTGCTGTTGTCGGCCCTGGTGATCGCCGTGGGCACGGCGGATTTCGTGCGCCGATCACGGTTGCCCCGGCTGCGGAGGTCCGATCGTCTGCCGTTGGGTAACGCCGATCGGATCTACGAGGCCGTGGTCCGCGGTGCCGATATCGCCTCGGTGCGGCTGACCGGTGTGACCCAGCGGGGCTCGCTACCGCTGACCCAGGCGGTGATCCTGTGCACCCTGATGGTGCTGCCGATGATCATCATGCTGATCGGCGCCCGCGACCGGCCCCGGTTCGCGCTGTGGGATTCGATACTGCAACCGGTGGTGGGTCTTCTCATCCTCGCCGCCGCAGCGGCGGCAACGCTGGTCCGAAACCGGCTGGCCGCCGTGTTGATGGTCGGTATCACCGGTTACGGCTGCGGGGTCATTTTCGCGCTGCACGGGGCGCCCGACCTGGCACTGACCCAGTTCCTGGTCGAGACCATCATGCTGGGGTTCTTCGTGCTGGTGCTACGAACGCTGCCGGCCGAAACCGAGGAGGCCGGGGTGCGGCGCTACCGCCTGCCGCGAGCGCTGCTGGCCGCCGGTGTCGGGGTGACGGTCACGGCCCTGGCGGTGTTCGCAAAGGCCGCGCGCACCCAGACGCCCGTCGCCGATCTGCTGCCCGACGCCGCCTACTTTCGCGGGCACGGCGCCAATACGGTCAACGTGCTGCTGGTCGACATCCGGGCCTGGGACACCCTCGGCGAAGTCGCTGTCCTGGTGGCGGCCGCTACCGGGGTGGCATCACTGGTCTTCCGGCACCGCAGGTTCGGCTCGGCACCCCGGGTTCCCCAGGCCGGCCGGGCGGGCGCGGTGCCGAACACACCGGCCGCATCGGCCGGGAGAATGACCTCCTACAGCCCAGCGGCCGGCGACACCATGTGGTTACGGGGCAGTGAGGTCCGGGATCCGCGTCAGCGGTCGCTGGTGCTCGAGGTGGCGACCAGGATGATCTTCCCGCTGATGATGGTGCTGTCGGTGTACCTGTTCTTCACCGGCCACAACACCCCCGGCGGCGGTTTCGCCGGCGGGCTGACAGCGGGTCTGGCGCTGATGCTGCGGTATCTGGCCGGTGGCCGTTACGAGCTCGGCGAGGCGCTGCCGTTGGACGCCGGCAAAATTCTCGGTGCCGGTCTGGCCCTCGCCGCGGGAACGGCGATCGTGTCCATGCTGCTGGGCGCGCCGGCACTGTCCTCAGCGGTCATCTCGCTGCACCTGCCGCTGCTGGGCACCGTCAAGTTCGTCACCTCGCTGATCTTCGATCTGGGCGTGTACCTGATCGTGGTGGGGCTGGTGCTCGATGTGCTGCGCAGCCTCGGCGCCGGTATCGACTTCGAACTGGCCGAGGCCGCGAACCGGCCGGCGGGGGGACTGCGGTGACGGTCTATCTCATTCCGCTGCTCATCGCCGGTGGGCTCATTTCCTGCGGCGTTTACCTGCTGCTGTCGCGCAATCTCACCCGCATGCTGCTGGGCCTGCTGTTGGTCAGCAATGCGGTGAGCCTGTTGCTGCTGACCATCGGCGGGCCGTCAGGCAACCCCCCGGTCCGTGGCCGCACCAGCGGCCAGGAGGCGGCAACCGCCGATCCGCTGGCGCAGGCGCTCATCCTGACGGCGATCGTCATCACGATGGGGGTGGCGTCGTTCGTCCTGGCCCTGATCTACCGCTCCTACCGGCTGACCACCGAGGAGGATGTGACCAACGACCCGGAGGACACCCGGGTGGCCGAACTGTCCGACGCCGAGGCCACCTGGATCGACGACGATCGCGGCGGCACGATTGCCCATCCGGACACCGAGGCCCCCGATGAACTGGACGCGCTGCCCGGCTCGGAGGGCTCCCGATGAACGTCCTGATGCCGCTGCCGGTGCTGATCCCGCTGGCCGGGGCCGCACTGACGCTCTTCGCCGGTCGTCGGCGGCGGCTGCAGCGGGCGGTCGCGCTGGTCTCGCTGGCCGGTGTGCTTGCAGTGTCGGTGGCCCTGCTGGTGCACACCGACCGTCGTGGCACCCAGGCCCTGCATATCGGTGGCTGGGGACCGACCGAGGCGGGACTGGGACCGCTGGGCATCACCCTGGTGGTCGACCGGCTCGCGGCGCTGATGCTGGTGGTATCGGCGATCGTTCTGCTCGCCGTGGTGTTCTACGCCATCGGCCAGGGCATCCGCGACGGGGACGAACGGCAGCCGGTGTCGATTTTCCTGCCCACCTATCTGGTGCTGTCCGCCGGTGTGTGTATCGCATTCCTGGCCGGTGACCTGTTCAACCTCTTCGTCGGCTTCGAGGTGCTGCTGGCCGCGAGTTTCGTGCTGCTGACCCTCGGCGCCACCAAGGACCGGGTGCGGGCCGGCATCTCCTATGTGATGGTGTCGATGGTCTCCTCGGTGATCTTCCTGATCGGCCTGAGCCTGATCTACGCCGCCACCGGAACGCTGAACATGGCGGAGTTGTCGGTGCGGCTACCGGAAGTCCCGACCGGCACCCGCGGCGCCCTGTTCGCGGTGCTGCTGGTGGCCTTCGGCATCAAGGCTGCGGTATTCCCGCTATCGAGCTGGCTGCCCGACTCCTACCCGACCGCGTCCGCCCCGGTGACCGCCGTGTTCGCCGGCCTGCTGACCAAGGTGGGGGTTTACGCCATCATCCGGGCGCATTCTCTGCTGTTCAGCGACGGCGGGATGGACTCCGTTCTGCTCGTCGCCGCCCTGCTGACCATGCTGGTCGGCATCCTGGGCGCGATCGCCCAGAACGACATCAAACGACTGCTGTCCTTCACGCTGGTGAGCCATATCGGGTACATGGTGTTCGGCATCGCGTTATCGAGCAGCCTGGGCATGTCCGGGGCCATCTACTACGTCGCGCACCACATCGTTGTTCAGACCACGCTGTTCCTGGTGGTCGGCCTGATCGAGCGGCAGGCCGGCGCATCGACGCTGCGCCGGCTCGGCGGTCTGGCAGCCGCGAGTCCATTGCTCGCCTTCGCCTTCTTCGTCCCTGCCCTCAATCTCGGTGGCATCCCGCCGTTCTCCGGTTTCATCGGCAAGGTGGCACTGCTGGAGGCCGGAACCGAGGACGGCTCGGTTCTGGCCTGGCTGCTGGTCGGCGGATCGGTGCTGACCAGTCTGCTCACGCTCTATGTGGTGATGCGGGTCTGGAGCAACGCGTTCTGGCGGGCCCGCGCCGATGCCCCGGAGGGTGATCTGGCCGACGTCGCGCCCTCGGCGCTGATCGACCAGTCCGACGACGCCGATGACATCTCCTTCAGCGACCGCGGGGACGTCGGGCGGATGCCGCCGGGGATGCTGGTACCGACGATGGCGCTGGCCGCGGTGGGGCTGGCGCTCACAGTGGCCGCGGGCCCGATCTTCGGGTATTGCGACCGGGCCGCCGACGAGGTGCTCGACCCCGGCCGCTACGTCGCCGCGGTGCTGGGGGATCCCGCATGAGTCGGCAAACCCTCCTCCGGGCGTGGACGGTGGCCTGGCTGGTGCTGGCATGGCTGCTGCTGTGGGGCTCGGTATCGGTGGCCAATGTGCTGTCCGGCCTGCTGGTGGCGCTGGCGATCACCCTGCTGTTACCGCTACCGGCCGTGCCGGTACAGGGTCGGGTACACCCGCTGTCGGTCTGCCGGTTGGCCCTGACCGTCGCGTGGTGGCTGATCAAATCCTCGACCGAGGTGGCCTGGCTGACGCTCCGGCCCAGCCGACCGCCTCTGTCGGCGGTGCTGCGGGCGAGCCTGGCCCTGAAATCCGACCTGGTGCTGGCACTGGGGGTCAATATTCTCAACCTGACGCCGGGAACCCTGGTGCTCGAAATCGATCAGGCGCGGCGAGAGGTCTACGTGCACGTGCTCAACGTGGATTCACAACGCGGAGTCGACCGGTTCCACAGACAGGTCGCGGCCCTGGAAAGGCTGCTCGTGGCCGCCTTCGAGCGGGACGCCGAATGGCGCCCGTCGACGGCGGCGGCCGAACAGGAGGCCGGGCGATGACGGCAGTCTGGGTGGCCGCCGGGGTGATGCTGACCGCAGCGGCGCTCCTGACCATGATCCGGCTGCTGATCGGCCCCAGCACCCTGGACCGGCTCATCGCGGTGGACACGACCGTCGCGGTGACGATGTGCGGTCTGGGCACCTGGGCGGCGTTCAGCGGGGACACCACCGTGACGTACAGCCTGGCCGCCCTGGCGTTGATCAGCTTCGTCGGATCGGTGAGCATCGCCCGTTTCCGGGTGCCCGATATCAAGGACGCCCGGCGGTGAGCGCGGTCGAGGTCCTCACCGCCGTACTGGTGCTGAGCGGCTCGGCGCTGGCGCTGACGGCGGCGATCGGTCTGTTGCGCTTCCCCGACACGCTCAGCCGCATGCACTCGGCCACCAAACCGCAGGTTCTGGGCCTCTTACTGGTGCTGGCCGGGGCGGCGATCCGACTGCGCGGGAATATCGACATCGGGATGATCGTGCTGACCGGTGTCTTCACCCTGATCACGGCGCCGGTGATCGCCCAACGGGTCGGCCAGTTGGCCTACCGGGAGCACAACGTCCCCGACGAGTTGCTCAGCGTGGACGCGCTGGCCGACCGCGAGAACCCCCAGCGCAGCGAATCCTGATCCGGTCCGGGCAACCGCCCTCAGCTGTCCTCGGACAGCTGGAATTCGATCATCGCCGTAACCGTCTCGATCGCGTCGGTGAGGACATCGACGCGATCGGCCAGGGTGGGGGCGGCCAGCACACCGTAGCGGTCGGCCGGGCCCAGTGGCAGCCGGGCGGCGAGGGCGTACAGGTGCCGGGTCGGGTCATCGGCGGTGTCCTCATCAACGGCCAGCGCATCGTGCGGCACCTCGATACCGCGGGCCGAGGCCACCCGCTGGTACAGCGCGGTGATGCGGTCGATGACCTCGCCGATCTGCCCGGGGCCGACCGGCCGTCCGGGCTCATCGGGCCAGGGTTCGACGATCGCCCGCGGATAGGGGTCATCGGGCAGCCACCGGCGCACCCGTATCCGCTCCCCTACCGGCGCAAGCAGTTCGTACTGGTCCATGCCGAGGTCGGCGTATTCGGCGATCCGCGCCATCGCGCCGATATCGGTGCGGGAGTCCCCGCCGCCGACTTCCAGGCCGCGGTTGATCAGCACCACACCGAAAGCCGGGACATCCCCGGCCAGACAATCCCGAACCAGGCGGACGTACCGCGGTTCGAAGATCCGCAGCGGCAAGGTTTCGCCCGGCAACAGGGCGGACTGCAGCGGGAACATCGGCCGCGCGGATTCGCTCATCTCAGGCCCTACCGGAACCCGCCGGTGAGGACATCGCGGACCGGGGCGCTCGGGGAGGCGAAGGTGCACAGCGCCGCCCCGACCCCCACCCACAGATCCGGGTTTCCGGCGACCAGTTGATTCCCGTCCTCGCCGATCGCCACAATCACCTCGCGGCGGGCCGAGGTACCCATGGCGACGTACTCGCGGCAGCTGGTGTCCAGCAGGTCCGCACCCCCGATCGCGATTCCGGCCTGCCCGGGGGTGGCTACCGGGCTGCCGTCCACCGCCCGGCTGCAGCCGCCCGCGGCCAGCATCACCACGAGGGCCAGTAGCCCGGCCGTCGTGCTGCGGGCCGGAACCGCCCTGCGCGCCAGTACCGTCCTGAGCACCATCGGTTCCTCCTAGACACCCAACCTAGACGCCCAACCTAGACATCCAACTCTGCGACGAGCGCATCGACCACCGCGCGCAGGTCACCGTCATGTACCTCGGCCACCCTGCGCTGGCGTTGATAAGACGCTCCCCGCCGGGGAATCTCGGCGGCCGCCGCCAGTTCATCGGCGCACTGAAGCGAATCCGCCACCGGCACCAGCCGGGTCAGCAGATCGTCGAGGTCCTCGGTGACCAACCGCTCGTTACCATCGGCGTCGAGGATGATGATGGCGTCCAACCCGTACCGGGCGGCCCGCCACTTGTTTTCCTGTACATGCCACGGCGGCATCACCGGAAGCTGCTCCCCGGCCTCCAGCCGGCGGTCCAGATCGACGATCAGACAATGTGTCAGGGCCACCAGCGCGGAGAGCTCCCGCAGGTTCGACACCCCGTCGAAGACCCGCACCTCGATGGTGCCGAGGTGCGGCGAAGGCCGGATATCCCAACGGATCTCGTTGATCTGGTCGATGATCCCGGTGGTCTTCTGGTCGTGCACGAACCGCTCGAACTGACGCCATGAGTTGAACTGGAACGGCAGACCTGCGGTCGGCAGCTGCTGAAACATCATCGCCCGATTACTGGCGTAGCCGGTGTCCTCACCCGCCCAGAACGGCGATGAGGCGGATAGCGCCAGCAGGTGCGGGTACTGGTTGAGCAGGGAGGAGATGATCGGCATGACCTTGTGCGCCGAGGAGACGCCGACGTGGACGTGCACCCCCCAGATCAGCATCTGCCGGCCCCACCACTGGGTCCGTTTGATCAATTCGGCGTAGCGCGGCGCATCGGTGAACTTCTGGGCCGACCACTGCGCGAACGGGTGGGTGCCCGCACAGAACAACTCCATCCCGCGGTCCCGGACGGCCGCACCGGTCGCGGTCAGGGTGGAGTGCAGGTCGGCCATCGCCTCGGGAACCGTCTCGCAGATCCCGGTGACGATCTCGACGGTATTGCGCAGCAGTTCTTTGTGCACATGTGGCGTATTGCCGATATCGGCGATGACCGCCGCGGCCTGATTACTCAGATCGCGGGATTCGATATCAACGAGGGCGAACTCCCACTCGACCCCCAGCGTCGGCTGAGCGGAGCCCGCGAAGTCGATCCTAGCCGGTGCCGATGACACCGCAGGCGACCCGCTTGCCGCCGTCGCCAGTGGCCAAGGTGGTCGCGTCCGGCGGCGGCGCACCGTCGGTCTGCTGGTAGCGGTCGGCGGGAATGTTGGAGAGGTTGTCCGAACCGGCGTGGATGATGATCGCCTTACCGTCACCGTCCATCAGGTCCGGAATATCGAAAGCGTTCGTGGTGGTCACCAGCATTGCGCTGCCGTCCCCGCGAACCTGCAACGGGGCCAGATCACCGGCGTGATTGGGATGGTCGGCCTGGCCGCCACCCTGGAAATGACCGCCGGCGGACAGGAAATCCCCCGGCGCCCCGCCGCCGGGCGGCACCGAGTTCACCTCGCACCGGCCGACGTCATGGATATGCAGTCCGTGGAAGCCCGGTGACAGCTTGCCGGGCGTGGTGGTCCGCACGGTCACGGTCGCGACCCCGCCGGAGAAGTCGATGGTCGCCTCGGCGACCTGCTCGCCGTCCGGGCCGTTGATCTGCGCGGTGAGCGTCTCGGCGGGCGGGGCCTGCGGCGCGCCACCGTGATCCCCGCCATGGTCCGGAGCCATGGACGCCGGGGCGGGCGAACCAGTCCAGACCGACGGGGTGGTGCCGGGCTGGGTGGCGACCGGCTCGTCCGGCGTACATGCGCTCAGCAAAGCGACGGGAGCGGCGAAAACGACAACGGCCCAATTACGCATGGGGACTACCCTAACCCGACCTATCCCGTCACCAACACGATGACGCCGGGTGGCTGCTCGACGATTTCGGGGATGCGAGGCGCCACCGGGGCCTCGAGCACCAAACCAACGGCCTCGGCCGCGGCCTGCTCCCCCTCCGCGGGTCCGAAGTACACCGTCGTCACGACGACGTCGGCAGCGGCGATGAGCGATGACTCGGTGACGTTCCAGCCGGCTTCGCGCAGCCGGTCGGCGGTCCGGATGGCCGCAGGCTCATCACCGTAGACGCTGTAGACGCGCACATCGGACTTCGGCGCCGGCGGGACGGTGGTGGTGGTCGTGACGGTCCGGGCGGTGGTGTCCTCGCCGGCATCGTGACCCGAGCCCATCGCCTGGAAGCCGACCAGGAGGAAGATCACGCCGAGGAATAACAGCACCATCACCATGGCGCGCAGGGGAAGCCCGGAAGAGTCGGGGACGCGCTCGTTCATCGGGCCAACTGTAACGGGGCTGACGGTGCCGGCCGCTTCAGGGGAACTCGAAGCCGAGCCGGCGAGCGGCCCGGGCCTTCTGGCGGCTGGCCCGCAGCCGGCGGAGCCGCTTGACGAGCATGGGGTCTGCGGCCAGCGCCTCCGGCCGATCCACGAGGGCGTTGAGCACCTGATAGTACCGGGTGGCGGACATCGAGAAGAGTTCCTTGATGGCCTCTTCCTTGGCACCGGCGTACTTCCACCACTGCCGCTCGAAGGCGAGGATGTCGTACTCGCGGCGAGTCAGTCCGTCCGGGAGGTCTGCGTCGTCGATTGCCCGTTCGGCCCGTGCCATGGCGCCGTCCATTCGAGTTGGGGGCCCTTTCAACGATTCCTAATCACATCTCTGTGGTTCGAAGGTCATTGAACCACGTCAGCGTCGATTGGGGACGGTACCGGACTCCGCGCGTCGGACGATCTTTAAGCTTGCCGATCATGGCCGTTCGACCCATCGTGATCCTCGGCGATCCCGTGCTGCACACCCCGACCACGCCGCTGCCCGTCGGCGCCGACGGATCGTTGCCGCCCGAGGTGACCGACCTGATCGCCGACATGTACCAGACCATGGACGCCGCCAACGGAGTTGGCCTGGCGGCCAACCAGATCGGCGTGGGTCTGCGGGTGTTCGTCTACGACTGCGCCGAGGACCGGGGCAACCCGACCCGTCGTCGCGGCGTGGTGGTCAACCCGGTGCTGGAAACCTCGGAGGTCCCCGAGACAATGCCGGACCCCGAGATGGACGATGAGGGCTGCCTGTCGGTGCCGGGCGAATCGTTCCCGTGCGGGCGCGCGCACTGGGCACGGGTCACCGGCCTCAACGCCGACGGCGAACCGGTGACCCTCGAGGGCACCGGATTGTTCGCCAGGATGCTGCAACACGAGACCGGACACCTCGACGGGTTCCTGTACGTGGACAGGCTGATCGGCCGGCACGCCCGGGCCGCCAAGCGGGCCGTCCGGTCCCACGGATGGGGCGTACCCGGCCTGTCGTGGTTACCGGGCCGCGAACCAGACCCGTTCGGCCACTGATGGCCGCCCCCACCGTCCGGGTGGCCACCTGGAACGTCAATTCCATTCGGGCCCGGGCCGATCGGGTGGTCGATTGGATGCAACGGGCCGATATCGACGTCCTCGCCATGCAGGAGACCAAGTGCTCCGACGCCCAGTTCCCGGCAATGACGTTCCTGGGCGCCGGCTACGAGGTGACACACTGCGGCCACAACCAGTGGAACGGGGTGGCCATCGCCTCCCGGATCGGTTTCGAGGATGTGCAGACCGGTTTCGAGGGACAGCCGACATGGCCGGGGAAGGACGGTCCTGCCGTCGAGGCGCGGGCGCTGGCCGCGACCTGCGGCGGCGTACGGGTATGGAGCCTGTACATCCCCAACGGCCGCACCGTGGACGACCCCCACTATCGATACAAGCTGGAATGGCTTGCCGCACTGCGCGATAACGCCCAGTCATGGCTGGAACACGACCCGCAGTCCCAGATAGCACTGGCCGGCGACTGGAATATCGCGCCCTGCGATGAGGATGTCTGGAGTATCGACGCCTTCCGCGGCAGCACCCATGTGACCGAACCGGAACGCGCCGCCTTTCGGTCGATCGAGACATCGTTCGCCGATGTGGTCCGCCCCTATGCGCCGGGCCCGGGCGCCTACACCTACTGGGACTACACCCAGCTGCGGTTCCCGCGCCGGGAGGGTATGCGCATCGATTTCATCCTCGCCTCACCGGCGCTGGCGCGCCGCGTGGTACACGCCGAGATCGTGCGCGACGAACGTAAGGGCGGCAAGAGTCGGATCGGGTCGCCCAGTGACCACGCCCCGGTTCTGGTCGATATCGGTCCGCCGGCGGCGATGGCCGATTCCGGCACCGCTCCGTGAGCCTTCTGCTGCCACTCACCGCACCGGGCTGCACCCCGCCGCGGGTGCTCAGCATCGCCGGCTCGGATTCCGGCGGGGGCGCCGGTCTGCAGGCGGACCTGCGGACCTGCGCTCTGCTGGGCGTTCACGCGCTGGCCGCGGTGACCGCGGTGACAGTCCAGAATTCGCTGGGCGTCAGAGGGTTTCACGAAATTCCGCCCGATGTCGTCGCCGGCCAGATCCAGGCGGTGGCCACCGATATCGGTATTCAGGCCGCTAAGTCGGGACTGTTGGCATCTTCGCCGATCATCGACACCGTGGCGGGCTGCTGGCGGGACCTGGGTCTGGCCGGAGCGATCCCGTTCGTGGTCGATCCGGTGTGCGCCTCCATGCGCGGCGAGCCACTGCTGCACCCGTCGGCGCTGGACACCCTGCGCCGGGTGCTGTTCCCGGAAGCAAGCCTGATCACCCCCAATCTCGACGAGGTACGCCTGCTGGTGGGTATCGACGTCGTCGATACCAAGACCCAGCGGGCCGCCGCATGCGCCCTGCACGATCTGGGGCCGAGGTGGGTCCTGGTCAAGGGTGGCCATCTGCGCTCGTCCCCGCACAGCACCGATCTGCTCTACGACGGGGTGGAATTCCACGAGTTCGACGAGCCCCGGCTGCCCACCGGTCATGACCACGGTGCCGGCGACACCCTGGCCGCGGCGACGGCCTGCGCACTGGCACGCGGCTATCCGATGCCCGAGGCCGTCGCGTTCGGTAAGGCCTGGGTGACCGAATGCCTGCGGGCGGCATACCCTCTCGGCGCCGGCCACGGCCCGGTGTCAGCACTGTTCCGGCTGCACACATGACCCTCAGCAGCGGACTGGACGCCATCGCCGGGGTGGCGCACCCACCGGTCGGCGCACCCGCCGGCGCGGTGGTTCTCACCCACGGCGCAGGCGGGAGCCGGGACTCTCCGCTGCTGATCCGAATCTGTCAGAGGTGGGCCGAGCACGGTTGGCTGGCCGTTCGCTACAACCTGCCCTACCGGCGGCGGCGCCCTACCGGGCCACCGTCCGGGTCGGCGGCCGCCGACCGGGCGGCGATTGATGAGGCGATCACCCTGACCCGCAGCGTGTTTACCGAATTGGCTGGAGCCGACGGGCCGCTGCTGGCCGGCGGGCATTCCTACGGTGGCCGGCTGACGTCGATGGCGGTGGCCCACGGTGCGGAGGCGACGGCGTTGACGCTGTTTTCCTATCCGCTACACCCGCCGGGCAGGCCGGAACGGCTGCGCACTGAGCACTTCGGCTCGATCACCGTGCCGACGGTGTTCACCCATGGCAGCGCCGACCCGTTCGGCAGTATCGCGGAGTTGCACACCGCCGCCGCCCTGATTCCCGCCCCCACCGAGATCGTCGAGGTCGCCGGCGCCCGCCACGATCTGAGGTCACAAGGCCCCGACGTGGCGGGGCGGGCCGTCGACGCCGCGCTGCGCCACAGCGGGCGTCGATAGGTCGGGTACCGTCAGAACCCATGTCCGCGCAACACCTCGATGTGATCATCGTCGGTGCCGGTTTCGGGGGTATCGGGGCGGCCATCCAGCTCAAGCGACTGGGATATGAGAACTTCGCTCTCTTGGACCGGCAGCAGGATCTGGGCGGCACCTGGTACGTCAACCACTACCCCGGCCTGGCCTGCGATGTGCCAACCACCACCTACTCCTATTTTTTCGAGCCGAATCCGAACTGGTCCCGACTGTTCTCCACCGGCGCCGAGATCAAGCAATACGCCGACGATGTGGCGGAGAAGTACGACATCCGCCGCCACATCCGGTTCGACACCTGCGTCGAGGGGGCCCGCTGGGATGCCGAGGCGCAACTGTGGCGGGTGTCGCTGGCGGACGGCCAGACGCTCAGCGCGCGGTACCTGATCACCGCGACCGGTTTCCTGTCCCAGCCGCACACACCGGAGATCCCGGGGATCCACGATTTCGAGG
Source organism: uncultured Mycobacterium sp. (assembly GCA_964555915.1). Lineage (GTDB taxonomy): Bacteria > Actinomycetota > Actinomycetes > Mycobacteriales > Mycobacteriaceae > Mycobacterium. Next base: position 31,768 of record CAZKUK010000006.1, read on the forward strand.
GCACCGTCATCCACACCACCGCGTGGGATGACGGTTTCGACCCGGCGGGCAAACGGATCGGCCTGATCGGCACCGGCGCGACCGCGGTGCAACTCATCCCCGAACTCGCCAAACGGGCCGGTGAACTGACCGTTTTCCAGCGCACCGCGATCTACGTGGTACCCAAACTGGACTTCGCCTTCCCAGCGGCCGTCAAACGTCTTTTCGCCCGAGTTCCGCTGGCCCAGCGTGCCGTCCGGGCCGTCACCGACGCGATCTACGAACTGTTCAACTATGTGGTGTTACACCACCGTCAGACGTTCTTCCGGCGGCTCAACATCGGGGCGGCGGATGTCTCCAAGATGTACCGGTTCGCCGTCGTCCGCGATCCCGGTTTGCGCCGCAAACTCACCCCGGACTACGACTTCGGCTGTAAGCGGCCGACATTCTCCAACAGCTACTACCGGACCTTCACCAAACCTCATGTACATCTCGAGTCCAGTGGGATCGACCATATCGAGCCCACTGCCGTCGTCGCCGTCGACGGCACCCGGACCGAGATCGACACATTGGTCCTGGCAACGGGTTTCGACCTGTGGGAGGCCAACATCCCGGCTATCGAGATCATCGGCCGTGACGGTCGGAATCTCGGAAAATGGTGGCGGGCGAACCGGTTTCAGGCCTACCAGGGGGTGGCGGTCCCGTATTTCCCCAACTACCTCAGCCTGGCCAGCCCTTACGCGTTCATCGGGTTGAACTTCTTCAACACGATGGAATACCAGATGCGGATCATGGACCGACTTTTCGGGGAGATGAACCGGCGCGGGGCCAACACCTTCGAGGTAACCGAGGAGGCGAACACCCGGTTCCTCGAGCAGGTGACCGATCAGGTGAGCGACACCGTCTTCGCCGTCGGGCACTGTGCAACAGCCCGGTCCTACTACTTCAACCCGCACGGTGAGGCGACGCTGCTCCGCCCGATGACGGCCCGGGCGGCCATCCGGCAGGCCTCCACGTTTCCGCTGACCGATTTTCAGATCACCTGACGCACGATCCCACCTGAGGAAAGGACTCCCATGTCACGCATCCCCGTTATCGGGGCGGCCCTGGCCGCCACCGGAATCGCCCACTTCGCAAAACCGCAACTGTTCGAAACGATCACCGCGCCGGTCTTTCCGAACAACACCCGGCGGCACGTCTACGTCAACGGCACCATCGAGACGGCTCTGGGGGTGGGTCTGGTAGCACCGCAAACCCGGAAGTTCGCCCTCGCCGGCGTGGCCGGCTACCTGGGGTATCTGATCGTCAGCGTGGTCCGCGGCCGCCGCTGACCTTGCCGCCCGGGAGTCCGGCATGAGCCACCCGGAGCTGCGGCGGCAGCTGGGCACCGCTGATGCGGTGGTGGTCGGACTCGGCTCGATGCTCGGCGCCGGGGTGTTCGTGGTCTTCGGCCCGGCGGCCGCCGCGGCCGGACCGGGTCTGCTCATCGCCCTGGCCGTCGCCGCAGCGGTGGCCTACTGTAACGCCACTTCGTCGGCCCGCCTCGCCGTGCTGTACCCGCGTTCCGGTGGCACCTACCTCTACGGCCGGGAGCAGCTGGGCATGTTCTGGGGCTACCTGGCGGGCTGGGCTTTCGTGGCCGGTAAGACGGCCTCCTGCGCGGCGATGGCGTTGACGGTCGGGCTGTACGCATGGCCGGCGCACGCCCACGCCGTCGCGGTCGCGGCCGTCGCGGCGCTCACCGCGGTGAACTACCGCGGTATCGAGAAATCGGCGCGGGTGACCCGGGTCATCGTCGCTGTCGTGCTCGCGGTGCTGGCCGGGGTGGTGACCGCGGTGGTGCTCAGCGGCCGGGCGGACCTGGCACACATCCCCTGGGCCGGCGGCACGGTCGGCGGGGTGCTACAGGGCGCCGGACTGTTGTTCTTCGCCTTCGCCGGATATGCGCGCATCGCCACCCTCGGCGAGGAGGTGCGCAACCCGGAGCGGGTGATCCCGCGTGCGATCCGAATCTCCCTGGTCGTGACGATAGCGGTATACGCCGCGCTGGCAGCCGGTCTGATGGCGATCCTCGGCCCCGAACTATCCACGGCCGCAGCACCGTTGGCCGATGCCGTCCGGGCCGCCGGAGCAACCGGATTCGAGCCGGTGGTGCGAATCGGCGCGGTGGCGGCGGCGCTGGGGGCCCTGCTCTCGCTGATTCTCGGTGTCTCGCGGACCACCCTCGCGATGGCACGCGACGGTCGGCTGCCGGCCGCACTGGCGGTGGTCCATCCGCGCTACCGGGTACCGCACCGCGCCGAGGTGGCGGTGGGTGCGGTCATCGCGACGGTCGCAGCGCTGGCCGATGTACGAGCGGTGATCGGTTTCTCGTCGTTCGCAGTGCTGGTGTACTACGCAATCACCAACGCCTCGGCGCTGACCCTGCCGGCTGGGCGGCCGGCGATCCCCGTTCTGGGACTTCTCGGATGCCTGACGGTCGCGGTGAGCCTGCCCGTGAGCTCAGTGGTGGCCGGCGCCACCGTCATGGCCGCAGGCGCGCTGCTCTACCTAGCCACCCGGTCCGGTTAGCCGCCCGCCGTCACTGCTCGGCGAGCCAATGGCGGGTGCGGTCCTCGCGAGCGGGGACCCCGTTGCGGCCGGTGAGATCCTGGGCGTAGATCCCGACGGCGTACGCCACCCCGCCCCCCTGGATACCCAGTGCCTCGCGATCAATCTGGTCGAGGGTGTCGGTACCCGTGTGGTACTGCGGGTCGAACGGGGCATCGGCGGTCCCGCCCCAGAGTTCGACCTGCTCGGCGGTCTTGGTCCCATCCGCGCCGGCGAACAGCCCGCCGGCCGGGATTCCGGCCCGGGTGAAGGGCTCGTAGTCGGACCGGCCGTCGAAAAGGGTGTCCTGCGCCGGCTTGCCCTCGGCCTCCAGATAGTCGACGAGGGTCCGTTCGATCCCGGCTGAACCCTCCGGCACCCGGGGCACAGGATCGTCCCGCCCGAGGGTGGTCGACTGGTTGCCGTCGTAGGTGAAGTAGCCGGCGTTCGGAGAGGCCAGCATGTCGAAGTTCAGGTAGAGGGCGATGTCCTTGAGCTGTTCCATGTCCAGGGACTGCAGATATTTGCGCGAGCCGATGATGCCGACCTCCTCAGCACCCCAGAAGCCGAACCGGACCGCGTGATTGATATCCGGCGCGTTACCGAGTTGGACGGCGGTCTCCAGCACCGCCACCACACCTGACCCGTTATCGTTCATCCCGGGGCCCTCCGGAACGGTGTCGAGGTGGGCACCAACCATCACCACATCCTGCGGGGAGCCGGTCTTGGTCTGCGCGATCACATTGCGCACCGTGAACCGCTCGGTGCGCGCGTCCAGGACGAGCGTGGCGGGTCCGGGTGCGCCCCGCAGCCTGGCCCCATCGTCCTTGGTGACGGTGACCACCGGAATCTTGACGTCGGTGGTCTCCCCGAGGGTTGCCGCCAGGAAATCGGCTTCGACGTTGTTGGCGACGATCAGGGCGACGGCCCCGAATTCGGCGGCGACAGCCTGTTTATCCGGAAACGGGCAGCCGCCGCGGTCGACGAGTACCACCGCGCCCTTCACATCGAGACCGGCGAAGTCGGCCGGGACGCAGCCGGAGGCGTCCCCGGCCGGTGCCGCCACCAGGGGGCCGCTGACACCCTGCGGCGGGGTACCGAGGCTGTATTTGAGCGGGTAGGACTCGACCTCCGCGCCGTCGACGGTCAGAACCGGCTCCTCCGCGGTATACAGACCGAGATCGAACTCCGGGGTTTGCACGTCGTACCCGCTGGCGCGCAGGGTGCTCACGATGTAGTCCGCCGCGGCGTCGTAGCCTGCGCTGCCGACCGCCCGGCTGCCACCGTTGTCCTGGGCAATCTGTTCGAGAGCCCGCAGGTGTTCGAGCATGGCCCCGGTGCTCAACCGCTCTCGCAGCGCCCCGGCGAACTGCGCCGCGGCCGGGTTCTGCACCGGCCGGACCTGCGCGACGGGCCGAGACGTCTCTGTCGGACGGCTGCAGCCCAGGGGCACGGCTACGAGAACTGCCAGCCACAGCGACACCAGTACACGCCTCACGGGAGCCAGGGTAATGCCGATCGACTGCCACCACACGGCGGCTGAGGGGCCAACGACGTCACCGGGTGCACCGCGGCGCCCCGGCGCGGCACCACGCGAAACCGGCTTCGGTGGTTTCCAGGGTGTGCGGCCGCCGCAGTCCGCAGGAGTGCGGCGGTACCGCGGCACCGATGCGCAACCGTCCCCAACTGGCCGCAAAACCGGGGTGTAGCGGCAGGTCAGCCACCTGATTCTCGGCGACCCAGCGCAGTTCTGAACTCTCCTGGTTGGGCACGGTGTCGAGCAACCCGGGGGCGTCGGCGACGACTGTGGTGTAGCGCCAGTAGGTGCCGCCGGGCCCGAACACCTCCGCGGTCTTCACCTGTGCGCGAATCTGGAGGTGCTCGCGGGGAAGCCCGGCTTCCTCCTCCGCTTCACGCAGGGCGGCATCCTCGGGAGCCTCGTGGCTGTCGAGAGCGCCTCCCGGCAGACCCCACGTACCGCCCTGATGGCTCCACGGCGCACGGTGCTGTAACAGCACGGCCGGATCGCCGTCGAGGCGCGGCGCACGTACCAACAGTCCGGCGGCACCGAATCGGCCCCAGTGGTGGGTCCCCGATTCTGAGACCATCCACCCGTCACCGTCGCCCCGCACGAGACCAGGATAGGCCCGCCACGAACGGGCCGAGATGACGATGCGCCGCCATTTGGCCACCACTGCTCTTAGACTTCGCTTATATCGTGACGAGGGCAGCCTGAAGGGAGCGAGGTCAGCTGAGGTGACCGTCGAGCTCGCGCATCCGTCGACTGAGCCGTTGGCACAGCGGACCCCCACCGAGCCCACCCATCCCTGGTGGTGGTTTGCCAGCACCACCCCCGGTCGGATCATGACCATCGGCGCCATCCTGGCGATGCTGGGCATCCTCAGCGCCTTCGCGATCTCCACCACGATCAACGAACGCCAGCACCAGCTGACCGCCGTGCTCGACCACACCGAGCCGCTGGCCTTCACCGCCGGCCAGATCTACACCACCTTGTCGGTGGCCGACGCCTCCGCTTCGACCGCATTCGTCGCCGGGGCCGAACCGCGACCGGTGCGACAGCGCTATGAACAGGCCATCACCGACGCCGCCGTCGCGATCACCCGGGCCTCGAGTGGCCTCACCGAACCGTCGCTGGTGGCGCTGCTCGGCCGGATCAACGCGCAGCTGGCGGTCTACACCGGGCTGATCGAGACCGCGCGGACCAACAACCGGGTCGGTAACCCGGTCGGTTCGTCCTATCTGTCGGAGGCCTCTGCGCTGATGCAGGACAAGGTGCTGCCGGACGCCCAGCGCCTGTACGAGACAACGTCCGCCCGGGTCGATGCCGAGACGACCGCATCGGCCGAGATCCCGGCGCCGGTGATCATTGTGGTGACTGCGACATTGGGTTTCGGGGTGTTCGCCCACCGCTGGCTGGCGCGCCGGACCAGGCGTCGGATCAATATCGGACTCGTCGCCGGAGGGCTGGCGATCGCCGTCATGATCGTCTGGGTGGGCAGCGCGCTGGCCGTCTCCACTGCCGGCAGTCGGTCGGCCCAGAAAACCGCGGCCGACTCACTGCGGTTGGTCACCAACCTGGCCATCACTGCGCAGCAGGCCCGGGCCGACGAGACGCTGTCCCTCATCCGCCGCGGCGACGAGGATGTTCGCAAGCGCTCGTATTATCAACGGGTCGATGCCATGCGCCAGCAGTTGGGCGAGTATCTCGCCCGGGAGGACTCGGTGGACAAGAGCGGACTGGCTCAGGCCGATCAGCTGCTGGAGAAGTGGCGATTGGCCGACCAGCGGATCAACGCCTACATCACGGTGGGCAACTACCAGGCCGCCACCCAGGTGGCTCTGGGCTCAGGCGAGGATGACTCGACTCCCGCCTTCGACAAGCTCAACGATGCCCTGAACCAGGGCATTCTGGAAAGCCGCAAACAACTGCGCCAGGACATCCTGTCGGCCCGGCGGGTGCTGTCCGGGACGACTGTGGGCGGGGCCATGTTGTCGGTGGGAGCGGCGCTGGCGGTGGCGCTGGGAATCTGGCCCAGAATGAGCGAGTACCGGTGATGAGCGCTCGCGCGAAGAACAGAAAAACCCTGATGAGCGCTCGCGCGAAGACCTACCGGCGAGCTTTCGTCGCCGCGTTGATGGCCGCCGCCCTCGGCGCCTGCGGGCAGCCCGCCGACGTCGTCGCTCCCCCGGCTCCCATGCTGGCGCCGCCGACACCGGCCGGCATGGAGCAGCTGCCGCCGGAGCCGCCGGAACCGCTGGACAAGACTGCTGACACCTGTGATCGAACCGCAAGCCTGCGCCCCTTTCCCACGAAGGCCGAGGCCGACGCGGCAGTGGCCAAAATCCGCAAGCGGGGGCGGCTGATCGTCGGACTGGACATCGGCAGCAACCTGTTCTCCTTCCGCGATCCGATCACCGGAATCATCACCGGTTTCGACGTTGATATCGCCGGGGAGGTCGCCCGGGATATCTTCGGCACCCCGTCGGCGGTGGAGTACCGCATCCTGTCTTCGGCCGAGCGCATCAAGGCACTGCAGGAAAACACCGTCGACATCGTGGTCAAAACAATGACCATCACCTGTGAACGCCGCGAGCTGATCAACTTCTCGACGGTCTATTTCACTGCCTTCCAACGGATTCTGGCACCGCGGCAGTCCGAGATATCGCAACCGTCGGATCTGTCCGGAAAACGGGTGTGCGTGGCGCGCGGCACCACCTCACTGGACCGGGTCCGCCGGATCGATCCGCAACCGACCATCGTGGCCGTGGTCACCTGGGCCGACTGCCTGGTGGCGTTACAACAACGTGAGGTCGACGCGGTCAGTACCGACGATGCCATTCTCGCCGGGCTGGTGGCCCAGGATCCGTTCCTGCGCATCGTGGGGCCGAGTATGGGCGAGGAGCCGTACGGTATCGGTATCAACCTGACTAACACCGGCCTGGTCCGGTTCGTCAACGGAACACTCGAGCGGATTCGTACCGACGGCACCTGGTACACGTTGTACCGCAGATGGTTAACCGTGCTCGGCCCGGCGCCGGCCCCTCCGGTTCCGAGGTATTCCGACTGATGAGTGCCACAGAATCCACTGAACCGGAGGTCGGCACCCAGCCGGCCAGCCTCGCCGAACTAGCCGAATTGGGCGCGGATTCCGCCGCGACAGCCCGCCCGATGTCCACCCAGGCGGTGTTCCGGCCGAATTTCGACGACGAGCCGGACGCGGCGGTCAGCGTGCCGACTGAGGTTGCGGATCGTTCGGCGACCGTGAGCCGCACGGTGGCGATGACCCGGCGGCTCGGCGGCGGGTTGGTGGAGATCCCCCGCGTGCGCGAGATCGACCCGTTGGCCGCGCTGATGGTCAATGCCGTCGTTGTGGAATCCAAACGCTACTGCTGGAACTGCGGTCGGCCGGTCGGCCGCTCGACGGACGACCGGGCCGGCGAATCCGAGGGAGTCTGTCCCGAATGCGGGAGCCCATTCTCATTTCTTCCGCAGCTGCGCCCGGGCGATATGGTCGCCCACCAGTACGAGATCAAAGGCTGCGTCGCCCACGGCGGGCTGGGCTGGGTTTACCTGGCTGAGGACCATAACGTCAACGGCCGGCCCGTCGTCCTCAAAGGCCTGGTCAATTCGGGCGACGCCGAGGCGCAGGCGACCGCGATGGCCGAACGGCAGTTCCTGGCCGAGGTGGCCCACCCCTCGATCGTGAAGATCTTCAATTTCGTTGAGCATCCCGACTCCCGCGGTGAGCCGGTCGGATACATCGTCATGGAGTACGTCGGCGGGAAATCACTCAAACCACCACGGGGCCATAAGCTGCCGGTCGCCGAGGCCATCGCCTACATGCTGGAGATTCTGCCTGCGCTGGCCTACCTGCACTCGATCGGGCTGTGCTACAACGACCTCAAACCGGAGAACATCATGGTCACCGAGGAGCAGCTCAAGCTGATCGACCTCGGTGCGGTGTCTCGGATCAAATCCTTCGGATACCTTTACGGCACACCGGGTTACCAGGCTCCAGAGATCGTCCGCACCGGCCCGACCGTTGCCACCGACATCTACACGGTCGGGCGAACGCTGGCCGCGCTGACGCTGCACCTTCGCACCCGGAACGGCCGCTACGTCGACGGGCTGCCGGAGGACGATCCGGTGCTCGCGAAGTATGACTCCTTCGGCCGGTTGTTGCGCCGGGCCATCGACCCCGACCCGCGTCGACGGTTCGTCAGTGCCGAACAGATGTCGGCGCAGCTGCTGGGCGTGCTGCGCGAAGTCGTTGCCGCCGATACCGGGGTTTCACGACCCGGCCTATCCAATGTGTTCACCCGCACCCGCTCGGCGTTCGGCGTCGAACTGCTGGTGGCCCACACCGACGTCTACCTCGACGGACTCATGCACGCCGAGCGGCTCACCGCCCCGGAGATCGTGACGGCGCTGCCGGTTCCACTGGTCGATCCCACCGATATCGCCGCTACGGTGCTCTCGGCGACGGTGCTTTCCCAGCCGGTGCAGACCCTGGACTCGCTGCGCGCCGCCCGGCACGACAGTTTGGAATCCGACGGCGTGGACCTGTCCGACTCGGTCGAACTGCCCTTGATGGAGGTGCGCGCACTGCTGGATCTCGGCGATGTCGGCAAGGCGAACCGCAAACTTGAGGCACTGGCCGAGCGGGTCGGGTGGCGCTGGCGCCTCGTCTGGTTCAAAGCGGTTTCGGAGCTACTTACCAGCGACTTTCACTCTGCAACGAAACATTTCACGGAGGTGCTCGACACCTTTCCCGGGGAGCTCGCCCCCAAGCTGGCACTGGCGGCCACTGCCGAACTGGCCGGCACCTCGGACGAGCGAGCGTTCTACGAAACAGTCTGGCATACCGACAACAACATCATCTCGTCCAGTTTCGGACTGGCGCGAGCCCAATCGGCGGAGGGCGATCGCCAGGATGCGGTGACCACTCTCGATCAAGTACCGGTCGGCTCAAGGTATTTCACCACGGCGCGGCTGACCAGCGCGGTGACCCTGCTGTCGGGACGCTCCGCCCATGAGCTCACCGAAAAACAGATCCGGGAAGCCGCCCGGCGGGTGGAGGCGCTGCCCCCCACCGAGCCCCGGGTGTTGCAGATCCGCGCCCTGGTACTCGGCACCGCGATGGACTGGATAACTGCGAATCAAGCCACCCCGGAGCCGATTCTGGGCTTCCCCTTTACCGACCACGGCCTCCGCCTGGGCGTGGAGGCATCGCTGCGCAGCCTCGCCCGGGTCGCCACCACCCAGGCCCATCGCTACGCCCTGGTGGACCTGGCCAACGAGGTCCGTCCCATGACGACGCTCTGACCTGCCGAACGGGGCTGGCGTTAGCTGGGTGCGGTCCGCCCGAATTCTCCCACCTCGGAATTGGCCGGAGGCGGAGATCGGCGAATTTGCAGGCCGGGCCGGCTAGCGTTCCAACACCGCCATACAGGCACGGGCGATGGCCGACTCCTCGTCGGTCGGGATTACCAGCACCTCCGTCGGGGAGTCGCCGGCCGAGATCCGGCGTGCGCCCCGCTCCGGGCCGTCGTTGAGCCGGGTGTCGAGTTCGATCCCCAGGCCGCCCAGCCCAGTCAGGGCGTCACGGCGGACCGCGGCGTCGTTCTCCCCGACGCCGGCGGTGAAGGTGATGACATCGGTGTGCCCGAGCAGCGCCAGGTAGGCACCGATGTACTTGCGCAGCCGGTGGATGTAGACCTCGTAGCCCAGCCGCGCGTCGCGGTCACCGGCTGCGATGCGCCGGTGCACCACCCGGAAGTCGATCTCCCCGGTCAGGCCCAGCATCCCGGATCGCCGGTTGAGCATCGACTCGATCTCCTCGACACTCATACCGGCGGTCCGCCAGAGGTACCCGATGATTCCCGGGTCGATATCACCCGACCGGGTTCCCATCACCAGGCCTTCCAGCGGTGTCAGGCCCATGGTGGTGTCGACCGGCCGCCCGGCGGCGATGGCCGATGCCGACGCCCCGTTGCCCAGATGCAGCACGATCTGGTTCAGCGATTCCACCGGAGCCCCCAGAAATGCGGCGGCCTGCCGGCTGACGAACTCATGTGAGGTGCCGTGGAACCCGTAGCGACGGATATGCCAACGTTCGGCGACGTCCCGGTCGATCGCGTAGGTGGCCGCGGCGGCCGGTAGATCGTGGAAGAACGCGGTGTCGAAAACGGCGATGTGCGCCACGCCGGGCAGCACCCTACGGGCCACCTCGATACCGAGCACCGCCGGCGGGTTGTGCAGTGGGGCCAGCGGGGCAAGCTGGCGAAGTTCCCCGATCAGGTGGTCATCGACGACCGTCGGCCGGTATAGGTTCGGTCCGCCGTGCACCACCCGGTGGCCGACCGCGGTCAGACCGGTTTCGGACAGCTCCTGCCCCTCGGCTTCGATCACCTCGAATGCCGCCCGCAGGGCGGCCTCGTGATCGGCGACGCCACCCTTCTCACCAATCCGCTCGATGACCCCGTCGACCAGCGCGGCCCCGGTTTCGGGTTCGACCAGTGAGTACTTCAGCGAGGAGGAGCCGGAATTGATCACCAGAACGGTATCGGTCATCACACCCGCCTGCTCATAGCCAACCCTGGGCCTGGATCGCCGTGATGGCAACGGTATTGACGATATCCTCGACGAGCGCACCACGGGACAGATCGTTGACGGGCTTGTTGAGCCCCTGCAGCACCGGGCCGATGGCTATCGCCCCGGCGCTGCGCTGGACCGCCTTGTAGGTGTTATTGCCGGTGTTGAGGTCGGGGAAGATCAGCACGGTGGCCCGGCCGGCGACCCTCGAGTCGGGCATCTTGGTGGCGGCGACAACGGGATCGACCGCGGCGTCGTACTGGATGGGCCCCTCCACCAGTAGACGAGGTTCCCGCTCCCGCACGAGTTCGGTTGCGGCCCTGACTTTGTCGACCCCTGCACCACTGCCGGACGCCCCGGTCGAGTAGGACAGCATGGCGACCCGCGGATCGATACCGAACTGCGCGGCGGTACGTGCCGAACTAATCGCGATATCGGCAAGTTCCGCCGCGGTCGGGTCGGGAACGATCGCGCAGTCGCCGTAGGCGAGCACCCGGTCGGCCAGGCACATCAGGAAGATACTGGACACCGTCGAAACCCCGGGCTGGGTCTTGATGATCTCGAAGGCGGGTCGCACGGTGTGAGCGGTGGTGTGGGCCGCTCCGGAGACCATACCGTCGACGATATCGTTGTGCACCAACATCGTTCCGAAATAGCTCACGTCGTGGATGGTCTCGCGGGCCCGCTCGACGGTGATGCCCTTGTGTTTGCGGATCTCGGCATACTGTTCGGCGAACTGCTCGGACAGCTCGCTGGTGCGCGGGTCGATCACCGTTGCCGCACTGAGATCGACCCCGAGTTCGGCGGCTCGCGAACGGACTTGGCTGTCATCGCCGAGGATGGTCAGCGCGGCGATACCGCGTCGCAGCAGCCGGCCGGCGGCCTGCAGAATCCGATCGTCATCACCTTCGGGGAGCACGATCCGCTTACGTCCGGAACGGGCGCGTTCCATCAGCTGGTAGGCGAACATCTGCGGTGTGATCACCGCGGGGATCGGAATCGCCAGCCGCTCGAGCATGTCGGATATGTCGACGTACCGGTCCATCAACTGCAGGGCGGTGTCGATCTTGCTCTCCGAGTTCGCCGTCACCCGGCCGCGGGCATTGGCCACCACACGGGCCGTCTCGAAGGTCTCCAGGTCGGTGGCGATGATCGGCAGCCGCAGCCCCACCCCGGTGACCAGCCGGGAGATCTCGCGGTGCAGCGGGAGACCGCCGTTGAGGATGATGGTCGACAGCGTCGGGAACCCCTCGGCACCGTGGGCGCTGGCCACCGCCAGAACGACATCGGAACGATCGCCCGGGGTGATGACGGCCGCACCCTCCCGCAGCCGTTCCAGGACGTGTTCGGCCGTCATCCCGGCCGCCATCACCGCCATCACCTCCCGGCCCAGCAGCGAGTCGTCGCCGTGCACCAGGGTGCCGTCGACCGCGGTCATCAGTTCCCCCACCGTGGGGGCCACCAGCAGCGGTTCCTCGGGGATCACGTACACCGGCGCGCCGAGATCCCGGCACGCCTCGGCGACCGCCGCGAGATCCGCCGGCCGACACCGATTGGCGACGACGGCGGCGGTGTGGGCGTGCTGGGCGGACAACTCGACCATCGACATCTCGATGGCCTGAGCGATCTCCTCCGGGGTGCGGTCGAAACCACGCACCGACAGCACGACCGGGGCGCCCAGGTTGACGGCGATGCGCGCGTTCACGCTCAATTCGGTGGGAGTGGCGATATCGGTGTAATCCGAGCCGATGATCACCATGGCGTCGCAGCGGGCGGCCACCGCATGAAAGCGGTCGACGATCTCGGCGATCGCACCGTCGGGATCCCGGTGCAGGCGGTGATAGCTGACGCCGGCGCACTCCTCGTAGGACAGATCGGCGGAACTCTGCGACAGCAGCAGATCGAGAACGTAATCGCGGTTCTCGCGGCGGGTGATGGGCCGGAACACCCCGACCCTGGGCACCATCGCCGAGAGCCGGGCCACGATGCCCAGCGCGATGGTGGACTTGCCGGTCTCCCCTTCGGGGGAGGCGACGTAGATGGAGGTGGGGCCGCGAGAATGTGTCGGTGGGTGGGCGTCGGATGTCACCACGTCAGCATTCCTCAGCAGAGTTGCGGACTAGCCCAGTTTGCGCAGCCGGGGCGCGAGGTCGCGTTCGAAGAGCTCCAGAAACCTGCGCTGATCATGGCCGGGGGCGTGGAAGACCAGGTGGTTGAGGCCGTACTTGAGGTAATCGGCCACCCTCTCGACGGCCTCGTCGGGATCGGACGACACGATCCAGCGCCGGGCGACCTGTTCGATGGGGAGTTCGTCGGCGAGCCGCTCCATCTCCATCGGGTCGGACACGCTGTGCTTCTGCTCCGGGGTCAGCGACAGTGGTGCCCAGAACCGGCAGTTGTTCAACGCGGTCTCGGGGTCGGTGTCGTAGGAGATCTTGATCTCGATCATCTTGTCGATATCGTCGGCGTCGCGGTCGGCGGCCGCCGCGCCCTGTTCAACCGCCGGCATCAGTTTCTCGGTATACAGCTCCTCGCCCTTACCGGAGGTACAGATGAACCCGTCGCCGGCCCGGCCGGCGTACTTCGCCACCACCGGACCGCCCGCCGCGATGTACACCGGCACCCCGGCCTCGGGAACGTCGTAGATGGACGCCCCTTTGAGGTGGTAGAACTCGCCCTCGAAGTCGACTCGGTCCCCGCCCCACAATTCGCGCATCAACCGCACCGACTCACGGAGCCGGGCGAAACGCTCCTTGAAATCCGGCCACTCACCGGTGAACCCGGTGGCGACCTCATTGAGTGCCTCGCCGGTCCCCACGCCGAGGAATACCCGGTCCGGGTACAGACAGCCCATCGTCGCGAAAGCCTGAGCGATCACCGCCGGGTTGTAACGGAACGTCGGGGTCAGCACCGAGGTGCCCAGCGTCACCCGCTTGGTGCGCTCACCGACAGCGGTCATCCAGGACAGCGCGAACGGTGCGTGCCCGCCCTCGTGCCGCCACGGCTGAAAGTGGTCGCTCACCGTGGCGCTGTCCATCCCGTGCGCCTCGGCCAGTACCCCGAGTTCCACCAACTCGCGCGGGCCGAACTGCTCCGCCGACGCCTTATACCCCAGTTTCAAATCCGCCACACCCTCAGTTCTACTCCAGGTCCGCCTACACTGCGGACATGGCCCCGGTGCTGACCGCCGTCACCGATAACGTTCATATGGCCCAGACCCCGCTGGTCAACTGGACGATCGTTACCGGTGCGGCCGGTGCCATCCTGATCGACGCCGGTTTCCCGGGCAGTCGTGACGATGTCCTGACATCCCTGCGCGAACTGGGGTTGACCCCCGCAGATGTCCGGGCGATCCTGCTGACCCACGCCCACATCGACCACCTGGGGTCGGCGATTTGGTTCGCGAGCACCCTCGGCACGCCGGTGTACTGCCATCCCGGCGAAGTCGGGCACGCGAAACGTGAATATTTGCAGCAGGTTTCGCCGACAGCGCTGATCAGCCAGGCCTGGCGGCCGCACTGGCTGGCGTGGTCATTGCAGGTCGCCCGCCGGGGCGGTCTGGTGCGGGAGGGAATCCCCACCGCCCGAGCCCTCACAGACGATATCGCCGACGGCCTGCCTGGGAGGCCGGTGCCGCTCCCGACACCCGGGCATACCAGCGGACACTGTTCGTATGTTGTCGACGGCGTCCTGGTGGCCGGTGATGCGCTGATCACCGGTCACCCCCTGGCCCGTCATCGGGGCCCGCAGCTGCTGCCGTCGATGTTCAACCACAGCGACGACGAGTGTGTGCGCAGCCTGGAGGCGCTGGGTGCCGCCGGCAACGACACGCTGATCCCCGGCCACGGCGATCTGTGGGTTGGGCCGATCGCCGACGCCGCTCGGCTGGCCACCGCATAAAGTTCGGGTGCATGGACCACGTTCGAGGCACGACGATCGCCATCACCGGTGCGGCCCGCGGTATCGGCTTCGCCACCGCCCGCGCTCTCCTGGACCGGGGGGCGCGGGTGGTGATCGGCGACCGGGACGTCGCCCTCGAGGAATCCGCAGTTGCGAAGTTGAGCACCCTCGGGCCGGTATCCGGCCATCCCCTCGATGTCACCGACCCGGAGTCGTTCGCGGCTTTTCTGGACAAGGCCCGCGCCGACGGCGGCGGGCAGATCGACGTGCTGATCAACAACGCCGGGGTGATGCCGGTCGGGCCCTTCCTCGACCACACCGATCAGGGCATCCGATCCGCCATCGAGGTCAATTTCTACGGGGTGATCAACGGTTGCCGGCTGGCATTACCGGAAATGGCTCGCCGGCGGCGCGGCCACATCGTCAACATCGCCTCGCTGGCCGGCATGCTCGCGGTACCGGGTCAGGCCGTCTACGCCGGAACCAAGTTCGCGGTCGTCGGCCTGTCCACCGCTCTGGCCGATGAATTCGCCCCGCAGGGTGTCCACGTCAGCTGTGTGATGCCGACCTTCACCAACACCGAGTTGATCTCCGGTACCAGCACCGGCGGGATGACCAAACCGGTTCCGCCCGAACAGATCGCGGCGGCTGTGGTGCGAACCCTGGACAAACCGAGAAGCGCGGTATCGGTGCCCTATCCGCTGCGCTTCATCGCCGCCGGTACCGCGTTCCTGCCACCGCGCGGACGTCGCTGGCTGTCGGAGAAGATGGGTACCAGCCGGGTCTTCCTCGATGTGGACGCATCATCCCGCGCCGCCTACGAGCAGCGTGCCCAGTCCGCCACCGGTCTCCTCGACGAACCCCACTAGCCCACCCCCTTTTACCGCGAGCGTGCGTGTCGGTACGCCGACACGCCGCTATCGGCGACACTTTGCGCACCCTCACCATCAGAGCCCCATCCACAGCGGGCGATTCACTGACTCCTTTCCACAGCACTGACTTTCCGAGCTCACCCGGATACGCGAACGTCGCGGCATGCACGCAGAACTTGCCGCTCTCTTCGACAACCAGGGCGGGGTGGCTACGGCCGCCCAGATAACGCAGCTCACCGGTCGGCGCTACCTGCAGATGCTGGTGGATTGCACCGCTGTGCAGCGTATTTGGCATGGGATCTACAGCCTCGGACCAGCAGATCACGACCGGAAGCTGCGGGGCCTGGACCTTTCCTGCGGTGAGCAGGTGGCCGTCTGCCTGGATACCGCCGCCCAGGCGTATGGGTTCGATACCGAGGACTCAAGCACTCTGCACATTCTCAACCCGACCGGGCATCAGCTTCGGCCCGCCCCCGGCTTGATCATCCACCGACGAGACGGTGCACCGCTGATGTCGGTATCCGGTCGGCCGGCCACTGCCGCGGCCTGGACCGCAGTGGAGGTTGCGCGCACTCTTCCTCGGCCGCGGGCACTGGCCACCCTTGACGCCGCCCTGCGATCCCGGCAGTGCGATCCTCACGCACTCTCCGGTGCCGTCACCGCCCAGTCCGGGCGCCGCGGCATCGTCAAGGTCCGTCATCTGCTTCCACTCGCCGACGGCCGGTCCGAGTCGCCGATGGAAAGCGAGGCCCGGTTGGTGATGATCGACGGCGGCCTGCCCGAACCGGTGCTGCAATACGAGGTCATCGACGCCATGGGGCACCTGCGGCGACTTGATTTCGCGTGGCCCAACCAGATGATCGCCGCCGAATACGACAGCGATCAGTGGCACGTCGGGGCCGACGCATTGCGGCGGGATCGGAGGAAGCAGGCCGCAATGCAGGATCTCGGCTGGATCGTCGTGCCGATCGTGCGCGAGGACGTGCGCCACCGTAAACACGAACTGGTGGACCGGATTTTCGCCCACCTCGACCGCGCCTCGGTCGCATGAGCGTGCGCAACGTGCCCGCCCGCACGGCGTGTCGGCGTACCGACACGCACGCTCGCGGAAAAAGCTAGCTCAACGCGCGGTCCAAGTCCGCGATCAGGTCCTCGGTGCCCTCCAGTCCGACCGAGATGCGCACCACACCGTCGCCCAGACCGATGGCGGCCCGGCCCTCCGGCCCCATGGCGCGATGGGTGGTGGTTGCCGGGTGGGTGATCAGTGTCTTGGAGTCACCAAGGTTGTTGGAGATGTCGATGAGGGCCAGCTTATCCAGCACCTCGAAAGCCCGCTGCTTGCCGCGGCCGTCGGGAGCGTCGAGTTCGAAGGTGACGACGGTGCCACCGCCGGTCATCTGCCGCTTGGCGAGATCGTACTGCGGGTGCGACGGCAGAAACGGGTACCGCACCCAGCGCACAGCGGGATGGGACTCCAGGAACTCCGCGACCCGCAGCGCCGAGGCGGTGCTGTAGTTGACCCGAACCGACAGCGTCTCAAGGCCTTTCAGCAACACCCAGGCGTTGAACGGGCTCAGCGCGGGACCGGTGTGGCGCATCAGGGTCTGCACCGGACCGTCGATGTACTCCTGACCGCCGAGGATCGCGCCGCCCAGCACGCGGCCCTGGCCATCGATATGTTTGGTCCCGGAGTAGATGACGACGTCGACGCCCAGCGGTAATCCCTGCTGCAGCAGGGGCGTGGCAAAGATGTTGTCCAGCACCACCTTCGCGCCGGCGGCATGGGCCATCTCGGAGACCGCCGCAATGTCGACGAGGGTCTGCATGGGATTGGACGGGGTCTCGAAGAACACCGCCGTGGTGGGCTCGCTGAGCGCCTGCTCCCACTGGGCGAGGTCGGTGCCGTCGACGAATACCGTCTCCACCCCCCACCGCGGCAGAATCTCATTGCACACCACGAAACACGACCCGAACAGGCTGCGGCCGGCGACCAAGCGGTCCCCCGCCTTGAGCAGCGCGCCCAATGAGGTGAACACCGCGGCCATCCCGGAGGCGGTGGCGAAGGCCGCCGGCGCACCTTCGATCAGCCGCAGACGTTCCTCGAACATCGAGATGGTCGGGTTGCCGTACCGGGAGTAGACATACCGGTCGATCTCGCCGGTGAACGCCTTCTCGGCCTCGGCGGCGGAGGAGTAGACGTACCCCGAGTTCAGGTACAGCGCCTCGGAGGTCTCCTCGAAACCGGACCGCAGCAGCCCGCCGCGAACCCCGATCGTGGATTGGCTGACCCCATCCGGGAGCGGAGCCGGAATCCGCACCGAGGGAATACCGTCGCCGGTCATGACCGCTTCCAGGGCAGGCCCTCCGCGCGCCATCCGGTGACACCGCGGCGGCCCGCCGGATCCGGCCGGCCCTCAAAACCCTCCAACATGTTGTACGAGGGCGCGATACCGGCGACGGTGGCGGCCTCGGCAGCGGGAATCGAGCGGTTCCCCGCCCGACACAGGAAGATCACCGGGCTGTGTTCCGGGGTGACGCCGGCCGCCATGAGTTCGGCGACGAAGCTCTCACCACGACCGCCGAAGGAGTTCCAGTCGACGAACACCACTCGCCGGCCCAGCTCCGACAGATCCGGCACGCCCACCGACTTCCACTCACCGTCGGTGCGGACGTCGACGAGCACCGCGTCGGGGTTCTCCTCGAGCAGCTTCCAGCTTTCCTGCGGGGTGATGTCTCCGGCGTAGCTCACCCCCGTGAGTCTGGCATATCTACCGCGGATCATGGCAGGCTGGGCGTCCGGCGCAACGAACCGCGCGCTCACGACTCGAGGAGGATCACTGCGATGACCGGTCGGGCGGGATGATCCAGCGCAAGCCGCCCATTCGGAGCGTCGGCAGCGATCCCGACTACCGGTTCACGTTGGCCAATGAGCGGACCTTCCTGGCGTGGCTGCGAACCGGACTCGCGCTGCTGGCCGGCGCTGTCGCCCTGGCCAGCCTGGTTCATCACTTCGGTCCCAAACCGGTCCGGATCGGGATCACCGTGCTGCTGCTCGGACTGTCGCTGACGGTCACCATCGGCGCCTACGTGCGGTGGGATCGCGCCGAGCGGGCGCTGCGCGAGAACCGGCCCCTGCCCATCGATCCGCTGCCCCGGCTGATGGTGATCGGCCTGGCGGTGATCACCGTCGCGGCGGCGGTGCTGATCTATCTGGCCGAAACCGGCGTATGACGGAGCCGGATGCCCATGTGCTGATCGACGCCGGCGGTCCCGCCGAGCGCACGGCGTTGGCGTGGCAGCGGACTGCCCTGGGTGTGGTCGTCGTGGGCGCACTGGCGGTGCGGTGGTGCCTGAACGAGGGATACCCGGTGTGGCCGGGCATCGTGCTGGCGACCTTCGGCGGAGTCGTCGGCCTTCTGCTGGGCCGGCAGCGCTATCTGCGGATCATGACAACCGTGCGGGCCGGCGAAACGCCGCTGTCGCGCTATCTGGTCCCGGCGACCGCGCTGTTCATGGTGCTCATCGTCGCGGTGCTCAGCGTGGGCGTCGGAATCGAAATGGCCAATCTCTGAGCGGTGCCTGCCGGCCTACCGCGGCCCGGGGGAACACACCGTCCACCGGCCGTTCTCCCGGACGAAAACCATCGGGGCCGACACCTTCTTGTCCGTTTCGCCGGCGGACTCCGTATCGCCGGCAGACTCCGTATCGCCGGCGGACTCCGAAGACCTTTCGAAGGAGTAGACGACGGTGGCGGTGGCACGGTCACCGGTGACGGTCAGGTCGGTCACATCCTCGACCACCCGCGCGCCCTTATCGGCCGCGGACCGGCGCTGGTCGGCCAGCACCTGGGCCTCGGTGCCCTGCTGAGCCAGACAGGTGAACTCACGGAAGTCGGTGTAGTCCTCGCGTTGCAGCGCGTCGTTCTGCCCGACGATGGCGCGGCCGATCTGGGCCTCCTCGGGGGCGACGTCACCACCGACCAGCCGCAGGGCGAAGACGGCGATCACCGCGACCCCGACGATTGCCAGTGCGGTCAGGATCGGCATCACAGTGGACCGGTTCTCGGCGGGTTCGGTCATAGCTGATCAGGATAGGCGGGCCTCAGCGCCTGTCGGGCCAGTGCCAGGCCGGTTCGTCGAGCATCCGCCGGCCGGCCACCGCCGTCTGGCCGTCCCGCTTCTCGAGCTCCAGGAGACCCGGTTCCCCGGGACGGGGTGCGCCGGAACCGCTCCGCTGCAACGCTGCCGCCAAGGCCGCGGAGTGGGTGACGACGACAATCTGGGAACGGGCCGATGCCCGGGTGATCAATTCGGCCAGGGCGGGCAGCAACTCCGGGTGCAGGCTGGCCTCCGGTTCGTTGAGCACCATCAGCTCGGCGGGCCGGGGTGATAGCAGCGCCGCTACCCACAGCAGGAAACGCAGTGTTCCGTCGGACAGTTCGGCGGCGCTGAGCGGTCGCAGCATCCCGGGCTGCTGCAGGCTC
Source organism: uncultured Mycobacterium sp. (assembly GCA_964555915.1). Taxonomy (GTDB): domain Bacteria; phylum Actinomycetota; class Actinomycetes; order Mycobacteriales; family Mycobacteriaceae; genus Mycobacterium. Next base: position 51,707 of record CAZKUK010000006.1, read on the forward strand.
AGCTCGAAACGTCCGCCGTCGGCAGACACCTGCACCCGGCTGCCGGGGAATGCCGAGTCCACCGACTCACTCAGGGCGGCGGCATCGCCGATCTCGGCTATCGTCTGCCAGGCCGCCGCCAGGTCCGAACCGTCGTGGTTCAACACCATGGTGCGGGTGCCGATTCGCGGCTGGCGGGCGGGCGCGGCGCCGTCGGTGCGGATGTGGTCATAAAAACGCCAGCCGCGCAGCCGGTCCCGGAGTGCCAGGAGTTCAGGGGCCCCGCGCGGGTCGGCCAGTTCGCTGACCATGCTGTCGTAGGGTCGGAGTGCGCTGGCGGCGGTGAGCCAGTCCCCACCGTCATCGCGTATTCGCACCAGCGGACCGGACCGTTGCGCCATCAGTGCCGCGGGCCGCAGCACCGGGCCGGCCCACACCGTCTCGGATTTGATCTCCGGGTCGAGCCCGAATGCCGTCCCGCCCTCCTGCGGCAGGCCGAGATCGACCGCGTAACCGACGTCATCGCCGGAAAAACCCAGTTTGAGGCTGACCGGGCCGGTGCGGCCGGGGCCGGCCCACACCGTCGACCCCAGGCCGCCCTCCCGGGCCAGCGCGCTAACCGCGCCGTTGCGCGCCATCTCGGCCAGCAGCCGCAACGCCCGGTACAGGCTGGACTTGCCGCTGCCGTTGGCTCCGGTCACCACGGTGCACCCCCGCAACGGCACCACCAGCCCGCGCAACGACCGGTAGTTCGCCACGGCGAAGGTGTCGAGCACACCGGGAACCCTATCCGGGCTCGCCGTATTGGAAGATGAGCCAATGCATCGCGTCCCCGCAATCCGCCGTCCGCTGTGGGACCGCTTCGGCGAGTTGGTTTCATCCCGGCTGTCCTGGGTGCTCGCACTCGCCGTGGCGGCGGCCGGCGGTGCCCTACTAGGGCTGGTGCCGGCCAGCGGATCCGCCGAGCGGGCTCCGGTGGTGCTGCCCGCGACCGCGGAATCGTCGAGGGTGACCGAGCTACTGAAGGAGTTCCCCGGCGGCGATCAAGCCCCCGTCATCCTGCTGGTCACGCGCGCCGACGGCGAGCCGCTATCGCCGGCCGATCTCATCGCCGCCGATCAGGCCCGCGCCCGCACCGGGGCCGCCGCCGGGGATCAGAGCGGACCGCCCATCCCGCCGGTGCCATCCGCCGACGGCAAGGCCGTGCTGTCCCCGGTGCCGTTACCGGGCGAACTGAACGGCTTCGCACTGACCGACAAGGTGAAGGACCTACGGGAGGCGGCCCGGGCCGGCCTGCCCGATGATCTGGTGGTCAACGTGACCGGCGGACCGGCCTTCGGCGCCGATATCGCGAGTTCATTCTCCGGGGCCAATGTCACGCTGCTGGCGGTCACCGTCGGCGTGGTGGCCGTGCTGCTCATCATCACCTACCGCTCACCGGTGCTCTGGCTGGTGCCACTGCTGGTGATCGCCTTCGCCGACCGGGTGGCCTCGGTGACCGGAACCGCGGTGGCCCAGCTGACCGGCTTCGACGGCGACGGGTCCACCTCGGGTATCACCAGCGTGCTGGTGTTCGGCGCCGGCACCAATTACGCGCTGCTGCTGATCTCCCGCTACCGCGAGGAGCTTCGTCAGACCCCGGACCACCGCGAGGCCCTGCGCACCGCCGTGCGATTCGCCGGGCCGGCGGTGGCGGCGAGCAATGCGACCGTGGTGCTGGCACTGCTGGCGCTACTGCTCGCCGAGTCGCCGACGACCCGCAGCCTCGGGGTCCAGGCGGCCTCCGGCCTGGTGATCGCCGCGGTGTTCGTATTGTGTGTGCTGCCCCCACTGCTGGCACTGTTCGGACGAAAACTGTTCTGGCCCTTCGTGCCCACCCCGGGCGGGCAACAGATCACCACCACCGGCGTCTGGCATCGCATAGCGGACTGGGTCGCCGGCCACGCCGGGCGGGTCGCGGTGGCCTCGATCCTGACTCTCAGCGTGCTGGCGACCGGACTGATCGGCACTCCGGTCGGGTTGTCGCTCATCGATCAGTTCCGGGTGAGTGCGGACTCCGTCGACGGGTTCACGACCCTCGCCGAGCACTACCCGAGCGGAGTGACCGACCCGACCCGGGTGATCGCCCCGACCGGGTCCGCCGCGGCGGTCAGCGCCGCGATCCAGCGGACTCCCGGGGTGGACTCGGTCACCCCGGCCGGTGTCTCCGATACCGGGCTGACCCAGTGGCAGGTAGTCATCGACGCGGCACCCGCTTCCGCTGCGGCCGCCGATACCGTTGCAGCCCTGCGGAATTCAGTTCGCCAGGTGGATTCCGCGGCACTGGTGGGCGGTACCGACGCCCAGGCCCTGGACGCCCGTGCGACCGCCGTCCGGGATCAGTGGATGGTGATCCCGGCGATTCTGGTGATCGTGCTGGCCGTGCTCTTTGTGCTGCTGCGCGCGGTGCTGGCGCCGCTGGTCCTGGTGGCCGCCACCGCGCTGTCCACCCTGGCCGCCCTGGGACTGGGTGGCTGGATCAGCATTCACCTACTCGGATTCCCGGCACTGGACAACACCACCCCGCTGTTCGCGTTCCTGTTCCTGGTGGCCCTGGGTGTCGACTACACCATCTTCCTGGTGACCAGGGCCCGCGAGGAAACCCCGTTGTACGGAACCCGGGGCGGAATCGTGCGGGCGGTATCGGCGACGGGTGCGGTGATCACCAGCGCCGGTATCGTCCTGGCCGCGGTGTTCACCGTCCTGGGGGTGCTGCCGCTGATCGCGCTGACCCAACTCGGCATCATCGTCGGTCTCGGCATCCTGCTGGACACCTTCGTGGTCCGCACCGTGGTGATCCCGGCACTGTTCACCCTGATCGGCCCGCCGATCTGGTGGCCGGCCTTCCGAGCCGAGGAGATCGAGAACACCGACAGTTTCGCAGCCCTCAGCCGTGCCGATGCCGCTCGAGCACCCCGGCCCGGGCCAGGAACATCAGGCTGACGATCAGCACCCACAGCGGGAACGCCAGCGTCAACCACATGGTGGTATCGGCTCCGATGATCAACAGTATGGCCAGCACATAGGTGGCGACCACCAGCCAGCGCGGCATCAGCCCGGTGCGCAGCCAGATCGCCGCCAGCGACATCATGAAGACCGCAGCCATCCGCAGGGCGTAGGTCTTCGACAGTTTCAGCAGCAGCACCTGGCCGAACAACCCGACCCCGGAATCGGCCACCGAGGGACCGAGGTAGTGGCTGCTGGTCACCAGCGCGGCACCGACGCCGGAGACGACGAACATCATGGCCAGGAACAGCAGGCCGCTGCCGAAGGTCACGGTGGCGAAGAACCTGTCCTCGTAGCGCCCGAGGTTGGCGCGCACCACCCCGATGAACCACAGGAAGCTGATACCGGCGAACGGCATCAACTCGGCGGACAGCCGGATCTTGTCATTGCCGGCATCGAGCCACTGCGAGCCGGGCTGGGCCCCTTCCGGCAACGAGGAGTGGATCAGCGTGATGGCCACGCCGAACAGGACCGCGAACAACACGCCCGCCAGGGCGGCGGCGCGGGGGGTGGTGAGTCGGTGCAGGGTCGTCGGTTGGTGATCGGCCACCCCGCCATGGTGGCAGACCTCAGGGCTGCCCGGGTAACAGGCGCACCATCAACCCGTTGGCCTCGGCGAGCAGCCCGCCGTCGGGGTCACGGAGTTCGGAGCTGACGAACGTCTTGCGACCCTCGACTCCGGATACCCAGCCGCGGAGGGTCAGCGTCAGGTCAATGGGGGTGACGTTGCGGTAGTCGACGTGCAGGAATGCGGTGCGGCTGATCGGCCGGTCGACGGCGTGGATGACCATCCCGCACATCACGTCGAACATCATCGCGATCACACCGCCGTGAACGGCGTCGTTACCGCCGACGTGATAGCGGCCGAACCGGACGTCGACCTCGACCACCTCGGTGTCGAATCGACGAATCTCCCAGGGCGGCATCAGGAGGCTGCCCGCGCCGGGCAGCGTCGCAACCCGCCCGGCCGGTCCGACCCCGCCGGCTACCCGGTGCGGCTCGAGGAATCCCACCAGTTCCTCGACCCGGTCGGCGGCGGCGTTCCAGTCCGCCAACTGCGCGGACACGGCCAGGTCCTGTGCCCGACGCATGGCCGCCACGAATCGTCCGAAACCGGGCGGTTCGCTGATCGGGCTCCGCCGCGGAAAACCGCCCTTGCGGTCATAGTCCGGGTCGATTTCGTGTGGGTCGCGGCCGTCGGTCACCGGGGCGCCAGCACATCCCGGCGCACGATGGTCTGATCGCGGCCCGGCCCCACTCCGATACACGAAACCGGCGCTCCGGCAAGCTCTTCCAGCCTCAACACATAATCACGGGCGTTGGCCGGCAGATCACCGAACTCCCGCGCCGCGGAAATATCCTCCCACCAGCCGGGCAGTTCCTCGTAGACCGGCTCGGCGCGGGCGATATCGCTCTGCGTCATCGGCATATCGTCGGTGCGCTTCCCGTCCACGGTGTACCCGACGCATACCGGAACGGTCTGCAGGCTGGAGAGCACGTCGAGTTTGGTCAGGAAGTAATCGGTGATGCCGTTGACCCGGGTGGCGTAGCGGGCGATGACGGCGTCGAACCAGCCGCAGCGACGCCCCCGGCCGGTGGTCACACCGACCTCCCCGCCGGTCTTGGCCAGGTATTCGCCGTGCTCATCGAATAACTCGGTGGGGAACGGCCCCGAACCCACCCGGGTGGTGTAGGCCTTGAGGATTCCCAGCACCGTGCTGATGCGGGTCGGTCCGATACCCGAACCCACCGCCGCCCCGCCCGCGGTCGGGTTCGACGAGGTGACGTACGGGTAGGTGCCGTGATCGACATCGAGCAGGGTGCCCTGGGAGCCCTCCAGCAGGACCGTCTCACCGGACTCCAGCGCACTGCCCAGCAGCAGCCGGGTGTCGGCGATACGGTGGGCGAAACCGGCCGCCTGGGCCAACAGCGCGTCGGTGACCTCGTCGGGGTTCAGTGCCCTGCGGTTGTAGATCTTGACCAGCACCTGGTTCTTGAACTCCAATGACGCACCGATCTTGGCGGCCAGCAGATCGGGATCGAGCACATCGGCCACCCGGATGCCGATCCGGGCGATCTTGTCCTGGTAGCACGGGCCGATACCGCGACCGGTGGTGCCGATCCTCTTATTGCCCAGATACCGCTCGGTGACCTTGTCGATGGCGACGTGATAGGGCATCAGCAGGTGCGCGTCGGCGGAGATCATCAACCCGGAGGTGTCGACACCGCGTTCCTCCAGGCCGTGCAGTTCGGTCAGCAGCACGCCGGGGTCGACGACGACACCATTGCCGATCACATTGGTGACCCCGGGTGTCAGGATGCCCGAGGGAATGAGGTGCAGCGCGAAGTTCTCCCCGGACGGCAGGACCACGGTGTGACCGGCGTTGTTGCCCCCCTGGTAGCGCACCACCCACTGCACCCGCCCACCGAGCAGATCGGTGGCTTTTCCCTTGCCCTCGTCACCCCACTGGGCGCCGATGAGGACGATTGCCGGCATGGCCTGACCCCGTTCCACTCCTGGCCTACTGTGTCCAGCCGGAGAGACACCCTATCGGAGCACCGCCGGGCGGTGCGAATAACCGGCGACGGAGGGAGTAACTGTGACGCCGACCGGCATCGTCGTGCTGCGTTTCGGGGAACGCCGGCTGCCCCGGACGCTGACGGCGCTGCCCTGCTGTGACGGCAGCGACGGGACCGCCGTCGACGAGGCCGCCGGGGTGGCGCGGCGAGTGGTGGTGGCCGGCGCCGACGCGGACCTGGCCACGGTCTTGACCCGCCTGATGCGGGGCGATCTGCTCGATGTGGAGGTGGCCCACGTGCGGTGCGGGCCCTGGAGCCGGTTCGAGGCCCGGCGGGCGTTGACCGGAGCGGCCCGGCGGGTTCCGCTGATCCGCGACGACACCGGCACAGCGCTGGTCGGAGCGGCGGTCTGGCTGCCGCCGGCCGGTGCCGATCAGCTGCGTGGTGAGGCCGTGGTCGATGACACCGTGCTGTTCGACGGTACGGTCGCCGGGGTGCGGGTCGAGCCCACGGCGGCGCTGCCGGGGTTGCGCGCCGCCGTTCTGGGAGGACCGCCCCGGCGGTGGGTGAGCGGGCGGGCGGCTCAGTTGGGCACCATCGGCGCACGGGTGCTCCGCGATGGCGTCGCGGGCCGGCGCGAGGTGAAGCGGTCGACGTTCTACCGGCACACCACCGGCTGGCTGCACGTGGGCTGAGGCCGGTGACCCACCCGCTCCACCGGCCGCCCGAGGGTGGATGTCGGTAGCGTCACGGTGATGAGCGTCCGTCCGCTGCACCAGTCGGTCCGCCCCAGCCCGGTGTTCCTGGTCCTGCTCATGATCACCGGGGCGGGTGGCGTGCTGGCCTGGACCGCCGCCCGGACCACGGGACCGCTGGCCTATATCGGGGTGTTCGTATTCGTCATCGGCGGCTGGCTGGTATCGCTGTGCCTGCACGAGTTCGGACACGCCTACACCGCCTGGCGTTTCGGCGACCACGATGTGGAGGCCCGCGGGTATCTGACGCTGAACCCGCTGAAATACTCCCACCCGCTGCTGTCGATCGGGCTTCCCCTGCTGTTCATCGCCCTCGGCGGCATCGGCCTGCCCGGCGGGGCGGTGTACCTGCGCACCGCGGCGATGACCCCGCATCAGCGCACCCTCGTCAACCTGGCCGGACCGTTGGCCAACCTGGTGCTGGCGGTGGGGTTGCTGACGGCGACGCGGTTGTTCGCCGGGCCCTCGCACGCGGTGTTCTGGGCGGGTGTGGCGTTCCTGGGTTTCCTGCAGGTGACGGCGCTGGCGCTGAACCTGCTGCCGATTCCCGGGCTGGACGGCTTCGCCGCCCTCGAACCGCATCTGAGCCCCGCCACCCAGCGGGCCCTGGAACCGGCCAAGCAGTTCGGATTCCTGATCCTGCTGGTGGTGCTGCTCGCCCCGGGGCCCAATCGGCTGTTCTTCGCCTCGGTGTTCTGGTTGTTCGACCTGTTCGGAGTATCCCGCGGCCTGGCATTCGCCGGGATGGACCTGACCCGGTTCTGGTCGGCCTGGAACTGAAGCACACCGCAGAACCCGGTCCGGTAGCGCCGACCGCCGCTGCCGGACCTGCGTCGCAGTCTTCACACCGCCACGGGCCCGGACAGGCCTCTCGCACCTCTGCGACCCGATGGACCGGGCCTGGTGAAAGCTGGAATAATCCGCCGGATGGGCGCCGGTCACAGCCACGGGACGGCCGACACGCGGGTGAGTCGAATGACCATCGCGGCGGCGATCCTCAGCGTCTTCTTCGTCATCGAAATCACCACCGCACTGGTCATCGGCTCGCTGGCCTTGCTGGCCGATGCCAGCCATATGCTCACCGACCTGGTCGCGATCTTCATGGGCCTGACCGCGTTGCTGTTGGCCAGGCGGGGATCGAAGTCGGCGGCACGCACCTACGGCTGGCATCGGGCCGAGGTGTTCACTGCGGTGGCCAACGCGGTGCTGCTGCTGGGTGTGGCCGGCTTCATCGTCTACGAGGCCATCGACCGTCTCGGCGAAACCCCGGACGTCCCCGGCTGGCCGATGATCCTGGTGGCGCTCGCCGCGCTGACCGCCAACGTCACCGTCGTGCTGCTGCTGCGGTCACAGGCCCAGGGCAGCCTGGCGGTCAAAGGCGCCTATATGGAGGTGATGGCCGACGCCGTCAGCAGCGTGGGGGTACTGATCGCCGGTATCGTCACCGTGACGACGCGATGGCCGTATGCCGACGCCCTGGTGGCCGTCCTGGTGGCCCTGTGGGTGCTACCGCGGGCAATCGCCCTGGCGCGCGCCGCACTACGCATCCTGTCGGAGTCATCCCCGGCCCATATCGACGTCGCCGAACTGCACTCGGCGCTGGCCGCACTCGACGGTGTCACCGGAGTCCATGATCTGCACGTGTGGACCCTCGCACCGGGTAAGGACATGGTGACCGTGCATCTCGGCAGCGACGGGAGCTCCGACCGCGTGCTCGATGACGCGCGGACACTGCTGGCCGGTCGCGGGCTGGATCATTCCACCGTGCAGATCGAATCGCCGGGAACATCCGCGCAGTGCGCGGTGAACAGCGATATCTGATCGGAGCGCCGCCCGACTTCGGGCCGGGCTCAGTTCAGGCCGAGCTCGGTGCGCGCATTCGGATCGCAGTCGTCGAGCAGGTCCCGGCAACGTTCGAACTCGGCCGTCTCCCCGATGGTGTCGGCGGCGCGGGCCAGTGCCGCCACGCAGCGCAGGAACCCTCGATTGGGCTGGTGGCTGAACGGTACCGGCCCGAATCCCTTCCAGCCGTTGCGGCGCAACTGATCAAGACCGCGGTGGTAACCGGTGCGCGCATAGGCGTAGGCGGTGATCGCCCTGTCATCGTCGAGGGCCTCCTCGGCCAGCCCGGCCCAGGCCACCGAGGCCGCCGGATGCGCGGCGGCCACCTCGGCCGGGGTGTCCCCCGCCTGAAGGGCCGCCTCGGCCTCGATATCACCGGGCAGCAACACCGGCGGGGGCCCCAGCAGATCACCGAATGACGTCATGAGGACCATTGTGCCGGTGTGGGGCGGGCGGCTGTGCCCCGGGGACATAACCGGCTGATTGTCCCCGCCACCGGCTAGGGTCGTTGCCGAGACGAAAGCATCAGGAGGGACACCGAATACACCATGTCGAACCCATCCGGGACTGAGCCCGGCGACCGCGTCGAGACGGCCGCCGACCAGTCGTTGGCGGAGAACGACCCGGTGACCGAGGTGATCGAGATGACCGGGGTAGCCGCCGCGACCGAGGCGGCGAAACCAACCGAGGGAGTTGAGGCGGCTGGGACGGGAGCGGAAGCCGGCGACCCGGCGCCCGCCACCGGAGAACGCCGCTACACCGCGCCGGGTTTCGACGCGGGCTCGACGCAAATCATCGATCGGGTTCCCGACGACGAGACCGAGCTGATCGCCACAGCCGCTGAGGACACCTCGGCAACCACCCCGGCAGGCGCCCCGGGTCCCCGCACCGCCGCACCACAGGCCATCCCACCGCGCGCGCCGCGACGGCCGGCCTGGCTGATCCCGGGCCTGCTGGTTCTGGCCGCGTTACTGGGTACCGCGATCATCGGCCTGGCGCTGTTTCTGCGGGCCAACGCCGCCCGGGAAGCTCAGGAGAATATGGTGCGGTCGACCATAGAGACCTTCGACACCGCGGTGCGCAACGGCGACCTGGCCACCCTGCGCGACATCACCTGTGGGCAGACCCGGGCCGACTACGCAGTGTTCGACGACGCCTCGTGGGCCGAGGCATCCACCCGGATTTTGGCGGCCAAGCAGTATCCGGTGATCTCCAGTATCGATGAGGTCGTGGTCAACGGTGACCGCGCTGAAGCCAACGTCACCTCGTATATGGCGTTCGACCCCGCCACCGTCTCGACTCGCAGCTTCGATCTGCAGTTCCGCGATGACCAGTGGAAAATATGCCAGGACGACTGATCCACAACGCCCGCCGGCCCGGGCGCGAACCGGGTCCGGCGATTCCCGGTGTTCGGCTACGACCCCGACACGCCTAGCAACCCGACACGCCTAGGACCCCGACACGCTCCGGCCGGCGCTGCACAGGTCGGTGCAGGCCTCGACGACCCGGGCGCTCATCCCGGCCTCGGCCTTCTTGAGATAGCTGCGCGGGTCGTACACCTTCTTGTTGCCCACCTCCCCGTCAATCTTCAGTACACCGTCGTAGTTGGTGAACATGTGGCCGGCCAGCGGCCGGGTGAACGCGTACTGGGTGTCGGTGTCGACGTTCATCTTCACCACGCCGTAGCGCAGCGAGTCCTCGATCTCGGACTTCAGCGATCCGGAACCGCCGTGGAAGACGAAGTCGAACGGCTTGGCGCCCTCGGGGAGACCCAGGGCGGCGGCCGCGACCCGCTGCCCCTCGGCGAGCACCTCCGGCTTGAGCACCACATTGCCGGGCTTGTAGACGCCGTGCACGTTACCGAAGGTTGCGGCCAGTAGATACCGGCCGTTCTCCCCCGATCCCAGCGCCGCGACCGTTTTCTCGAAGTCCTCGGAACTGGTGTACAGCTTCTCGTTGATCTCGGCTTCGACACCATCCTCCTCGCCGCCCACCACCCCGATCTCCACCTCGAGGACGATCTTGGCGGCGGCCGCGCGGGCCAGCAGTTCCTGGGCGATCGAGAGGTTTTCGCCGATCGGCACCGCCGATCCGTCCCACATATGGGACTGGAACAGCGGAGGCCGGCCCGCCTGCACCCGGTCTGATGAGATGGCCAGCAGCGGCCGTACGTAGGTGTCGAGCTTGTCCTTGGGACAGTGGTCGGTGTGCAGCGCCACCGTGATCGGGTACCGCTCGGCGATGACATGGGCGAACTCGGCCAGCGCCACCGCGCCGACAACCATATCCTTTACCCCCAGTCCCGAGCCGAACTCGGCGCCGCCGGTGGAGAACTGGATGATCCCGTCACTGCCGGCGTCGGCGAAACCCTTGATGGCGGCGTTGATGGTCTCCGAAGAGGTGCAGTTGATCGCCGGGAAGGCGAACCCGTGCTCTTTGGCACGATCCAGCATCTCCGCGTAGACCTCGGGGGTGGCGATGGGCATGGCGGGTCCTCTCGGCTGATCGGGTTCGTCTGACAGGCAGTATGTCAAACCACACCCGTATCTTGGGGGCCCATGACCACCACCGCACTCGCCATGCCGAGCCTCCTGGACCCGATGTACTGGCTGGGCGACGGTGGTTTATTCGCCTCGGCGGTGTTGCCGGGCATTCTGGTCATCGTCTTCATCGAGACCGGTCTGCTGTTTCCGTTGCTCCCGGGGGATTCGCTGCTCTTCACCGGGGGGTTGCTGGCGGCATCGCCGAATCCGCCGGTGCACATCTGGGCGTTGGTGATCGGCGTGCCGATCGCGGCCGTCCTCGGTGACCAGTGCGCGTATTTCATCGGCCGCCGGATCGGTCCGGCCCTGTTCCAGAAGGAGGATTCCCGCTTCTTCAAAAAGCGCTACGTCGACGAGTCGCACGCATTCTTCGAAAAACATGGGCCCAAGACCATCATCCTGGCCCGGTTCGTTCCCATCGTGCGCACCTACGCGCCGGTGCTGGCCGGGGTGTCCGCCATGCGCTACCGGGTGTTTCTGACGTACAACATCGTCGGCGGCATCGTCTGGGGTGCCGGGATAACGGTGCTCGGCTACTACCTGGGAAACGTGCAGCAGATCCGGGACAACCTGCAGTTGGTGATCCTGCTCATCGTATTCCTGTCGATCCTGCCGGGGTTGACCGCGGTGGGCCGCAATGTGCTGCGCCGGCGCGGAGTCCTGCCCGAAGAGACCCCCGGGGGAAACTAAGGCGTCACGGCCAGACCCGGTTGGCCCCGGCCGGAGTCGGCGGACGTATCGCCGCACCCGGGGCGGCCGAATTCTGCAGGGCACCGAGGCACAGTCCGAGCCGGCCCGGCAGGCAGATCCCGCCGGTACCGGAAATGCCGAGGGTGGTCTGGGATTGCGGCCAGCACACCCCGGTGCGGGGATCGGCAACCGTGTTGGCCGGACAGGCGGCCGCGGCCGGTGGCGCGGTGACCACCGGGGCCGCGAGCAGCGCCACTGCGACGGCCGCCGTCATCAGGAGGCGCGAAGCCGTGATACGTGATGTCATCTGGTTCTCCGATGCGTCTGGCGGTGGTCCGGTCAGGACGGAAGGGTGATCGTGGTCTGCTCGGCGATGACGTTGGCTGCGTCGATCACGACATCCTGTTGACCGTCGAGCGCGTCGCCGTTCAGTTGCAGCACGAACAGCGCGTCCTTTCCGGGGATGACGATCGTCTGCTGACCGACGATCCGCTTCTTGCCCTCCCACATGTAGGTTCCGGCGTAATCGATGGCGTCGAAACCTCCGAGCGAGTCCTTTTCCGGTTCGCCGATCGGCTCGAACTCCGGCAGATCGTTCAGCTGCCCGGGCGCGTACTGCAGGATTTTCTCCGGATCGACATCGCCGGTGAGTTTCGAGGCGATGGCGATCATCGTCGGCGGTTCTTCGGGGTCGGCCGGGTTGTCGTACTTGATGGCACCGAAAGCCCAGTCCGGAGTGTCGTCACCGGCGGTGCTCCAGCCATCGGGTATCGGGAACTCGATATCCGGTGTCCCCGGGTCGCCATCGGAAAACGGCGTCTCGGCGATCTCGTTCTCGGTGATGTAGGCGTTCAGGGTGGTGTTGTCCGTCTCCCCGGTCCCGGACGACGACACAGTGGACGTGGTTTCCGATGTGACCGGGGCGGACTGCTCGGTGGTGGGGGTGCAGCCGGCGAGGACGACGCTCACCGCAGCCACGGTCAGCCCCGCCGTTGTGATCTTGTTCATCGGGTCACGTTCTCCTTCGGCTCGCGTGCTGGCGCCGAGCATAACGGGGTTCCGCGGGCTCCAGGGTGACTGCGCCGGCCGGGCAATCAGGATCAGCCGAGATCGGTTTGCTCCTCGGAGATACCGAGTCGGCGTTCAGCCATGATCAGCCCCACGACGACCAGTATCCCGGCGGCGAACAACAGCAGCACCATCCCGATGTCGGTGGAGGGCGCACGTAGATCGCGGTCCGCCGACTGCCACGGCCACAGCGCCCGCAGGGACCCCACCATCAGCCCGGTGATGATGACGAGGGTGATCCGGGCGCGGTTGGCCAGCAGCCACTTCAACAGGGTGACGAAGGATCCGAGCCCGATCACCGCTCCGAGCCCGAACAGGGCGATATAGCCGAGGTTTCGGTCATTCACCGCCCTGATGGTGGTCTCGTACATGCCGATGGAAAGCAGCAGGAACGACCCGGAGACGCCGGGCAGCACCAGGGCACAGATGGCCACGGCCGCGGCCAGCACGATCACGATCGGACCCGGATCGGTGACGTTGGCCGGGGGCACGCCGGTGAGCCCGAACAGCAAGATCGCGGCCATGCCCCCGACCGCGAGATCTCTCCCGCGCCACGCACCGGGCGAGGTGCGGATCACCATATGCGCCGGAACGTACACGCCCGCGAGAACAAGCCCGAAGAACAGCGCGCGCGTCTGAACCGGATACTCCTCGAGCAGGGGCTCGATGAACCGGGCCCCCAGAACGAGCGCAATACCCATGCCCAGCGCCACCGGGACCAGGACTGGCCAGGGCAGACCGCGGAACGTGGCGGCGGCGGCCCGCACGGAGGGTCTCCCCGTACCGAGCCCTACGAGCTGGCGCGCGGCGAGTACGGCATCGGCGATCGCGTTGATCAGCGTCTGGTAGATGCCGACGATCAGTGCGACCGTCCCGCCACTGACACCGGGAATCGCTTCGGCGATACCCATCAGCGCACCGCGGACGACATTCGTGACAGTTGCGATCACGCGATCACGCTAACGGTGCCCGGGAGACCGCGTTGGCGGCCTCCATCAGCATCCAGCCCGACACCTGGACCGAGAGGTCCCGCTCCGGTACCGCCGATTCGGTGACCGCACCGCCCACCCGCTTACCGGCGGTCGCGCCGCGGCCCGGAACCTCCGGGGCCCGGTCCCAGAACGCCCCGAACAACGGCAGCCCATCGACGATCTGCCGGTTGTCCCAGGCCGCGCGGGCGCAGGACAACACAATCCCGCGAGCCACGGCGGCACTGGGGTCACCCGGCAGCGCGTTGGCCGCCAGCGCCAGGTAGCGGGCGGTGATACCGGCGAACAGACCGCCGTCCCCGCCCCCGGCCCCCGCCAGCACCCCGTCAGTGGTCATGTGATCACCGATGGCCGTGACCAGTCGGCGCACCCGGGCGGCATGCCGGTCCTCTCCGGTCCGGACCGCCAACTCGGTCTCCAGCCCGACCACCACACCCTGGCAGTAGGTGTACTGCGCCCGCACCAGGGAGCCGGCTTTGATTCCGTCGAACACCAGGTGGGTGTCCGGGTCGATGAGGGTGGTGTCGACCCAGTCCGCCATCTGCTGGGCGCGGGTCAGGTTTCCATAGCGAGCCAGAAAGATCCCGGCCGGGCCGTTGGCCGGGGCGTTGAAGAAACGGTCCTGTTTGCGCCACGGGATACCGCCGCCCGACTCCGGCATCCAGGCCCCGACGAGTTGGTCCGCCAGCTTCGCGAGCGCGGCCGGCCGGCCGGCCCCGACCAGCCTTCCCGCGCGCTCCAGGGCCAGCGCCAGCCAGGCCATATCGTCGTAGTACCGGTTGGTCCACCTGCCGAGGTTGCGGACGTGCTGACCGCGGATCTGCCGGCGGATCTGTTCGATCCGCCCCGGGCGGGGGTCGCGCACCTGGGCGTCGACGAGAGTGTCCAGCAGATGTGCCTGCCACCAGTAGTGCCAGGTCCCGAAGAGCCGGTCCTTGCGGGTCGACGGCCAGCCGACGACCCCGAGTTGGGTGCCGGGAAGCTGCCACAACCGCCGCAGGTGCCGGGCGCCGATCGCGGCCTCAGCACTGGCCGCCCGATTGCTCCACTGCTGCTCCATGGGTTGTCATCCTGCCCTACCAGGCCTGGGACAGGTCCGCCCATTGCCGGATCCAGCAGTGCATGGCGATACCGGCGGCCGCCCCGGCGTTGATACTGCGGGTGGAGCCGAACTGGGCGATCGAGACCGTCAGATCCGCTCCGGTGCGGGCCGCCTCGGAAATACCCGGGCCCTCCTGGCCGAACAGCAGCAGGCAGTCCCGCGGCAGCGCGGTCTGTTCCAGCCGCACCGCGCCCGGCACATTGTCGACCGCGACCACCCGCAGGCCCGCGGCCCGGGCGAAGACCAGCAGTTCCGCGGTGTCGTCGTGGTGGACCAGTCGCTGGTAGCGGTCGGTCACCATCGCGCCTCGCCGATTCCACCGCCGCCGTCCCACGATATGCACCGTGTGCACGGCGAATGCGTTGGCGGTACGGACCACCGCGCCGATATTGGCGTCGTTGCCGAAGTTCTCGATCGCCACATGTAGCCGGTGCCGGCGGCGGTCGATATCGGTGACGATCGCCTCCCGGCTCCAATACCGGTACTTGTCAACGACATTGCGGGTGTCACCGCGGGCCAAGAGTTCCGGGTCGTACCGCGGGTCCTCAGGCGGCGGCCCCTCCCACGGTCCGACACCGTGGGTGGCACCGGTGGACCATTCGGTCGGACCCGGCTCGTTCATCGCCGGAACAGCTCGACGCGGGCGAATCGGCCGAAGCGCCGGCCCACCACCGCGACCTCCAGATCGGCCCCGTGATCGGCGCTGTGATCGGCGCCGGCCGATTCGGGCGGCTCCGGCCACATCGGTCCGACCGATACCGCGATCCCCTCGGTTACGCCCACCAGCCACGGCCCGGAAGCGGTGTCGAGAGCGGCACCGGCAATCCGGCCGTCCGCGACCACCAGTCCGGCCAGCCGGTCCGCCGCCACCAAGCCATACCCGTCGGCATGCCGCAACAACGACGCACACAGAGAGTCCCGATAGTCACCGAGGATCGCCGCCGTGATGGACTGCCCCCCGGACGTGCGCATCGGGGCAAGCACATCGGGCACCTCGGTGAACATCACCCCGTACGGCGATGCCAGGCACTGCGCCGACCAGCCCCGCAGCTGCTGCCCCACAAAGGGTTCCAGCGGAGCAGCCAGCGGGGATTTCATTGTTGCCCGGAAGCCGGATTCGGCCGCCGGCGGTTCGGGGACCGCGGTGCCGACGGCCAACGCGCAATCTGGTTCGGGGTCGCCCAGATCCTCGGTCATTTCCTCCAGCAGGTCGATCAGCACGGCGTCCGGTTTCGCGGGCTTTTTCACCAGCAGAACCTCGCGATCGGCTGCGGCACAGCCGATTGCGTAGGCCAGGGACCCCGGACCGGGACCGACGCAGATCACATCGACCACCTCGTCCCAGCGCGGGCACGAGTCGGTGCCGTCCGGTTCAGGCATCGGCGAGGCCGAGATCGGCCAGACCGAGGATGCTGCGGTAGGGCACCCCCTCCGCCTCGATCGTCTCGGCGGCACCGGTGGCGCGGTCCACCACGGTTGTGACGCCGACCACCGTCGCACCCGCATCGCGTACCGCGCGCACCGCCGTCAGGGCGGATCCACCCGTCGTGCTGGTGTCCTCCACCACGAGAACCCGCCGGCCGGATATCTCGGCACCCTCGATAAGTCGCTGGAGCCCATGGGTTTTCGTCGCCTTCCGCACGACGAACGCATCAATCGGCCGGCCCGGAGCGTGCATGATGGCGCACGCGACCGGATCTGCGCCCATGGTCAACCCGCCCGCTGCGCAATAGTCCCAGTCAGCGGTCAACTCGCGCATCAGAGCACCGATCAGCGGGGCGGCTCGGTGGTGCAGCGTCGCCCGGCGGAGATCTACGTAGTAGTCGGCCTGCTTCCCCGAGGACAGCGTGACCCGACCGAACACCACCGCGAGTTCGCGGACCAGACCGGCGAGTTCGGTGCGTGCGGTGGCGTTGAGTTCAGGTGCGTCCACGGCCCCGTCCCATCCTCTTGGTGAACACCCGGACCAGGCTGCGCGGGATCACCCGCCCGGCAGTGGTCAGCACCTTGTACTGCAGGCCCGGAATACTGATGACCTTGCCCTTGGCGATATCGGCCAGGCTTTCGGCGACCACATCGTCAACGGTCAGCCATAACGGGGCGGGTATGGAACTCATCTCGATCCCGGCCCGCTGGTGGAACTCGGTGCGGACAAATCCCGGGCAGACCGCGTGCACGCCCACCCCGGTGCCGCCCAGACCATTGGCCAACCCCTCGGAGAACGAGACCACCCAGGCCTTGGACGCCGAGTAGGTCGAGCCGCGGCCGGACAGCAGGCCGGCGACGCTGGCGATGTTGATCACCGATCCGGACCCCGCCGCCAGCATCGGCGGCAGTGCCGCTCGGGTCAGGTGCAGCACCGCGGTGACGTTGACGTCGAGTTGCCGCTGCAGAACCGCGGGATCGGCCGTCCAAAATTCACCGGAAGTGCCGAAACCGGCGTTGTTGACCAGGATCTGAACCCCGGCGGCCAGCCGCTGGACCACCCTGTCGCGGTCCGCCGCACCGGACAGGTCGGCGGGCAGGATTTCGACGTCGACCCCGTTGGCGGCGCGCAGTTCGTCCGCCAAATCCTCGAGTCGGCCGATATCGCGGGCCACCAGCACCAGGTTGTACCCGTCCCGGGCGAAGCGGCGGGCGTAACCGGCTCCCAGACCCGATGTGGGGCCGGTGATCAGGGCGGTCGGACGAGTCACCCGGTCACCCTACCGCCGCTCAGGTCTGAAAGTTCGGCGCCTCCGTGCCGGTACGGGGCTGTTGCGGCCGCAGCAGCGGTGGAGCCTCGCTGCGTCCGGTGGGCAGCGCCTGCGGGCGGCCCGGTTCGGCATTGCGGTGCGGCGACTGGGCGGCGGCGGTCTGGGCGGGGATGGGCGGCAGCACCCGCAACAGGTCGTTGAACTGCCGGACCGCGCGCAGGCCCTCGTCCCACTGAGCGCGGGTCGCCGAGGTCGGCATGGCCACCAGGGTCCAGTTCTGCTCGTTCCACATGATCTCGGCGCAGTCCGGAGCGGTGTGGGCGAAGGTCACCATCCTGCGGTCGCAGGCCCGGCGGGCGGCGTCGAGATTGTTGGAGTAGACCATTCGCGGGCCGATGGCCCCGAGCAGCCACACGTCGTTCTCGCGCGGTTCCTTGACACCTTTGAGACGCAGGTCCATCACGACATTGGTGCCGATCTTGCGGTGCAGGGCGATCACGGTGGCGACATCTTCGAGATCGAAGACATAGACCGCCTCGCCGCGGATCTGGCCGAGTACGACATTGCGGGCATTGACGTCACCGACGGTCGACATCACACCCCGTTTCCAGCGGTCGACGATCTCGCCGGACTGCTGCTCGTAGTCGAAACCATGTGAGCGCGCCCACGACTTGCGACGACGGCCGAGACCGCGACGCCGACCGATGTCGACGTACAGCAGAACAGCCGCGCCGGCGAAGCACAGTGCGGACAGCGTGAACCAGAACGGGACCATCGGACGTAGCCTAACCGTTCCCCGCCGTTTACCGAGATTCCAATCCGGTCACAGCCAGATCAGCGCTCGCGACGCGGGCCGTTTCCCGGCCGAGCAGACACAAACTCGCATCCACGGGCGTGCTTCGGTGCGAGTTTGTGTCTGTTCGCGCATGCTCGGTCCGCGCTCAGCCCAGGACCAGACCGTCCCCGTCGGGCGCGACGTTGACCGGTACGACGTCCCCGTCGTGGATCTCCCCGGCCAGCAGGAGCTTGGCCAGTTGGTCGCCGATGGCCTGCTGGACCAGCCGGCGCAGCGGCCGCGCCCCGTAGACCGGGTCAAACCCGCGTTCGGCCAGCCATTCCTTGGCCGGCAGCGACACCTGCAGTTCCAGCCGCCGCTGGGACAGCCGCTTCTGCAGCTGAGCCAGTTGGATATCGACGATCCGAACCAGTTCCTCGGGGTTGAGCGCATCGAAGATCAGGACATCGTCGAGACGGTTGATGAACTCCGGCTTGAACGCCGCGCGGACGGCCGCCATCACCTGCTCGTGGTCCCCGCCGGACCCCAGGTTGGAGGTCAGGATGAGGATGGTGTTGCGGAAGTCCACCGTGCGGCCCTGGCCGTCGGTGAGCCGGCCCTCGTCGAGCACCTGCAGCAGCACGTCGAAGACGTCCGGGTGGGCCTTCTCGACCTCGTCGAAGAGCACCACGGTGTAGGGCCGCCGGCGCACCGCCTCGGTGAGCTGACCGCCCTGGTCGTAGCCGATGTAGCCGGGAGGGGCACCGACCAGGCGGGCCACCGAGTGCTTTTCGCCGTATTCGCTCATATCGATGCGGACCATCGCCCGTTCGTCATCGAACAGGAAGTCCGCGAGCGCTTTCGCCAACTCGGTCTTACCGACGCCGGTGGGTCCGAGGAACAGGAACGACCCGGTGGGCCGGTTGGGGTCGGCGACGCCGGCCCGGGTGCGGCGCACCGCGTCCGAGACCGCCTGCACGGCCTTCTTCTGACCCACCACGCGCTTGCCGAGTTCGTCCTCCATCCGCAGCAGCTTCGCGGTTTCGCCTTCCAGCAGCCGGCCGGCCGGAATCCCAGTCCACGCCGACACCACATCGGCGATATCGTCGGGACCGACCTCCTCCTTGAGCATGACGCTCTCGCGGGCCTCCGCCTGTGGCAGCGCGGCATCGAGCTTCTTCTCCACCTCGGGGATCCGCCCGTAGCGCAGTTCGGCGGCCTTGGCCAGGTCGCCGTCGCGCTCGGCCCGGTCGGCCTCCCCGCGCAGCACCTCGAGTTCCTCTTTGAAGCCGCGGACGATATCGATGGCGTTCTTCTCGTTCTGCCAGCGGGTGGTCAGCTCGGCCAGTTTCTCGCGCAGATCCGCCAACTCGGCGCGTAGCTTCTCCAGCCGGTCCGCCGAGGCGGCGTCCTGCTCTTTGGCCAGCGCCATCTCCTCGATCTCCAGCCGGCGCACCAGCCGCTCGACCTCGTCGACCTCGACGGGGCGGGAGTCGATCTCCATGCGCAGCCGGGACGCGGACTCGTCGACCAGGTCGATGGCCTTATCCGGCAGGAACCGGCTGGTGATGTAGCGGTCGGACAGGGTGGCCGCCGCCACCAGCGCGGAGTCGGTGATCCGCACGCCGTGGTGCACCTCGTAGCGTTCCTTGAGCCCGCGCAGGATGCCGACGGTGTCCTCCACCGACGGTTCGCCGACGAAGACCTGCTGGAACCGGCGTTCCAGCGCGGCGTCCTTCTCGATGTACTTGCGGTACTCATCCAGCGTGGTCGCCCCGACCAGCCGCAACTCGCCGCGGGCCAGCATCGGCTTGATCATGTTGCCGGCATCCATCGCGCCCTCGCCGGTCGCGCCCGCTCCGACGATCGTGTGCATCTCGTCGATGAAGGTGATGATCTGCCCGGCGGATTCCTTGATCTCGTCGAGCACCGCCTTGAGGCGCTCCTCGAATTCGCCGCGGTACTTCGCCCCGGCGACCATCGACCCGAGGTCCAGGGAGATGACGGTCTTATCGCGCAGGCTCTCCGGGACGTCGCCGTCGATGATGCGCTGGGCCAGACCCTCCACGATGGCGGTCTTGCCGACCCCGGGCTCGCCGATCAGGACCGGATTGTTCTTGGTGCGCCGGCTCAGCACCTGGATGACGCGGCGGATCTCATTGTCGCGGCCGATGACCGGGTCGAGCTTGCCCTCCCGTGCCCGGGCGGTGAGGTCGGTGGAGTACTTCTCCAGCGCCTGGTAGCTGGCTTCCGGATCCGCGCTGGTGACCCGGGCGCTGCCGCGGACCTTGGCGAACGCCTCGCGTAACGCCGCCGGGGAAGCGCCGGCACCGGACAGCAGCTTGGCGGTGTCACTGTCGCCGGTGGCCAGACCGACCATCAGATGCTCGGTGGAGACGTATTCGTCGTCCATTTCGGTGGCCAGCTGCTGGGCGGTGTTGATCGCCGCCAGGGACTCGCGCGACAGCTGCGGCTGCGAGGTGGCCCCGCTGCTGGTGGGCAGCCGGTCGAGCAGGGCCTGGTCCTGGCTGCGGACGGTCGTCGGATCGACCCCGACGGCCTCCAGCAGCGGACCGGCGATCCCGTCGGTCTGGGTGAGCAACGCCATCAGCAGATGGGCCGGCCGGATCTCCGGGTTGCCGGCCGCGCTGGCGGCCTGTAATGCGGCGGTCAGCGCCGCCTGGGTCTTGGTGGTCGGGTTGAACGAGTCCACTGGAGACGTCCTCCGTTTCTCCTCAGTACCAGCCTGTCGGTACAAGTCGCTACACGCTTGTCGAGATATACAACACCGCCCACCTTGAGTCTGTTCCACTCAGGTCTAGCGCATCCGCGTCTCGGCCCGGCGGGGCCCTACGGCATCGGATCCGCCACGGCGAGCCGGGCCATCCGAACCGGAGCGCCCGGGCCACAAAGATTCACCGGATGATCCTTCGCCACCACCTCTACCACCGGCATGGTGGCAAACACTGGAGGAACACTTATCCGAGTTCAGTTTGATTTTCATAGTTCTTCATTGAATTCCCCTCAGCCTGCTCCTAACTTTGCTAATTTCGGGACTCATCGACATATTTTTCAACGGAGGGGCAGATGAACATCACAAGATCCATTCCCGTAACAGCACGCTCATACCTCACCGCGGGTATCGCCGCAGTCGGTGTGGGGGCCATCGCCCTGGCGCCGGTCCAGGCCATTCCCGATCAGGCCGTCCTCGTTCCGCCCCGGGTCGTCAGCGATGTCGGCGCCGTGCTGGCCTCCTCGTTCGACCCGATCACCCCGTGGGTCGACACCATCACCACGTCGCTGGACAACGTCGCCGCGCTCATCGGGTTCGCGTTCGAGAAGCCGTTCCCGATCCTGTCGACCGTCATCGGCAACCTGGGCACCTACCTCGGCGAGATCAGTTCGGGCAACTTCGGCCTGATCCTCGAACAGGTCGCCGACAACATCGGAAAGCTCATCACCTCGCCGTTCAACTCGGGGCAGGTAACCGACTTCCCCATCGGGCCGGAAGGCTCGGGTGACACGGCCCCGATACCCGCCGGTACCTACCTCTCGGAAACCTCACCGGTGGAGGGAAATTCGCCCGACCTGTTCAAAGACGCCCTGAATCAAGAGATGGTGCCCGCACTCTTCGAAGACCCCTGCCAGATCGACGGTGAGTGCGGCATCTGGCCGACCGTTGCGTCGGTTTCAACATTCCTCAACTCCTACGGCAGTGGCGTGCTGCTGGGCTTGCTCGGGCCGGTGCTGTCACCGGTGGCCGCCTTGATCAACAGTGTCACCGCGATCGTCGACGCCATCGGGACCAGCGATTTCCTCGGCGCACTCAACGAGCTCATCAACATCCCGGCCAATCTGGTCAACGGTTTCCTCAACGGAGCGCTTCTTGACCTGACGCCGATCCTCGGTGCCCTAGGACCGGATGCGCCTCTCGACGGGGTCGGCCTCCGGTTGGGCGGCCTGATTTCCGGACCGACGCCACTCAACGGATCGTTGAGAGATCCAGAGAATCCGCCCACCGAGTTCTCCGGCGGGACAGGGTTTGACAGCGTTTATGCCGTCAAGGACACCGGTCTCGGGCCTATCATCTTCGGCGGCCTGCCCGTTGGACCGATCGGCTCGCTGATCGGCATGGGGCAGTACCTCGGTGAACAGCTGGTGGTAACCCGGCCGGAGGCGACCGCGGCCCAATCCGCTGCGGCGGTCGAGGCGGCACCGGTCGAGGTGTCCGCCCCGAGCGAGGTCGCCGTCGTCGACGCTCCGGCCGCGGTGACGGAGTCGGCTCCCGCCCCCGTCGCCGTCGCCGAGGTGGCCGACGCCGTTCCGGCCGAGCCCGCCGTGGCCGAGGTCAGCCCAGTATCGGTTCCGGCGGCCGGCGTCGATCCTGCCCCGCAGGTCCAGGCCAACGCTGACGTAACCGACGCGCCCACCCGGGCCGGTGCCCGCGCATCCCGGAACGCATCTGCGGACACCGGCGCAGGCACCCCGAAGAGATCCAGCCGCCGGTAACCCGGCCGTCGCATACTGACACCGACAACCACCCCGCGAGCAGACACGAACTCGCACGCGCAGCGCCGCTTTTGTGCGATTTTGCGTCTGCTCGCGGGGTCTGGCAACGACCGGAGACCCGTGACGCACCGGGTGCCCGCCTGGACGATGCACCACCCACCGGACTAGGTTTGCGGCGGTGAGCAGCGTCGACTTCAGCTTGACCGAACTGATTCCGCTGGCGCTGATCATCGCGCTCTCACCGCTGTCGATCATCCCCGGCATCCTGATGCTGCACACTCCTCGACCGCGGCCCACCAGCATCGCGTTCCTCACCGGTTGGACACTGGGGATCCTCGCCGTCACCGCTGCGTTCCTCCGCGGGTCGGAGCTGGCCGGAAGCCTCAGCAATTCACCCGGCTGGGCACCGTATGTGCGGATCGTCCTCGGCTCCGCGCTGATCGCCTTCGGCATCTACCGGTGGCTGAGCCGTCACCGTTCGACACACAACCCCAAATGGCTGACCTCGATGACCGGTATCGGCCCGGGCCGGGCCTTCGCCACCGGGATGGTGCTGACCCTGGCCAATGTAAAGGTCTTCCTGATGTGCGCGGCGGCCGGTTTGGCCATCGGCACCGCGGCCCTCGGGCGCACCCAGGCCTGGACCTCGGTCATCCTGTTCACCGCCGTCTCCGCATCCTCGGTGGCACTGCCGGTGCTGGCCTACCTGGCAGCCGGCAACCGCCTCGACAAGCCACTGGACAAGCTCAAACACTGGATGGAGGAGAACCACGCCGCCCTGGTGGGTGTCATCCTGGTCGCCATCGGCGCCATGGTGCTCTACAAGGGGATTCACGCGCTGTAACCCAGCCGGTGACTTTTTCCCCTTCCGCGCCGACCGCGGTGTCGGCGAGGATCGCAGACAGTGGGTAACCGGGGCGGGAATGTGAGTAGCGGGGTGAGGGGGCTTTGATGGCCATGGCCGAAACGGCTGAGGAGATCGACGGGATCGCGTGGCAGTTCCTCTGCTCACCGTTCACCGGTCGCGAGTACTGGGACTGGCCGCTGGAGCGCCGTATCGATGCCTTCCTGCGGCAGCGGGAACGGTTCGACATCATCAACGACGGCAGTGCCCACCGCGCTCTGACCGAACGTGTGATGGCCAACCTCGCCCGTGCCCGCCGCGACGGTGTGCTCGACCAATCGCATGGATAGCGGGGCGACCGTGGACGACAAGCCCAATGACGCGGTTATCCACAAGGGACCCGCGGACCTGAAAGTTGCGCCCAACTTCGACGATTACGACGCGACCCGAGCCACGTTCACCTGGTCGCAGATTCCGGATCTGTGCGCCGGAATGGAAGCCGGCGGCTGCAATATCGGCTACGCCGCGGTCGACCGGCACGCAGCGGGGCCGGAGGCGGCCAAGACTGCGCTGCGGTTCATCGCCGCGGCCCCCGGTGCAGACGATCTCGCGGCCCGCGATGTCAGCTATGCCGAGCTGGGCCGGCTGACCCGACGGTTCACCAACGTGCTGCGAGGACTGGGAATCGGCAAGGGCGACAAGGTTTTCGTCATCATGGGCCGGGTTCCGGAGCTCTACGTCAGCATGCTCGGGGCACTGCGTAATGGCAGCGTGGTCTCGCCGCTGTTCTCCGCGTTCGGACCCGAGCCCATCGCCACCCGGGTCAACATCGGGGCGGCCGATGTGCTGGTGACCACCGCGGCGATCTACAAACGCAAGATCGCCAAGATCCGGGATCAGCTTCCGTCGGTCAAACACGTGCTGATCGTCGGCGACCAGGACATCCCGGGCACCCACAACTTCCATGCCCTGATGGATCGGGCTTCCGAGGACGCGCCCATCGAGCAGACGACCGCCGACGATCCGTCGCTGTTGCACTTCACCAGCGGCACCACCGGAACCCCGAAGGGCGCGCAGCACGTACACGGCGCAGTAGCGATGCATTACATCACCGGCCTGTTCGCGCTGGATCTGCACCCCGACGACATCTACTGGTGCACAGCCGATCCCGGCTGGGTCACCGGTACCGCGTACGGCATCATCGCGCCGCTTCTGCACGGGGTCACCTCGATTATCGACGAGGCCGAGTTCGACGCCGAACATTGGTACCGGATCCTGCAGGATGAGGCCGTCACCGTCTGGTACACCGCACCGACCGCGGTCCGGATGCTGATCAAAGCCGGCCCGGAACTGGCCGCCAGATACCGATTCCCCCATCTGCGGTTCGTCGCCAGCGTCGGCGAACCGCTCAACGCCGAAGCTGTGTGGTGGGGCAAACGGGTGCTGGGCCTGCCGATTCACGACAACTGGTGGCAGACCGAGACCGGCGGGATCATGGTGGCCAACACCCCGGCCTTCGACATCAAACCCGGATCCATGGGCCGGCCACTGCCCGGTGTCGACGTCGTCATCGTCGAACACGACGACACCGAAGGGGCCACCGGCGCGGTCACGATCATCACCGAGCCCGATGTCGAGGGCGAACTGGCCCTGCGCATCGGCTGGCCGTCGATGTTCCGCGGATACCTGAACCAGGACGAGCGCTACCGCAGATGCTTTCACGCCGATCCTGGAGGCGACCTGTACCTGTCCGGGGACCTGGTCAAGCGGGACGCCGACGGCTATCTGTGGTTCGTGGGCCGCGCCGACGACGTCATCAAGGCATCCGGCCACCTGATCGGGCCCTTCGAGGTGGAGAACGTACTCACCGACCACCCCGCCGTGGCCGAGGCCGCGGTGATCGGCAAGCCCGACCCCACCTACGGTGCACTCGTCAAGGCGTTCGTCACCCTGAAGACCGGCTATACCCCGGACGACGACTTGCGCCGGAGTCTGATGGGTCAGGCCCGCAAGCGACTGGGAGCAGCCGTCGCGCCCAAGGAAATCGACTTCGTCGACAACCTGCCGCACACCCGCAGCGGCAAGATCATGCGGCGCCTGCTCAAGGCCCGCGAGCTCGGACTCCCCGAGGGTGACACCTCCACCGTGGAGACAGGCACCGTGGAGACGGGCGCGAAGTGATGACCGAGCAGGCCCTGGCACGCGAATTGCTGACCGACATGATCCGGGTTCGCCGCATGGAGGAGAAATGCGCCGAACTGTACAGCGCCGGCAAGATCCGCGGATTCCTGCACCTCTATGTGGGCGAGGAGGCAGTGGCCGCGGGCTCACTGCGGGTGCTCGACGACGACGATGCGGTGGTGGCGACGTATCGCGAGCACGCACATGCCCTGCTGCGCCGGATTCCGATGACGAAGATCATGGCGGAGATGTTCGGCAAGGAGCAAGGCTGCTCGGGCGGGCGCGGCGGGTCGATGCACCTGTTCGACGCGAGCCGGCGGTTCTACGGCGGCAACGCGATCGTCGCCGGCGGGCTGCCGCTGGCCACCGGGCTGGCCTTCGCCGACGCCCAACTGAAGCGCAACCGGGTCAGCGCCTGCTACTTCGGCGAGGGCGCGATCGCCGAGGGCGCCTTCCACGAGTCGATGAACATGGCCGAGCTGTGGCAGTTGCCGGTGCTGTTCTGCTGCGAGAACAACCGCTACGCCATGGGGACCGCCATCGACCGGGAACTGTCCCAGGTCGACCTGGTCGCCAAGGCGGAGTCCTACCGGGTGCCGGCGGCCAGTGCCGACGGGATGGACGTACTCGACTGCCACCGCGTCATGCAACAGGCCGTCGCGCACATCCGCACCGAGGGCGGCCCCTACTTCATCGAGTTCCGCACCTACCGCTTCCGGCCGCACTCGATGTTCGACCCGGAGTTGTACCGGGACAGGGCCGAGGTGCAGACCTGGCGGCAACGCGACCCCATCACACTGTTCACCGAGAAGTGCACCGCCGAGGGTCTGGTGAACGACGACGACATCGCCGCGATGGAGCGGGCCGCCGCGGCCGAGATCGCCGAGGCCGTCGACTACGCCGAAGCCGGCACCTGGGAGGACCTCGAAACCCTGGGCCGGCATGTGAGCACTCCCCTGGCCCCGGAGGGTGCGGCGTGAAGACCACCTACCGCAGCGCGGTCCACGACGCGATCGCCGATGCCATGCGGGCCGACGAGACCGTGGTGCTGCTCGGTGAGGACGTCGGCCGCTACGGCGGGACGTATGCCGCCTCCAAGGGACTGCTCGAAGAGTTCGGGCCCGAGCGCATCCGCGACACCCCGCTGTCCGAACTGGGATTCGTCGGGATCGGGATCGGGGCAGCGCTGAACGGTCTGCGGCCCATCGTCGAGGTCATGACGGTGAACTTCAGCATGCTGGCGCTGGACCAGATCGTCAACACCGCCGCCGCGCTGCGGCACATGTCCGGCGGGCAGTTCTCGGTGCCGGTCGTGGTGCGGATGGCCACCGGAGCGGGACGTCAACTGGCAGCACAACATTCGCACAGCCTGGAGAACTGGTACGCCCATATCCCGGGGATCACCGTGCTCGCGCCGGCCACCGTCGCCGACGCCTACGGCATGCTGCGCACCGCGCTGACCCATCCCGACCCGGTGGTGATCTTCGAGCACGTCGCCCTCTACAACCTCAGCGACGACATCGAATCCCTGGAACCGACCGACATCCGCACGGCGGCGGTGCGCCGCTCCGGCGGCGACGTCAGCGTCATCACCTACGGGGGCTGCCTGCCCAAGGCACTGGAGGCCGCCGGGGAGCTGGCCCGCGACGGAATCGACTGCGAGGTCATCGACCTTCGCGTGCTGCGGCCCTTGGACGACGCCACCATGCTGGAGTCAGTGCGCAAGACCCACCGCGTGGTGGTGGTCGACGAGGGCTGGCGCACCGGCAGCCTGGCCGCGGAGATCAGCGCCCGGATCGTCGAGCAGGGCTTCTACGAACTCGACGCGCCGATCGCCCGGGTGTGCACGGCCGAGGTGCCGATCCCCTACGCCAAACACCTCGAGCAGGCCGCCCTGCCCCAGGTGGACGGGATCGTCGCCGCGGTGCGCAGTCTGTTCGGCGAGAGCCCGCGATGATCGACTTCGTGATGCCCACCCTGGGCGCGGACATGGACGAGGGCACCCTCGACGAGTGGCGGGTCACACCCGGCGACACCGTCACCCGCGGCCAGATCGTCGCCGTGGTCGAAACCACCAAGGCCGCAGTGGAAATCGAGTGCTGGCACGACGGGGTCGTGCAGGAGTTGCTGGTGCCGGTCGGGCAGACCGTCGCCGTCGGCACCCCGCTGGCCACGCTGCTGGAACCCGGGGAGGCACCGGGCGGGCCGAGCGCGCGCCCCGAGCCGGGCGCCGGAGACACCACCGAGCCCGTCGAAACGTCCCCGGCGCCCACACGGCCCGCACCGGCCGCGCCGGTCGGCCACCGGCTGTGGGTGTCGCCGGTCGCCCGCCGGACCGCGGCCGCCCTGGGCGTGGACCTGAAGGGGCTGACCGGGACCGGCCCGCAGGGCGCGATCACCCTGCACGACGTCGAGCACGCCGCGGCCACCGCCCACCACGAGACGCCGAAACCGCCTCCGCCACCACAGCAGCCGGTGTCCGCGGAGCCCAAGTCCGCCGCCCAGAAGGCCCGCGAGCGCGGCGCGGCCATGCGGGCCTCGATCGCCGCGGCGATGAGCCGGTCCAAGCGCGAGATCCCGCACTACTACCTGGCCGACGAGATCATTCTGGACACCGCGCTGGACTGGCTGACCGACCAGAACGCCGGCCGGCCGATCACCGAGCGGGTACTGCCTGCCGTCCTGCAACTCAAGGCGGTCGGGCTGGCCGCGCGAAAGTTCACCGAGTTCAACGGTTTCTGGCACGACGAAGGTTTCGTACCGGCCTCCGGACAACATGTGGGAGTGGCAATTTCGCTGCGTGGCGGCGGATTGGTGGCCCCGGCCATCCACGATGTCTCGGAGAAGACGCTCTCCGAGCTGATGTCTGATCTGACCGATCTGGTCGCCCGTGCCCGGGCCGGATCGCTGCGCAGTTCGGAGATGTCCGATCCGACCATCACCGTCACCAACTTGGGCGAGCAGGGCGTCGACTCGGTGTTCGGGGTGATTTACCCGGAGCAGGTCGCCATCGTCGGGTTCGGCAGACCGGCCCAGCGAGTCGTCGCGGTGGACGGCGGCATCCGGGTGGCCACCACAACGTACGCCAGCCTGGCCGCTGACCACCGGGCCAGTGACGGCGCCCGGGGCGCGCTGTTCCTGGCCGAGATCAACCGGCTGCTCCAGCAGCCCGGCGAATTGTAGGGAGATACCGATGAGCAGAGCTGACATCCGGAACGGCGTGGTCTCCGAGCTGATCGCGATTGCGCCCGAGATCGAGGAAGACGATCTGTCCGATACCGACTCGCTCCGCGATCAGGTCGACCTCGATTCGATGGACTGGCTCAATTTCCTGGTCCGGCTGCACAAGCGCTTCGAGGTCGATATCCCGGAATCGGAGTATGCGTCGCTGCGCACCATCGACGACCTGACCGGCTATATCGACCAGCACCGCTGAGATCCGGCAGCTTGGTCAACGATGGACGATTCGTGGCACAATCCGACGATGGCCCAGCTGCCCTCCATCACCCTGAAGGACCCGTCCTCGGCGCTGTCCGCGACCTTCGTTCCATCAGCGGGAATGGTGTGCACATCGCTATCTGACGGCGGCGTTGAACTGCTCGGGCAACGGCGGGGTCTCAACGCCTACCTGACCACCGGGAAGACCATGGGCATCCCGATCCTGTACCCGTGGGCCAACCGGCTGAGCGCCAACGGGTACGGGGTCGACGGGGGCGCGGTGACGCTGACCCCGGGCGTCGGCGGCGTCCGGTCCGATGAGCACGGCTTGGTGATCCACGGTGTGCTGGCGGCCTACCCCGGCTGGCTGGTCAAACAACTCGCCGACAACCGGCTGACCGCCGACCTGGACTACGGGGGGCAGCCCCGGCTGCTGACCAGCTTCCCGTTTCCTCATGTGGTGACCCTCGACATCTCGGTGGCCAACCGCGCGCTGGCCATCGAGACGACGGTCACGCCCACGACCTCGGCCTCGGTGCCGCTGTGCTTCGGTTTCCATCCCTATCTCACGATCCCGGATGTCCCCCGCGCGGAGTGGCTGCTGGAAACGCCGCCGCTGCGGCACCTGCCGGTGGACAACTGGGGAATCCCGACCGGGGCCACCGAGGAGCGGCCCGCCCAATCAGAGCAACTGGGCGACCGGATTCTCGACGACGGGTTCGACGAGGTTCCGCAGGGCGGAAAGTTCACCCTCTCCGGTGGGGACCGCCGCATTGAGGTGGTCTTCGACCGGGGCTTCCCGGCGGTGCAGATTTTCGCTCCCAAGAACGACGATGTGGTGGGCATCGAGCCGATGGCCGCACCGACCAACGCGCTACGCAAAGGCGGCTACAGCGTCGCGGTACCGGGTCGACCGGCGAGTGCGAGATTCACCATCCGGCTCACCTAACCCGATCAGCCCCCGGTCCCCGATCAGCCCCCGGCCCCCGATCAGCCCCCGGCGGACCAGATCAGCCCGACCGGCGGGGTTTCCAGACCACAACAGCGGTGTTCTTGGGAACCACGGCGAGGTCCCGGCGCGGTTTGGAGCGGGCCAGTTCCGCTGCCAGTTCAGTGAGCCGGGCCTGCAAAGCCTCCACCTGATTGGTCAACTCGATGATCCGCTTGATCCCGGCGAGGTTCACCCCCTCCTCCTGGGACAGCCGCTGTATTTCGCGCAGCAGGTCCACGTCGCGCTCCGAGTAGCGCCGACCGCCGCCGGCACTGCGCTCGGGGCTGACCAGACCCAGACGGTCATAGGTGCGCAACGTCTGCGCGTGCATACCGGCCAGCTCGGCGGCCACGGAGATCAGGAAGGTCCGATCGTCCCGAGGCTCGCCGGCGGCGGTCACGGCCGGTTACCCGCCCAGCCCGCACGCGGGTCGAAGCCGCTGGCCTTCTCCGCTGCCGCATAGGCCTGCAGCGCCTCCAGTGCCTGGCCCTCCAATTCCGGCGGTACCGCCACCTTCACGGTGACGAGCAGATCGCCGGCGCCGCCGCTGCGCTTGGGCACACCGCGTCCGCGGACCCGCAGGATGCGGCCGTCGGAGGTGCCTTTCGGGACTTTGACACCAACTTTGCCATCGAGTGTGGGTACCGAAAGCGTTGTTCCCAAAGCTAATTCGGTGAAGCTGACCGGAGCGGTGACGGTCAGGTCATCTCCGTCTCGGCCGAAGACTTTATCCGGGCGCACATGCACGGTGACATAAAGGTCACCCGATGGCGCACCCCGTAAACCGGCCTCGCCCTGGCCGGCCAGCCGGATCCGCTGGCCGTCCTCCACCCCCGGAGGAATCCGCACGTTGATGGTTCGGGTGCGGGTTGTCACACCCGAGCCCTGGCACTCCTCGCACGGATGCTCGATGATGGATCCGCTCCCGCGGCACTCGGTGCACGGTTCGGAGAACCCGAAGGCGCCCTGATTGCGGTTGATCATTCCGGAGCCGTTACATCCCGGGCACACCTTGGGACTGGTACCCGGACGGGCGCCGCTGCCGTGGCAGTTGGTGCACGGCGCCGGGCTGGTCAGCCGAAGGGGCATGGCGACACCCTTGGTGGCCTCGAGGAAGTCCAGTTGGGTCTCGGTCTCGAGGTCCTTACCCCGGCGCGGACGGCTGGTCCGCGGCGGCGCCCCCCGACCGAAAAGCCCCCCAAACAGGTCGCCGATATTCGCCCCACCATCCTGGCCCGCCTGGCCGAACAGATCGTTGAGGTTGAATCCGCCGGTACCGTCCTCGTAGCCGCTGAAACCGCCACCGGAATCACCACCGCCACCGAACCGCCGGCCGAAACCACCGGAGGCGAACATCCGGCGCGTCTCGTCGTATTCCTTACGCTTGGCCGAATCGGTCAGCACATCCCTGGCTTCGCCGACCTCCTTGTACCGTTCCTCGGCCGTCGGGTTGTTCGGATTACGGTCGGGATGATTCTCGGCGAGCAGTTTCTTTGCCACCCGCTTGATCTCGGCATCGTCGGCATCAGAGGAGACGCCGAGCACCTTGTAGAAGTCCTTCTCAACCCATTCGCGTTGAACCATGCCGCGTCACCTCCTCTCCATCATCGCTGTGACGGATCACTGATCTGATTCTGCGCTGTCCGGGCCGGACTGCCCCTCTTGCGGAGGCGTGTCCGATCCGGGGACCGCGTCGACCACCCCGACCAGAGCGTGCCGCAACACCTGCTCGGCGAGCCGGTAGCCCTGGCGCATCACATGTCCGATTACCGGCTTGGAGCCGTCGCCCTCATGCTGCACAGCCTCGTGTAGCGACGGATCGAACTCCTCGCCCGCGACACCGAAGGCGGCAACCCCGAGGCCGGTCAGCGCGGCGACCAGTTTGTCGGCCACCGACTTGAGCGGACCGGATTCCAGGTCACCGTGGCTGCGGGCGCGGTCGAGATCGTCGAGCACCGGAAGGAGCTGACTGACCACCGCCGCCTTCGCCCGTTCACCGGCCACCTCCTGATCACGCAGGGCGCGCTTCCGGTAGTTGGCGAAGTCGGCCTGAACGCGTTGCAGGTCCGCGGTGAGTTCGGCGACCTTGTCGGCATCGGCTGTGCGGGGGATATCCCCCGGCCCGGGCCCACCGGGGACCGGGCCGGGGGAACCCTCGCGCACCTCACCGGTCTGCGGGTCGATACGACGTTTGTCGGTGAAGGTCACCGGCTCTTCGCCTTCGCCCCGAGAATTGTCCGGATAGGTCACTTGGTCTCCTGATCATCCTCGACGACCTCGGCGTCAACGACATCGTCATCCGATGACCCACCGCCGGGCGCGCCGCCGGCGGCCTGCTCGGACTGGGTCGCCTCGTAGATGGCCTGGCCCAGCGCCTGCGATTCGACGCCGAGCTTCTCCATCGCCGACTTGATCGCGGAGATATCGGAGCCGTTCAGCGCCGTCTTCGCCTCGGAGATCGCGGAATCCACCTTGCCCAGGGTGTCCTCGGGAACCTTGGAACCACCCTCGGCGGCCCGCTGCTCGGCGACGAACTTCTCGGTCTGGTAGACCAGCGATTCGGCCTGATTGCGGACATCGGCTTCCTCGCGACGCGTCCGGTCCTCGTCGGCGTGCGCTTCGGCGTCCTTGATCATCCGGTCGATCTCCTCCTTGGACAGCCCGGAGCCCTCCTGGATTTTGATCGTGTTCTCCTTGCCGGTGCCCTTGTCCTTGGCCGTCACGTGCACGATGCCGTTAGCGTCGATATCGAAGATGACCTCAATCTGGGGCACTCCGCGCGGGGCCGGCGGAATACCGGTCAGCTCGAAACTGCCGAGCAGCTTGTTGTGTGCGGCGATCTCGCGCTCACCCTGGAAGACCTGAATCTGCACCGACGGCTGGTTGTCATCGGCGGTGGTGAAGGTCTCCGACCGTTTGGTCGGGATGGTGGTGTTGCGCTCGATCAGCTTGGTCATCACCCCGCCCTTGGTCTCGATACCGAGACTCAACGGTGTGACATCAAGCAGCAGAACGTCTTTGACCTCGCCCTTGAGGACGCCGGCCTGCAGTGCCGCGCCGACAGCGACCACCTCGTCGGGGTTGACACCCTTGTTGGGTTCCTTACCGCCGGTCATCTCCTTGACCAGTTCCGAGACCGCCGGCATCCGGGTCGAACCGCCCACCAGCACCACATGGTCGATATCGGCCACCGGAATCCCGGCGTCCTTGATGACCTGCTGGAACGGCGCCCGGGTACGGTCCAGCAGATCCTGGGTGATCTTCTGGAACTCCGAACGGGTCAGCTGCTCGTCGAGGAACAGCGGGTTCTTATCGGCGTCGACGGTGATGTAGGGCAGGTTGATCGAGGTGGACTGACTCGAGCTCAGCTCGATCTTGGCCTTCTCGGCGGCCTCGCGCAGCCGCTGCATCGCCATCTTGTCCTTGGTCAGATCGATACCGGCCGATGCCTTGAACTTGTCGACCAACCACTCGACGATCCGGTCGTCCCAGTCGTCGCCACCGAGGTGGTTGTCACCGGAGGTGGCCCGGACCTCAACGACCCCGTCGCCGATTTCCAGCAGCGAGACGTCAAAGGTGCCACCCCCGAGGTCGAAGACCAGGATGGTCTGTTCTTTACTGCCCTTGTCCAGGCCATAAGCCAGCGCCGCGGCGGTGGGCTCGTTGACGATCCGCAGAACGTTGAGTCCGGCGATCTGACCGGCCTCCTTGGTGGCCTGGCGCTGGGCGTCGTTGAAGTACGCGGGCACGGTGATCACCGCATCGGTGATGTCCTCGCCCAGATAGCTCTCCGCGTCACGTTTGAGCTTCTGCAGCACCCGGGCGCTGATCTCCTGAGCGGTGTAGTTCTTGCCGTCGATATCGACGGCCCAGTCGGTGCCCATATGACGCTTGACCGACCGGATGGTGCGGTCGACGTTGGTGACCGCCTGGTTCTTGGCGGGCTGGCCGACCAGCACTTCGCCGTTGCGCGCAAAGGCGACCACCGACGGTGTGGTGCGCGAGCCCTCCGAGTTGGCGACGACGACAGGGTCGCCACCTTCGAGAACCGCGACGACGGAGTTGGTGGTCCCGAGGTCGATACCGACCGCACGAGCCATAGTGAATTCCTCCTGATAGAGATGTCTTAAGTTGGTTGGACACCATGTGGTCTGAGCCGACCGCACTCAAGCTTGCGGGAGCCAGCGTCTGCTGTCAACCAACAGTTGAGCGGGTACGACTCAAGTTGTCCTTCTCCACAACCGTCCCGGTGCGGATTTTGTTCCCGGGCCGAGATACCGCGGACCGCCCCCGCCCGGCTGGCAACGTTGCCCCCACCCCGGTACTCGGGTTGACTGGTCCCATGATCACCCAACTCGACACAAGCTCCGGTTCGGTCATCGGTTACCGGTTCTCCGGTGCTATCAGCAAGGACGACTACTCGGTGCTGGTCCCCGAGATGGAGAAACTGGTCGCCGAACACGGCGATGTCCAGATCCTCTGCGATCTCAGCGAGTTCACCTCCGAGAAACCGAGTGCCTGGCTGGACGACCTGCACTTCGGCAAAGAGTTCCACACCAACATCTCGAAGATGGCGATCGTGGGACCGCACCACTGGCAGAAGTGGATCGCCAAGGCTGCCGCGCCGCTCTACGCCCGGGAAGTCCGCTACTTTCCCGAGCCCGATGCGGCCTGGGAGTGGTTGCGCTCTGACTGACCGCGACTGACCGCGCTCGCCAGGTGCTCTCGGGTCAGTGTCCGGGCATCCCCCGCCAAGCATCGAGCCCGACGAAGATACCGGCACCGGCCAACAGCAGCGCGGTGATCCACCGGCCGTGTGTCTGCATGATGCGCTCATATCCCTCTTTGATGCGGACGGTGGAGCCCGGTTTGACCAGTTCGATGACCGCCGGCACCAGCGCGGGCAGCACCGCGATCACCGCGAACACCACGATGCCGACGGTCCGCAGCGGCCGCGGTTCAATCTGCACGATCTGATGACCAGCGGCGATCGCGATCGGGAACACCTTCGGATGCAACCCGCAGATGGCGAAACCGGCCAGGCCGGCTCGGGTCACCCGGCGCGAGACCGGCAGATCGGCGTCGGGATCGAATTGGCGCATCACCGTCGGGAAACGCTCGGTCAGCGCGGTGCGGAGGCGACCGGGCTCGCGCTCTTCGGACACGTCGGCGATCGGCGTATGCCGCATCGCGTTCACGGCCCGGTAGCAACCGATGGTCAGCAGCGCCGCGGCGATACAGACACGGACGACGAAACCCGGCCACCCGTGGTGCGCCGATTCGGTACCGCCGGCATCGGTGATATGCGCTATCCACAGGCCGATCCCGGTGGCGAACCCGATGCCGAGGACGGCGCCGACGGCAAAGGTCATGGCCGTCAGCCGGGGCACCTTCCGGTCGCCGGCGATGATCAGGCCCAACACCAGCGTCTCGGGACTCATGAAGATGGCGAGCGCCAGTGAGGCGACGACGGCCAGATGGGAACTCATCCCGGGTCACCTTAGTGTTCCCCGGCGCGCTGCGGGTGGCGCCGGGCCCGCGCTTCGCTAGGTTACTCACCAACTCGCAGACTGGGAGGCCGCAGTGAACACCAACCCGGTGATGACCGCGTCGGCGGCGCTGGCCGTCCTCGCACTGATCCTGACCGGGTGCTCACAGCAGACCGCTCCGGTCGGACCGACTGCCGCGCCCATCACCAAGATGGACGACTCGCCGGCCCCGCCCACGGCCCCGGCCGGTGCCCAACCCCGATTGGCCGCCACCCCCACCCAGATCGGCGAGGACCTGGTTGCCGACGAGTTGGCGCTGCGGGATCCGGCGACGCCGGAACCGGCCATGGTGGCCGCCGCGCGCCGCCAGCAGGCCGCCTACCGGGCCATCGGCCGCAACCCCGGCTGGGATGAGGTCATCCGCCCGCTGATACCGGCGAACCTGATCGAGACCTATGACCGCAACGTCGATGCCCGTCGGCAATTGACCGCGATGGCACCGGTGCGTGACACCCTGCCCGCGTGGCGCATCATCCCGCCGGCCCCGGCCGAGGAACTCCTGGGCTACTACCGGGAGGCCGAGGCGGCGACCGGCGTCGGCTGGAACTATCTGGCGGCGATCAACCTGATCGAGACCCGGTTCGGCAGTATCGCCGGGGTCAGCACGGCCGGTGCCCAGGGCCCGATGCAGTTCATGCCGCAAACCTGGGCGGCCTACGGCCGGGGCGATGTGAATTCCCCCCGGGACGCCATCATGTCAGCCGGTAACTACCTCGCCGCCAGTGGTTTCGCCGGGAACCGCGACCGTGCGATCTATGCCTACAACCACGCCAATCAGTATGTCCGGGCGGTCAACGACTACGCGGCCATCCTGGCCGCCGATCCGGGCGCGTTCGCCGGTTACTACCGCTGGGAGGTGTACTACTACACCACCGCCGGTGACGTGCTACTGCCCATCGGTTACGCAGAGACACAGCGCATTCCGGTCGAGGAGTACCTGGCCGCCCACCCTCAGTAGACCGCCGGGACCGGCACCGGCGGCGGTGCCGGGCTCAGCCCAGCCCGCCGCCGACGGCCAGACCCAGCAGGTAGGTGATCGCAGCGGCACCGTAACCGATCGACAACTGGCGCAACGCCCGCCGCAGCGGCGGAGCACCGGACAGCAATCCGACGACCACGCCGGTGGCCAGCAGCGCGACGCCGACCAGTGCGGCCGCTGTCACGACGGCGGTGGTACCGGTGAGGCCGAACAGAAAGGGCAGCACCGGGATCGCGGCTCCGGTCGCGAAGAACAGAAAGCTCGACACCGCTGCACCGAGACCGGTACCGATGGCCTCGTGCCCCTCGGCGCCGGTTCGCACTGATTCCCCGCCCCCTGAGGTGGCGTCCCGGAGCACCTCGTCGGCGTGCAATCTGGCTTCCTCGGAGCTCAACCCGCGCGCCCGGTAGACCAGTTCCAGCTCGTTGGCATTCACATCGAGTTGGGTGAGCGCCGAGCCGACGTGGGGACTCGGCGCGGAAGCCTGTAACAACTCACGCTGCGAACTGACCGAGACGTATTCACCGGCGGCCATCGACAGCGCCCCGGCCAGCAAACCGGCCAGCCCGGTGACCAGGACGGTGTGATTGGACACCCCGCTGGCGCTGACACCCAGGATCAGGGCGAGATTGCTCACCAACCCGTCATTGGCCCCGAACACCGCGGCCCGGAAACTCCCCGATAGCCGATCCCGGCCACGCGCTGCCAGCGCCCGGATGACCTCCTCGTGGATCTGCTCATCGGCGGCCATGGTGGCGGTGGCATCGGCATCCCGGTCATAGCTGGCACGGGCCTCGAACCGTTGGACCAGGGCCAACACGAAGACCGAACCGAAATGCCGGGCCAGGAACGCCAGGATCCGGGTGCCCAGGTCGGCCCGAACCGGCTCACCGACCCGCTCGCCGAGCAGGGTCAGCCAATGCTGTTCGTGACGCTCCTCAGCGGCGGCGATGGCGGCCAGGATCTCCCGTTCCTCACCGTCGTACCGTTCAGCCAGATCCCGGTACACCGCGGCTTCGGCGCGCTCGTTGGCCAGATGCCGGCGCCAACGCCGCAACTCCGCGGGGGCCGGCCCCTGATCGTCCCCCTCCAGCTGCCTCGCCATCCGAATCGCCCTCAGTCGGTTCCGAAGACGCTGTCGACAAACGCTTCGTTGCCCTGTTTCCAGGCGACGATGAAATTGCCGACATCATCGCGGCTGATCGCCAAGGCGGGGCAGAACCATTCACCGGCACCACTGGTGAAGAAGTACGGGGATCCGATCACCCCGCGACTCTTTCCCTCGTCCCAGTCGGCCCGGATGGCCGCGGTGGTGGCATCGGAGTCGAGGGCGTCAAGCCCGAACCGGGTGGCGATCTGGGCCACTACATGCGGCTGTCCGATATCGAGACCCTTCTCGAAGACCGCATCCCGCAGCGCCATCCCCACGGTCTCGATCAACACCGGGTCCCCGGTGCGATCCGCGGCGGCGCTGAGCGCAAAGGCCGTCATCGATGTCTTGGGAAAGGTCTCGACGGAGAACCCGGCGAACAGATCGGGTCGGATGGAATCGCGTAGGGCAATGATCTCCGCCTCGACATGGTGCGGATCCAATGCGCGGCCGTTGATGAGTTCCAGCGGCCAGGCCCGGATACGCAGTCGCGGCTCGTCCAGGCCGCGCTCGCCACGACGGTCGAGCAAGGTGTGCAGTCCGACGTGGGTGAACGGACACAGAACGTCGGCGAAGACCTCGACAGTTTCCATGGCCGGAGGGTACCTCCCAGGGTCCGCGGTGGCCCGGGCCGAAAGACCGTTCCTGAACCGAATCTGCAGTCGGTCTTCGGATTGTGCGGAATATGCGCCCGGACCACACAGAGATATGTTAAAAGTCTGTGAAATCCCTGAATAACCGCTAGCGTCACGATCTATCGACGCGTGAGCCGAGGGGAACACACCATGACATCGATCAAGCAGGCCTGCCTCCGGGTCGCGGTCGCCGGGCTCGTCGCCGGCGGCGGCTCCGCGGTCGCGGCGGCCGCGGCGAACGCGGAACCGTCGGCATCCGATGCGAGCCCTTCGACCGGGGCATCGGCATCCGACGGTCGCGCGGCCGGCGCGCCGGCCCGATCCCGGACCCGCGCGGCAAAACCGGCTGCCGCGGCGACAGCGGTCGCCGCCAGAGGTACACCGAAAGCCGGCGGCGCCGCCACCGCAACCCCTCAGCACAATGAGCGCTCGTACGCACTGCGGCGTAACACACCGTCAGCGGTCGTGATCCCATCGGTGGCTCCACCTGCGCAAGCCGTGCCGACACCGGCCGAGCCCGTTCCCACCGATCTCGCCGGCCCGCAGAAATCCGGCGGGACCGAGGTCGAGACCGCCGCTCGGACACCCGCCGTGCCGACCACCGCGGTCAACGCCGCCACGACGCCGCGCCCCGCGGCCGCGGCCGCGCCGCCGGCCCAGGTCCCCGGGGTACCGGTGCTACCGATCCCGGCCCTGCCGGTGCCGCCGGTGAGCGCAGTCACCGTCAACGCGTCCGCCACGACCACCCGCCGCACCACGATGACGGCGGCTGCCGCCCAGGTCGCGAACACACCGACCCACGTCCTGCTGATCGGCACCGACGGAACGAATCTCAGCAAAATCCTCGAGTACACCTACGATCAGCCCGGCAGCGGGTTCCGGGCGGTGATGGACGAAGGTGTCACCGGGGCGACGAGTCTGGTGGGCCACACCACAATCTCCGGCCCGTCCTGGTCGACGGTTCTGACCGGAGCATGGGACAGTAAGACCGGCGTCATCAACAACCTGTTCGATCCGGCGCCGTACGACGCGTGGCCGACGGCGATCAACCTGATCGAGTACAACCAGCCCGATGTCACCACCGCCGTGGTGGCGAACTGGCGATACATCAACGATATGGGGGCCGCCGGCGGCTATCCGGCCGATATCAACGAGTTCGTCGAGTTCACCAACACCTGGGAGGACACCGACGACGAGGTTGCCGCAACGACCATCGACCTGATCAACGGCACCGCCGGTGCCGACTCGGCTTTCATCTTCTCCTATCAGGTCGGCGTCGATGAGGCCGGTCATGCCCATGGTGGCGACTCACCGGAGTATGAGGCCGCGGTCATCAACACCAGTGAAAACATCAAGGCCATTCTGGACACCATCGACACCTGGGAGGCCGCCAACCCCGGTCAGGAGTGGACGGTGATCGTCACCACCGACCACGGCCACCAGCCGTCGGTCGGCTTCGGCCACGGTTTCCAATCCCCCGCTGAGACATCGTCGTTCGTCATATTCGACATCGCCGGCGATGACAGCAGTGACGGCGATCAGAACCTGGCCTACAGCATCGCCGACATCACCCCGACCATCGTGGACCTGTTCGGGATAGCCCAGCGATCGGACTTCGACGGCGTGCCGTTGCAGACCAGGACCACCAGCCTCGTCGACCCCGGGCCGAATCTCGAGCAGACCCTCGACGACGCCATCGCGATGTACGGCTACCCCGACATCGGCACCGATATCGCGCTGGGCGCCCGGACGGTCTTCGCATCCATTCCGTATTTCCTCGACGGGTTCATCACCACCATCACCGACCAACTGCAGGCCATCGTCGACCAGGACATCTTCCTGGTCAGCGCACTGGCCGGGCTGACCGAACTGGCGGTGCAGTTCACCGGAGACGTCCTGGTCGGGGTGACCCAGTTCATCGCCCGCATCGTGGCAACACTGACCGGCTCAGGCGTGATCGCACCGAACGATCCACCGCTGCCGGCTCCCCCGGCGGCAGTTCTCCTGGACCCCGCGGTCCTGGTCTGACACCTACCGACGAAAGGACCATCACGATGGGATACGCCAGAAGTATCGGCCGGATCGGGGCGCTCGCAGTCGCCCTGGGTGTCGGCTACGCGGTGAGCGACGCGACGGCTCTCGCCGAGTCGACCGACAGCTCCTCGTCCCGGGATTCGGCCACGGCATCGTCGGCTCGGCCCTCGGCGACCGGCCGGGCGGCGGTCACACCGTCGACCCGCGGTCCGGTTCGCCGGGCGGCAGCCCAAAACCGGATCGCCACAACGGTGACCACCTCCGGTCCCACACCGCGGTCGGTCGCCGGACTCGCACCGCCTCGGGTGCCGGCGAGCCTCGGCGAGGCGCGACCCGCCGCGGTGGCAGCAGTCCCGCGCGTTGAGATTCCCGCTGCCCCGGCGCCGCTGCCCAGCGCAGCGGTGACACCGACGGCCGTGGAGCCCACCCAGGCCCCGGCGGCCCCGGCGGCCCCGGCGGCCCCGGCGGCCCCAGCGGCCCCGGCGGACATCGCAGCGTCCGGCGCCGCGCCGACGCCGCCCCCGGTCCGGGCGGCCACATCGGTAGCCCCGGCGGCAATCCCGCCGGGGACTACCAACCAGGTGATTTCGGAGGCCCCGGACCCGCTGCCCGCTGAACCAGCCGACTCGCCGGCCGCCGCGCCGCTGCTTCTGACCACGGCTGCGTGGACCCGGCGGGAGGCCAGGGGCGCCGTGGCGCGCAACACCGCCGCGACACTGACCGCGGCGAGCCTGCTGCAGACCCCGGATGTTCTGGAACAGAGCCCGAACCTGCTGGTCAACCCGGGCGCCGAATTCGGTGACCCCTCGCTGTCCGGGTTCAGCGCCGTCACCATGCCCGGATGGACGGTGACCGGGACCCCGACGGTGATCAAGTACGGGACGCCCCGAAGCCTCTGGCCGATCGGAACGAGTTTCCCAATGCCGAACCTGCCGTCTTTCCTGGGGTTCCCCACGGCCAACAGCGGCCCGCCCGACGGTGGCAATCAGTTCTTCGGCGGCGGCGACGTCACGACCGGCACACTGACCCAAACCGTCGATCTTCGCGGTGCCGCCGACGAGATCGACCAGGGCTCTACCACCTACAACCTCAGCGGCTGGCTGGGCGGCTTCATCTTCGATCCTTCGGGGTCCTCGGTGGAGGTCGACTTCCTCGACGCAAACAAGACTTACCTCGGCAGTGCCAAACTCAACCGGGTCGGCGCCCTCGACCGCTGGTTCCAGACCGGGTTCAAGCAACGCTCGACCGCGGGCACACTGCCGGTCGGCACCCGCTACGCGGAAGTCGTGGTCAACCTCGAAGACCGGCGCCCGCTGACCTTCGGGATTCCCTTCCTGTTCGGTGGTGTGGACTTCGACTACAACAACGCCTACGCCGACAACATCTCCTTCAGCATCAGCGCAGACCTGCCCGCCCCGCCCGCGCCCACCCCACCGGTGTCGACGGTCGGCGAACTCGACCACCTCTTCATGGTGTACATGGAGAACAAGGGTTACAACGACATCGTCAACAGCACGCAGGCCCCGTTCCTCAACAGCCTGATCAACGCCTACGGGCACGCCAACAATTACTACGGCCTGACCCATCCGAGCCTGCCGAACTACTACCCGGTCATCGGCGGCACCGACTTCGGCCTGACCTACAACTGCGCCACCCCCTGCATCGACGCGGACACCACTCTGGTCTCCAACATCACCGCGGCCGGCAAGACGTGGCGGGGCTACGCGCAGAGCCTGCAACCGGGAGCCAATCCCCTGGTGGCTGCCGGCGACTATTCACCCGACCAACTGCCTTTCCCGGCGTTCGAGTCGATCGCCAACGACCCCGAGGCCCTGGCCAACGTCGTCCCGTTGGAGCAGATGGCCGAGGATCTGAAGTCGGTCGACACCGC
This sequence comes from uncultured Mycobacterium sp., assembly GCA_964555915.1. GTDB lineage: Bacteria > Actinomycetota > Actinomycetes > Mycobacteriales > Mycobacteriaceae > Mycobacterium. The sequence goes on from CAZKUK010000006.1 coordinate 93,912, forward strand.
ACCCAACTATGCCTGGTTCGCCGCCAACGAGGATTTCAACGGCGAGGGTCCGATCGACTTCCCCTGGGGCATACTCAGATTCGCGATCAGCCAGCTGACGCCCGGCAATCCGTACAACATCCCGGCGCTTGACCAGTTCCTCTCGGAGACCGTCCCGGTGGTCTTGAACTCCGCGGTGTGGAATGACCCGACCCGCAAATCGGCGCTGATCGTCACCTTCGATGAGGACAACAACAACACCTCGCTGGGGTTCGGCAACGAAGGTAACCGGGTCGTGTTCGTGGTCATCCCGTCACAGGGTGCGGTGGCGGCCGGGATGCGCAGTGACGCCTTCGTCGCCACCAACCACTACAACCACTACAGCCTGCTGCGGATGATCGAGGACTCCCTGGGACTGCCCAACCTGACCAACAACGACCTCTTCGCCGCCCCGCTGAACGAATTCTGGGACGGCACCGGGACGTCCGGCTCCGTCTCGGTGCTGTAGGCCGGTTCGGCCGGACCGTAACCCCGGCCGTGCCACCGCCCCGGATCAGTTGCGGTGGGTGGCGCGCGTCTTGACCATCGGCAGACCGGCGGTTCGTCATACTGCTCACCGTGGGTACCTACGCGGTCACCGGTTCGGCCACCGGGATGGGGCATGCCGTCCTGGAGAGGTTGCGCGCAGGGGGGCACACCGTCATCGGCGTGGACATCAAGGCGGCCGATATCGTGGCGGACCTCTCCACCCCGGCCGGGCGGCGCGGCGCGGCCGCTGACGTGCTGTCCGGGTGCTCCGGTGTGCTCGACGGCGCTGTGCTTGCTGCCGGAGTGGGGCCCACCAAGGGCGCCGAGCGGCTGATCACAGAGGTGAACTACTTCGGAGTGGTCGACCTGCTGCGGGCGTGGCGACCAGCCCTGGCCGCCGCGAACAGCGCCAAGGTGGTGGTGTTCGCCAGTAACTCGACCACCACCGTGCCACTGGTTCCCGGCCGCGCCATCCGGGCGCTGCTGGCCGGCGACCCCGAGCGGGCTCTGCGTGCCTACCGGCTTCTCGGCCCGCTCTCGCCGTCGATGGCGTACGCGGCCTCCAAGGTCGCCGTCAGCCGCTGGGTGCGCCGTAACGCGGTGACCGCGGAGTGGGCCGGGGCCGGAATACGGCTCAACGCGCTGGCCCCCGGGGTGATCATGACCCCCATGCTGGAGCAGCAACTGGCCATCCCGTCCCAGGCTGAGCACGTCCGCAGTTTCCCGGTGCCGATCGGGGGGTTCGGCGACGCCGGACATCTCGGTGACTGGGTCGTTTTCATGCTGTCGGACTCGGCGGATTTCCTCTGCGGCAGTATCGTTTTCGTCGATGGTGGCTCGGATGCGTACTTCCGGGCCGAAGACTGGCCGCGTCCGGTGCCGGCCCGACGACTGTTGTCCTATACCTGGCGAACCCGGAAGTTCTCTGAAAGGAACAGATGATGAAACCCCAGATGAGTGTGTTCGCGACAGCGGCGATCACCGCGGCCGCGCTGATGGGCTGCTCCAGCAAGTCCGAAACCCCGCAAGCCGAACCCGCGACGACCGATCCTCAGACCCAGACAGTTGAGATCTCCTACGACGATCTGTTGGAACAAAAACAGGTCAGCCGTAGCGTGAACCTGTCGGTTGGCGACTTCCTGCAGGTCAGCCTGGGCTCCAACGCCTCGACCGGTGATAAGTGGTCGGAGAAGATGCTGATCTCCGACCCGGAGGTCATGGCACAGACCGGACACGAGGCCCTCCCGCCGGTGGCGGACCGTCCGGGTGCGCCCGGCAAGGATGTATGGGTTCTCCAAGCCATGGCCCCCGGCAACACCACGGTGTCGGCAACCTACGGTGAGCCGTGGCCCGGCGGGGACAAGGACATCTGGGTGTTCACCGCAAATGTGGATGTCAGCTGACGGACCGCGAGTCACGGGCGTCACTCCCGTCACCGGATGCGTACTCTGATCGGGTGCGCATCTCCCCTGGTGTAAGGGCCGGTATCGCGGCCGGATGTCTGCTCACCGCACTACTCGCCGCGGGGTGCAGCACCACTGTCGACGGGGCCGCGACATGTCCGGGGTGCGGGATCGGCACCGAACCGGATTTCCCCACCGCCCGGCCGACCACTGAACCGCCATCGACGCCCAGCGTTCCCTCGACCGGGACCCAACCGCCGGCGGGCGTCCAGACACTGGCCCCCAACGCCAACGGCTATGTCTACATCGAGACCCGGTCGGGGAAGACTCGTTGCCAGATATCGGCCGACACGGTCGGCTGTGAGTCGGAGTTCACCGACTCCCCCCTGATCGACGGCGAGCGAGCCAACGGGGTGGAGGTCTCGGCCGGTGGCAGCAGCCGCTGGGTGTTGGGCAACCTGGGGGCCATGCCAACCACGACCATCGACTACGCCACCTACTACGCGGTGGGTTGGACCATCAAGGCCGACACCAACGGCACCCAGTTCACCAATGCCGACACCGGCCACGGCATGTTCGTCAGCACCGAAGGGGTGGGGTTCTTCTAAGCCGAAATGCCCGGAGAGCGCCGCCTAAGCTGGCGGTATGGACTTCCGCGTCTTCGTCGAGCCTCAGCAGGGCGCCAGCTATGACGACCAGCTTGGCGTCGCCCGGGCGGCCGAATCCCTGGGTTATTCGGCGTTCTTCCGTTCCGATCACTACCTGGCGATGAACACCGCCGGGCTGCCCGGCCCCAGCGACTCGTGGGTGACCCTGGCCGGTATCGCCCGGGAGACGTCCACCATCCGGCTGGGCACCCTGGTGACCTCGGCAACGTTTCGCTATCCGGGTCCGCTGGCGATCTCGGTGGCCGAGGTGGACGCGATGAGCGGCGGGCGGGTCGAGTTCGGGATCGGCGCGGGCTGGTTCGAGGCCGAGCACCGCGCGTACGGTATCCCGTTTCCCGGCCTCGGCGAGCGGTTCGACCGGCTCGAAGAACAGCTGCACATCATCACCGGACTGTGGGCCACTCCGGCCGGTGACACCTTCGACTATTCCGGCGCCCACTACACCGTCGCCGACTCACCGGCACTGCCCAAGCCGGTGCAGCACCCCTACCCGCCGATCGTCATCGGCGGTGGCGGACCCACCCGCACCCCCAGGCTGGCCGCCCGATTCGCCGCGGAGTTCAATCTGGCGTTTCCCACACTGGACTTCGTCCCGCTGCAATACGGCCGGGTCCGAGCGGCACTGGAGCGCAGCGGCCGGTCCGCCGGCGATATCGTCTACTCCGCCGCATTCGTGGTCTGCGCCGGGACGAGCGAGCCGGAGTTGGCCAGGCGTGCGGCAGGTATCGGCCGGGATCTCGGCGAGCTTCGGACCAATTCCCCGCTGGTCGGCACGCCGGACGAAATCGCCAACCGGCTCGGTGTGTTCGCCGAAGCCGGTGTAGAGCGCGTCTACCTGCAGTTACTGGATATGTCCGATCTCGACCACCTCGAATTGTTCGCGACCGAGGTCATGCCCCGGCTGCCGGGCTGACCGCGGTGCAATCGGGCGACCGCCCCGGTTCCGGCGCAGGCCTGCGACACAGCGACCGATTGCCGGGCGGCCGGCCCGGTGGGCGCTACGGTGGGGTGCCGCCGAGCGAAGGGGACACTCATAGTGAGCGACGCGCTGGGGCTCTCGATCGGAACGACGAACCTGGTGGCCGTCCGACCGGGCCGTGGGCCTATCTTGCGGCGCTCGGTTCTGACGTTATGGGACGACCGGCCGGCGGAGGTCGGCGTCCCGTCCCAGAACCCCGCGCTGAGCAGTCCGCAACAAACCCAGGCCGGGTTGGTGCTGCGAGGGTTCGTCGAACGGGTCGGCGACCCGGTTCCGCTGGTGGCAGCCGACGGATCGACCCATCGCGGCGAGATCCTGGTGGCAGCGGCGCTGGAGGCGATGGCCCGCGCAGCCGACGACGGCCTCGCGCCGTCCGCGGTGGTGGTGACGGCGCCCGCCCACTGGGGACCTGCCGCCATCGGCGCACTGCGCGGCGCGCTGCGCGGACATCAGCCGCTGTCGCCGGGCGGAGCGCCCCCGGCGATCGTCTCCGATGCCACTGCGGCGCTGGCCGCGCTGCAGGCCGGTCCGGGGCTGCCCGACCGTGGTGTGATCGCGTTATGCGATTTCGGCGGCAGCGGCAGCTCGGTGACTCTGGTCGATGCCGGTGCGAACCTGATGCCGATTGGCGAGACGGTGCGTTTCGGGGATTTCTCCGGAGACCGGATCGATCAGGACCTGCTCGAACAGGTGCTGATCGGTATGGGTGCCGGCGGATCCGATCAGACCGGTAGAACCACAGCGGTCGGGGCACTGACCCGGTTGCGCGAGGAGTGCCGGCTCGCCAAAGAACGGCTATCCACCGAGACCGCCACGGTGCTGCCCGCCGATCTGCCGGGATACCGCACCGAGATCGGCCTCACCCGCGCCGAGTTGGAAGCCGTAATCGCCGGGCCGCTCGGCGGGTTTCTCGATGCCCTCGGAGATACGCTGGAGCGCAACAGGATTCCCGCGGTGAATCTGGCTGCAATTGCCACCGTGGGCGGCGGTGCGGCGATTCCGGTCATCAACCAACGCCTGGCGGAGGCCCTGCGGGTACCGATCATCACGATGCCGCTTCCTGGAACCGCCGCCGCGGTGGGCGCTGCCGCGCTGGCCGCACGCGGTCCGGTACCCGATGCCCCGACCGGGATGGCGACCACCGCATCGGACGCACCGACCAGCCTCGCGCAGGCAGCCTGGGCGTCCGGGGCGGCGGGACAGGCTGCCACCGAGTCGGCATCTGACGGCTCGCCCTCGGCAACCTTCCGGGCGCTGGCATGGTCGCAGGATGACGACACCGGCGGCGAACCGATTCCCTACACCGGGGCGGACTACACGGCCGCGCCGCCACCCGATGCTGCGTCGACACCGGATTCCGAGACCGGTTACCAGGACCCGATCCCGGTATCGGACCCACTGCCCTGGTATCGCCGGCCTCCGCTGATCTTCGGCCTCGCCGCAGCGGTCGCGGCGGTAGCCGTCGGCGGACTGGCGATCAGCCTGACCGCCGGCGAGAGCAGCCCCACCACGACCACGACCCGGGTAACCAAGCCCGGGGAGAACCCCGAAAACCCGGCGGTACCCCAGACGATCACCATCACCGGCGGGAACGGTCAGCCAACCGTGTCCACGATCACCCCCACCACGACCGCGGCGGAGACCACCACCTCGACAACAACGACGACGACAAGCCCCACCACGACGACCACCACGACGACGCCCAGCACGACGACCACGACCACGACCACCACCACGACCCCGCCGACCACCACGACGGCGCCGACCACGACTCAGATCACGACGACGACCGCCGCGCCGACAACCACCGCCGCGCCAACGACGACCGCCGCGCCGCCGACCACGACCGCGGCGGCAGCAGCGACGACACCTGTCGAAACTGCCCCGACCGCGGTGGAACAAGCCGCGACGACTCAGGCGATCCTCTCGGAGGAGCCGCCCACGCAGGCCCCCCTCACGCAGGCCCCGATCGCGGAGACTTCCCTCACGCTGGCCCCCATCTCGCCGCCGGAGTAGCGCGCCCCGGGAGTGATTCGGTGGCGTCTGAAATCCGTTATTCGACCTCCCTCGCGCGCCACCCACCGCGGATGCGATCATGGAGCATCGACCCACACAAGTTACCCGTCGGTAACTTGAGTCAAGTTACCGACGGGTAACCAATCTGGAGAGGGACGTCGTGGATACCCAGACGCTCATCCGGCTGAGCATCGGCCTCACTATGACCGCCATCGTCGGAGTGTTCGCACTCAAGCGGGTTCTCTATCTGACGAAGCTGATCAGCTCCGGTCAGCCCACCGCCGACGAGCGCGGCCGGAAGAACCATCTCGGAGAACGCATCGGCAATCAGGCCCGGGAGGTGTTCGGCCAAACCCGGCTGCTGCGCTGGTCGATCCCCGGCCTGGCGCACTTCTTCACCATGTGGGGGTTCTTCGTCCTGGCCACGGTGTACCTGGAGGCCTACGGGGTGCTGTTCGACCCCAAATTCCACCTGCCGTTCGTCGGGAAATGGGCCATCCTGGGTTTCCTGCAGGACTTCTTCGCCGTCGCCGTGCTGATCGGTGTCATCACCTTCGCCATCATCCGACTGCGTTCGGAGCCCAAGGAATACGGCCGGAGCTCACGCTTCTACGGTTCGCACACGGGCGGCGCCTGGCTGATCCTGTTCATGATCTTCAACGTAATCTGGACCTACGCGATATTCCGTGGCGCCGCAGTGGCGACCGGTAACCTGCCCTACGACAAGGCGGCCTTCTTCTCCCACGCGATGGGCAGCCTGCTCAGCCCGCTGGGCGTGCACACCAACGAGATCATCGAGACGGTGGCACTGCTGCTGCATATCGGGGTCATGCTGGTCTTCCTGCTGATCGTGTTGCACTCCAAGCACCTGCACATCGGGCTCGCACCACTGAACGTCACCTTCAAGCGGCTGCCGAATGCGCTGGGCCCGCTGCTGCCGATGGAGTCCAACGGCACCTATGTCGACTTCGAGGATCCCGCGGAGGACGCGGTGTTCGGCCGCGGCAAGATCGAGGACTTCACCTGGAAGGGCTATCTCGACCTCACCACCTGCACCGAGTGCGGGCGATGCCAGTCGCAGTGCCCGGCCTGGAATACCGGCAAACCACTGTCCCCGAAACTCATCATCATGGACCTGCGCGATCATCTGTTCGCCAAGGCGCCGTACATCTTCGGCACCAAGAACGATCCGGTCGACACCGAGGGCGGTCTCGAGTTGACCCATGCCGACGATGAGCACCACGTGCCGGAGTCCGGGTTCGGCAGGGTGCCGGCCGCGTCCCCGCTGCAAGCTACCCGGCCGCTGGTGGGCGATGCCGCAGCGCTCGGCGTGATCGACCCCGACGTGCTGTGGTCCTGCACCACCTGCGGTGCGTGCGTCGAGCAGTGCCCGGTGGACATCGAACACATCGACCACATCGTCGATATGCGCCGTTACCAGGTCATGATGGAGTCGGAGTTTCCCTCCGAACTGGCCGGGCTCTACAAGAACCTCGAGACCAAGGGCAACCCCTGGGGCCAGAACTCCAAGGAGCGGCTCACCTGGATCGACGAGGTCGACTTCGATGTCCCGGTCTACGGCAAAGATGTGGACTCCTTCGCAGGTTTCGAGTACCTGTTCTGGGTCGGCTGCGCCGGTTCGCTCGACGACCGCGCGAAGAAGACCACCAAAGCGGTCGCCGAACTGCTCTCGGCGGCCGGGGTGAAGTTCCTGGTGCTCGGCGACGGCGAGACCTGCACGGGGGACTCGGCACGCCGGTCGGGCAACGAGTTCCTGTTCCAGCAGTTGGCAACCCAGAACGTCGAGACACTGAACGACCTGTTCTCCGGTGTCGAGCGGGTGGACCGGAAGGTCGTTGTCACCTGCCCGCACTGCTTCAACACACTGGGCCGCGAATACCCGCAGGTCGGCGGCAGCTATACCGTGCTGCACCACACCCAGCTGCTCAACCGGCTGGTGCGCGACAAGAAGCTGGTACCGGTGGAGTCGGTCAACGGCGGACAGGCCGGAACCATCACCTACCACGACCCCTGCTATCTGGGTCGGCACAACAAAGTTTATGACGCGCCCCGGGAGTTGGTCGGCGCCTCCGGCGCCACCCTGACCGAGATGCCGCGGCACGCCGAAACCGGATTCTGCTGCGGCGCCGGCGGCGCCCGGATGTGGATGGAGGAGCACCTCGGCACGCGGGTCAACCACAATCGCGTCGACGAGGCGCTCACTCTCGACCCCGCCACCATCGCTACCGGCTGCCCGTTCTGCCGGGTGATGCTCTCCGATGGAGTGGGCGATCGCGGCAAGTCCGAGGAAGTCGAAGTGGTCGACGTGGCCCAGTTGCTGCTCGGGTCACTTGACCGCGGCTCGATCACCCTGCCGGAGAAGGGCGCGGCCGCCAAGCTGGCCGCCGCCGCCGTCAAGCAGGCTCCGGCCAGCGCTCAGGCCGCCGCGACGGCCACAGCCGAGCCTGTCGCCGCCGCCCCCGCCGCCACCGCGCCGGCCGCGGCCACTGCGCAGGCCGCACCCGCAGCACCCGCCAAGGGACTCGGTATCGCCGCCGGCGCCAAACGACCCGGCGCGAAGAAGGCCGCACCGGCCAGCGCACAGGCTGCGACGGCACCCGCGGCACCGGCCAAGGGACTCGGTATCGCCGCCGGCGCCAAACGACCCGGCGCGAAGAAGACCGCACCGGCAACCGCCGAATCCAGCGCACCGGCGGTGGAGCCACCGGCCGCGGAACCGTCTGCTCCCGCCGCACCCGCTGCACCGGCCAAGGGCCTGGGGATAGCGCCCGGGGCACGGCGCCCGGGCGCGAAGAAAGCTCCCAGGGCCGCCGAACCCGCTGCGCCGGCACCGGCGCCCGCACCTGCTGCGGAGCCGGCGGCGGAACCCGCGGGGAAGGCTCAGAGCGCGGAACCTGAGGCCGGGCCCGCGGCAGAGCCACCTGTCAAGGGATTGGGTATCGCCAAGGGCGCCCGCCCGCCGGGGAAGCGGGGCTGAGCGCCGGAGCCGTCGCTCAGGGGCCGATCGCTCAGGGGCCGATCTTCTGCGTCTGGAACTGTGCTGCGGTGATCTGGCCACCTGGACATTCCCCGTTGGAGTCGGCCGTCACCGTGCCCGCTCCGGTAACAGCATCCACCGAGTAGGCGATCACAACGGGCGCATAACTGCCGTCCGAGCAGACGACGCCGTCCGGTTTGGTGACGGTGAGGTTCCACCGCCCGTTATTCATGACGGCATTGCCGGACCAGCCGACATTGCTGACGATACGAGCGACACAGCCGTCGGTGGCGCAGGTCGACGTGGCCGTCCAGTACGAGTCCTGGTCACCGCCCTTGATGTCATACGTGCCGTTGAGGAGCGGCGGAGCGGCCTGGGCCGGGCCCGCCGAGCCCAGCGCGACGGCCGCCGCCGCGGCACCCGCGGTCATCAGTGCGCGTGCGATTGACAGTCTCATTCCGTACGCCTCCCGGCTCGATGATGCGGCACGGTTGGTGCGGCAACACAGCAGTTTGCGCGGGATAGGGGCAGAGCACCACGGCAAAACTCCGTCCGTAGCCGCCGCGTTGTGAAACCGAATGCCACCTGTGACTGGAATACCACTTGGTCGGCCATGGGAGAATCAACGCGTGACTACCCACCAGCTGCCGTGGCACAGCACCAGCCACCACCCGCGGCCGCGACCGCTGGCGCAGTCGACCAAGCTGCAGGATGTTCTCTACGAGATTCGCGGCCCGGTGCACGATCACGCCGCCCGCCTGGAGGCCGAGGGGCACCGCATCCTGAAGCTGAACATCGGCAATCCGGCACCGTTCGGATTCGAGGCGCCGGATGTGATCATGCGCGACATGATCCAGGCGCTGCCCGACGCCCAGGGCTACTCGGACTCCAAGGGCATCCTGAGCGCGCGGCGCGCCGTGGTGACCCGCTACGAACTCGTCGATGGCTTCCCGCGGTTCGACGTCGACTCGGTGTTCCTGGGCAACGGTGTCTCCGAACTGATCACGATGACCCTGCAGGCGCTGCTGGACAACGGTGATCAGGTGCTCATTCCGGCCCCGGACTATCCGCTGTGGACCGCGTCCACATCGCTGGCCGGCGGTACCCCGGTCCATTATCTGTGCGACGAGACCAACGGCTGGCAGCCCGATATCGCCGATCTGGAATCAAAGATCACCCCGCGCACAAAGGCACTGGTGGTCATCAATCCGAATAATCCCACCGGTGCGGTGTACGGCCGCGAAGTGCTCGGGCAGATGGCCGAACTGGCTCGAAAACATCAGCTGCTCCTGCTCGCTGACGAGATCTACGACAAGATTCTCTACGACGATGCCGAGCACATCAGCATGGCGACCGTGGCGCCGGACATCCTGTGTTTGACCTTCAACGGCTTGTCCAAGGCCTACCGGGTTGCCGGCTACCGGTCCGGATGGTTGGTGATCACCGGCCCCACCGAGCACGCCACCAGCTTCATCGAGGGGATAAGCCTGCTCGCCAACATGCGGCTCTGCCCGAATGTTCCGGCGCAGCACGCCATTCAGGTCGCGCTGGGCGGTCACCAGAGTATTGATGACCTGGTACTGCCGGGCGGTCGGCTGTTGGAACAACGCGATGTCGCCTGGAACAGACTCAATGACATCCCCGGTGTGTCCTGCGTCAAACCCGAGGGCGCTCTCTATGCCTTCCCGCGGCTCGACCCGGAGGTGCACGATATCGTCGATGACGAGAAGCTGGTCCTGGACCTGCTTCTCGAAGAAAAGATTCTTATGACCCAGGGCACCGGATTCAACTGGCCCGCGCCGGATCATCTGCGCATCGTGACCCTGCCCTGGGCGCGTGATCTCGCCAATGCCATCGAGCGGCTCGGCAATTTCCTGTCCCACTACCGCCAGTAGCCGGTGGCCCATTCACACCAGCACTCCCATGGCGGCCCGGCTCCGCTGAGCCCGCTGGCCGCCCGGGTGGTCATCGCCACACTCACGTTGATCGGCTTAGCGGTGGTCGCCGGGGCCGTCCTGCTGTGGCCGTCGAGTACCAAGGCCGAGGTTCCACTGCCATTCCAGAACGCCGAGGGGGGCTCGGTGACCACCGAGGGCGGCCACGTAACGTCCACCTCCCTCGTCAACTGCGGCAGCCCATCGGCCGGTCAGGTGCTCACCACCGCGCCGCTTCCCGGGGTACCGGGCAGCGGCACCTGCGTACAGGCGTTGATCGCGATCGACACCGGCCCCAACACCGGCGCTCGAACGCTGCTGGAGTTCTCCCCGGGTCCCGGGCAGCCGAATCTGGTTGCCGGGGAGGATATCCGGATTTTCAGGCAGGTAAGCGGGCAGGGTGCCACCAGCTACGGTTTCTACGACTACGAGCGGACCTGGCCGCTGGCGCTGCTCGCGATCGCCTTCGCGGTGGTGACCGTTGCGGTGGCCCGGTGGCGCGGACTACGGGCACTGTTGGGTATTTTCGTCGCCTTCGTCGTCCTGGTGATCTTCATGCTGCCCGCGCTGCGCGACGGCGCACCGGCAATGCCGGTGGCACTCGTCGGTTCGGCAGCGATCCTGTTCGCGGTCATCTATCTGGCGCACGGGATCAGCCTGCGCACCAGCGCCGCCCTGCTCGGCACCCTGACGTCCATGCTGCTGGCGGCCGGACTGTCCTGGGCGGCGATCGAGCTCACCCACCTGACCGGGCTGTCCCAGGACCAGAACAATGAGGTGGCAGCCTATCTGGGCCATATTTCCATCACCGGGCTGCTGCTGGCCGGGTTTATCGTCGGCTCACTCGGCGTTCTCAACGACGTCACCATCACCCAGGCCTCGGCGGTCTTCGAGCTGGCACACATCGGAGACACCACCCGCAGGCAGCTCTTCTCCCGGGCCATGCGGGTGGGCAGTGACCACATCGCCAGCACCGTCTACACCCTCGTATTCGCCTACGCGGGAAGCGCGCTGCCGCTGCTGCTGCTGTTCAGTGTGGCCAACCGGTCCCTGACCGACGTACTGACCACAGAAAGTGTGGCGATCGAAATCGCCCGGTCCGCCGTCGGTGGTATCGCACTGGCCCTGTCAGTGCCGCTGACCACCGCGGTGGCGGTGGTCCTGGCCACACCTAACCCCGCTCCAGGAGCTCCTGCAGATACCGGCCATAGCCGGACTTGACCACCGCGGCAGCCCGCTCGGCAAGACCGGCGTCGTCGATGAAACCCATCCGCCAGGCGATCTCCTCCGGGCAGGCGACCTTGAGGCCCTGGCGCGCCTCAACGGTGCGAACGAAATTGCCGGCCTCCAGTAACGAGTCGAAAGTGCCGGTGTCCAACCACGCTGTCCCACGCGGCAGTACCTCGACCGACAGCCGGTCTTCGTTGAGATAGATCCGATTGACATCGGTTATTTCCAGTTCACCACGGGCCGACGGTCGCAACGAGCGGGCGATATCGACGACCTCGTTATCGTAGAAGTACAAACCCGGTACGACATAGTTCGACTTCGGAGTGGAAGGTTTCTCCTCGATCGCTAAAACCCTTCCGCCGGAATCGAATTCGACGACACCGTAAGCGGACGGATTGGCAACCCAGTAGGCGAAGATGGCGCCGCCGACGACGTTGCCGAATCGACTCAGGTTGGTTCCGACTCCGGGCCCGTAGAAAATGTTGTCACCCAGGATCAGCGCCACCGGGCCGTCACCGATATGGTCGGCACCGATAACGAAGGCCTGTGCCAGTCCGTCCGGACTCTGCTGCACCGCGTGGGTGATGTTGATACCGAGCTGGGAGCCGTCGCCGAGCAGTCGCCGGAACGCCGGGGCGTCCTGCGGGGTGGTGATGATGAGAATGTCACGGGTACCCGCCAGCATCAGCGTCGACAGCGGGTAGTAGATCATCGGCTTGTCGTAGACCGGCAGTAATTGCTTGCTGACGCCCCGGGTGATCGGGTGCAGCCGGGTGCCCGATCCGCCGGCAAGGATTATCCCCCGCATCTGCGGACCTCAGGCCCGCAGGTCTTCATCGGTGAGTTCGGTCGCCGCCAGTGCGGACGCGAGATCGGGGTGACGGAACACCGAGGTGACGTGATCGTGCACCACCCGGAAGGCCGATGCGGCGGTGCGGACGCAGCCCGGATCTGATCTGTGCGTAATGCGCTCCTCGACCACGACGACACCGTCGCGGTAGTAGATCTCGCCGACCTCGATGGTTGCATCGGTCCCGCGCGCCCATTCCCGCAGCGCGGCGTGGCCCTGCGCGGCGCCGTCTGCGTCACCGATTTCGATATCCTCGCTGGACAGCGCAACCAGGGTGCCGAACTCCTCCTGGCTGAGCGCATCATGCCAGGCGAGAACGGTCGCGATCTCCGAAGTGCTCATCAACGCGCTCCTTGCTGGTTGTTCCGCTGACGCTCAAAACTACCGGGCTGGAACGGCGTGCGGGATCTCCGACACCTCGACCGCGCCGGCGGGGGACTCAGCGGAGCTTGTCTTCGAGCCGGACCCGGGATCGAGGGTCTCAGTCGCCGCTGTTCCAGAGGGCTGGGAACTTGTCGACGTGTCGGCAGACGAAGGGGCCGCAGATTCGGTCGTTGGGTCGGCTGTCGGCTGCGGTGCCGTCGAGGTGTTTACCGGGGCGCTGGTCTGGGTGGTGGCCGGCGAGGCACCGACAGTCTGGGGCTCACGTGGGGACTCACTCGGGGGATCCGGGGCTGAGGCGGTCGACGCGGTGGTGGCGGGGTCCGGCGGCGCCGGTGCGTTGAGAACCGGAGAGCGGCCGATCGACGGCAGCAGCGGAAACCCGGACGCCGGTATCGGCAGGGGCACGATGATCGGCGGGACAGCTGGGGCCGGGACCGCCGGAGCGGGGGCTGCGGAAGCTATGTCGGTCGCCGAGCCGGCAGGCACCGGTGCCTGCGCCGGTTCCGGAGCCGAGACCGGAGCCGAGACCGGCCCGGGTGCTGCCGGTGCGGGTGCTGCGGAGACGGCACGGGGGGCCTGCTGGACGACGGGAATCGGTGCCTGGATGGTTTGGCGCACATTCGGATTCCCGGCATTGGCCGCCGGTACCGGACCGGTGGGCACGGCCGGGTTGCGCGCCGAGTCCGGTCCCTCGTCGGCGGTCGGCCGGACGAGGACGGCCAGCGAGATCGCCAATGCCGCCACGCCGACGACGAACACTGCCGACAGTGCGCTGCCGATCAACAGGAATGGCCTGCGTCCGGAATCGTCGAGCTCCTCGTCGGCGACGAACTCGGGCACACCGACCTCATCGGGCACCGCGCTGTACCCGAGCGGGGCCATATACGCGGCCTCGGCGACCTGAGTTTCACCCATCGACGCCGCGGTATTCGCCAGCACGGTGTGTTCCGGACATCCCATTTCCGCTGCTGGTCCGGCGGCCAGACCGACGGTCGACGTTTCGAACCTCGGGGTGGCAGCCGAGGCCAGGGCCGCGCCGCGGGCCATCGCCAGCTCACCTTCCTCGGGAGCGTGCACCGGCAGCCCCGACCAAACCGCAAGCTGAGGTTTCAGCTCCGCGGTATCGACTCCCGAGCCCACCGCGAAGATGGCCTGCGGCGGTTCAGCGGCCACCCCCAGTCCGCTCACCATCTCGCGGAGCCCGGCTTGTGCCGCTATGGGCCGCAGGCTGCGGCTATCGACTCGCACCACTGCACCGTCTGTGGTGCGGACCACCGCCAGGGTCGCGGTGTCGCACTCAAGGAAAAGCACGGCCGTTCGCTCGTAGCCGACGGTCTCACCGACCGCCTGCGCGAGCGCGCCGGCCGCATGCAGCTCCGACACCAGGATGACACCGTCGATACCGCGCGTCAGCAGAGTTTGGCGCAGCCGTGCGGCCAAGGCGTGGTCGGTCCAGGCCACCCCCACCGATCTCAGGATATGACCAGCCTGTGCGGCACTCGCCCGGGTCCCGAGCACGGCAGCCACCACATGCTCGACCGGATCCGCACCCGCGGAATCGAGGCCGTCGCGGTCGACGGTGACCCCGTCCGCGTTCTCCCCCTCGACCAGGACCATGTGGACAGCTTTCGGTGTCATCGACACACCAAGGACGATGTCCACCAATGCCTCCGTCGTTGAATCCGCGCCTCCTGCTGCCCGGTTCATCGGTCGGCGCCGTTGCGCCGTTACGCCCGGAGGGTCAGTTTGACCGGATGAAATTCTGATAGGAGCGCGACGGGGTGGGGCCGCGCTGGCCCTGATACTTCGATCCCGCCACGGCGCTGCCGTACGGGTGCTCGGCCGGGCTGGACAGCCGCAGCAGGCACAGTTGGCCGATCTTCATCCCGGGCCACAGCGTGATCGGCAGATTGGCGACATTGGACAACTCCAACGTGATGTGGCCGGAGAAGCCGGGGTCGATGAAACCGGCCGTCGAGTGGGTCAGCAGACCCAGGCGGCCGAGGGACGACTTACCTTCCAGGCGCCCGGCGAGATCGTCCGGAAGGGTGCAGCACTCCAGGGTGGATCCCAGCACGAACTCGCCGGGGTGCAGCACGAAGGGCTCCCCGACCGTCGCCTGCACCAGGCTGGTGAGCTCGTCCTGCTGTTCAGCGGGGTCGATGTGGGTGTAGCGGGTGTTGTTGAAGACCCGGAACAAGTTGTCCAGCCGGACATCAACACTCGACGGCTGAACCAGGGAGCCCTCGAACGGGTCGATGCCGAGCCGTCCCGCGGCGATCTCAGCACGGATATCACGATCGGAGAGCAGCACGCATGCGAGCGTATAGCCCGGACGTCCCCGTCCGGAGAGCACATCCGGGGACCGGACCGAATCGGCAGAGATTGCCGAACACCTGCGGCAGGTTGCTATCCTTCGTCAGCGACGCATGCCGATGTAGTTCAATGGCAGAACATCAGCTTCCCAAGCTGAATACGCGGGTTCGATTCCCGTCATCGGCTCCACGAAACCGCAGTTCAGAGGCATTTTTGCCGAGAGCCCCACCGCCTAGCCTTCATTCTCGGCCGTGCGGCCGTCAGAACCCATTGCGTTTGGCCACGGATCGATGAAACCCCCTTCCGGTAAGTGTGTACATTAGTGTGTATGGCGCGGTTAAATGTGTATGTGCCCGACGATCTAGCGGAACGAGCCAGGGCGCGAGGATTGAATGTTTCGGCACTGACTCAGGCCGCGATCCGCGCCGAGTTGGAGAGTTCTGGCACCGACGCATGGCTTGACACGCTGGCGGCCAGAAGTACCACCGCGCGGCATGACGACGTAATCGACGCCATCGATGCCGCCCGTAACGAGTTCGGAGCATGAGTCTGTCTTCGGCGCCGGAGCATGTGGTCATCGATGCCAGTGCCATGGTCGATCTACTCGCCCGCACCGAGGATCGCCACCGGGCAGTTCGTGCGCGGCTAGCCCACACCGTCATGCACGCGCCGGCACACCTCGACGCCGAAGTGTTGTCGGCACTTGGCCGCATGCACCGCTCCGGCGTGCTGACCGTTGCCGACGTGAATACGGCACTGGACGAGTTGAAACAGGCACCCGTGACCCGGCACGATCTCACGCCACTGCTTGCCGGAGCATGGTCGCGTCGCGACAGTCTCCGCGTCACCGATGCCTTCTACGTAGAACTCGCGCATAGGGCAGGCCTTGTGTTGCTGACAACAGATCAGCGATTGGCACGTGCTTGGCCCTCGGCCGATGCGATCGCCTAGCCGCAGCACCAGAAGATGTGAACCCGAAAGAAGCCCCGCGGCCCGTAGAGCCATCTGACCCATTCCCAAGCTGTTTATGCGGGTTCGATTCCCGTCGTCGGCTCCACGCTGAAACGTCCAGGATGCTGTCCGATGTGTTCGATCCGTGCAGCTAGGACCGCTGACGCGCAACCCGTCCACCTCTGCGACGCTGTCGCCGTCGACGCTCTTGTGCGTGGGCGGCACCAACCCGACCAACGCGGCGGAAATACGGGGGCGTGGCGGGACAAGCCGCCGACGTTGGCATGCTTGACCCATGACCGGGGAGGACCTGGACCTGAGCGGCGAACCCCCAAGCGAGGCGAAGAGGCGGAGTCCTTGGATCCTCGCTGCGGTCGCCATCGCGATGTTGATCGTGGCTGTCGTGCTTGTGCTGGTTCCTGGCCGGGAAGAGACACCTCAACCGTCAGCGGCCAGCGCGGCGCCTGCGAGCGAACCAACCTCGGCACGGATGGCTCCAACGACACCACCGCCCACCATGGCTACGGAGTGGCCCAGGACTTCGGACTCGCCGTTCACTGGCGGGTCCGCGTGGGTAAAGACCCCTTCGGGCAAGACGTACTGTCAGGTACTCGTCTACGAGGATCACCGACCTCATACCCAAGAACCTCGCCGCGACACGGTCTCATGCGGCGTGGAGTTCAACTTCCCAACCGAAGCTTGCGGCGTCTGGGTCAACGCAGACGGCGACTGGGATTGGTTTTGTGGGAACGCGGGCAACCCAGACTTCATCACGTTGGCGTACGGCACCCCTTACCGCGTACTCGGATGGACCATCGAATCGACGCTCGAGGGCACGACGTTCACCAACGACGCGACCGGACACGGAATGTTTGTCAGTGTCGACCGCGTGGAACCGTTTTAGATCGCTTGAACGGCGGCCTTGCTCTCGATCACAGCAGCCACCGCACTCGTCACCGCACCCGATATCGTCCGCGTCTGCCACCAACAAGGCCCGATCGCGCCCCTGCGTATCATCTGCCCCGTACTCGTTTCGGGGGTCGTCGTGACGAACGGACACATATGAACGCACATGTTGAACAGCTCGAATTCCAGGCCGAAGCACGCCAGCTGCTGGATCTGATGATCCACTCGGTCTACTCGAACAAGGACTCGTTTCTGCGGGAGCTGATCTCGAACGCCTCCGACGCCCTGGACAAGCTCCGCATCGAAGCATTCCGGAACAAGGACCTCGACGTCGACACCTCCGACCTGCACATCGAGATCGAGGTGGACAAGGAGGCGCGCACGCTGACCGTCCGGGACAACGGCATCGGCATGTCCCGCGACGAAGTCGTGGACCTGATCGGCACCCTGGCCAAGTCCGGCACCGCCGAACTGCGGGAGCAGCTGCGTACAGCGCAGAACCCCGACGAGTCACAGGAGTTGATCGGCCAGTTCGGTATCGGCTTCTACTCGACGTTCATGGCCGCCGACACGGTCGTCCTGCTGACCCGCAAGGCCGGTGAGAGCGGCGCCACCCGCTGGGAGTCGAGCGGTGCGGGCACCTACACCATCGAATCGGTCGACAACGCCCCGCAGGGCACGGCGGTCACGCTGCACCTCAAACCCGAAGACGCCGAGGACGAGCTGCACGACTACACCTCGGAGTCGCAGATCGCAAACCTCGTCAAAAAGTACTCCGACTTCATCGCCTGGCCCATCCGCATGGATGTCGAGCGACGCACACCGCCCGAACAGGACGGTGACGACGAGGTGGTGACTGTTGAGACCGAGACGCTCAACTCGATGAAGGCGCTCTGGGCCAGACCCAGGGACGAGGTCTCCGACGAGGAGTACACCGAGTTTTACCGCCACATCGCCCACGCCTGGGATGACCCGCTCGAAATCATCCCGATGAAGGCCGAGGGCACCTTCGAGTACCAGGCGCTGCTGTTCATCCCCTCACACGCCCCGTTCGACCTGTTCAACCGCGAAGCCTTCGGGATCGAGCTCTACGTCAAACGCGTCTTCATCATGGGCGACTGCGACCAACTCATGCCCGAGTATCTGCGTTTCATCAAGGGTGTCGTCGACGCACAGGACATGTCGCTCAACGTTTCCCGTGAGATTCTCCAGCAGGACCGCCAAGTCAAGGCGATCCGTCGCCGTCTGACCAAGAAGGTCCTTTCCACCATCAAAGATCTTCAGTCCGAGCGGCCGCAGGACTACCGCACCTTCTGGACCCAGTTCGGCCGGGTGCTCAAAGAGGGCCTGCTGTCGGATTTCGACAACCAGGACACGCTGCTCCAGGTCTCGTCATTCGCCTCGACGGCGAGCGAGGAGGAACCCACCACCCTCGCCGAGTACGTCGAGCGGATGAAGGAGGGCCAGACGCAGATCTACTACGCGACCGGCGAATCCCGTCAGCAACTCCTCAAATCGCCGCACCTCGAAGCATTCAAGGCCAAAGGCTATGAGGTGCTGCTGCTTACCGACCCGGTGGACGAGGTCTGGGTGGGAACGGTGACCGAATTCGACGGGAAACCACTTCAATCGGTGGCCAGGGGCGAAGCCGACCTGGGATCCGAGGAGGACACCAACACCGCCGAGCGTGAGGAACAGCAGAAGGAGTTCGCCGAACTGCTGACCTGGTTACAGACGACGCTCGCCGACCACGTCAAGGAGGTCCGGCTATCCGCGCGCCTGACCGAATCCCCGGCCTGCCTGATCACCGACACCTTCGGCATCACTCCGGCGCTCGCGCGGATCTACCAGGCCTCCGGCCAGCAGGTCCCGGCCGGAAAACGCATCCTCGAGATCAATCCGAACCATCCGCTCGTCACCGGCCTGCGTCAGGCCCACAAGGACCGGGGCGACGACAGTTCCCTGCCCGAAACCGCCGAATTGCTTTACGGCACAGCACTTCTCGCAGAGGGCGGGACGCCCGAGGATCCGGCGTCGTTCGCCGCTCTGCTCGCTGACCGGCTGGCCCGGACGGTCTAGGGCCATCGAGGGTGCGCCGGTAGGCAGGCGCACCTCAATACGCCCCCGGTCGGGGAGGGCCACGACGCGCTTGTTCAGACGCGGATGAACTTCTGTTCGCCCACGCCGAACATGCCGTCGACCGACAGGTTGACGTCGTCGGTGTGGATCCGGCCTTCGTACCAGCCGTAGGGCGCGTAATACTCGGCGAGCGAACGGCGGGGACCGACGTGCATCTCGGAGCGGACCGTCGGTGTGAACCGCACGTCGATCTGACCCGACCCATCGGTATCGCGGACTATCCAGGTGCCCCACGGCCCGTCAGGACGGTGCACACCGACGGCGGGCAACCGGTACACCCGAGCGCCGAGCCAGACGGCGTTCTCGTTGTGGCACTGCGGATCTCGCACCTGGTTGTCAGTCAGGTTGAAGCCCTCCACCCGGCCCCCCGCACCCCGGCGCACCGCAGTCAGCCAGTCGTACTGCATGGGCCGGGGGTAGTCCCCGTGGTGGTCGTCGAGGATCATGAACGAACGGTCCGGGTCGAACACGGTGAACTCCGGGCCGGCGCGCAGGGTGCCGGCAAACGGCATCATCGTCTTGTGCGAGTACAGCGCACGGTCGTCGGCGAACGGGTGGCAGATCACCAGGTGTCCGGCCTCTCCGGGACCGCAGCGCCCGGCACCGTGCAACTCAAGCGCCGGCAGGACACCGCGGCCCGGGTGGCTCGCGTCCACCGCAATCAGGCCCGCGGCCATCTCGTTGGTCAACTGCACCGAAAAACGCCCGAAGCGACCGTGCGAGCGTGTGCCGTCCAGGCCTCGAGCGATATGCACCATCGAAGTCGGAACCCGGTGCTCCCACCGTTGGATCGTGGCCGCGTGCTTGTCGACGACCAACACCTGCAGCAACGCAATGGACTTGGTGTCGTAGACGGCACCGAGCACGAATATCGAGTCGTCGCCGAGTTGGAACGCCTCCCACTCCTTGAGGCCGGCGTTGCGCACGGCACGCTGCAAACGACCGCGGGAACCGGTGGAGGTGACAATGTCAAGGGGATTGATGCACGCGATCGGGCCATCGTAGGTACCGAACCGGTAGCGGCCGTCGAACACCAACTCGGCGGGCGGCGGCTCGGACGTTCGCGTGGTCATCGGCTCCGCGAGACTATCGACCACTCAGCTGGTCGATCAGGGTGTAGCCGGTCGGATCATCCGGCAACACCCAGGCGAACCCCTCCAGGAAGATGATCGCCACGACGTTCGCCGCAACAACGGCGATGAACAGCCAAATGATGGCGGTCGACACTTTCCACAGCCCACTGTCCGCAGCAGGGGCCTGTGGAATCCCGCGCGGCGTCAACACAAGTTGCACACCGCAGTAGGCGATCACGATGACGAACGTGACCAGCGCCCAGGTGTAGAGGTGCAGGCCGAGAACCGGTGCTCCGTAACCGGGATCGCCGGGCTTGATGTGCAGCAGGATCTGTCGCACCGAAACCTCCGCGCCGCCGACCAGCGCACCGAGCAGGCCCATCCCGAGCCCCTGGGCGTACTTGGCCGTCGTGAGCGTCCCGCGGCGCGCCTGCATGACGATCAGCAGGGCCCCCGCCGTTGACAGGATCATGCCGTAACGCTGCAGCATGCAGAGTGGGCAGGGAAACTCGCCCTCGGCGAACTGGATGTAGAAGGCGCTGAGCATGACAAAGCTGTAGGCGAAGATCCAGGCGTGCAGACCCCAGAAACCGAAAGCGCTCCAGATGCCGCCCCGGCCTTCGCCCCCGCTGGTGATTTCGACCTCGTCCACGACTACCTCGGCCATCAGAAGCTCAGATCCAGAGCGGAGGTCACATGGAAGCGGAACAGGCCAACGACCGCGACCAGGCCGACGAACCACAGGGTGATCACCAGGTGGCGATTGGCGCCCCGCCAGATCAGTAGGACTATTGCCAGCAGCAGGATCATGATGAGAATGTCCACGCGCGAACAATATGCCGTACCGGGCGGATACGGGTTGATTTACGCCGGGAAGATCCGCACCCAGTCGACGAGCATCTGGCACGGGTAGTCGCCCCGGGCGGCATCCTTACCGCCGCTGCCACCGACGGCGACATTGAACACCGGCTGCATCATGAAGCCGGGGTCGTTGAACGCCCAGTCGTCGATGGAGAACGCCGGCACCTCGAAATACGGTTCCATACCGGGTTCGTGGTCCTGCCAGAAGGACATGCCGGCATCGGTCCACGTCAGCCGCCAGGTGTGCCAGTCGCTGTCGACCGGGTAGGGCATCGTGGCGAAGGAGGTCCCGTCCAGGCGGGCGTGCACGGTGCTGCCCGACGGCCACTCCATGTTCCCGTACCACTCGACCAGGTCGACCTCGCCGCCACGCGGTGCACTGTCGTTGAGCACCCACCAGGCCGGCCAGGCGCCGGGGGTCAGACATTCCATCTTCACCCGGGCCTCGAAGGTGTGGTTGATCGGCGCGGCGAACTTGCCGACGACCTTGCCGCTGACATATCTGCCCGGAGCCTCCCGGGTAGCGCGGATGACGAGGTTCGAGTTGCCATCCAGGAACACGTGCTCGCGATCGTCTCGATACTGACCCATATTCTCCGGACGATCCCAGAACACCGGGTTCTTGATCAGCTCACGACGCTGCGCGATGCTCCACAACGCGGGGTCGGGGGCCGAACCGGCCGGTCCGTTGAACTCGTCACCGAGAGAACCCGGCGCGGCCGCCGCCGGCGACGACGGGACACCGGGTGCGCCGGGGGGTGCCGGCGGTCCGGCCGGCGCTTCGGGACCGGGCAACGGCCGCTCGGGAATGGCGGCGGCGTCGGGCGCGGGAACCGCGGCGACGGCCACACCGAGACCCGCCATCACCAGCGCGCTGCGGCGATCCATCTCGGGCATAGTCCCGTACTGTAAAACCCCTTCGGCGGTTCACCTACGACCCGACGGTGAGACCATCGACCCGGGTCGCGGCCCGAGACGCTAGTCCGGGGCCGTCCTCACGGCTCGGGGGACTGGTCACCAGGAGGCGTGCCGTCCCCGGCGCCGGGGGCGGCATCCAGCACACTCACATCGATGCCGTACGGCAGAAACCGCACGTCCCGGGACATGTCGGTGTTGTGCTTGTTGGCCCGAAGCGCCTCCAACTCGGTCCGGTAGACCTGCTCCACCCGGGCCTTACCATCGGACCCGGCGATGTAGATCGCCCACACCCCGTCGCCCGCCTCGCCGGCGGTCTCCGGTTGCGAGCGTGGCCGCTGAGCGGGCCGGGCGAACTGGTCGAAGATCATCCCGAAGCCGGGGCGCTCCGCCGAGTTGCCCAGAAATTTCCCGACCTGCTCGAACGCGTCACGCAGACCCTCGCCTGCTTCCCGGGCGACCCGGTCGAAGTCCTCGGGATCGATACCGAACGGCCCTTTGCTCTCCATGGTCCCCAGTGTGCGCCGATTAGCCCTCGCCTGTCGACGTCTGGCGGTATGCCCGTTGCGAAACACCGGTCGGCGCGGTTCAGATCGGCGTCAGCGGCAGCGATCGGCGCGGCGCGAACTCGAATGTGGCGCCGCGACTGATCTTGGTCACCGCGACTTCCGGAAGCTCCGGCGGCGCCGCGCCGGTCCGCTCGAACCGGGCGGTCCAGTCACGATCGGTTCCGGTGCTGCGCACCGTGAGGTACGGGTCGACGGCCGAGGCGATGGCCTGCAGCGGTGTGACCGAGTCGGGACCACACAGCGCGATCCAGGCCCCGTCGTCATGGGCCGGCGAGGGATGCACACGCAGACGGCCGGCGGCGATGTCCGCGACCACGTACCCGGCCGGATTCAGCAGCGGATGCAGACTCAGCACGGCGGCGAGCCCATCGGGGTCGGCGGGCAGTCGCATCGCGCGGCGGATCCGCTCGGCCGCCACGCCCGCGATCCCGACCAGCTGTTTGGTCCGGATCGACGTGGCCAGGCCGGCATCGGAACCGGCCCGCGTGCCGACCGCCAGCCCGAAGGACAGATTCAGCAGGTGCATCTGCAGGCACACCTCGTCGGCGATACGCACCAGCGCCGAGTGGGAGAACGCGCCGAAGTCGATATCGGACAGCAGCGGGCCGGTGTAGTCGGAGGCGCCGTCGCCGGTGGTGTCGATCGGTTCCAGGTCCCATGTCGCGGCCCGGGTCACGGCGATGACATCCAGTGCGGGGATACCCGTCGCGCGGGGATGGGACTCGTCGATGACGACCGTCCAGGCGCAGTGCGGGCGGCGGTCCGGCGGCTGTCGGGGCGGCCGGTGAACCGGACGTACCCGGGCCCGCGGGTTGGTGGCGATCGCGGTGGCGTCGAAGGTGGGATCCTCGATGTCGTGGCACATCCCGGTGACATAGTCCGGCCCCATCGGCTCGACGTCCAACAGTGCACCACAGTGATCGAGGTGGAACTCGCCGTGCCAGCGATCGTGGACGGTGTAGCGAAAATCCATGAACTGAGGTGGGGCGCCGATATCGAACTGCAGACCTTTGAAGATCGTGATGACGTCATCGCCCTCGTAACGCAGCGCCCTCTGCATGCGACGGGTGTAGATCGGACTGGCTCCCGCCCACTCCTCGATGGCCACCTGCAACATACCCTGGCGGCCGAAAGATTCTATGCACCAGGCCATTCCGGATCGGTCGATCAACTGGCCGATCAAGAGCAGCTCGGGTACCAAGGTCGCCAGTTCGGCCCGGGACAGCCGCGCGTAGCGGCTGCGGGGTTCGGTCACCCGACCAAACCTAGCCGAGGCACCGGCCGGGTGTGCTGCAATGTCGGGCATGGCTGATGTGGACGGGACCGAGGGAATCAAACGGGTGAAGTACCGCTACCTGCGGGCCCTGGACACCAAGCACTGGGACGATTTCGCCGACACCCTCACCGAAGACATCGTCGGCGACTACGGATCGTCGTTGGGCAGGGAGCATCGCTTCACCAATCGTGCCGACCTGGTGGAGTTCATGCGGACCTCGATGCCCGCAGGAGTCCTCACCGAGCATCGGGTAACCCACCCGGAGATCACCATCCACGGCGACGATGCCGAGGGCACCTGGTACCTGCAGGATCGGGTGATCGTGCCGGAGTACAACTTCATGCTCTTCGGGGCGGCGTTCTATCACGATCGCTATCGGAGAACGGCAGCCGGCTGGAAAATCTGCGCGACCGGCTACGACCGAACCTATGAGGTGACCCAGTCGCTGGAAGGCCTCAACGTCACCGTCAAGCCGGGTACCGCCCTGGCCTGACCATCCTCGGGCCGGACTACTCGGCGATCGCGATCACCGCGCCGGGCCGCAACCATTGGATGACCTCGACCAGGGTGGCGTCGTCGAGTGCCACACAACCCGCGGTCGGACTGCCATTGGAACTGTGGACGAAGAAGGCGCCGCCATTGCCCGGTATGCGCTCCTTGTTCACACCCATCACGATGGCATGCGCATATGCCGGGATATACAGATTCTCGGTGCCACTGGCCGGCGAGGTGTTGAACGGACAGTCAGCCTGTTTGCACACCTGCATCGTGTTGTAGGTCGGCCCGTCCGAGGACCACCAGTAATCCGGCGTGGTCTGGTAGTACTTCAGGCCGCCACCGGGATTGGGTTGGGTGCCGAACGCGAAGTCCAGGCTGTAGACGCCCATCGGGGTGGCGGGTACGTTGTCACGCGCCCGGGGGGCCAGGCCTGCCGAGCCCAGCAACACCGGGATACCCGCGCCCACCGGTTGCCAGCCGGTGGCCCCGCGCTGCCAGACATCCATTTTTCCGTTCGAGCCGCCGGTTCCCACGACGGAGAGCACCTGCGCGGCATTGCCGACCTGAGCTTGGAACCACGGCCGCTGCGCACCGCCCAGCGGGGCCGAGGCGATGGCCACCGCCGCCGCGCTGAGCGCGGCCCCCAGCGAGAGCAGAATCCGGCGCATCCGCCAATCGTCCACGGGGGCTTCGTCGAGGGCAAGTCAAGTTTGGGGCACAGTCGGGTGTGTATCAGCTAACGGGCTGCGGCTATGTCGCGGAGGTTCCGCAGCACCGTCGCTACCCGGCTTTTTCAGCACCTTGACCAGCAGTGCGATCCGATCTCGCCGGATGCGCACCCGGCGTTGAATGGCGCCGCGGCAAACATCTCACTAGCATCTGCAGCGTGTCGCGGGGGCGAGGGCGAATCATGGGTGATCTGCCGGCCGGGGAATGGTCACCGTTACTGGTCGGTCACCAGTGGCCGGCCGGTGCGGCGCTGGCGGCACTGGCCGCATCGGCCGATAACCGGGCTGCGACGGCTGCCGCACACGACCGCTACGCCGAGACGCTCAGGTCGATCCGGAATGGACCTCTCGCCGAGCAGCAGGGAATCACGGCCGAGTCGGCCAGACAGCTTTTCCGCACCGGTGCGGACTACGCGCAAAGCATCGCCGAGACCAACGAGACCAAAGGCGACTCCTACCGTTGGGCACACCGCTACGTTGCCGAGTTGCGCTCCGCGCTCAGCGATATCGCCGACAGCGGGAATGCCGAGATCCGTCGGACACTGGACTCCAACAGACCACTCGCGGAGAAGGTCGGCGCAATCGTCAGCACCATCACCGATGCGCAGAACCGGGCCAATGCGAAGGCGGCCGAGTGCAGCGCCAATCTGCTCGGGGTAATCGAAACGACCCTGGGTACCCGCCCGGCCGGGCTATCGGCGCGTGAGTTCAGCAGCGCCAATGGTGTCGATCTATCGTCGGCGTTCCGGTCGCCCACTGCGGAGACCCTGCACCCTAGGGTCGAGGCGGCGCTGAGGGAATCCGCGTCAGGTGCCGGTACCGATCTGCCACCGACGTCCTCGGCCGGCACCCCGGATCCGGGCGTTACGGTGCGCGCGGCGGAGACCCCACCACCCGAGGGAAATATCGGCGGGCCCGCCGGCGCCGGTCCCGGCGTCAGCGAACCCGGGCCGGTGAGTCTGCCCCCCGCGGGTACCGAGCACGTGCCTCCCGCGGAATCCGGCGGTTCCGCTCACGCGGCCGGACCCGCATCTGAGTCCCGGCCGAACGGGGCGAACCCCGGGGATCTCCTTTCCGAAGACGGCATCACCGAACTCGACATCTCCGAACCGGATGCCTCCGGACCCGATGTCTCCGGACCCGATGTCTCCGGACCCGATATCTCTGGACCCGATGCCTCTGGACCCGACGCCTCTGAACCCGAGGTCTCGGAACCGGACCGGGCGGGACTCCCGGCGGCGCTCACCGAGCCGCACCCGACCATCGGTGCCGATCCGGCCGGCGGCGATGCGGCGGTGCCGTCGGGTGAAACCGGCACACCGGCGACGGCATCGATACCGGCGCCGGCCGACCCGGCACCACCGGAGCCCGGGTCTGGGGCCGTCGTCGCCCCGGTCACCGGCCCCGGAGTCCGACCGGCAGTGCCGGCGGTACCACCGACTGCGGGTGTATCCACTCCGGCCCCGCACGGCCTGCCGACCTACGGGGCGGATCTGCGCCCGCCGGCGACCACCTCCCCGCCAGGACCCCACTTCGGACCGGCGGCCCCGGTTTCGGCACCTGTCGGTGTCGGCGGCGTAACCGGGGCCGGCGGTCAGTCGGTCGTGGTGCGCCGAGATTCGGCCCCCGCTGCGGGACTGACCGCCCGGCGGGCCTCGGCCGGCGTCGGGGGCGAGCCGGTTGGTGACGAGCCGGACGGAGCGCCGGCCGAGGACCGACTCCGGCGGCTTGTGGGATCAGTGGCCCGCCAGCAGCCGCAGTTACGTTGGGGTATCGGGGATCTGGAGGACGGCAGCACCGTCGTGGTGACGGACATCGCCGGTGGCTGGATCCCGCCGGGTATCGCGATACCGGTCGGGGTGCGCCCGCTGCCGCCGGCCAGAAGATCGGGCGATCTAGCCGCGCTAATCGGTCCCGCGACACGGATGTTCATCCAGCAACCGGGAGAGCAATGTGCTACCACCGAGCACGGCGAACCGGTGCCGATGGCAACCCAAACCTGGCAACGCGCCCGAGTCGACGATTTCGGCTGGGAACTCGCCCGGGCAACGCAATGGCGAGATGGGTTGCCGCGACTGGCGCACACCCTGGCCAAGGCCGGCACCGCACGTTCGGGTTATCTCGATTCCGAAATCGCCCTCCTGCGTGACTATCTCGTCGGCACCAGGCGGTCGGCCTTGAGTCGCTATCCGGACGAGGTGAACCACCAAGACATCGGCAACTGGCAGCTGTTGGCGAGCATTGAGGCTCACGTCCTCGGCGAGACCGGTTGTGCCGGTTACCATCTCGCCTGGTTCCTGGCTTCCACCGCTGCGCCGAGGACGGTGACCACCTAATGCCTGACGGCCAGCTGAATGCCAATGTGGACCAATACCTGCAGGCGGCCGGGATGAACGTACCCCCGCCGCCGATCCGGTCCGACCCGCTCATCGGTGGAGGTGCCCCTATCGAACAGGTCCTTCGCATACTGGGGCTGGCAGCAAATGCGGGCGACCCCCAGGACACCGCCGAAAGTATCGAGGAACACCTCAAGCGCGATACGGCCGCGGCCGAAGCCGCCGCAGCCTTCGCCGCTCAGGACCTCGAGGCTGTGGCCGGACTCGACGGGATAACCGGCCCGGACCAATCTGGCGCGCTGACCCAGCAACTACCCCAGATGGTGTCCGGTATCGCCGGTGCCGTTGCCGGTGTCATCGGCGGCGCCGTTCAACCCTTTGCCCAGATCCCGCAGCAGTTCGCCCAGGGCGCCCAGCAGGCAATGCAGGCAGGAATGAACCTCGTTGACGGTGTGGCCGGTGATACCGTTGCGCCCCTCGACGACGCCATTTCCCCATTGCTGGACGACTTCGGCGCCGGAGCAGATTATCTCGATGATTTCGACGCCCTGGGCGAGTTTGACTCGGGGGCCGGACCGGGTGTAGCCGGAAGCGGATTGGGCGGGGGCGCCATCGGAGCCGGGGGCATGGGTCCCACGATTCCCACGACCACGATTCCCACGACCACGCTCGGGCCGCCTCCTGTTCCGCCGGCCAGCACCGCACCGGCCTCGGCGCCGGTGCCGCCGATAGCCGCACCGAGGCCCCCGGCCGGCGCGACACCGCATGGCGCGGGCATAGCGGGAATGCCGTTGATACCTCCCGGGGCGATGGGGTCGGCGGCAAGAACCGATCAGGATCCCAAGCCCGAAACCAAACGTGTCTCGGTACCACCCGTGCGAAACGGCGCTCCGGTCCAAGGCCGGTTGATCCCGCCACCGTCACCGCCGCCGGCCGACAAGAAGCCGGCCGCCAAACCGGTGGCCACCCGGCGGATCGTCCCTTCCACCCACCAGACTGGTGCCGACCGGGCGGCCGGTGACAACCGATCAGAGTCCTGACGGCGAGGCGGTCACCGGGTCGCCGCCGACCCGCGGTGGCACCACGGCCATACACAGCAGGTAACAGAGCACGCCCAGAGCCCAGCCGGCGACCACATCGGAGGGGTGGTGCACGTTGAGGGCAACCCGGGACAGCCCGACCAGCACCACCAGTGCCACCCCGATTGCGATCACCGGAATCCGCCTCGCCGGCGCGACCAACGGCCACAGCACCGTCGTGAACGCCAGAACCCCGACGGTGATCCCCAGGGCATGTCCGGATGGAAAGGATGTCGAACCGGCAAACACCAGTGCGGTATCCGGACGCGGCCGATCAGCCAGAAACTTGGCGACCCCGGTCATTAATGCAGCCGTCATGAAACTCGCCACGAGGAACACCGCGATCCGCGGGCGCCGCCGAATGAAGGCGACGATGACGCCTATCAATGCCAACACCCGCAAGGCACTCGGACCCAGCAGGTCGGAAACGGCCCGCCAGAAACCTGTCCAGCCCGTATTGGCGACGTTGACATCATGGAACCGCCCCAGCGTCCAGTGGTCCACCGCTGCCAACCAGCCCCAGTGCAGGCCGACGCCGGTCCACATCAGCGCGTAGACCGCCACGGCGGGCAACCCGGCGGCCACCAACGCCTTTTTGGAGATCACACAACAGATGTACACCACATTCTGATTAGCCCGGCTAACATCATCGGCGGTGCCGGTTAGGACAAACCGCCCGGAAAGGCCGCGGACCGTGAATCCCGAAGTCCAGATGCCCATCCCACTTCCCGACGTGCCCGGTGCGGATGCAGGTTCGTCCGGATTGCCCGACCGGGCTGATCTGACCCCGTTTCAGCGTCTGGTTGTCGATTCGTCGGCCATTGCCGACCTGGGCCTGCGCACCGCGATCTCCACCCTGGTGGGGGCAGCCGTAGCGCCGACGATCCTCAGCACCGCTTTGCACCGATCCGAAGCGCGGCGTGAACGCGAGAACATCGCGTTCTATGTCGATCTTGCCCGTCACCGCGACTCGGCCCGTTCATTTCCGGCCCCGACCGCGGTCCCGGACGTCTCGTCGCGGGCCGCCAATCCGATCGCGGAATACATCGCCCGCGGCAATGTCCACAACGGATCGTTCGCCAGCACCTTCGAACCGGTCAACCCGGCGATCCGCGACCGATGGCGCGGGCTGACCCGTAACAATGTTGTGCGGTTCCAGCATTGGCGCCACGGCGATGGGCCGCGGCCCACCCTGTGCCTCATACACGGTTTCATGGGATCGCCCTACCTGGTGAACGGGTTGTTCTTCTCGTTGCCGTGGTTCTACCGATGCGGTTATGACGTGCTGCTCTATACGCTGCCGTTCCACGGGCGGCGAGCTGAGGCGCGCTCCCCATTCAGCGGCTACGGCTTCTTTGCCAACGGTATGAGCGGATTCGCCGAGGCGATGGGTCAGGCGGTGTACGACTTCCGGACCGTTCTGAACTGGCTGCGGCACAGCGGAGTCGAGCGGATTGCGCTGACCGGCATCTCACTGGGCGGATACACCTCGGCCCTGGTGGCAGCTGCCGATGATCGACTGGACGCGGTCATTCCCAATGTCCCGTTGGTGACGCCCCAGTCGGCATTCGATGACTGGTGGCCCGCGAACAAGGTAGTCCAACTGACCCGGGTCGCCGGCGGCATGAGCCGCTCGGAAGCCTATTCCAGCTTCGCCTACCACTCACCGCTGAACTACCCCCCGCTGATATCGCAGGACCGCCGATTGATCATCACCGGACTTGGCGACCGGCTGGCTCCCCCGGACCATGCGGTGGCACTGTGGGAGCACTGGGACCGATGCGCACTGCACTGGTTCCCAGGAAACCACATCCTCCACGTCAGTCAGCCGGAATATCTCCGGCGCACGAATCGTTTCCTGCGCCCGCTGATGTTCGGCTAGCCCCGGACCGCACTCAATCCTTCACTGCCGTGACCAGGGTGACGCTGTCGCACCCGCTGCCGGTCCAGCTTGTCGTCATCGCTGGGCACGACTCAGACCAGCGGCCGGCCGGTACGCATCCGCCAGTTCACCTCGTGCAGAAGCAGATTGAAGGGGAAACTCCGGACAAAAGACGGCGCCACTCTGTTACTCAGCTTGATCGCGGTCATCAGAGCATCGAATTCCCGTTGCCTGGCCCGACTCCAGTCCAGTTTCATCTCATCCCGAAAACGTTGTGGCAGAAAGCCGGTGGTGATAAGAAGCGCGACGCTCTCGTTGACCTGCTGGAGCGGACCGGGCATGCGGAAGGCTCCCAACCTGGCCACCGCAATGGGATAGAGGAAATCGCGGATGGTGTCGTCGATGTGGATACTCTCCAGGGATTCCTCCCAGTACTTGTCGAAAGCAGCCCGGTCCGCCGGCCACATCTCCGGAGGCATCTGCAGCATGGTGCCGAAAGCCATACTGTCGCGGTAGTGCTGATCGGCTGTCTCATCGTCCATCTCGCCGATGAAGATTCGGCGGACATCGACCCCGCCCTTGTAGAGACAGGCTGCCACCCACAGTTGCAGGTCGGGATCGAGCGCGTTGTATTCGACCGGGCTGTCCTCGGTCGAGACCACTTGCGCGTGTGCCCGCGTCACCGCTTTCCGGTAGGCCCTCTGCTGCTCCGGATTGCCACGGGTGGCGACGGCCAAATAGGTGAAGGTGGTGCGGGCGCGTTTGATCGGGTGCCGGTCGATCCGGCCGCTCTCAACACGGCTCTCCTTGACGCCGTAGCCCACACCTGGACGGCCCAGTTGCATGATCACGTTGGCCGGGCCGGCCAGCAGGGCGATACCCGGTATTTCGCCCCCGGCGACGGCCGGCCGGATGACCCTGTGCAGGAGACCCCGTTCCGCCGGGGGGCCGGAGGACTCATTGACGGGACGATCCGCCACGCCCCCGGATCCACGGATGTCCACAAACATCCCCTCACCTGTCAAAACTGAGAACGATTGTTTCCCGATATTGTGCCAACCACTCCCCGATGTCAAGATGGCGCGGTGACACCGGCACGGCCGTACGGTGGCGTGGATGCCACCCAGCGGATGACCAGCCGTCGAGACAGGCTTCTGGAAGCCGGCCTGGAACTACTCGGCGGCGATGCGGATCCGGCGAAGCTGACGGTCCGAGGCATATGTCGGCAGGCAGGGTTGGCCAACAGATATTTTTACGAGAGTTTCACCGATAAGGATCAGTTCACTGGAGCGGTGTTCGACTGGGTCGTAACCCGAGTGGCAACCACGACACAGGCGGCGGTAGCCGCCACGCCGATCGACCTGCAGACCCGGGCCGGGATCGCCAATATCGTCCGGTGCATCGAAGCCGACCCCCGGATCGGCCGGCTGATGTTCGGGGGCCACGCATCGAACACCGCCCTGATCCGCAAGCGCCGGGAGTCCGAGGCGCTCTTCGTCATGCTGTCGGGTCGGCACGTGGAGAATCTGTTGCACCGCCCCGGGACCGAGCGCATCAAGGCGTTCGCCTACTTCGTGGTCGGCGGGGTCACGCAGACCATCAGCGCCTGGCTGGCCGGCCACGTCGACCTCACATCAGAGGAGATCATCGACCAGCTCAGCGCAATCGTGGATGCATTCGGGGAGTCGAGCCTGTTCAGAAAGTGAGGCTATCCGGCCCGTCGGTGGGCCCGCTGAGTAACCATGAGTTCTATCGATGGGGTCGCAACTGTTGGCCGAATACTGCGCGGAAGTGTGCGTTCGGCGGTG
>CAZKUK010000007.1:0-9325 GCA_964555915.1 uncultured Mycobacterium sp.
CGGGATCCGATGACCCGCCCCCGGTTCATCGGCAATCTCAACCGGGCGTTGGAGTTCACCCGGTACCGCATCGACCGGGTGCCCGAGTACGACCTGCTGCGCTGTGGGCTGGCCGTGCCGCCGTCCGACACCCCGCCCTACACCGGGCTTCCGGCGACCGGCCCGTAGGGCCGGGCGGCCCCTCGGCGCGGATCGGGGTCAATTCCAGGCCCACGTCACGGTCGGTGTGATTCACTACGGGTCGACCGGTCTCGGGGGTGAATCCTGGGATAAGTGTGGTGAGGCGGGTACTGAGATGACGGCGGTTAATGAGATGACGGCGGGCTGCATCAAACTGTTCCGGGCCTTGGGCGCGGCGATCCTGGCGCTCGGGCTCTGGGGTGCGACAGCCCCGGCCGCTCCGCCCGCCGCCGCCGCCGGTCCCGAGTACCTGATGGTTCCCTCGGTCGCGATGGGCCGGGACATCCCGGTCGCGTTCCAGGGTGGCGGTCCGCGCGCGGTGGTGCTGCTCGACGCGTTCAACGCCGCGCCCGAGGTCAGCAACTGGGTGACGGTCGGCAACGCGATGAACGCCCTCGCCGGCAGCGGTATGTCGGTGGCCGCCCCGGCCGGCGGCGCTTACAGCATGTACACCAACTGGGAGTTGGACGGTAGCAAGCAGTGGGAGACCTTCCTGGCCGATGAACTGCCGAACTGGCTGGTCGCCAACAAGGGACTCGCACCCAACCGGCATGCGATCGTCGGTGCCGCCCAGGGCGGTACCGCCGCGCTGACCATGGCGGCGTTCCACCCGGACCGGTACAGCTACGCGGGCTCGCTGTCCGGGTTCCTGACCCCGTCGAACACCCAGATGAACGGCATCATCTCCAACGGGATCAACGCCAGCGGGGGCAATATCGACGCGATGTGGGGGGCGCCGCAGCTGGGTCGGTGGAAGTTCCGCGATCCCAACGTGCACGTCATGCTGCTGGTGCGTAACAACACCCGGATGTGGGTGTTCAGCCCGCAAACGATGACCTGTAGTGACCCGGCGGCGATGATCGGTGCCTGTGCGGAGGCGCAGGGCAGCAACCGGACCTTCTACGCGCACTACCGCAAGACCGGCGGCCGCAACGGGCACTTCGACTTCGCGGCTGGAGGTAACCACGATTGGGGTAACTGGGCTGGTCAACTCGGCGCGATGGCCGGTGATATCTCCGCCGCGATCGGCTGAGGACCGCTGCCCCACCGATCCGTGAGCCATCCGCAACTAAACGGTGCCCTGAGCACTTCCCCCGAGCCGGTACTGTGGTGAGCGTGCAATGTCCGGACCGCGGATTCTCCAGCAAAGTCATCGGCGTCGGCCGACGGCCGATCGGCACCTCATCGCACCGGGTTTTACTGGCGGGTTTGATGACCCCGGTGGCGCTGCTGCTGAGCGGGTGCGGGTCCGGTGGGGATCTGATCAGCTCGGTGGCGCTGCCCTCGCGACAGACCGCCGGCTATGCCGAAGGTGTCGAGGTCGCCGCCCCGCCGGCCGGCGAGCGGCAGTCCGGAACGATGACCACGACCCCGGCGCAACAGGAGTACCTCGACGCGCTGCGGGCTGCCGGGGTGCGCACGTCCAATGAGCTGCGTGCGCTGAGTATCGGCTTCTACGTGTGCCAGGCCCGTGCAGCTGGGCACAGCGAGCAGGCGGTATGGGACTCGGTGGCACCCAAGGTGCGCAGTGATATCGCCGCCACCGGTGCCGCAGCCCAGCAGGCGCCTGCCGCCGTCGACGCGGATGCGGCCATCGGCCTCTACATCCGGTCCGCCACCCAGCTGCTCTGCTGATTCATGGCTCGGAACTCGCGGACCAACAACCGGCGCCGCCGGCACCGCATCCTGGCGCTGACCGCCGCGGGCGCCGTCGCCGTCGTGGTGGCGCTGATCGTGGCGATCATCGTGATCGTGGTTCGCCGGCCGGAACCGTCGACCACCGCCATCCCGCCGACCGCAGTGCCGCCCACCAGTGCTCCGGTGATCAAGCCACGGCCGGCCTTCCAGGACGCCAGCTGCCCCGATGTCAGCATGATCGCGATCCCCGGCACCTGGGAGTCCTCGCCGACCGATGACCCGCTCAACCCGGGACAGTTCCCGATCGCGTTACTGCTCAGCGTCACCCGCCCGATCCAGGCCGAGTTCAGTGCCCAGCGCGTCGAGGTCTACACGGTTCCCTACACCGCCCAGTTCCACAATCCGCTTTCGGCGGACAATCAGATGTCCTACAACGACAGCCGGTCCGAGGGCACCGCCGCCACTGTGCGGGCCATGACCGAGATGAACGACCGGTGTCCGCTGACCAGTTACGTCATGGTCGGCTTCTCCCAGGGCGCGGTGATCGCCGGCGATGTGGCCAGCGATATCGGCAACGGGCGGGGGCCGGTCGCCGAGGATCTGGTACTCGGGGTCACCCTGATCGCCGACGGGCGCCGCCAGCCCGGGGTCGGCCGGGATATCGGCCCGGTCGTTGCCGGCCAGGGCGCCGAGGTGACCTTGAAGGAGGTGCCGGTGTTGTCGGCCCTGGGTCTGACGATGAGTGGGGAGCGGCCCGGTGGGTTTGGCGCATTGAACAACCGCACCAACCAGATTTGCGCTCCCGGCGACCTGATCTGCTCGGCCCCGCAGTCGGCATTCAATATCGCCAACCTGCCAAAAACCCTCGATGTGCTCACCGCCGGAGCCGGGCAACCGGTGCACGCAATGTATGCCACCCCGGAGTTCTGGAAACTCGACGGCCAGACGGCGACCGAATGGACGCTGAATTGGGCGCGCGGTCTCATCGAGAACGCCCCGCGTCCGCCGCACGGCTGAGGCCGCCCCGGCCCGGCGCGGTGATTTGGCTCCGGCGGATAGAACGCCTAACATTAAGAGATAAATAAGACGTCGGGAAGTCGGGTCGCAGGCACCTGTCGGATCGTCGCCGCGAATATCCGCTCGTCCCGACTTCGGCAGCCCGATTCTCTGTACGATCTGTGAGGCTCGGGTCGGGTGCGGCGGACCGGTGGCGCCGCACGGGGCCGCCGAACCCCGGATTGTCGGGGGGCCGATAGGACGCGTTCTGACAGGAGAGTGGTATGCCGTTCCATAACCCGTTCATCAAGGACGGACGCATCACCTTCCCCGAGGGCGCGAGTCTGGTCCGCCACGTGGAGCGGTGGGCCAAGGTCCGCGGTGACAAGCTCGCCTACCGATTCCTGGATTTCTCCACCGAGCGCGACGGTATCGCGCGAGAGCTGCGCTGGACCGAATTCGGCGCCCGCAACCGCGCGATCGGCGCCCGGCTGCAGCAGGTCACCGAACCCGGCGACCGGGTCGCCATCCTGTGCCCGCAGAATCTGGATTACCTGGTCGCGTTCTTCGGCACGTTGTACTCCGGGCGGATCGCGGTGCCGTTGTTCGATCCGGCCGAGCCGGGCCACGTCGGTCGCCTGCATGCCGTGCTCGATGACTGCCGGCCGACGGCGATCCTGACCACCACCGAGTCCGCCGAGGGGGTGCGCAAGTTTTTCCGCACCCGGCCGGCCAAGGAGCGCCCCCGTGTCATCGCCGTCGACGCGGTACCCGACGAGGTCGGCGCGACCTGGGAGCACGTGGGAACCGTCAATGAGGACACCATCGCCTATCTGCAGTACACCTCCGGTTCCACCCGCACGCCGACCGGAGTGCAGATCACCCATCTCAACCTGGCCACCAATGTGGTGCAGGTAATCGAGGCCCTGGAGGGCGAGGAGGCCGACCGGGGTGTCTCCTGGCTACCCTTCTTCCACGACATGGGCCTGGTCACGGCGCTGCTGCCGTCATTGATCGGCCATTACTTCACCTTCATGACACCGGCGGCCTTCGTCCGCCGCCCGGTCCGCTGGATGCGCGAGATCGCCCGTCAGCCCGGTGATACCGGCGGCACCATCTCGGTGGCGCCGAACTTCGCCTTCGATCATGCCGCCGCCCGAGGTCTGCCGAAGGAGGGCGAGGAGCCGCTGGATCTGTCCAACGTCAAAGCAATCCTCAACGGCAGCGAACCGATATCGGCGGCGACGGTGGCGCGGTTCAATGCGGCCTTCGGTCCCTTCGGTTTCCAGCCCAAGGCCATCAAACCGTCCTACGGGCTCGCGGAAGCGACCCTGTTCGTCTCGACGACGCCATCATCGGATGAGCCGACGATCATCTCCGTCGACCGTGACGAGTTGAATGCCGGACGGTTCGTTCCGGTGCCCGACGACTCCCCCAAGGCCGTCGCGCAGGCCGGGGCCGGCCGGGTCGGTGTCGGCGAATGGGCCGCGATCGTCGACTACGAGACCGCCACCGAGTTACCGGATGGCGATATCGGCGAGATCTGGATCAGTGGCCAGAACATGGGTTCGGGATACTGGAACAAGCCGGAGAAGACCGTCGAAACCTTTCAGAACATCCTCAAGTCCAGAACCGATCCCAGTCACGCCGATGGTGCGGCCGATGATGCGACCTGGGTGCGCACCGGCGATCTGGGCGCCTACCACGCCGGCGAGCTCTACATCACCGGCCGCACCAAGGATCTGGTCATCATTGACGGCCGCAACCACTACCCGCAGGATCTGGAGTTCTCCGCACAGGAGGCCAGCAGAGCGGTGCGCACCGGTTTCGCCGCGGCGTTCTCGGTGC
Source organism: uncultured Mycobacterium sp. (assembly GCA_964555915.1). GTDB lineage: Bacteria > Actinomycetota > Actinomycetes > Mycobacteriales > Mycobacteriaceae > Mycobacterium. Next base: position 4,663 of record CAZKUK010000007.1, read on the forward strand.
CGGCGAACCAGTTACCCGATGAGGTGTTCGCCGACGCCCACGCCGGGCTCAAGCGTGACCCCGGCGACACCTCTGAGCAGCTGGTCATTGTCGCCGAGCGGGCGGCCGGGGCGCACAAGATGGACATCAGCCAGGTTGCCGACGCCATCCGGGCGGCTGTCGCGGTACGACACGGGGTGACGGTCCGCGATGTTCTGCTGACACCGGCCGGCGCGATCCCGCGGACTTCCAGCGGCAAGATCGGCCGGCGAGCCTGCCGGTCGGCCTACCTGGACGGCAGCTTGCGCTCCGGGAAGGTGGCCAACGCTTTCCCGGACGAGGCGGACTGACCTACGAAAGGCCCCATGTCTGAGTCAGATATCCCCGGCACACCGTCGGACGAGATCATCATCGCGCCCGAGGCAGAACTGGCCGCGCCGGGTACTGATATGTCGGTTCCGCAGATGCGGGAATGGTTGCGCAACTGGGTCGCCGAGGCCACCGGTCAGGCGGCCGGCACCATCGACGAGTCGGTCCCGATGGTCGAACTCGGGCTCTCCTCCCGTGACGCGGTGGCCATGGCCAGCGATATCGAGGACCTCACCGGGGTCACCCTGACGGCGACGGTGGCCTTCCGGCACCCGACCATCGAGGCGCTGGCTACGGTCATCATCGAAGGCGCGCCGGAATCGGAGGCCGACGCCTCCCTCGACGGCGAGGACTGGACCCGGACCCGCGATGTCGAGGACATCGCGATCGTCGGCCTCGCGACCCGGTTCCCCGGCGATATGAACACCCCGGACCAGATGTGGCAGGCACTGCTGGAGGGTCGCGACGGTATCACCGAACTCCCGGAGGGCCGGTGGGCGGAGTTCATGGAGGAACCGCGCCTGGCCGAGCGAATCGCGAAGGCCCGCACCCGGGGCGGATATCTCACCGACATCAAGGGTTTCGACGCCGAGTTCTTCGCGCTGTCGAAGATGGAGGCCGACAATATCGACCCCCAGCAGCGGATGGCCCTCGAACTGACCTGGGAGGCGCTGGAGAACGCCCGCATCCCGGCCTCGGCCCTGCGCGGTGAGAACGTCGGGGTGTTCGTCGGCAGTTCCACCAACGATTACAGCTACCTGGCGATGATGGACCCGCGCACCGCCCACCCGTACGCCATCACCGGTACGGCCAGTTCGATCATCGCCAACCGGGTGTCGTATTTCTACGATTTCCGCGGCCCGTCGGTGGCCGTCGACACCGCCTGCTCCTCATCGCTGGTCGCGGTGCACTCCGGTGTACAAGCGCTGCGCGCCGGGGAGGCCGATGTGGTGCTCGCCGGAGGGGTCAACGCACTGGTCACCCCGGCGGTGACGCTGGGCTTCGACGAGGTCGGAGGGGTGCTGGCACCGGACGGCCGGATCAAGTCGTTCTCCGCCGATGCCGACGGTTACGCCCGTTCCGAGGGTGGCGGCATGCTGGTTCTCAAACGGTTGTCCGATGCCCGTCGGGACGGCGATGAGATCCTCGCGGTGATCGCCGGTAGCGCGGTCAACCACGACGGCCGCTCCAACGGCATGCTCGCCCCCAACCCCGACGCCCAGGCCGATGTCCTGCGTCGCGCCTACCGCGATGCCGGAATCGACCCGCGCACCGTGGATTACATTGAGGCGCACGGCACCGGGACCATCCTCGGTGATCCGATCGAGGCCGATGCGCTCGGCCGGGTGGTGGGCCGCGGCCGTGCCGCCGATCAGCCCGCACTGCTCGGCGCGGTCAAATCCAATGTCGGCCATCTCGAGTCGGCGGCCGGAGCGGCGAGCCTGGCCAAGGTGGCGCTGTCGCTGCACAACAACCGGATCCCGCCGTCGATCAACTACTCCGGCCCCAACCCCTATATCGACTTCGACGGCGTGCACCTCAAGATGGCCGATACCGTCACCGACTGGCCCCGCTACAGCGGTCATGCCATCGCCGGGGTGTCCGGATTCGGATTCGGCGGCGCCAACGCGCACCTGGTGCTGCGGGAGGTGCTGGCCGACGACCTGCTGGAGCCGGAGTCCGAGTCCGAAGAGCCTGCGAAACAGCATGATTCGTCTGACGCCGGTGCGGTCTACGTCGGTGGCATCCGAGTGGACGAGGACGGCGAGCTTGACCTCGGTGAACCGGACACCGGCGGAGAAGACGAAGATTACGCCGAGATTGCCGGCTACTCCGGGGACGGTTCCGAGGACGGTGCGGTCGAATTGCCCGGCCTGACCGAGGAGGCGTTGCGGCTACTGGAGGTTGCGCGCGCGGAATGGGATACCGCCGAGAAACCCGAACCGATTGTGCCGCTTGCCGTTTCGGGTTTCCTCACCTCACGTAAGCGAACGACCGCCGCCGAACTCGCCGACTGGATCGACAGCCCCGCCGGTCGGGCGTCATCACTGGAGTCGATCGGCCGGGCGTTGTCGCGGCGCAATCACGGCCGGTCCCGGGCTGTGGTGCTGGCCCACGACCACGACGAGGCGGTCAAGGGTCTGCGCGCGATCGCCGACGGTAAGGCCAGTCCGCTGGTGCACAGCGCGGACGGGCCGGTGAGCAACGGTCCGGTGTGGGTGCTGGCGGGTTTCGGGGCGCAGCACCGCAAGATGGGAAAAAGCCTGTACCTGCGCGATGAGGTATTCGCCCAGTGGATCAACAAGGTCGACGCCCTGATCCAGGACGAGTTGGGCTACTCCGTCGTCGAGTTGATCCTCGACGACTCGCAGGACTACGGCATCGAGACCACCCAGGTGGTCATCTTCGCCATCCAGGTGGCTCTCGGCGAACTGCTGCGCCATCACGGCGCGAAACCCGCTGCGGTGGTGGGTCAGTCACTCGGGGAGGCTGCGGCCGCCTACTTCGCCGGCGGTCTGACGCTGGCCGATGCCACCCGCACCATCTGCGCCCGCTCGCACCTGATGGGTGAGGGCGAGGCGATGTTGTTCGGCGAGTACATCCGGCTGATGGCCCTCGTCGAGTACTCCGCCGACGAGATCAGGGACGTCTTCGCCGACTTCCCGGATCTGGAGGTCTGCGTCTACGCCGCCCCGACCCAGACCGTTATCGGCGGCCCGCCGGCTCAGGTGGATGCGATCATCGAGCGCTGTGAGACCGAGGGTAGGTTCGCCCGCAAATTCCAGACCAAAGGGGCCAGCCACACCACCCAGATGGATCCGCTGCTGGGGGAACTGGCGGCCGAACTGCAGGGTATCGAATCCCGGCCGCTGACCATCGGCTACTTCTCCACCGTGCACGAGGGCAGGTACATCCGGCCCGGCGAAGCTATCCATGATGTCGACTACTGGAAGAAGGGCCTGCGCCACAGCGTGTACTTCACCCACGGTATCCGCAACGCGGTGGACAACGGGCACACCACCTTCCTGGAACTGGCACCGAACCCGGTGGCGTTGATGCAGGTCGGATTGACCACGGCGGCAGCCGGTCTGCATGACGGGCAGCTGATCGCCACCTTGGCCCGCAAACAGGACGAGGTCGACTCCATGGTGACGGCCATGGCCCAGCTCTACGTTTACGGACACGATCTGGACTTCCGTACCCTGTTTTCCCCCGCCGCGGGCCCGGAGGACTTCGCCGATATTCCGCCGACTCGGTTCAAGCGTAAGGAGCACTGGCTCAACGCGCGGTTCTCCGCGGATGGCTCGGCGCTCATCCCGGGTACCCATGTGTCCATGCCGGACGGCAGGCATGTCTGGGAGTACGCCGCCACCGACCCAACCGATCTGGCCGCGCTCGTCAAAGCCGCTGCGGTGCAGGTGCTTCCGGATGCCACGCTGAGTGCCGCCGAGCAGCGGGCGGTGCCCGGTGCGGGCGCGCGACTGGTGACCACCCTGACCCGGCATCCCGGTGGCGCTTCGGTGCAGGTGCACGCCCGTATCGACGAGTCCTTCACCCTGGTCTATGACGCGATTGTGAGTCGCGGTGACACGACCTCGGCGCTTCCGATGGCGGTGGCGACCGGAGCCACTGTGGCAGAGCCGGTTTCGGTGGACGTGTCGGGTGCTGCCGACCATCCGGCGGTGGATTCCGATGCCGCCGCCGGTGCGGCGTCGATTCTGAGCGACAACCTGGCCGCGGGCGCCGGGGTGGCGGCGAATCTGGGCAAATGGTCTGCGGACTGCGGTGAAACCGTGCACGACCGGTTGTCGACGATCGTCGGCAGCGCGATGGGCTACGAACCCGAGGACCTGCCGTGGGAGGTTCCGCTGATCGAACTCGGCCTGGACTCGCTGATGGCGGTCCGGATCAAGAACCGTGTCGAGTACGACTTCGACCTGCCACCGATCCAGCTGACCGCGGTTCGCGACGCAAACCTGTACGCCGTGGAAAAGCTCATCGAGTACGCGATCGAGAACCGCGAGGCGGTCACCGAACTGGCTGAGCATCAGAAGGGAATGACAGCGGAGGAGATCGCCGCCGAGCAGGCCAGTATCGCCGCGGGGGAGATCCCGCCGGAACTGGCCGAGAGGCTCGCCGCCAAGCACCCAGAGGCACACGCCGACATCCCGCCGCCGCCAACGGATCCGGCCGGGCCGGTTCCGTCAGCGCATGCGGTCCTGCCACCGGCGCCGACGGATCCAGCGGGCCCCTCCGGTTCCGGCGCCCCTGCCGATTCCACGTCCCGTTCCGGTGCCGCCGCGCAGGCCCCGTC
>CAZKUK010000007.1:9425-120581 GCA_964555915.1 uncultured Mycobacterium sp.
CCGGCGCCCCTGCCGATTCCACGTCCCGTTCCGGTGCCGCCGCGCAGGCCCCGTCGCAACAGGCCCCGTCGCAACAGGCCCCGTCCCAACAGGCCCTGTCCCAACAGGCGGTGGTCGACGCGCTGGGCACCGACGTCCCGCCACGTGAGGCAGCCGAGCGGGTCACCTTCGCGACCTGGGCGATCGTCACCGGTAAGTCCCCGGGCGGCGTCTTCAACGAGCTGCCCGGCGTCAGCGACGAGGTAGCGGCCAAGATCGCCCAGCGGCTCACCGAACGCTGTGAAGGCACCATCACTGCGGAGCAGGTGTCGGCCGCGGACACCATCGAGCAGCTGGCGACCACGGTCCGGGAACATCTCGAAGCCGGCGAGCTCGACGGGTTCGTCCGGACCATCCGGGCGCCGAGGGAGGGTTCCAACCGGACCCCGGTGTTCGTTTTCCACCCGGCGGGCGGCTCGACGGTGGTCTACGAGCCGCTGCTCAGGCGTCTGCCGGCCGACACCCCGATGTACGGGCTGGAACGGGTCGACGGCTCCATCGAGGAGCGCGCCGCCCAGTACGTGCCGAAGCTGCTGGAGATGGGCGGTAACGGTCCTTTCATCCTGGTCGGCTGGTCACTGGGCGGGGTGCTGGCCTACGCCTGCGCGATCGGGCTCACCCGAGCCGGGGCCGACGTGCCGTTCGTCGGTCTCATCGACACCGTGCGAGCCGGGGAGGAGATCCCGCAGACGCCCGAGGAGGTCCGGGCCCGCTGGGACCGCTACGCGCTGTTCGCCCAGCGCACCTTCAACGTCGAGATTCCCGAGATCCCCTATGACGATCTCGAGGTTCTCGACGATGCCGGGCAGGTGCAGTACGTGCTCAACGCGGTCAAGGAGGCCGGGGTCGACATCCCCGGCGGGATCATCGAGCACCAGCGCACGTCCTACCTGGACAACCGCGCGATCGATACTGCCCGGATCGAGCCGTACGGCGGGCACGTCACGCTGTACATGGCCGACCGGTACCACGACGACGCCATCATGTTCGAGCCGCGCTACGGCACCCGCCAGCCCGACGGCGGATGGGGTGAGTTCGTCGACGACCTGGAGGTGGTGCCGATCGGGGGCGAGCACATCCAGGCCATCGACGAGCCGTACATTGCCAAGGTGGGTGCCCACCTCAGCGAGGCCATCAGTCAGATCCAGAGCGAGCAGAAGTGAACCAGGACACGTGACCACCAAGTCCACCGCGGAGCTGCTTGCCGAGTTGCGCGAGAAACTCGAACTGGCCAGTGAACCCGGCGGCGAGGCCGCCGCCGCCAAGCGCGACAAACGCGGAATCCCCAGCGCCCGATCCCGGATCCACGAGCTGGTCGACCCCGGCAGTTTCCTGGAGATCGGTGCCCTGGCCCGGACCCCGGGCGACCCGAACGCGCTGTACGGCGATGGTGTGGTGACCGGCCACGGCACCATCAACGGTCGCCCGGTCGGCGTCTTCTCGCACGATCAGACCGTTTTTGGTGGATCGGTCGGGGAGATGTTCGGCCGGAAGGTGGCCAAGCTCATGGAGTGGGTGGCGATGGTCGGGTGCCCGATCATCGGCATCAACGACTCCGGCGGCGCCCGCATCCAGGATGCGGTGACCTCGCTGGCCTGGTACGCCGAGCTGGGTCGCCGCCACGAGTTGCTCTCCGGAGTGGTCCCGCAGATTTCGATCATCCTCGGCAAGTGCGCCGGCGGTGCGGTGTACTCGCCCATCCAGACCGATCTGGTGGTGGCCGTGCGCGATCAGGGTTACATGTTCGTCACCGGTCCGGATGTCATCAAGGATGTCACCGGAGAGGACGTCAGCCTCGATGAACTCGGCGGGGCGGACTATCAGGCCCGCTACGGCAACATTCACCAGGTGGTCGAGTCGGAGAGGGCGGCCTTCACCTATGTGCGGGAATTCCTCGACTTCTTGCCCCCCAACACCTTCGATGACGCCCCGGTGGTCAACCCGGGTTTGGAACCGGAGGTCACCCCGCACGACCTCGAACTCGACAGCATCGTGCCGGACGCGGACAACTCGGCCTATGACATGCACGAGATCCTGATCCGGATCTTTGACGACGGGGATTTCCTGGACGTCGCCGCCCAGGCCGGCCAGGCCCTCATCACAGGCTTCGCCCGGGTCGACGGCCGGCCCGTCGGGGTGGTGGCCAACCAGCCGATGCACATGTCGGGTGCCATCGACAATGAGGCCTCCGACAAGGCCGCCCGGTTCGTCCGGTTCTGCGACTCGTTCAACACCCCGCTGGTGTTCGTGGTCGATACCCCCGGCTTTCTGCCCGGTGTGGAGCAGGAGAAGAACGGCATCATCAAACGCGGTGGGCGTTTCCTGTACTCCGTGGTCGAAGCCGATGTGCCCAAGGTGACGCTGACCATCCGCAAGTCCTACGGTGGCGCGTACGCGGTGATGGGCTCCAAGCAGCTGACCGCCGATCTCAACTTCGCCTGGCCGACTGCCCGAATCGCGGTCATTGGGGCCGAGGGCGCGGCGCAACTGCTGGTCAAACGTTTCCCGGACCCAAGTGCGCCGGAGGTGCAGAAGATCCGGGCTGATTTCATCGAGGGTTACAACCTCAACATGGCCATTCCCTATATCGCCGCTGAGCGCGGTTTCATCGATGCCGTGATCGAACCGCACCAGACTCGGTTGCTGCTGCGGAAATCCATGCGGCTGCTGCGGGACAAGCAAATTCAGCGCGTGCAGCGCAAACACGGGCTGATCCCGATCTGATGGCCGCAGATCCGGGGGCCGCCGGCGGCTCCAGGCTCTACATCTTTCCCCACACCGGTGGCTCGGCGGATTTCTACGTCCCGTTCGCCAGGGCGTTCACCGGTGGTACCAAATGTGTCGCGATCCAGTACCCCGGCAAGCGCGCCGGAAAGGATCTGTCGCAGTACACCACCATTCCGGATCTCGCCGATCGGCTGTGCGCGATGCTCAAGCCCGGAGACGGCCCGGCCGACCGGATCGCGTTCTTCGGCCACAGCATGGGGGCGTTACTGGCTTTCGAAGTGGCGCTGCGATTCGAGCGGGCCGGTAACCCGATCGCCGCGCTGTTCGTCTCGGCCAGCGCCGCTCCCGGGCTCATGCGGCAACGGGCCGATCTGACCGGTTCGGATCTCCAACTGCTCAGCATGGTCAGTGATGTCACCGGTGCCAACCCGGAGTTCCTCAACAATGATCAATTCGCCGCCACCCTGCTGCCGACATTGCGTGGACTGAAGGCGATCGCCTCCTACGAATGTGGACCGGATGCCACAGTCTCCTGCCCGATACACGCGTTGATGGCCGATAACGACGAACTGGCCACCGCGGATCTGGTGCGGCCGTGGGAGCAGCGCACCACCGCCGATTTCGACCTGACGGTGTTTCCGGGGGACCACTTCTACATCAACACCAACCTGCCTGCGCTGTCCCAGTGGGTCGAGGAGCGCATCCCCGCCCGGGGCGCGCAACGGTAGCAACGGGTCAGGGCCGGGGCGGACTTACTGTTTGCTGGCTCGTCTCGTAGCGGCCCCGGCCCGGCGCGCCTCTCCGGCCGGGTGGCTTGAACGCCACCGGTGGATCAGCCGCCCCTCACCGGCGGCTATGTGATCTGAGACACCCTCATTGCGATGATGTGAGCAAATTCACCGAATGGTGTCCGACCGCTGGTCGGCGCGCCGCCAGACGGTTGCTGGCCGGATGCCCGACCCGTCTGCCTGGTATCTTTGGGCTAGTCACGCGCGGCCTGCCGGGGGACAGCGTCGTTCACCCAGCCACCTTGATGCGCCCACCACAGCGCGTCTCGACAATGCGTTTCGGCGCGGTGAACCATTCCCGACCGGGGTGGAGCCCGCCTGAGTCAGCCCAGACTCTCGAGTTGACAGTAGCTCTTGAGCGAACAGCGAACAGCGAAGAGGTCCCCATCCATGCCGAACACCGATCTGACGCTCCCCGGCCTGCTGCGCCACCAGGCGAGCACCCAGGGCGACAACGGGGCCTTCACCTTCGCCGACGGTGCCGTGCTCGGGACGGGCCATCCCGAGAGTCTGACGTGGAACCAGTTGTACCGGCGGGTGCTGGCACTGGCCGAGGAGTTGCGGCGGATCGCCACCAGGGGGGATCGGGTGGCGATCATGGCACCGCAGGGGCTCGACTACGTGGTGGCCTTCTATGCCTCGCTGCAGGCCGGGATGATCGCCGTGCCGCTGTCGGTGCCGATGTTCGGTGTGCACGACCAGCGTGCGGAATCGGCGCTGGCGGACAGCGCGCCATCGGTACTGCTCACCACCTCCGCGGCGGTCGCCGATGTCAGCAGGTACGCCAACCCGCATGCCGGGCGGCCGGCCCCCACCGTCATCGAGGTCGACATCATCGACGTCGATGCGACCCGCGAACTCGACGAGACCGACGACTCCCGGCACGGGCCGGCCTACCTGCAGTACACCTCCGGTTCGACCCGCACGGCGGCCGGCGTGATCGTCTCGCACCGGAACGTGACCAGCAATATCGAGAAGGTCGTCGGTGACTATTTCAGTGAGTTCGGGGGCACGGTGCCGGCGGAGACCGCGGTCGTGTCCTGGCTGCCGTTCTTCCACGACCTGGGCCTCATCATGGGGGTCTGCTCACCGCTGGTGACCGGGTGTGACGCGGTGCTCACCAGCCCGCTGGCCTTCCTGGCCAAGCCCGCGAGCTGGATGCAGCTGATGGCCCAGAACCCGCTGTGCTTCTCCGGAGCGCCCAACTTCGCCTTCGAACTGGCCGCGCGGCGGACCTCCGACTCCGACCTGGAGGGAATGGACCTGAGCCGGGTGCACGGCATCCTCAGCGGTGCCGAGCGGGTGCACCACGGCACCGTCCGGCGGTTCATCGACCGGTTCGCCAAGTTCGGTCTCACCGAGAAGGTGATCCGGCCGTCCTACGGGCTGGCCGAGGCCACCCTGTACGTCGCCTCCCCGCCGATCTCGACAACCGTCCGCACCGCCCGGTTCGACCTGCCGCAGCTCTCTGCCGGAGTCGCCCGGCGCTGCGATACCGCCCAGGAGAGCGGAACCGAACTGGTCAGCTACGGCCCGCCGCGGGCCTACCAGGTCCGTATCGTCGACCCGGAGACCGGTATCGAGAAGCCCGCCGGCTCGATCGGTGAGATCTGGACCCGCGGGGACAATGTCGCCCTGGGCTACTGGCGCAAGCCCGAGCAGACCACCCGGGTGTTCCGCGCCCGGATCAACAACCCGTCCGAAGGCACCCCGGCCGGACCGTGGTTGCGAACCGGTGACCTCGGTACGATCTCCGACGGTGAGCTGTTCATCATGGGCAGGCTGAAGGACCTGCTGATCGTCGACGGGCGCAACCACTACCCCGAGGACATCGAGGCCACCATCCGCGATATCACCGGAGGCCGGGTCGCCGCCATCGCGGTCGAGGACGAAGCATCGGAGAACCTGGTCGCGATCGTCGAACTCAAGGCCGTGCCGCAACTCAGCGCGGTCAAGCACCAGGTCGCCGACGCGGTCTGGAAGCTGCACAATCTCAAGGTCGACGATCTGGTGCTGGTGTCACCCGGATCCATCCCGATCACCACCAGCGGTAAGATTCGCCGGGCCTCATGCGGGGAGTTGTACCGGCAGGGTGAGTTCCAGCGGATGGATGTCATGGATATCGCGGTATGACCTCAGCCGGCGACGAGGAGGCCGACCTCCGCCACTGGCTCATCACCTATATCGCCACCACCATCGGCTCCGGCCCGGAGCGCATCGATGGCCACCTCCCCTTCAACGAACTCGGTATCGGATCACGGGACGGCGTGGTGCTCGCCGGTGAACTGTCCGAGTTGCTGCAACGGCCGGTGTCGCCGGTCGATATCTGGCAGAACCCGACAGTGCACAGTCTGGCTCACGCGCTGACACACCCCGAGGAGGCCTCGGCGCGCTCCGCCGAGGGCCGTCCCGCCGGCCTGACCGAGCCGATCGCCATCATCGGTGTCGGATGCCGGCTGCCCGGCGATACGAACGGACCCGACGCGTTGTGGGATCTGATGGCCGCGCGTCGCTCGGCGGTCACGACGGTGCCCGAGGACCGTTGGGCCATAGTCGATGACGGGTCGCCCCAGACGGCGGCGGCGCTGGCGGGGACCACGCGATGGGGTTCGTTCCTGCCCGATATCGCCGGTTTCGATGCCGACTTCTTCGGGATCACCCCGCGTGAGGCCGACTACATCGACCCGCAGCAACGTCTGATGCTCGAGGTGACCGTCGAAGCCCTCGACCATGCCGGCATACCTGCGGAGTCGTTACAGCGCTCGCAGACGGGTGTCTTCGTCGGTGCCTGTGCGGGGGAGTACGGCTACCTGGCCTCGCGGGATCTGAGCCAGGTCGATGTGTGGACCGGTACCGGCGGGGCATTGAGCGTCATCGCCAACCGGCTGTCATATTTCCTGGACCTGCACGGACCCTCGCTGACCATCGACACCGCCTGCTCGTCCTCGCTGGTGGCGGTGCACCTGGCCTGCCAGAGCCTGCGCACCGGGCAATCGGAGCTGGCCATCGCCGCGGGGGTCAACCTGCTGCTCTCGCCGGTGGTGACCCGCAGCTTCGACCAAGCCGGGGCCATGTCACCGACCGGTGGCTGCCACGCCTTCGACGCCGCCGCGGACGGGTTCGTCCGCGGTGAAGGTTGCGGGGTCGCGGTGCTCAAACGACTCTCCGATGCGCTGCGCGACGGTGACGAGGTGCTGGCGGTGGTTCGGGGTTCGGCGGTGAACTCCGATGGCCGGTCCAACGGGCTGATGGCCCCCAACCCGGCCGCCCAGGCAGCGGTGTTGCGGGCCGCGTGTGCCGATGCCGGTGTGGAGCCCGCCGATATCGACTATGTGGAGGCGCATGGCACCGGGACGCCACTCGGCGACCCCATCGAGGCTCGTGCGCTCGGGGCGGTCTACGGACGGGGACGGCCACCCGGGGAGCCTCTGCTGATCGGCGCCGTCAAGACCAACCTGGGCCACCTCGAGGCCGCAGCGGGGATCGCCGGGCTGATCAAGGCGGCTCTGGCGATGCGCCGCGGTGAGATCCCGCCCAATCAGAGGTTCGGCGAGCCCAACCCGCACATCCCGTTCGAGGAACTCCGGCTGAAGGTTGTCGACGAGGCGACCGACTGGCCCGCCACCGGTCGTCCACGCCGGGCCGGGGTGTCGGCATTCGGTTTCGGCGGCACCAACGCGCATGTGGTGCTGGAACAGGCGCCACCGGCGCCGCTGCGACTGCCGGTGCCGTTGCCCGCGGTGACCACCCTGGTGGTCAGCGGGAAAAGCCCGGAACGACTGGCCGCGACGGCCACCGCGCTGGCCGACTGGATGGCCGGTGCCGGTGCGGATATCCCGCTGGCCGATATGGCGCACACCCTCAACCACCACCGAACTCATCACCCGGTCTTCGGCACGGTCTGCGCGACGGACCGGGACGGGGCGGTGGCCGGGCTGCGCGCGCTGGCGACCGGCGACACCGCGACCGGCGTCGTGGGACCGCATCGGGGAGCGTGCGGTCCCGGAACCGTCTTCGTCTACTCCGGTCAGGGCTCACAGTGGGCGGGGATGGGCCGTCAGCTACTCGCCGACGAGTTGGCCTTCGCCGAGGCGGTTGCGACGCTGGAACCGGATTTCCTCGCCGAAGTGGGGTTCTCGCTGCATGAGGTGCTGGCAGGCGGCCGGGAGCTGACCCGCATCGAGCAGATCCAGCCGGTGCTGGTCGGAGTGCAGTTGGCGCTCACCGCGTTATGGCGCTCCTACGGGGTGGAGCCCGATGCGGTGATCGGACATTCGATGGGCGAGGTGACCGCGGCGGTGGTGGCGGGCGCCCTGAGCCCGGCCGAGGGTTTCCGGGTGATCGCCAGGCGGTCGGAGCTGATGTCCCAGCATGCCCAGCGCGGTGCGATAGCTCTGCTGGAACTCGGTGCCCCTGCCGCCGAGACGCTGATCGCCGATTTCCCGGAGGTGACGGTGGCGGTGTACGCCTCACCCCGCCAGACCGTCGTGGCCGGACCGGCCGAGGCCGTCGACGCCGTCGTCGCCCGGGCGACCCGGCAGAACACATTCGCACGGCGGGTGAATGTCGACGTGGCCTCCCACCACGCGATGATGGATCCGATCCTGCCTGACCTCAGGGACGCACTGGCCGATCTGATACCCGGATTTCCGGTCGTGCCTGTCATCACGACCGTCGAGGATGCCGATGAGGCAACGCTTTTCGGCGCCGAACACTGGGTTGCCAATCTTCGCAACCCGGTCCGGTTCAGCGAGGCCGTCGCCGCCGCCGGTGCCGAGCACTGCACATTCATCGAGATCAGCCCGCACCCGTTGCTGACCAAGGCCGTATCCGACACCCTCGATGACCCGGATCTCGGGAATGCCCATCACCACAGCCTCGGCACGTTGCAGCGTGACACCAATGACACCGTCGCGTTTCACACCGCTCTGAACGCGACCCACACCGCCCGGCCTCCGATCGGCCCGCACCCACCGGAACCGCACCCGGTGTTGCCGGGCACGCCGTGGCGCCACACCCGGCATTGGATCGACACCGTGCCGGCCGCCCGGTTCGGTGCACGGACCACCGGGGCGGAATCCTCGGGCGCCGGGGACAGTCCGGTTCCGGCGGACTGGTGGTTCCAACCGGCATGGTCGGCTCGGCCCCTGCCGGACACCGCCGCCGATGGCGGCGACCCGGCCGGTTCGTGGGCGGTGCTCGGGGATGATGAACTGGCCGCTGAGCTCGGCAGCGGACCCATCGGCAGCTCACAGAACGTGGTCTACGCCCCGACCGGGGACGGCTCGTCGTTCGATATTCCCGCGGCCTACCGGCTGTTCGGCGAGGCGCGACGGATCGCCGCGGAACTGGCCGGGCTGCCGTCACCGGTGCGGCTGTTCTTCCTGACCCGCAACGCCCAACCGGTCGCCGACGGGGACCGGGCCAACCCGGTGCAGGCCGTGCTCTGGGGCCTGGGCCGCACCCTGGCTCTCGAGCACCCCGAGATCTGGGGCGGCTGCATCGACGTCGACGAGTCGATGCCGGCGGTGTTGACCGCCCGGCTGCTCCGCCGCGAGGTGACCGCCGGGGATCGGGAGGATCAGGTGGTCTACCGGTCCGGGACGCGGTACGTGCCGCGCCTGAAACCCATGGCCGCAACGGGATGCGGTGCCGTGCTGAACGGGGACAGCAGCCACCTGGTCATCGGGGCCACCGGTCATATCGGCCCGCATCTGATCCGGCAGCTCGCCGATATGGGCGCCGGAACCGTCATCGCGGTATCGCGCAACCCCGGTCACCGACTGGATGATCTGGGTCGGCAGCTCGCCGAAACCGGCACCACCCTGGTGCAGGTGGCCGCGGATGTCACCGATGAAGCCGCGATGGCCGCGCTGTTCGACCGATTCGGCGCCGATCTCCCTGCGCTGGAGGGTATCTACCTCGCGGCGTTCGCCGGCGGGCCGGTGACCCTGGCCGCAATGACCGATGACGATATCCGGACCATGTTCGCCCCGAAACTGGACGCACTCGGCGTACTGCACGGCTTATCGCTGAACACCGATATCCGGCACTTCGTGCTGTTCTCCTCGATCTCCGGTCTGCTCGGCTCACGCTGGCTGGCGCACTACACGGCCACCAGCGCGTTCCTCGACACCTTCGCCTACGCCCGGCGCAATCTCGGATTGCCGGCCACCGTCGTGAACTGGGGTCTGTGGAAGTCTCTGGCCGACCTGCAGACCGATGCGGGGGCGGTGATGGCCAGCGCCGGCCTGGAACCGATGCCCGATGAGGTGGCCATCCGGGCATTGCCGGCGGTGCTGGGTAGCGGCGCACCGGTGCGCAGCTGTGTGGTCGACGCGGACTGGCCGCTGCTGGCCGCGGCCTACCGGACCCGCGGATCGGTGCGCATCATCGACGATGTGCTGGCCCTCGACGAGACCGCCGGCACGGCGGCCCCGGAGAGCGAGCTGCGAAAATCGCTGCGCGAATGCCCGCCCGAGCAGCGGCTGCAGATGCTCGCCGACCATATCGCCACACTGGCGGCAGCGGTGATCGGAATGCCGTCCGGCGCGGCACTGGACCCCGACGCGGGCTTCTTCCAGCTCGGGATGGATTCGCTGATGAGTGTCACGCTCCAGCGCGGTCTCAGCGCGAACCTCGGTCTCGCACTGCCGGCAGCGTTGATCTACGAGTACCCCACCATCTCAGCGCTGACCGGAGCCCTGGCTGAGCGCCTGGGGTACCCGCCGGCTGCCGATACCCCGGCGGTGGAACGATCAGGCCTCGGGGCGCGTGCCCAACAGCGCGCGCGCACCCGCCGGGGTGCCGTGGCGGGTAGACGGAAAGGATATGTGGTTTGACGACAGGGACTGATCACCCGGTGCCTCCGAATGACCTGCCGCCCAACGCGATTGCGGTCATCGGAATGGCCGGCCGTTTTCCCGGAGCGGATTCCCTGGCTGAGTTCTGGGAGAATCTCCGCCGTGGTGAGGAGTCCGTCACCACGCTGTCCGAAGAGGCATTGGCCGCCGCCGGGGTCGGCGGGAAGACACTGGCCGACCCGGCTTACGTCCGTCGTGCGGCCATGCTGACCGGTATCGAGGAGTTCGACGCCGAGTATTTCGGGATCACCCCGTACACGGCGCGGATGATGGACCCGCAGCAGCGGCTGTTCCTGCAGACCTCCTGGCATGCGCTCGAGGATTCCGGGTATGACCCCGCCACCTATGACGGGGCGATCGGTGTTTTCGCCAGCAGCACCGCCAGCGGATACCTGATGGACAACCTGATGTCGCACCGCGACACCAGAAAACTGGTCGGTGAGGGCATCACCGTCGAGATGTTCAACCTGGTGCTGCTCAACGACAAGGACTATCTGGCCACCCGGGTGTCACACGAGTTGAACCTGCGCGGGCCGAGCCTGTCGGTGCAGACCGCCTGCTCGTCCTCGTTGGTGGCGGTTCACCTCGCGTGCCAAAGCCTGCTGGCCGGGGAATGCGATATGGCTCTGACCGGTGCCTCGGCCATCCGG
The DNA here is from genome assembly GCA_964555915.1 of uncultured Mycobacterium sp. Classification (GTDB taxonomy): domain Bacteria; phylum Actinomycetota; class Actinomycetes; order Mycobacteriales; family Mycobacteriaceae; genus Mycobacterium. The sequence goes on from CAZKUK010000007.1 coordinate 20,493, forward strand.
GTTCCGCATCAGGTCGGCTACACCTACGAGCCCGGGGCGATGGTGTCGGCGTCGGGTCACTGCCGGCCATTCGATATCAACGCCGATGGCACCATCTTCGGCAGCGGGGTCGCGGCGCTGATCCTCAAACCTCTGCAGGCCGCGCTCGATGACGGCGACCGCGTCCACGCCGTGATCCGCGGTTCCGCGGTCAACAACGACGGTTCGATGAAGATGACCTACGCCGCGCCGGCCGTCGCCGGTCAGGCCGAGGTCATCGCCGAGGCCCAGGCCGTCGCCGATATCGACTCGGCGACCGTCGGTTTCGTGGAGACGCACGGCACCGGTACCCCACTCGGGGATCCGATCGAAATCGAAGCACTACGGCAGGCTTTCGGGATTTCCGAAACCCCGCGGCCGGGTCCGTGCGTCCTGGGTTCGGTGAAGTCCAATATCGGCCACCTGGACGCGGCGTCGGGGGTCACCGGCCTGATCAAGACCATCCTGTGTCTGAAGAACAAAGCCATTCCCGCGACGGTGCACTACACCGCGCCGAACCCCGAATTACATTTGGAGAACACCCCCTTCGTGGTCGCCAACTCCTATACGCCGTGGGAATCAGGCACACCGCGCCGGGCCGGGGTCAGCTCTTTCGGTGTCGGCGGCACCAACGCCCACGTGGTGGTGGAGGAGGCGCCGCGGACTGCCCCCGCCGGTACGGCACCGGGCGGTCCGCAGGTACTGCTGCTGTCCGCGCGCACCGCCGAGACCCTCGACGCCGCCAGGAGCGCACTCGCGGCCGAAATCGCGCGCGACGAGCACCTCACCCTGCCCGATGTGGCCTTCACGCTGGCGAACCGCCGCGAACACGAGGTCCGGATGGCCGCCGTCGTCGCCGACCGGGCCGACGCGTGTGCGGTCCTGACCGCCGCCGAGCATGACAACGTTTCAGTCGGCCACTGCCCACAGAGCGGCAAACCCGGCGGGTCACCGGCGGCGTTCCTGTTCCCCGGGCAGGGCGCCCAGCACGTCGGGATGGCCCGTGGCCTCTACGACACCGAACCGGTATTCCGGCACCACTTCGATTTATGCGCAACCGGATTCGGTACCGAACTGGGAATCGACCTGCCAACCGCGGTGTTCGGATCCGACGGATCGGACCCCCGCGGCCTCGAGCCCACCAACCTGGCTCAACCCGCCCTCTTCGCGGTGGAGTACGCCCTGGCGCAATTGGCCATGTCCTTCGGCGTCACCCCGACGGCACTGGCCGGTCACAGTATCGGCGAACTGGTGGCAGCGACGCTGGCGGGGGTTTTCGACCTGGAGACCGCAATCAGGGTCGTCTCGATGCGGGCCCGTCTGATGCACGAGGCACCCGCCGGCGCGATGGTGGCGGTAGCCGCCGCCCCAGACGATATCGCCGCCCATATGACCGCCGATGTCGACCTGGCCGCCATCAACGAATTCGGCAACTGCGTGGTGGCCGGTCCGGTGGAGGCCATCGGCGAGTTCACCAGCCGACTGGCCGGTGCGGGCATCATGGCGCGACGGGTCCGGACCTCGCACGGTTTCCACTCCCGGGCGATGGATCCGATTCTGGGTCCGTTCGCCGAGTTCCTGTCCACGGTGACATTGCACCCACCGCGAATTCCGCTGCTGTCCAATGTGACCGGCACCTGGATGACCGACGAGGAGGCCACCGATCCGCAACGCTGGGCCCGGCACATCCGGTCCACCGTGCGCTTCGCCGACAACCTGGCGACGCTGCTTGGTGAGCCGCACCGGGTTCTCGTCGAGGTGGGACCGGGCGGCAGTCTGAGCGGATCGGCCGTACGCCTGCCCGGATGGTCGCAGACCCACCGCGCCGTTCGGCTGATGCGCCACCCCGTACAGAACCGTGACGACCGGGATGCCTTCCTGCTGGCGCTTGGCCAGCTGTGGGCTGCCGGGGTGGTTGTTGACTGGCGGCAGCGGTACGGTACCCACCCCCTGCGCGTCACGTTGCCCGGTTATTCCTTTGCTCGCGAGCGCTATTGGATCGATCCGGACACCACACACACCCCGGCCGCGCGAACCGGTGCGGGAACCGACCGTGGTGGCGTCCCCGTCGGGCAGGACCAGCCGTCCAACGGACGGGGCGGGGCACCGGTTGATGCGCATATCCAGATGCAGGGCACCTTGCAGCGAATCTGGTCACAGTGTCTCGGTGTGGAATCGGTGGCTCCGGGAGACAACTTCTTCGAGATCGGCGGTGACTCCCTGGTGGCGATCGGCGTCGCCATGACCGCATCCCACGAAGGAGTCGAACTCACTCCGCAGGACCTCTACGACCATGCGACCCTCACCGCGTTGGCCGACACCCTGGTTGCCCGCCACGCCGCCGGCGGGCTTTCCGGTGAGGAGGACGGCGATCTGAACCCCCCGGTGCCGCCCCATATTCTGCGTTTCCTCGACACCGGGCTGGCCGAGCGCGGACGTTGGCGTGCGCCGATTGTGCTGCGACTGGACTCCCGGGTCACCTCGGCTGATATCGCGGCCGTGCTGACCGCGGTGGTCGGTCATCACGATGCGCTGCGAATGCGGGTCGCCGACCGGGCCGGAATCTGGGAGCAGCAGATCAGGACAGCCGCAGATGCCACCGAGCTGGCCGAACGGGCCCTGAGCGAACGGTCCCTGCCGGCCGCGGCCGGGTACGGGACACCGGCCGAGCGGGAAGCACTGTTGGCCATCATCTCGGAAACCGTCGCCGGAGAGGATCTCAGTGGCTGGCCGTTGACCGCCACCTCCATCGTCGATGCGGACTCCGCGCCACGGTTCCTGCTGCTGACAGTGCACGGTATGGTGGACGACCCCACCTCGCGGGAGGTGTTGCTCACCGATCTGCTGACCGCATTCGGTCAGCGACTCGGCGGCGACGATATCGCCCTGGAACCGGCGACGACGAGCTGGCGGGAGTGGTCGCGACGGTGCGCGGCGCTCGCCGCTCACCCCGCAGTGCTCGAGCGCCGGAGCTACTGGCTGGACACGGTGACGGAGGCGACCCTGCGGCTGACGGGCGACGCGGGCACCGGACCCGTCACCGGCCCGCCCGGTACCGACGACCTGGTCAGGGTGCCGACTGCGCTGACCACCGAGCAGACCTCCCAGATCGACAACGCCCGTCGGCTGCTGCAGGCCTCGACCGAGGAGATCCTGCTGGCCGCGCTGGGGCGCAGCATCGCTGCCATCGCCGGTGACGGTGTCGCCGCCGTCGATCTTGCCGGCTCCGGACGGCCGGTGCTGCGGCCAGAGGTTGATTTACGCAGGACCATCGGCGGATTCTCCACGATCTACCCGATCGCACTGCCCTGTATGGACGCGCAGGCCGCCAGTGCGACGCAACTGCTCGCCGAGGTCAGCCGGGTCGTGAAAGCGGTGCCACACCATGGGATCGGGTACGGACTGCTGCGCTATCTGCACGCTCCGACCGCGGCTGTGCTGGCCGCCGCGACACCGGCCCAGGTCTTCCTGTCCTATCTCGGGATGATTCCCGAGTGGCAGGACAACGATGCGCCGGTGGCATTCGACAGCGATACCGAACTGACAATCCGGGAGACACGTCCGGGCCTGGGCCATCCGCTGGAGTTACGGGCGTATCGGCACGGCGGTGTGCTGCACGTGGACTGGTGGTATGACCGCCGGTTGTTGACCGCTGAGACCGTCGCCGACCTTGCGGGGCGTTTCCCGGCCGCTCTGATGACCTTGATCGGCGAGGCGCTCACCGGCGCCGGGGACACCGACGATGACGAGGACGAGGATGAGGCGCTCGCCCTGATCGATTTGTCGGCCGCCGTTTTCGATGATGACGAATAGGTGACACGGCGATGGCAGCGTCTGCGACAGTAACCGGCCCAGCATCAACCTCGTTGTCCGGCAGGGGGGTGGAGGTCGAGGGTATCGGCAAATCGTTCGGTGCGGTCGATGCGTTGCGGGATATCACCTTTGAGGTGAATCGCGGTGAGGTCGTCGCGTTACTCGGCCCCAACGGAGCGGGCAAGACCACCACGGTGGAGATCCTTTCGACGCTGACCACACCGGATCGGGGCAACGCCCGGGTGGCCGGCCACGATGTGGTCACCGACCCGGCGATGGTCCGCCGCTCGATCATGCTGACCGGCCAGCACGTGGCGCTGGATGAGATGCTCACCGGCTACGAGAATCTGGTGATGTTCGGCCGGTTGCAGGGACTGAAGAAGCCCGCCGCACGGACCCGGGCCCGGGACCTGTTGCGGGATTTCGATTTGGAAGATGCCGCCGAACGGCGGGTCGGTACCTATTCGGGCGGTATGCGCCGGCGTGTCGACATCGCCTGCGGTTTGGTGGTCCGGCCGGAGGTGGTGTTCCTCGACGAACCGACCACCGGCCTGGATCCCCGCAGCCGGCAGGCCATCTGGGAACTGGTCACCACCTTCAAAGACGCCGGGATCGCGACGCTGCTGACCACCCAGTACCTGGAGGAGGCCGATGCGCTCAGCGACCGGATCATCGTGATCGACCACGGCAGCATCGTCGCCCAGGGAACCGCGGACGAGCTCAAGGAACGCACCGGGGGCACATTCTGCGAGATCGTGCCGCGGGACCCGGCCGCGGTCGCCGCGGTAGCCGAGGCGCTGGGACCGCTGCTGCCGGAGATCAGCCGGGCCGCGATCACCCCGGACTCCGACCGGGTGAGTATGCCCGCCCCCGAGGGGCCGCGCACGCTGAGTGCCGCCCTGGCGCGATTGGCCGCGGCGGATATCGAACTCGCCGATATCGCTTTGCGCAGACCGTCACTCGATGATGTGTTCCTCTCGCTGACGGGATCCGCAGCGGGTGACCGCTCGGCCGGCGAGGTCCTGCCGTGACAGCCTTGACCGCGATCCGGCCGGTCCCGTCCGGAACCCAGCAGTGGTGGGTGCTGACGACGCGGCTGATCGCGCCGACGCTGCGTAACGGCGAAGTGGCGGTCGGAGTGGCCGTGTCGGTCGCGGCGACGGCCAGCCTGTACATCCCGCTGAACCGGCTGATGGACGGCCCCGACCTGACGACGAACAGCTATGCGCAGTACCTGTTGCCACTGATCGTGTTGCAGGCCATCGCCTTCGCGTCGATCTCCACGGCCTTCCGGGCCGCCACCGACTCGGTGCAGGGGATCAATCGCCGCTTCCAGTCGCTGCCGATCCCGTCGCTGACCCCGTTGGCGGCCCGGATCACCGCCAGCGTCTACCGGTGTGTGATCGGCCTGGCGGTGGCATTGGCGTGCGGTTACGGGATCGGCTTCCGGTTCCATCGCGGACCGGGGTACGCGCTGGCCTTCTGCCTACTGGCATTGCTGACCGGCCTGGTGCTCGCGCTGCTGGGGGACACCCTCGGAACCCGATCGAAGGATCCGGCGGCCACCGCCCAATGGCTGCTGCTGCCGCAGATGATCTTCGGGTTCCTGTCGGTGGGCATCCAACCGCTGCACCGTTTTCCCGAGTGGATCCAGCCGGTCGTCGACCACCAGCCCATCTCCCGGCTCGTCTACGCCCTGCAGGCGCTCGCCGGCGATGCCGGCGACCGGGTTCCTCCGGTCACCTGGTCGGTTATCGCTCCAGCTCTGGCCTGGTTGGTCGGCATCATGGCGGTGACACTGCCGTGGGCTGCGGTGGTCTACCGGCGGAGAACCTGATGACGGTGCTCGACGGCGCAGCCGCGTCCCCGGCCGCCGACCCGGACCGCTCGGAGGGTTCACCGGCTGCTCTGCTGTCGCAGACCGGGGTGCTCACCGGCAGACTGCTCCTCCGCGCGGCGCGCACCCCGATGACCTTGGTCCACGCCATCCTGCTGCCGGTGGCGTTTCTGCTCACCCTCAAAGTCGTGTTCGGGGACTCGATCACGGCGATCACCGGTGAGGACGCCCTCTACCGCAGCGTGCCACTGGTGGCGCTGGTGGCGACGATGTCGGGTGCGACAACGGGCATGGTCGGGATCAATGCCGAGCGGCTGGACGGTTTCCTGGCGCGGCTGTGGTCACTGCCGATTCACCGGGCCGCGGGCCTGCTGGCACGGCTTGGGGCGGAGACGGTGCGGCTGATCGTCACCACACTCGTCATTCTGGCGGCCGGAATGATTCTCGGGTTCCGATTCCAGTCCGGCTTCGATGCCGCCCTGGTGTGGATCGCCATTCCGGTGGTATTCGGTGTCGCGTTCGCGGCGCTGGCCGCCACGGTCGCGCTGTACTGGCCCAAGACCGTCATGGTGGAGGCCATGCAGCCGGTGATCATCCTCGGTGCCACCTTCTGTACGGGTTTTGTCCCCGTGGACCGCTACCCGGACTGGGTTCAGCCGGTGGTGCGGTACCAACCGATGTCGCCGGCCGTCGACGCGATGCGCGGGCTATCGGTAGGCGGCCCGGTGCTGTCGCCGATGATCAGCACCCTGCTGTGGTGTGCCGCGATTTTCGCGGTATGCATCGTGCCGATCATGCTGGGGTACCGCAGAGCCAGCACCAGCCGGTAACCGCAGCAGCGACCCCGAAAACGAAGGGACACCAGAGTGTTTGGCGCAACACCGATTCGCCCGCTCGCCCCCAGCGAGGAGTTCTACGCCAACGCCGAGAACTTCATCGGCCTCACCGTCACACTGCGCGGCCCGGTGGACGCCGGGGCAATGGGGGAGGCATTCGACATGCTGCTGCGGGCCCATCCGGCGCACGCCGGTCATCTCGAGCGGGATGCCGAAGGTCGCCACCGGATCATGGTCGACGACTACGAACATGAGGGGATGTGGCTGGAGCAGATCGACGGGGCCCCCGCGGATCGCCTGCCCAAACAATCCGAGGCGCTCGTCAACCTGCGCCTCCGGCTGGGGGCGCAGCGGTCCGAGCTGACCCTCTACACCCACCACGCGCTGGCCGACGGTCACCATCAGTTCGCGTTGCTGGAGAAGCTGTTCGACAATTACACCGATATCGCCGCCGGCGGGGGTGCCGGCCCGGTCATCGCTGAGCCCGTCCCGGAGCCGCTGGAGTCGGTTCTCGCCGAGCGCGGTATCACCAAGCTGGCCCGTTTCGGCCTCGAACGTTTCCTGCCGGCGATGTTCGCCGGCGAGCTGCCACCGTCCAAGCGGAATGCCGGACGGGTCGGCCCGCAGTCAGTCCGGGTGCCGTCGGCCACCTGTCGCCTCAGCGGCCCGGAAACCAAGGATCTGGCCGGTATCTGCGCGGACCGCCGGATCAGTCTCAACGCTCTGGTGGCGGCGGCGATCCTCATGGCCGAGTGGACGATTCGGCAGACCCCGCACCTGCCGGTCCCCTATATCTACCCGGTCGACCTGCGCTTCTTCCTGACCCCGCCGGTCGGTGCCACCGAGGCCACCAACCCGGTGGGGATGGCCATGTATCTGGCGGAGATCGGTCCTGACACCGATGTCCTGGACCTGGCCCGCGACATCATGGAGGCTTTCCGCGCGGATCTTGCCGATGGTGTCATCCAGCAGTCCTTTCTCCACTTCGGCCTGGAATACCAGGGCAACCCGCCCGGGCTGCCCGATATCGTGATGGCCACCGACGGAGGCGAACTGCCACCCCTGCGCACACCGCCTGATCTGGTGGTCGAGCAGTACGGGATCGAGGTGCTGTTCGCATCGACCTCGGCGGGTGTCGATATGTACTCGGCCGGGACCTACGACGGCCGGTTACTGGTCAGCTATCACAGCCACGGGTCCGACCGCGACCGTTACGTGGACGGTATCCGGCAGATACTCGCCACCGTTCCGTCCCGGTACGGGTGGTCGACGGAGTAGCGGGTGCTCTCACCCTGCCGCGGACGTGCCCGATGTTCTGTCGATCCGGTCGAGAAGCCCGTCCAGTCCCGATGCCAGGCCATCGGCCAGATCCGTCAGCGCCGGTACCGTCGCCGGGCAGGAGATCAGCCCGATGTGCAACGTGCCGTTCACCGACCACAGTGAGAAGTTGATCCCGGCCCCGTGCAGGACCGGTCCGACCGGGTACATCGCCGCGACCGCGGCGCCCAGGAAATAGCGTGCCGGTTTCGGTCCGGGAACATTGGACAGGATGACGTTGTACATCGGGCGGAACCGGGTCACGCGGGCGTACACGCGGGTCGCGATACCGAGCAGCACCGCACCGACGACCTCCCCGAAGTCCTGGAGCAACGTCGCGGGTATGGCCGAGACCTGTTGTTTGGCAGCGTGATTGGCGGTGGCTACCGCGCGGAGCCGCTCGATCGGATCACTGATCTGCGTGTGCAATCCGACGAGCATGCCCGAAACCTGGTTACGTGCCGTGCGATCCGCGAGCCCGTGCACCGACACCGGCTCCAGGGCAATAAGGGAGGAGTCGGGTAGTTCGCCGCGGTCGAGGAGGAACTGCCGGACCACCCCACCGACCAGGGTCATCACCACATCGTTGACCTTGACGCCGAAATGGTCTTTGACCCGCTTGACATCATCGAGGTCGAGTCGGGCGAAGGCGATGGCGCGCTGCGGGGTCAAAGCGGCGTTGAGCGCGGTCCGCGGTGCGGTGAACGGGGCGGCCATGGCGCGGCCTGCGGCGGCGCGCCGAATGGCATCGGCCACGGCGCGTACCATCGCCGGGAGCACACGGACAGCCAGATACAGCGGCCGGCCGGCCAACCGGGCCGCAGCGTCGACGGCCTCCCGGACCGGGCCGGTGGATACCGCCAGGCCAACCGGTTCCGGCGCGGGCGGATCGGGTTCAGCGCTGCACAGCCGGGATACCATGCCGGCGAAGGTCACCCCGTCGGCTGCGGCATGGTGGACCTTCAGCAGGACGGCGAGACGCCCGCTGCTGCCGGGACCGCCGACACCTTCGATAACCCACATCTCCCACAGCGGCCGGTGGCGATCCAGCGGACGACCGGCCAGCCGCCCGCAGATCTCGGCCAGTTCCGGCGGGCCGCCGGGGGAGCGCACCGTGGTGCGGTGCAGGTGCCGGTCGATGTCGAAATCGTCATCGGCGACCCACACGGGATGACCGAGGCTCAGTGGGCGGTCCGAGAGCTTCTCCCGGAACTCCGGTATCGCCCGGATCCGGGCCGCCAATGCCGCCCGCAGGCCGTCGAAGCTGTACCCGCCGGGAATCGTGGTCGTGTCCAGTTCCAGGACCGAAATGACCTGCAGCGGTTGGGTGCGGGTTTCCAGGGACAGGAAGCTGGCGTCGAATCCGCTCACTCGTTGCGGACCCGGCATGTTCCCGATGCTACCGGCGGCGCCGCCAGGCTCTACCATCCATGGTCGTGGGCGAAGGTCAGCAGTGAAGGCCTGGGCGACCCTGATCACCGGGGCCTCGACGGGGATCGGCGCCGAGTTCGCCCGGCAGTTCGCCGCCAGGGGTGACGACCTCGTCGTGGTCGCGCGGAGCGCGGACCGGCTTGAGGCCCTGGCCTCGGGGCTGCGACGGGCGCACGGGGTCGAGGTGACCGTCATCGCGATGGACCTGTCGACGCCGGGCGCGGCCGCCGAACTGTGGCGGCGGACGACCAGCCTGGGCCTGCAGATCGGGGTGCTGGTCAACAACGCCGGATTCGGGACCCACGGCGACGTCGCCGGGGCCGACCCGCAGCGACTCGAGGACGAGGTCGGGCTGAATTGCCGCATGCTGGTCGGCGCGACGGCGCGCTATCTGTCCCCGATGCGGGCGCGGGGCAGCGGTGCGATCATCAACATCGCCTCGACCGCCGCGTTCCAGCCGCTACCGAAAATGGCGGTCTACGGTGCTTCGAAGGCCTTCGTGCTCTCGTTCACCGAGGCGCTGTGGGCCGAGGAACGCAGGCACGGTATCCGCGTGCTCGCGGTGTGCCCCGGCCTGACCGATACGCCGTTCTTCGAGGTGGCGGGCGAGGCGGCCGCCGGGGCGGCCTCCGGGTCGGCGGCCAGGGCGCTGACCCGCACCCCCGAACAGGTCGTCGCCCACACCATCCGGGCCTTGTCCGGCGGTAAACCCAGCTTCGTCGACGGTGCGGCCAACGCCTTCGTATCACGTGTGGTCACCCGGCTGCTGCCGCGGCGGTTGGCGATCGCGGTTTCCGGGCGACTACTGGGCGGTTGAGGTCACGTTGTCGCTGACGGTCTCGTTCAGATGGGCCGCCAGGGCGCGGGCGGTGTTGTGGGTGACGATGGCCTTCGGGCTCAGGCGCACGCCGGTCTGAGTCTCGATCGAGGTCCGCAACTCCAGCAACCCCAGCGAATCCAGGCCGTGTTCGGTGAACGAACGGTCGGGGTCGATCGACCGGCGCAGGATGAGAGCCGCCTGCTCGGTGACCAGCCGACGTAACCGGTGCGGCCGTTCCTCGGCGGGCAACTCGGCCAACTCGGCCAGCACGCCGGCAGTCCCGGTGGTGCCGCGGACGCCGGAGTGGCCGAATGCCTCGGCGAACGGGCTGCGTGCGGCCAGGGCGGTCAGCAGCGGCATCCGGCCGACGGGAAGGTACCCGGTGTACCCGCGATTGTGGCGCAGCAGCGCGCGGAAGGCGTAGGCGCCGTCCTCCGGTTTGATCATCGCGACGTCCCCGCGCTGCGCCACCCCCGCGCCGCGGCCGATGTCGGCCCAGGCACCCCAGGCGATCGCGGTCGCGGGAACTCCCTGCCGGCGCTGCCACGCGGTGAACAGATCCAGCCAGCTGTTGGCCGCGGCATATGCCCCCTGGCCGGGTGAGCCGAGCAGGACCGCTGCCGAGGAGAAGTTGCAGAACCAGTCCAGCGGCTCGTCGCGGGCCGCCTGATTCAGGTGCCACGCCCCGTAAACCTTTGGTGCCCAGTCCCGTTCGATGAGATCGTCGGTGATGTTCACCAACGTGGCATCGTCGACGACGGCGGCGGCGTGCAGAATTCCGCGTAGCGGCAGCCCGGTCGCCGTGGCGGCGGCGACCAGCCGCGGAGCGGTCTGCGGGTCAGCGATATTGCCCGCCTCGACCACGATATCGGCACCGTTGGCCCGGAGCCGGGCGATCGTCTTCTCCGCCTGCGGATTCGGGCCGGATCGGGAGGTGAGCACGATCCGTCCGCATCCCCCCGCGGCCATTACCGCAGCCAGGAACAGGCCGAGTCCGCCGACGCCGCCGGTGACGATATAGGAGCCGTCGGGGCGGAAGACCCGGGCGCGATTCGGCGGCACCACGACCGGCAACCGAACGCGGCGGTCGATGGTCAGCACCAGCTTCCCGGTGTGTTCGGCGGCGCTCATCGCCCGGATCGCCGTCGCGGCATCAGTCAGCGGATAAGCCGTGTGCTCGGGCACTGGCAGCACCCCATCGCCGACCAGTCGGTAGACCTCACGCAGCAGTGCCGCACTGTGCTCCGGGGCGCTGGTCGTCATGAGCGCCAGGTCGGCGTAGAAGAAGGCCAGGTTGCGCCGGAACGGATAGAGGTCCACCCGGGTGTGCTCGTAGACATCCCGCTTGCCGATCTCCACGAACCGGCCCCCGAACGCGAGCAGTTCGATCCCGGCGCGCTGGGCCGGGCCGATCAGCGAGTTCAGCACCACGTCAACCCCGTAGCCGTCGGTGTCCCGCCGGATCGCGTCGGCGAATTCGGTTGTCCGGGAGTCATAAACGTGCTCGATACCCGTATCGGTGAGCAACTGCCGACGACCCGGGCTGCCCGCGGTGGCGAAGATCTCGGCACCGGCGTGGCGGGCGATCGCGATCGCCGCCTGGCCGACACCGCCGGTCGCCGAGTGGATCAGGACTCGATCTCCCGGGCCGATCCGGGCGAGGTCGTGCAGCCCGAACCAGGCGGTGGCGTACCCGGTGGCCACCGCCGCTGCCTGGCCGGCGGTCAGAGTGGCCGGCAGTGCCACCGCCAGCCGGGCGTCGCAGGTGATGAAGGTGCCCCAGCATCCCCCGGGCCGGACACCGGCGACCCGGTCCCCCACGGCGTGGTCGGTGACCCCGGGCCCGATCGCGGTAACCACACCGGCGAAGTCCAGACCGAGTTCGGGCTGTTTACCGTCGAATGTGGGGTAGCGCCCGAAGGCGGCCAGCACATCGGCGAAGTTGATGCTGGAGGCCTCGACCGCCACCTCGATCTGCCCGTCCGCCGGGGGTTGCCGTTCGGTTGCGGCCAGCTCCAGAGTCTGCAGATCGCCGGGGGTGCGAATCTGCAGCCGGATGCCATCCTGGTCGGGGTCGGCCAGCGTGGTGCGTCGCTCATCAGGGCGCAGCGGGGTCTGCTGCAGACGCGCGACGAACCAGGCGCCCTCCCGCCACGCTGTCTCATCCTCATCGGAATCGCTGAGCAACTCGGCGGCCAGATCCGCGATGCCGGTGCGGGCGTCGATGTCGATGAGGGTGGGCCGCAGCCCCGGTTGCTCGGAGCCGATCACCCGGAGCAGTCCCCGCAGCCCGCCCTGATCGAGGTTGAGCCGATCATGCGGGGTCACATCCGCGGCGTTGCGGGTGATGACGTAGAGGCGCGGCGGCCGGGAATCGGTATCGGACAGGGCGCGGGCCAGTTCGACCACCTGCCCGGTGAGGATGCGGCCCCGGGACAGGCCCGCGCTGTCCGGGTCGTGATCCGCCGCCGGGGTCATCAGCACCACCCGCGCGGGCGGTGTGCCGCCGAGGTCGGCCGCCGGGGTCGAGCCCGCGGCGCCGGCGTAGTGGGTGCGGCAGCGCGCGCCGGACGCTGTCAACGCCTCCGGAAGGTCCCGGAGGTCGTCGGGGCCGGCGGCGATCAGGAGCCATTCGCCGTCATCGGCGGTGCCGGCGGTCGGCGGTTGCCGGTGTTCCCACCGCACCGTCAGCAGCCGTTCGGCGAGTACCCGCTCCCGTTCGCCGGCCTTGGTGGCGCCGCTGCCCATCCGCAGACCGCTGATCGCGAGGACCACGCCGCCCCGTTCATCGAGGATCGTCAGATCCGCCTCGATCTCGGCTGCGTCGGCCCGGGTGATGGTGGCGTGGCAATAGCGGGCATCGCGTCCGGAGCCGAATCCGCGCAGTCCGGCCACGCCGAGGGGCAGCAGCAGGCCGCCCTCCCGGCCACCGCCGGCCAGCACGTGGGCTCCGACGGTCTGGAAGCATGCGTCGAGAACGGCCGGGTGGATGGTGTAGCCGGCCTGCTCGGCCCGGATTCCGGCGGGTGCCGCGATCTCCCCGACCAGGGTGGATCCCTCGGCGGCGGTGTGAACCCGGAGCAGGCCGCTGAAGGCCGGCCCGAGTCCGATACCACGCTCGGCGAGCATCTGACGGATCTCGTTGCCGCCGAGGGTGTCCGGGTGGGAAGCCAGGATTGCTCCGATGTCCTGCCGGGCCGGCCGGGTGGTGTCGTCGGCGCACAGGGTTGCGGTGGCGCGCAGGTCGGTTGCGCCGTTGTCGTCGGTCTGAACCCGCAAGGTCGCGAGCCCGGGAGCGTCCACCGACGCCACCGCGGTGAGTTCGGTGTGTTCGTCCAGCAGCAGCAGGTCCTCGAAACAGACCTCATGCACCGCGGCTCCTGCCGGGAACAGCCGACCGGCCGCCGACAGTGCCATCTCGCAGTAGGCGGCACCGGGCAGGGCCGGCACGTCGTGCACGCGGTGGTCGCCCAGCCAGGCCATGGCCGCCGTGCCGGTATCGGATTGCCAGGCGTGTCGTTCGGGTTCCTCGGCCAGCCGGATGTGGACACCGAGTAGCGGGTGGGCGGCCACCCGATGGCTCGGCCCGGCGTGGTCATCGCGTTCGAGCAGCAGCTGCCGGTGTGTCCAGGACGGCAGCGGCACGTCGATCAGGTTGCCCGCCGGATACAGTGCGGCGAAGTCCACCGCGGCCCCGGCGGCATGCAGATCCGCCACGAAGTCCAGCAGCCCGTGCGGAAGCGGTTGGTCGCGCCGCAGGCCCGCGAGTGCGGCCACCGGGGTTCCGATACCGTGTCCGGTCTGCTCGACGGCCCGGGTCAGCAGCGGATGCGGGGACAGTTCGGCGAAGACCCGGTAACCGTCCTCCAGGGCGGCCGCCACGGCCGCGGAGAAGCGGACTGTCTGGCGCAGATTGTCCACCCAGTACGCGCCGTCGCAGGTGGGCGGTGTTCCGGGATCGGTCCGTGTCGCCGAGTAAAACGGGATCGCCGGTTCGGCCGGGGCCAGCTCCGCCAGCTCATCGGCCAGGCTCACCAGGATGGGATCGACCTGAGGTGAGTGCGATGCGACGTCGACGGCCACCTCGCGTGCCGGCACATCGCGGCGTTCCCACCGCGCGATGAGTTCCCGGACCACCGCCGTCGCACCGCCGATCACCGTCGTCTGCGGGGAGGCCACGACCGCGACGACGACGTCGCCGTCGACACCGAGTCCGGCGAGCTCGTCGCGGACGGTCTGCTCGGGCAGTTCCACCGATGCCATGGCGCCCGACCCGGACAATCGGGCCAGCAGAGCCGACCGTCGGCAGATCACCCGGACGCCGTCCTCGAGGGACAGCGAACCGGCGACGACCGCGGCGGCCACCTCGCCCATCGAATGTCCGATGACCGCGCCCGGGCGCACCCCGCGGGCGGCCATCGTCTCGGCCAGGGCGATCTGCATGGCGAACACCGTCGGCTGCACTCTCCCGATACCGCTGACCGTGTCCGGCGCGGACATCGCCTCGGTCACCGAGAACCCGGACTCCCGTCGGATCAGCGGTTCGATACCGGCGACGGCCGCCGCGAACGCCGGCTCCGCCGAGAGCAGTTCGGTGCCCATCCCAGCCCACTGCGACCCCTGGCCGGAGAACACCCACACCGGGCCGCGATCGTCCCGTCCCACCGTTGCCGGGTGCGGGGTTTCACCGTCGGTCAGTTCCCGCAGCGCGGTGATCAGCTCGTCGCGGTCGCCGGCGGCGATACCGGCACGGACGGTGCGGTGTCCGCGGCGCCGAGCCAGGGTGTAGCCGAGGTCGTGGAGTGAAACCGGATCAGATTGCCGGCCGAGCCAGTCTGCCAGCCGGCCGGCCGTACGGCGAAGTTCCCGCTCGGATGTGGAGGACACCACGACAAGGTTCGTGCGGTTTTGCGGTGCCGCCGGATCGACCGCGGCGGATTGGTTCGGCGGTGCCTGCTCGACGATCGCGTGCACATTGGTCCCGGAGATCCCATAGGACGACACCGCGATGCGCCGGGTCTCCCCGTGTCCGTCCGGCCAGGGGGTCACCGACCGGGGTACCACCAGTCCGGTCTGAACGTCCGCCAGCGCTTCGGGCATCCGGGTGAAGTGGACCATCGGCGGAACCTCGCCGTGCTGGAGTTCCAGGACGGCCTTGACGAAACCCAGGGCTCCGGCTGCCGCCTCGGCATGACCGAAATTCGACTTGGCAGAACCCAGCAGGACCGTACCCGTGGTCCCGTATTCGGTTGCCAGACTGTTGAATTCGATCGGGTCGCCGACCGGGGTTCCGGTGCCGTGGGCTTCCACGGCCCCGATGGTCGAGGGGTCGACACCCGCGGCAGTCAACGCCGCCCGACAGGCGGCAACCTGCGCGTCATACGACGGTGTCGCGATATTGCGGGTTCGGCCATCGGAATTGGCCGCTGTGCCGCGCACGACCGCGAGTATCCGGTCACCGTCCCGCAGCGCGTCGGGCAGCCGTTTCATCAACACCACAGCGCACCCTTCGGACCGCACGAACCCGTCGGCGGACTCGTCGAACGGTTTGCACCGCCCGGTCGGTGACAGCATGCCCTGCGCTGAGGCCCAGGCGTTCTTTCGCGGTTCGCGCATCACCTCGCAGCCACCGGCCAGTGCCAGGTCGCTCTCCCCGGCGGCCAGGCTACGGGCCGCCATGTGCACGGCGAGCAATCCCGACGAGCAGGCGGTGTCGGCGGTCAGCGCCGGACCGTTGACGTCCAGGACATAGGCCACCCGGCCGGAAGCCATACAGGCGGAGGTTTCGGTGTAGCCGTAGACGCCCGCATCCAGGGCCAGCGCGGTGTGGTCGTCGTGGGAGATCCCGAAATACACCCCGGTCCGGGTGCCGGCCAGCGTTAACGGGTCCATACCGGCCCGCTCGACGGCCTCCCACGACATCTCCATCAGCAGCCGATGCTGCGGGTCGATCGCGATGGCCTTCGTATCGTCGAGACCGAAGAACCCGGCATCGAACCCGCCGATATCGTCGAGGAATCCACCCCACCGGGACACCGTGCGGCCCGGCACCCCGCGTTCGGGGTCGTAGTACTCGTCGGCGTCCCAACGCTCGGCCGGAACCTCGGTAACCAGATCAGCGCCGGCGGCCAACGCCTCCCACAGCTGCTCGGGGGAGTCGACGCCGCCGGGCAAACGGCACGCCATTCCGATCACCGCAACTGGCGTGACCTGGGGTTCAACCACTCTGGGGGTCCTTCATCCTCGGATATTCCCAGCGGGGTCAAGCGCCGACCCGGTGGACGGGTACCGGATCTCGACCACGTCCACCCCCGGGGCGTACGACAATTATGCGCACCGACATGCGAGCTTAGCTGACGGTGGGTCGAGCCCGGCGGTACCGACTGCCGGTCCATCACGGGGAGGTGATCGCGATACTTCCCGGTACGCGAATCTTCCTAGGATCGGGGGATGTCACCGAGTGAAGTACTCAGTTCATCGAGCGACCGGCCGGCATTACCCTGCCGGATCCCCCCGGGGGGGCGTGCAGAACTCGGCTGGTTCGGCTGGTTGTTCTGCAGGGTGGCGGCGCGGGTCTGGGGGGTCCCCGAACTGCACCTGTTCACCGTGCTTGCTCAGCATCGGCGGCTGTTCTGGGTCTGGGCGCCGTTCGCCGGGGTCTTGCTGCGGCGGGGCCGGCTATCGGGGGCCGACACGGAGTTGGCGATCCTGCGGGTGGGCCACCTGCGCGGGTGCGAGTACGAACTGCAGCAGCACCGGCGGATCGCGCTGACCCGGGGGGTCGATACCGTCACCCAGGCCGCGATCTTCGGCTGGCCGCAGGCCGCCGGGCTGTCCTGGCGCCAGCAGGTGCTTCTGGCCGGTGTCGACGAGCTGGTGACCCGCCGCGCCCTGTCCGAGGACGGCTGGCGGCGGCTGAGCGGTTTTCTGGACCGCCGCCAGCTGATCGAATTCGTCACACTGGTCGGCCAATACGATGCGCTGGCGATGACCCTGACCACCCTGGGTGTACCGATGGATTACCCGGACTAACCAGCCGTGCGGTCCGTAGGATGCGGCACAGTCGGCGGCATCGAGGTGGCCGGCCAGAATCCAGGAGTTGGTAGGTGAACGACACGCGGTCAGAAGAGGCTGTCGGGACGTCCGGCGCGGCGATGGGTGAGGCGGTCGGCATCTTCATGCTCCACCCGGAGACCTTCGCCGGCAGTATCGCCGCGGGTTACCAGAACCCGCTCGCCGGTTACGTCGCCGGTCGCGGAGGTGTCCTGGGCGAGGCTACCGGGACCACCGTGGCAGCGGTCTTCGCGATCTTCGAGCCGGACTTCGTCCGCACGATGTGGGACGAGGGCCTCGCGGTACGGGGAGCAGCCGGTGCCGCGCAGGTGTATTGGGATCAAGTCGCCGCGTTCGGCCGCACGCACCTCGATGGGGCGCCGGGTGTCGACCGCATCGCGGCATTGGGCGAGCGGATCATTGCCGAGACGCCGATCGTCGGTCTGCCGATGTACGCCGGGTGGCGGGAGATGACGCTGGCATCCGACGCTCCGGCGCGGGCTCTACAGGTGATGTTCGTACTGCGCGAACTGCGCGCCGACGTCCACTTCAATGTGCTGGCGAACTCGGGTATCACCCCGGTGGAGGCACATATGCTGCACGGCGGCCGGGACTACACGCGCATGTTTGGCTGGTCGGAGCCGTTTGCCGACGGCGCGGACAAGGCGGACCGTTACGCGGCGGTCGAGGAGGCGACCAACCGCCGGATGACCGACTTTTTTGATTCCGCACTCGACAGCGACGAGATTGCGGAATTGGCCCGGCTCAGTACCGGGGCGCTGGAGTGGTTGCGAGCTGACGTACCCCCGGTGGTTTAGCGCCCGATGCCGTTAGCGGACGGCGAGACTTTCGCCGGCTACGAGATCCTGCGCATCCTCGGCGCCGGAGGTATGGGCGAGGTGTATCTGGCCCAGCACCCGAGGCTGCCACGACGAGATGCGCTGAAGGTGCTCAGTAACGCGGTCAGCCACGACGACGAGTACCGGCAGCGCTTCGGCCAGGAGGCCGAGATGGTCGCGACGCTGCACCACCCGCATATCGTGACCATTTACGATCGCGGCGACAATGACGGCACGCTCTGGATCGCCATGGAGTTCGTTGCCGGTATCGATGCCGGCCGCCTGCTGGAAGACAAGTATCCCAACGGTATTCCCGCCGGTGAGGTGGCCCGCATCGTGACCGCGGTCGCCGACGCGCTGGACTACGCGCACAGTCGCAAACTGCTGCACCGTGATATCAAACCGGCCAATATTCTGCTGGGCCTGACGGATTCCGGTGACGACCGGGTGATGCTCGCCGACTTCGGGGTGGCCAGATGGATCGATCAGGCCAGCAATCTGACCGGCGCCGAGATGACCGTCGGCACGGTCACCTACGCCGCACCCGAGCAACTCAAGGGAGAGCAGATCGACGGACGGGCCGATCAATACGCCCTGGCCGCCACCGCCTTTCACCTGCTGACCGGCACGGCACCGTTCACCAACAGCAACCCGGCGGTGGTGATCAGTAAGCATCTCAGCGCGGCGCCGCCAGCCCTTGACCGACCCGACCTGTCGGCGTTCGGGCCGGTCTTCGCCCGGGCGCTGGCCAAGAATCCGGCAGACCGGTACGCCCGCTGCCGGGACTTCGCCGAGGCCATGCGGGGTGCGCTGAATCCGGCTGCCGGCGGATCGGCGCGGCACCGTAAGCCGGGGTCACGGCCGTGGTCCCGACGGCGCTGGGTGGCCGTTGTCCTGGGTGCGTCGCTGATCGGGGCGGCCGCCGCCGGGACGGTGCTGCTGCTGTCGCAGACCCGGGATGCGACCGTCCAGCCGCAGCCGGGCACGCCGTCGGCACCGGCGCCCGCCCCGCCGCCGGCGGTGTCCGGCCGGATGGACCTGCCGGTGGTGGTGATGGGCGCGGATTGCGCGGTCCTCGGCGCGGCCGCAGTCGACGCCGACGGAACCGACGCTTACTGCGCGCGGGTGA
Source organism: uncultured Mycobacterium sp. (assembly GCA_964555915.1). Lineage (GTDB taxonomy): Bacteria > Actinomycetota > Actinomycetes > Mycobacteriales > Mycobacteriaceae > Mycobacterium. The sequence continues at coordinate 39,586 of CAZKUK010000007.1, forward strand.
ACTCGGCGGGGGAGGAGACGGTGTGGTCACTGACACCGGAACGGCTGCGCACCGCCGCACCCCAGCCCCCTCCGGTGCCCTGAATCGCATCCGCCGCCGCGCGAATCGGATCCGGCGTGCGGACAACGTCGATACCATCGGCTGACCCGGCCGGGTCGGGTCCGGGGACTCGCGGAGGGTTGGAACCCAATGGTGACGAATACAGCTGCGGAGATCGTCGAGAAACTCGGTGGTGCGGCGAATATCGCCGGCCTCTCGCACTGCGCCACCCGGCTGCGGTTCCAGCTTCACGACGCCGCCGTCGTCAAACAGTCGGATCTGGAGTCGGTGCCCGGGGTCATGGGCGCGGTGCCCCAGGCCGGCGACCGCTATCAGGTGGTGATCGGCGGCGGGGTCCAGACGGTCTACAACCGGATCCAACAGCTGCCCGGGATGGCAGCGGGTGGCGGTGGTGCCGATGATGCCGCGGCCGTCAAGGCCGCGGCCAGGTCGAAGGGTCCGCGCGGGAGGTTCACCTGGGTCGACGGGTTCTTCGAGTTCCTGTCCGACTCGTTCCGGCCCATTCTGGGCGCGCTGCTCGGCGCTTCGCTGTTCATCACGTTCATGGCGCTGATGAGCACCCTCGGTGTGATCCCCAACTGGGCCGATCCGCGTGAAGCCAGCCAGCTGTCCCCGACATGGCAGTTCGTCAACCTCTGCTGGCAAAGCGTCTTCGTCTTCCTGCCGCTGATGGTCGCCTACAACGCGGCCAAGAAACTGGGGGCTGACCCGTGGGTCGGTTTCGCGATCATGGCGGTCGTGATGTTGCCGGGCTTCGCCGCGATGAAGGACTTCACCGAATCGAAGAACATCTTCGGGTCTCAGGTCGACGTCGTTCAGGTCCTGGGTCTGCCGCTGACGATCTTCAACTACAGCTCACAGGTATTCCCTCCGCTGTTGATGGCGGCCGTGCTGGGCCCGCTCTACAGGGCGCTCAAGAGGGCCATTCCGGAGAATGTCCAGCTGATCTTCGTACCGTTCCTGTCGATGCTGGTCATGATCCCGCTGACGGCCTTCCTGATCGGTCCGATCGGGGTGTACACAGGTGCCGGGCTGGCCAACCTGCTCAAGGCGGTCAACGACTTCTCGCCGTTCATCTTCGCCATCCTCATCCCGCTGGCGTATCCGTTCATGGTTCCGCTGGGCCTGCACTGGCCGATCAACGCCATCATGCTGCTCAATATCCAGACGCTGGGGTACGACTACATCCAGGGCCCGATGGGCGCATGGAACTTCGCCTGTTTCGGGGCCACCGCCGGTGTGTTGTTCCTGGCCTGGCGGGAGCGGGATCGGCAGATGCGGCAGACCGCAATCGGTGGTCTGGCTGCCGGGCTGCTGGGCGGCATATCGGAACCGTCGCTGTACGGAATTCATCTGCGGTTCAAGCGGATCTATCCGCGCATGCTGGTCGGATGCCTGGTTGGCGGCATCATCATCGGTATCGGCGGGGGAGTGAAGACCAGTGCGTTCGTGTTCACCTCGGTGCTGACCATCCCGGCGTTCGACAATATGGGGCTGTATGCGCTCGCAGTGACCGCGGCCTTCATCACCTCGATGGTCCTGGTGGTCATCTCCGGCTACAAGACCCCCGAACAGGCTGCCGCCGCAGTAGCCGCCGGGGTGCCCGTTGCCGATCTGGAGGGGCCGATGGGAGATGCCAGCCCGGACACCCTGGTCGCCGCGGCGGCCACCACGTCGGCCGGCGATGCCGGAATGGTCACCGACATCCTGTCACCGCTCGACGGCACCCTGATGGCGCTGAGCGACGTGCCCGACCCGGTTTTCGGCAAGGGCATCATGGGCCCGGGAGTTGCGGTGCTGCCCTCGGGCGACACCGCCTATGCACCCGGGGCCGGCGTGGTCGTCGCCGCCCAGCCGACCGGACACGCCTTCGGGTTGCTGCTCGACAGCGGCGTTGAGGTGCTGATCCACATCGGTATCGACACGGTGAAACTCAAGGGCGAGGGGTTCGACGTCAAAGTGGCCAAAGGCGACCGGGTGGCACCGGGAACACCGTTGGTGAGTTTCGACCGCAAGATCATCGAAGAGGCCGGGTACTCCCTGGTAACACCGGTCATCATTCTCAACGCGAAAAAATTCGGATCGGTAGAACCGTCGGCGACCGGCGAAATAAACGTCGGCGCAACGATTATCGCCATCACCCCCGCCCCGGCACCGGCGGAGGCCGGTCTCTAGCCCGACGGGCCGGGCCAATGTCCCGAGGACCTGGGTAGGGTGCGATGCGGGAGTGTCCGCGACCTGGAGCAGTGGTGATGAAACGACCGGCGGCGGTGACCGCTGTGCTCGTTGCGTGGTTGGTACTGACATCGTGTTCCACCGGCCAGCGGGTCGATCTCGGTGAGGGATCCGAGGACAATCTGGTTGCGGCGATCTCCGGGGAGCCCGATCAGCTCGACCCGCAGAAGACGACCGCATACTTTTCGTTCGAGGTGCTGGAGAACGTTTTCGACACCCTTGTCGAACCGGACGAGAACCTGGAAATGCGGCCGGCCCTGGCAAAGTCGTGGGATATCTCCCCGGACCGGCTGACTTGGACGTTCCACCTGCGAGACGATGTCACCTGGCATGACGGCCGCGCCCTGGTCGCCGATGACGTCGTGTACTCCTACCGGCGCATCATGGAGGAAAAGCTGGCCAACGTCGACAAGTTCGCGGCCGTCAGCGAGGTTGCCGCGCCCGATCCGACGACGGTTGTCATCCGGGTGCAACGGCCCACGCCGAATTTGCTGACCAACCTCGGCGGTTTCAAGGGCATGGCGATTGTGCAGCGCGAGAACGTCGAAAGCGGCCGGATCGCCACGTTCCCGATCGGCAGCGGCCCGTTCGCGTTCGTCGGCCAGAAGAGCGGCGACTTCATCGCTCTGAAGAGCAATCCCGGATACTGGGACGGGCCGCCGGAGCTGTCGGGGATCACCTACAGGTTCATCTCCGAACCCTCGACGGCGTTGTCCGCGCTGCAGGCCGGTGAAATCGATTGGACCGACTCGGTTCCCACCCAGCGGGTGGCGCAGCTGGCCAACGATGACTCCGTCCAGCTGGCCGTGACGCCGAGCAACGACTACTGGTATCTGGCGCTCAATGAGGCCCGTGAGCCGTGGCACGACGTCCGGGTGCGGCAGGCCATCGCGTACGCGATCGACCGGGACTCGATCGTTCAAGCCACCAGCTACGGCACCGCGGTCACCAACCAGCTCGCGATCCCGGCAGGCAATCCCTGGCACACCTCCTACGACCGGTACAGCTATGACACCGGCAAAGCCCGGCGCCTGCTCGCTGAGGCCGCGGCCGACGGCACCGCGCCGCCGCAGCGGCTCGACATGCTCGTCACCGGCGACTACCCGGCGACGGTGACCACGGCGCAGATCATCGCCGATAACCTTGCCCCGCTCGGCATTGCGGTGGACATCCGCACCGTCGACTTCGCCACCTGGCTTGACGAACAGAACAGCGGCAACTTCGACATGCTCATGATGGGCTGGCTCGGCAACATCGATCCGGACGACTTCTACTACGCCCAGCACCACACGAACGGCAGCAGTAACGCCCAGCAGTTCTCCGACGCCGAGGTCGACCGGCTGCTCGACGCCGGGCGGGTCGAAACCGACCGGCGGGCCCGCGGCGACATCTACGCCGAAGCGGCCACCCGGATCGCCGACCTGGTCAGCTACATCTTCCTGTACAACCCATCGGTGATTCAGGCGTGGAACCCAGAGCTGGCCGGCTATCAGGCCCGTCGGGACGCCGCGGTCCGCTTCCGGCACGCCTCGCTCGGCGCGGGTTGACAGTCATGACCGTTCCGGTGCCGGGCGTGCTGAGTCACCCGATTGTGCGTTTCCTGGCGCGCAGGCTGCTCTACTCGACCATCGTGCTGTTCGGTGTGCTCACTGTGGTGTTCACGCTCGTACAGGTGGTTCCGGGCGATCCGGTGCGTATCGCCCTGGGCACCCGCTACACCCCGGAGGCATACGGTGCGCTGCGCTCGGCCAGCGGCCTGGACCGGCCGGTGCTCGAACAGTTCTTCGGCTATGCGGGTTCGGCCGTGCGCGGCGATCTCGGGGTGAGCTTCCGCAACGGCGACCCCGTGACGCAGATCTTGATGGAGCGGCTGCCCGCCACGGTGTCGCTGGCCGTCTTCGGAATGGTCATCGCCCTGCTGATCGCGATCCCGGCCGGTATCTACGCCGCGCTTCACGAAGGCAAACTCTCCGATGCGATCATCCGGGTCGCGAGCCAGTTCGGGGTTTCGGTGCCCGACTTCTGGATGGGCATCCTGCTTATTGCGCTTTTCTCAACAACGCTGGGCTGGTTGCCCACCTCTGGTTACCGTCCGATATTCGACGACCCCGCAGGCTGGTTGCGTCATATCGTGCTGCCCGGCCTGACGGTCGGGGTGATCGCCGGCGCCATCATGACGCGCTATGTGCGCTCGGCGGTGTTGGAGGTGTCCGGTATGACCTATGTGCGCACCGCGCGCTCGAAAGGGCTGCCGCCGCGGATCGTGACGATGCGGCATATCGTGCGCAACGCCCTGGTCCCGGTGCTGACCATCGCCGGCATTCAACTGGCGACCATCCTCAGCGGCGTGATCGTCGTGGAGGTGGTGTTCGCCTGGCCCGGGCTGGGACGGCTCGTGTTCAACGCGGTCGCCGCCCGCGACTACCCGGTGATCCAGGGAGCAGCGCTGCTCATCGCCGTGCTGTTCCTGCTGATCAACCTCCTCGTGGACACGCTCTACGCGGTGATCGACCCGAGGATACGGCTGTCATGACCGAGCAGCGTCCGGCCGCGCCGACGCCCGGGCCGACCGCCGCCGACGGCGCGGCGGACTCCCGACTGGGCTGGGCGCGGGTGCTGTTCGCGAACCCGGTCACGATGATCTCTGGGCTCGTCCTGCTGACCGCGGTGGCCGTGGCCCTCACCGCCACCTGGATCGCTCCCTACGGCATCAATGACATCGACGTGCCCAATGCGTTACGCCCGCCGAGCACCACGAATTGGTTCGGCACCGATGAACTGGGCCGCGATGTGCTCTCCCGGGTTCTGGTGGCCGTGCAGGCCTCGATGCGGGTGGCGGCGGTCAGCGTCGCGCTCGCGGCGGTGGTCGGGGTGAGCATCGGGATGCTGGCCGGCTACCGGGGCGGCTGGCTGGACACCGTGTTCATGCGGATCGTTGACGTGATGTTCGCCTTCCCGGTGCTGCTGCTGGCGCTGGCGGTGGTCGCCATCCTCGGTCCGGGGATCAACACCACCACTCTGGCGATCGCCCTCGTGTACACCCCGATTTTCGCGCGGGTGGCGCGGGCCAGCACACTTGGTGTGCGCTCGGAACCGTATGTGTCAGTGTCGCGGACGATGGGCACCGGCCACGGGTACATCATCACGCGGCACATCCTGCCCAATATCACCGGGGCTCTGATCGTGCAGACCTCGCTGTCACTGGCGTTCGCGATCCTGTCCGAGGCGGCATTGTCGTTCCTGGGTCTGGGTATTCAGCCCCCGCAGCCGTCGCTGGGCCGGATGATCTTCGAATCGCAGGGTTTCGTGACGCTCGCGTGGTGGATGGCCGTCTTCCCGGGAGCGGCGATCTTCGTCATCGTGCTGGCATTCAACCTGTTCGGCGACGGGCTGCGTGATGTTCTCGATCCGAGACAGCGCAGCATGATCGAGGCGCGGAGGAGGCGGTGACCGGATCCGTTCTGACCGTGGCCGACCTCCGGGTCCGTATCGGCCGGAGCGATATCGTGCGCGGAGTCTCCTTCGAGGTGGCCCGGGAACAGACGTTGGGCATCGTCGGGGAGTCCGGCTCCGGCAAGTCGATGACCATGCTTGCCGCGACCGGACTGCTCGACGCACCTGGAGCGGAGGTGGCCGGTTCGAGCATCCTTCTCGGCGAAAACACCTCCACTGCAACGCAACTTGTCGGCGCGAGACCGCGGGTGCTGCGTAAGGTACACGGCGGACGGGTCGGCTTCGTGTTCCAGGATCCGGGCACATCGCTGAATCCACTGCTGACGCTGGGGCGCCAGATCACCGAATCGCTGGAGACGCACCGGCGGCTGACCCGGCGGGAGGCGCAGGTGCGGGCGCTGCACCTGCTCGACAGCGTGGGCATTGCCGACCCCGGCAGCCGGCTGGGTGCCTACCCCCACCAGCTCTCCGGCGGGCAACGGCAGCGGGTGATGATCGCGATCGCGCTGGCGTGCGATCCGGAACTGCTGATCGCCGATGAGCCCACGACGGCGTTGGACGTGACCACGCAGGCCCAGATCATGGCACTGGTCGGCGATCTGCAGCGCGACTTCGGCACCGCGGTGGTCTGGATCAGTCATGACCTGGGTGTCATCGGGCAGGTCGCCGATACCGTCACCGTGCTGCGCGCGGGCCGGGCAGTCGAGCAGGCGCCCGTCCTCGATGTTTTCGACCGTCCGCGGCACGAGTACACCCGCGAACTGCTGTCGGCCCGGCCCGTGATCGGCGTGGCGGGGCCGGCGGAGGTGACACCGGAGGCCCCGATTCTCCTGGAGGTCGACGGGCTGGACGTGACGTACGCGGTCCGGACGGCGACTGGCAAGTCCACCGTGCCCGCTGTGCGGGGGATAGGTTTCGACATCCGGCGCGGGACGACACTGGGTCTGGTCGGCGAATCGGGGTCCGGTAAGTCCACTGTGGCCGGCGCGCTGACCGGGCTGGTCGAACCCGACGGCGGAACCGCCGTGCTGGATTGCACGGACGTGTTCGGGGTGCGGGGCGCGGCGGCCAAGGCCCTGCGGCGGCGAATCAGCATGGTGTTCCAGGACCCGTTCTCATCGCTCAACGGCCGGCGGAAGGTCGGCACCGCCATCGCCGAGCCGCTGATCGTCCACGGCTTGGCCGATGGCCGCGACGGCCGGCGCGCGCGGGTGGCCGAGTTGCTCGACCTGGTGGGGCTGCCGCAGGCGTTCAGCTCGCGCTACCCGCACGAACTCTCCGGGGGCCAGCGGCAGCGGGTCAGCGTCGCGCGCGCCCTGGCCGTCGAGCCGGATCTACTGATCCTCGACGAATCGACCGCGTCGCTGGACGTCTCAGTGCAGTCCCGGGTGCTCGACCTGCTGCTGCGGCTGCAGCGGGATCTGTCCCTTACATATCTGTTCATCGCCCACGATCTCGCCGTGGTCCAGCGGATGTGTCACGACGTCATGGTGATGCGGGCGGGCAGGGCCGTCGAATACCGTCGGGCCGCAGAGCTGTTCGCCGATCCCCGCGAGGAGTACACCCGCGCATTGCTGGCCGCGGTGCCGCCGGCGCGGCCACGGCCGGTTGATTTTCGGCGGGAACGAACGATCACGCCTTGATCCGGATCTGCCCCGGCGACCACAGTCCGCCGCGGGTCGCGGTGCCCAGATCCAACCGGGCCTGCCCGGCATCGACGATGGTGTCGAACTTGCGCAGCGATCCCCAGTCCCGGCCCCAGTCATCGGAGAGGTAGGTCGCCATCACCGAGGCGCGCAGCAGCAGGTCGCTGATCCCCAGAAGGCCGCCGTTGCGGCCGTCCTCCCAGGTGTCGGTGTCCTGTTTCTTGGCCGTGTAGTCCGGGGTGATCCGGAACTTCGGCACCTGGGCCACCCCGTTGGCGTGCAGCATGGGCTGCTGGCAGGGGAAGGCCATTCCCACCGCCCAATCCATCAGCACCGGCGCGGTGGATCCGACGTACTCCTGTACCGAACGCAGGTCGGGCACCCGCGGCGGGGTCACGGCGATCCAGTCGCCCAGGGACAGCGAGCGGTCCTCGGCCACGATCCGCACCGCTGTCGCGTCGGCCGGGATTTCCGAGCGCGGATACCGCAGATTCCGCCAGGAGGGTGCGGGTCCCAGATCGTAGGGTTGCACCCGGCCGGCCGCCGCCGGTGTGCCGTCCGGACCCGGACGGCCGTACTCCAACTCGACGGTCTGACCGTCGGTGCGGTCGTTGAGCACACTGTTACCGGCGATCGTCCCGGCCGCGGTGACAACGACCAGGGGGTGATCACCGTCGTCGGGCGGGAGCTGGTACCAGGCCGACGTCAGCAGGCTTTCCTGCTGACCGGAGTCCACGTAGCTGCCGGCCACCGGCACCCGGGCCGGATCCAGTTGGTAGGGCAGGGGCAGGGTCGACCCGTTGATGCCGGGTGTGGTGAGCTCGAACGGACCTTCCCAGTCGTGGTCGACTCCCGGCATCGGATTGTTGACCCGGATCGCCTCGGCGACAATCTTTTCCGCCACACCGTTCGGGCTGAACCCCACCGGAGTCACACCGCCCAGTGGGCCGAGTGGCCCGTAGTCCCCGGCCAGTGGCGTCAGGAAGCCGTTGTTGGGATCCGGTTCCACGAGCACGTAATCGGCCAGGCCGCAGCCGCCGGCCAGGGCCCGGACATTAGCCCAGCCGTTTGAGTAGGTGGGGTATTGACGCACCACGCCCGCTGTCATCGATGCCAGGAAGACCAGCACCATGAACGCCGCGGCTGCCGGGATGGGAGCCGCGGTCAGTGTCCGGGCGAACCTGCCCTCACCTCTGCTGTGGGCGGTGAAGTGCAGCCACACCGTGTAGATCGCCGAGAGTGCGAAAAGCGCCAGAAACACCGTGCTGATGCTGATCCCGGCGACCTGGGGCATCGCATTGTTGAACGGCACACCGTAACTCGACACGTACCACCAGCCGTTGGTGGTGGCGAAGGTTATCGCCAGCAGGAACAGCACCGCGGTCACGACGGCCATCCGGTTGCGCGACCAGCGCAGCACGCTTCGCGAGATCAGCACCGTGGTGAGGGCGGCCATCGCCGCGCCCACCGCGGCGAACAACCCGAAGTGGTGAACCCATTTGGTGGGGGTGAACATCAGTACGAACATCGTCGCGAAGATGACGCCCATCAACCGCCAGGCCGGCCCCCGCGCCACGCCGGGAACCCGCTTGCGCCGCAACATGATGAACACCGAGACGAACAACGACAGCACGGTGATGAAGAACCCGAACCGCCGCGAGAGCGAACCGTCGACCGTCGGCAGGATGAGGTAGTAGTAACGCAGGTTCTCGGTGTACCAGGCCTGACTTGGGCCGATATCGGTGCGGATCCGGGTGGCCTCCATCACCGTGGCCAGAGTCTGGTCGGCGAACACCACGGTGAGGATCACCGTGCCGGCGGCCAACAGTGGGGCCACCAGCGGCCACGTGCCGACGATCGCGCGGCGCCGCATCAGGATTCGCAGAATCGGCCGTCCGCCGGCCAGCAGCGCCGCGACCGCGATCAGGCCGGTCGGCTGGATACCCAGGGTGAAGGCCGCGGTGATGATCGCCAGCGCCGCGGGGGTCAACCGGCCCGAACTGATCGCCCGTTCGATGAGCACATAGGTGATCAGTGCGCCGGTGGCAATCTGACCTTCCGGGCGGAGGCCGTTGTTGAACGGCATCCAGGCCGCCAGCAGCACCAGCCCGGCCGTCCACAGCGCGGGGCGGCTGCCGGCCACGGCCGGGCCCAAACGGGGCAGCACCTCACGCGATAGCAGCAGCCAGCACAGCAGAGCGCACAGCAGATCCGGTAGCCGCATCCAGATGCTCGCCGTACTGACATGGGTCATCAGCGCCAGCACGTTGTAATACCAGCCGAACGGATCCTCCGGCACCCCGAACCACCGGAAGTAGTTCGACATATAACCGGCGTGATCGGCGACCCGGGCCATCCCGAGGATGTAGCCGTCATCGGAGGAGTTGGCACCGATCACGTACCAGATGACAAACGCGGTCACCACTGTCACGTCGACGGCGGTCAGGGTGCGCCAGCGCTGCGGGATGAGCCGGTGCATCCGGCGTCCATCGAGCCGGTCCAACCGCCACAGAGCCGCCAGTGCGACCACGGTGGCGCCGATGGCCAGCAGCATCGCGGCCAGTTTCAGTGCGGTCGGGTGGGTGGAGAAACGGGTGTCGATGATGACCGAGACGTTCAGTCCGGGTGGCGCCGGGCCGGTCAGGTCGGTGAACACCCCAACGATATTCGGCCGGAGGTTGGGATCGAAGAAGCCGGAGCGCAGGTAGTCATACCCGGTCTGGGGTGATTCCGCCTTCTGCTCGGCGTCCAGTCCGGCATAGTCGTCATCAGCCGGCAGGCCGATGAAGCTGGCGAAGGTGCCGGTATCGGTGGAGCTGATCTCGATGCGCTGACACTCGGGTGCCACCACATCGGAGCGTGGAACACTTGCGATCACGACGTTTCGGTCGGTGACGTCGACCCGCTGGGAGCTGACGGTGACGAACAGCGAATTCAGCGCGGCATCCTTGGCCTTCTGCGGAGCCAGGCCGAGCACCATGCCGCCCTTGGCCGGCATCGCCCGGATCACCTCGCAGGGCACCGTCGCGGTCATCGATACCGGGGACAGTGAGATCAGCGGAGAGGTGACACTGTTCAGCCGCCCGTCCTGCGGCCAGTTCAGCGTGGCGGTGGTCTGCACGACCGGAAGCAGAGGGGTCAGCACCGCCAGTACGAAGCCCAGCAGGCCGGCGATGGTGGCGACCCGGCGGGTGATCGTCACCGTGCGAGTGGCGTCGCGGGCGCTATCGGCAAGGGTCTGTGTCATGGCAGTCTCGGATTCATGGCAGGGCCCTGATCGGTCCGTTCCGGCTCCATCCGAACACCCGCTCGGAGCCCTCGACGACGACGGCATCGGGAGCCTCTTCGGCGGGTACCACCCGGATATAGCGCTCGATGGCCCCCCAATCGCGGTACCAGTCGTCGCGCAGATAGGTCGGGACCGTAGCGGTACTCAACAGTGCCTGGATGAACAGGAACGGCCCCCCGGCGCGGGCGGACTGCCACATATTCGATGACACGACCACCTGCTTGAGGTTGGGCAGGATTCGGTAGCGGGGCACCTCGGCGATGCCCAGATGCTCGGCGAACGGTCGCTGACAGGGAAATTGGGCCGCGGACGCGATATCCATCAACACCGGGGTCTCGGTGCCGAGGAACTGCTGCGCGGTTTGCAGGACCGGCACCCGAGGCGGGGTGAATCCGAACCACTGTTCGCTGCTGAGGTTGGGATCATCGGCGACGATACGGGCCACATTGGCCTCCGGCGGGGCCGAGGCAAGCGGGAAACGCAGGTTGCGCCATGCCAATTGCTCGATGGTGTCAATCGGTTCGACCTTCGCGAGTGCCTGGAAGCTGCCGTCCGGCCGACGGACGCCCCACTGCAGTTTCAGCGACTGCCCGTAGTGGAATTCGCCCTCCTCGTCGTAGTACCAGATCGCACCGGCTGCAGCGACGGCGACCAGGGGGCGGTCCGGTGACCGCGGTGGCAGCTCGTACCAGGCCGAGGTGGCCTTGGCCGCCACGGTGTTTTCCTCATAGCTGCCCATCACCGGGGTGGTCTTCGGGTCGAGCCCGAACGGCAGGAACACTGTGGAGCCGTTGACCCCGACGGGCCCGTAGCCGCCGCCGGTTCCACCGGCGAAGCCGATTCCCACATTGGGTTTGTTCGGTGATCCGTCGGAGTTGACCGTTCCCGGGTTGGCGACGAACGGCGCAACCGGGTCCAGGGTGTCGCTGACCCCGTTCGGGGTGAATCCGATCGGTTTCTCGCCGCCGAGCGGACCGTACCGTCCCCACCGCTGGCCGGGGGCGGGTTGCAGCATCCCGGCGTTGGCGTCGGCTTCGACCAGAACATCGTCGGCCATCGCACAGCTGGTCGGCGAGAGCCCGGAGCGCAACGCGGCCAGGTTCGCTTTCGCGGTGGTGTAGGCGGGGTAGCGCTGCGCGAAACCCTTCGCCATCGAGCCGACCGCGAGCAGGACGACGATCAGCGAGAAGACCAGCATCGGGGTGGACGCCAGCAGCCGGTTGCGCCGGGTGTCGGCGACCTCGGTATGCCCTGAGTAATCGATCCGGAAGTGCAGCCAGCCGGCTACCAGCCCGGTCAGGATGGCCAGGGCGAGGAACATCGACGTCACCGGTTGGTGGAACAGCACCGGCTCGCGGTCATACCAGGGCACGCCGTAGTTGCCGACGTAAAACCAGCCGTTGATCCCCGAGGTTGCCCAGGCCAGGACGAACAGTAGCGCGGTGACGTACAGCGCCAGGTTTCGGCGGCTGTGCAGACCCACAGTGGCGAAGGCGAACGCCGTCACCGCGCCCAATGCCGCCGTCAGACCGGCGAAGGCGCCGAACTGCACCGCCCACTTGGTGGGGGTGAACGTGAGCAACAACAGGCCCACTGCGGTGCTGCCGATCAACCTCCACACCGGACCGCGAGCCACCCCCGCCAGCCGCCCCTTGCGGAGCAGTATCGTCAGCATGGCGAACAGGCACAGCAGCATGATCAGGACGGCGAAACGTCTGGTCAGCGATGCCTCGACATGTTCCTCGACGGTCAGGAAGTAGTAGCGCAGGAAGTCCTGATACCACGAGATCGTGGGCCCGACAACGTATTTGATTCGCACCGACTCGGCGACGCTGGCCAGGGTCTGGTCCCGGAAAACGACGACGAAGAACACCGAAAGAGCTGCGGCCAGGGGCACCAGTTGCGCCGGGACACCGTCGGTAGCCCGGCGGGCGCCGATCACGCGGGCCACCGCCCGCGCACCCACGAGCAGCGGTGCCGCGGCCACCAGACCCTGCGGGGCCAGTGTCACCGAGAAAACCGCCACCACGATCGCAACGGCCACCGGTACCAGCCGCCGGGTGGCGATGGTGCGCTCCACCAGCATCCACACGGCCAGGACACCGAAGGCGATCAGCGGTTCCGGGCGCAGACCGTTGTTGAACGGCAGCCAGGCCGCGAGGAACACCACACCGGCGGTGGCCGTCGCGACCCGGTTTCGGGCGAGTCCGCCGGATCCGAGCCGCGGCAGCACCCGGTGGCTCAGGATCAGCCAGCTCCCGATGGCCGCCACCAGCGCCGGTAGCCGCATCCAGATACCCGCGGTGCTGACCGAGGCCATCTGTGCAAGCAGCGACTGGTACCAGTCGAATGGCGCTTCGGTCGCGCCGAAGAACCGGTAGTAGTTGGCGCTGTAGCCGGCCTCGCCCGACACCCGGGCGATTGTCAGGTTGTAGCCGTCATCCGATGAAATCGCCCCGATCAGGTGCCAGAGCAGCAGTGTGGCGACGACACCGAGATCCAACGGCCAGTGTTTCCAGCGGTGGCGGGCGGCGGCCAGCCGGCGCGCGGTCGCGCCGCGATCCAGCCATCCCAGTGCGGCGATCGAGGCCATCACGCACAGGACGCCGGTCACCATGACGGCCAGCTTCAGCGGGGTAGGGCTGGTGATGAACCGGGTGTCGACGTCGATGCTGGCCGACAATCCGGGCTGGGGCTGCACCTTCAGATCGGTGAAGACACCGGTAACCTGGGGTTTCTTGTCGGGTGACAGGGTTCCGGCGGCCCCCGGTATCCCGACGAAGTCGCCACCGACCTGCGCGGGGTTGGCCCAAACCCGAACCTCGCTGCACTCGCCGGAGACGACCGCGGCGCGCGGGGCCACTGCGGCGACGGTGTCCCGGAAGGCAACGACGACCGACTCGGTGTTGGCCCGGACGAACAATCCGTTGGCGGAGGCGTCGATACCGTCGGCGGGGTTGGTCGAGAACGCCACACCGCCGGCCGGCGGGAGAGTGGCGATGGCCGAGCAGGGGATTGAGACATCGAGGGCTGCCGGGGCGCCGGAGACCAGCGGTGCGGTGATATCGCCGACGGTCCCCCCGGGCCCGGTGCCCTGTGGCCACACGATGGTGGCGGTGGTTTGGGTGACCGGCAGCAGCGGTGTCAGCCCGCACAGGACGATTCCGGCCAGCCCGGCGATAACGGCCACGAGTCGCGCGATCCGGGTGGATTCGGCACTCACGCTGGGCACGAGCGTCGATGGTAGGCGACGGCACCCCTCGTCTCTCCGCGAGCAGACGCAAAATGTCACGCGGGCCCGGCGTGTCGCGCGATTTGGTGTCTGCTCGCGCCCGGACGGACGGGCGGTCAGGCTATGTCGGCCGCAGCGGCGCCGGGCTCCACAATCCGCTGCGGGTGATGGTTCCCAGTTTGAGCCGGGCCGGGGTCGCGTCTGCGGAGTACAGAGCCAACCGCTGCAGGGACCCCCAGTCCCGGAACCAGTCGTCTTTCAGGTAGCTGGGAACGGTGGTGGCGCGGAAGAGCAGCTCGCTGATCCCCAGCGGTCCGCCACCGATGTTGTCCATCACCGGAGAGTTGGACTCGGTCCCGAAGCGGTCGGGCAGGATCCTCCACTTCGGCACTTCGGTCACCCCGTCGGTATGGCCGAAGGGGCGCTGACACGGGAATGCCAGACCCACCAGCCAGTCCAGCAGGACGGGATCCTGTGAGCCGACCACCTGCTGCAGGGTCCTCAGTTCCGGGATACGGGGCGGGGTGACGGCGATCCAGTGTTGCGGGGCAAGGTCGTCGTCGACGGCGACCACCCGGATCAGGGTCGCCTCGGCCGGAATGGCCGACAGCGGCGCGCGCAGATTGCGCCACGCCGGTGTGGGTCCGATATCGGCGAAGCTCAGCGAGCCGCCGGTCTTGCCCTCAGCAGCCAGCCGGTCGGTGGCCCACTGCACCGCCACCTCATCCCGGTCGAAGCGGCCGGCCGCGGACACCACCAGCAGCGGTGCGGCAGCGTCCCGGGCCGGCAGTCGGTACCACGCCGAACGCAGCCGCGCCTGCTGCTGCACCCCCGAGCGCCAACTGCCCAGCACCGGCGTGCGCGCCGGGTCCAGACCGTACGGCAGCCGGGCCTTGGAACCGTTGATCCCGGGCCGGACGGTGGTGCCGTCCGCGGTGCCCGACGCGGCCGGATCGGTGTCGGCATCGAGGAAGTTACCGCCGCCGGGCGGCTCCAGCACGGGCTCGGCAGAGATGTCCGGCGGAATACCGTTGGGGGAGAATCCCTGAGCGGTGACCGCCCCGAGTGCGGCTCGAACCGGGCTGCCGACCGGGCTCAGCATGCCGAGGTTGGGATTGGGTTCGACCAGCACGTCGTCGGCCAGCCCGCAGGTCTTGCCGGTCAGCGCCTGCAGATTGGACCGACCTACCGACCAGGCCGGGTACTGGTTGACCATACCCAGGGTCAGGGAGGCCACCTCGAAGGTCACCAGCAACCACGCCGCCAGCGCCAGCGGGGAACCGGTCAGGCGTGACCACCGCCGCGCGGACGGCTCGGCGTGGGTGTCATCGGCCCCGCGGGTGTCATCGGCCCCGTGGGTGTCATCGGCGAAGTGAAACCACGCCGCGATCAGCAGGGCCACCATGGTCAGCCCCAGCAGCACCGTGGTGAAACCCAGCCGCCATTCGGGGAACTGGTTGGCCCACGGCACGCCGAAATTGGAGACGTACCACCAGCCGTTCACACTGGCCAGCGAAAGTGCGGTCACGAACAGTGTCGCCGCGGCGAATACCGCGCGGTTTCGCCGCGACCCCAGCACGTGAGGTGTGACGGCCACCGCGACCAGTGCGCCCAGTGAGCCGGCCAAACCGGCGAATACGCCGAAATGGTGGGTCCATTTCGTCGGGGTGAACATCATCGCGAGGAAAGAGATGATGGTGATTCCGATGATCCGCCGGCTGGGCCCGGCCGCCGTTCCGGTGATGTGGCCGCGGCGCAGCATCATCGCCACCGACACGGCCAGCGCGAGGATCAGCGCCAGCACGGCGAACCGGCGGGCGATCGAGCCGTCGGGGGTGGCCATCATCAACCGCTCGTAGCGGGTGTGCTCGTCGAACCAGCTCAGGCTCGGGCCGACGGCACGCTTGAGCGCGCTGGCCTGGGCCACGGCGGCGATGCTCTGATCCCGGAACATCAAAATGATCGGCACGGTCGACGCGGCCAGGATCGGAGCCAGCAGTGGCAGCAGGCCGAATTGTGCCGAGCGGCGGCGCAGGATGGTGCGCAGCGGGCCGATTGCAACGAGCAACGCGCCGATCGACGCGATACCCGTCGGCCCGGAGAACAGGGTCAGTGCACCGATGATGCAGGCCAGCGCGACCGGTAGCAGCCTGCTGGTGGCCACTCCGCGCTCCACTGAGCACCAGGTCAGCAGGATGCCGAGGGCGATGATGGGTTCGGGCCGCAGCCCGTTGTTGAGCGGCAGCCAGAATGCCAGGAACAGCCCGGCCGCGGTCCAGGCGGCCGCCCGGCTGGTCTTGACCGCGTGCCCGAGGCGGGGAATCACCTCGCGACTGATCAGCCACCAGCACGCCAGCGCCATGAACAAGGTGGGCAGCCGCATCCAGATGCTCGCGGTCGAGACGTGCGCCCACCACGCCAGCAGGTCGTAGTACCAGCCGAACGGTGCTTCGGGGGTGCCGAACCAGCGGTAGTAGTTGGCCATGTAGCCGGCGTTCTCCGACACCCTGGCCATGGTGAGGATGTAGCCGTCATCGGAGGTGTTCGCTCCGACGAAATGCCACCACACCAGGATGGTGATGACCAGTCCGTCGAGGCCGCTCAGCGACCACCACCGGGCCGGCAGGAAGCGCCGGTGCCGCTGCCCGTCGGCGGTGTCGAGGATGTGCAGGGCGATGAGCGCGGCGATGGTCAGCAATACGCCGAGGACCATCGCCGCCAACTTCAGAGCTGTCGGTGCGGTGCTGTAGCGGGTATCGATGGTCGCCCGGAAGTCAAGTCCGGGCGGTGCCGGGCCGGACAGGTCGGTGAATACGCCGACGATCTGCGGGCGGAAGTCGTACCCGCCACGTTCGCCCCGTAGCGGCGCGTCGGGGTCATCGGTGTCCGCGCCCCCGCCGGAGGCCGTCCCGGAGGACTGGGTCAGACCGACGAACTCACCGGTCACCTTGTCGGCGCGGGCGGTGAAACGAAGCTCACGGCACGCCGGGCTGAGCACCGCACTCAGCGGCGCCTCCACCACGGGGGTGTTTCGCACCACGACGGCGAGATCGCCGTTGACCCGCTGGATCAGCAGTCCGCGATCGACGGCCTTGGGCGCCTGTTTCGGCACCGTGGAGAGCAGGACGGTGCTGGCGGAGTTCAGCGCTGCCGCCGCACTGCACGGCACGGTGATCGTTAGATCGATTGGTACGTAACCGATCAGCGGAGCGGTGACATCATCGAGGACACCGTTCTGCGGCCAGTCCAGCTCCGCGGTGGTCTGCTTCACCGGGAGGAACGGCGTCGCGATCGCAAGGATCATTCCGAGCAGGCCGGCGATCACGGCCACCAGGCGGGCGGATCGGTAGTTCGCCCGGGTCTGGTTCACGGGGCTAGATCGTAATTGCCGTCACCGGCTCCACAGTCAGGGGCTGTTCCGGATGGCCAGCACGAACGGGCCGATCGTCGTCACGTCGAAGTGTGGTTCGGCGAACAGTCCGGCGTCCAACTCGACGGTATAGCGACGCACGTTGGGCTGGTTGGGGTAGACATCCTCGGCCAGTCGCAAGGTGTAGGTGTTCGCCGAACCCGCTGCGCCGCCCCGGCGCATCAGGAACACCGTTGGCGGCTGCCAGGGCATCGTGTCGAGGGCCTCGGCGAACTCGTCCGGATCGGTCAACGTCTCCCAGGATTCGATGGTCGCCGCGCGTCTGTCGAATTCCGCGAGCGGATTGGCGTAGTGCGATGTCAGGCCCTGAAAGCCGTAGTAGGGATAAAAGGCCAGGAAGCTGTAGTCGGCGGTCATCATCACCGTCTCGTCGCGGGGTCGGCCGGTGGCCTCCAGGATCGCCTCGTCAATGCGCGGGTAGTGCTTCTCGGCACCGGGCGGGCGCCGGTCGCCGCGTTGACCGTCACCGTCGGTGTCGGTGTAGGCCACGGCGATATCCGGGCGAAGCACGTGCGGGATGTCCTGACTGAATCCGATGGCCCCGATCAAGCCGATCGCCATGGCCACCGGGATGACACGGCGATTCCATCGCGCGGCTGCGGCCCGGGCGATGTCGATGAACCCGAAGACTCCCGCCGCCCCCAGCAGTACGGCCAGGGTGGGTTGCAGCCGGAAGGACAGCAGCGTGGTCCCCGCCAGTGTGGTCAGCATGGACAGCAGTGACCAGCCGTAGAGCGCCAGCACCCCGATGCCGAGGGCGCCTGCCCGGGTCGCTGAACTTCCCCGCCAGACCAACCACAGGGTCCCGAGCATGCACAGCGCACCCAGCAGCGAGAACTGCAGCATCGGGAAGGTCAGCACCGCCCCGTCACCGGGCAGATAGTGCTGGGCGCTTCCGGTGTTGCTCAGCGGATCGTGCAGGGCGCGCCACAGGAACGGAACCCAGGTGATTGCCGCGATGGCGACGGCGATGCCGGCGATCACGGCCAACCGGATCAGGGGGGTGATGCTGCGCCGAATGACGGCGGCCAGTGCAGCCATGATGGTGACGGTGAAAGCGGTGTAGGCCAGCAGCAGGGTGTAGAACGTCGCAGCGAAGCCCAGAAATATCCCGACGCCGACGACCGCCGCCCACCCTGAGTACCGCCCGGACGGTTCGCGGTTCGCGCCGCGCGGACCTCCGGGGTCGCCGCCCCGCAGACCTGACCACGCCAGTACCAGGATCGGGGGGATCAACACCGCGATGATGGCGCTGTACGGCTCCGGGGAGCTGTAGGCCAGCGTGATCGCCGCGGTGGCGATGGTTACCGCGCAGGCGTACTCGAACCGGATCAAGGCCGACCACAGTGCCATGGCCACTGCGACCGCGACCGCGATCGAGGTGATGGCCCACGGTTTGTACATCTCCCAGCCCGCGGTGCCGGTGAGCGCCGCGGCGCGGCCGCCGAGCCAGAACCACCCCGGCGGGTAGAACGGTGGCAGACCGGCATAGGTCATATCGCGCAACGCCGGGCTATCGGTCAACCGGGTCAGGTACTCGGTGCGGAACTGCTGGTCGACGGAGATGCCGAACAGGTACAGCTTGGTTGCTCCCAGTGGCATGCCCAATGTGACGACCGAGAATGCGGCGAGGAATACCGCCGCGCCGATCCGTGCCACCCATTGCCAGACATCGCGGCCGCGCCGCCACAGCAGCCCCATGGCGACCAATCCGAGAAGGCAGCAGACCTGCCCGACCGTTGTCAGTGCCTGCAACTGGTTCGAAGAGGGGAAGGCGGGCCACTCGACCCGCGAAATCGCCTCCAGCGCAACGACGGAGACCACCACCGCGATGACCGCCGACAACACCATCTGACCGGCGGCCGCCGAGCCGTTGCGCACCGACTGCACGCCGACCTCAGATCGGCAGTTTGCGGAAGATGGGCCGCGGGATGTGACGCAACACCATCATGACGTACCGAAACGCTCCCGGGGCCCAGACCAGATCCTTGCCCCTGGCCGATGCGGTGACCGCCAGATCGGCGACGTACTCTTTGTCGACGGTGAGCGGTGCCTCCTTGACGTGTGCGCTCATCCTGGTTCGGACCTGGCCGGGCCGGATCACCAGAACATGGACGCCGAAGGGGCGCAACGCCTCCCCGAGTCCGAGGTAGAAGCCATCCAGTCCGGCCTTGGTGGAACCGTAGACGAAATTCGAGCGCCGAACCCGCTCACCTGCCGCTGAGCTCATCGCGATGATCCGTCCGAAACCCTGGCCGCGCATCCTTTCGCCCAGCAGCACGCCCACCGAAACGGCTGCGGTGTAGTTGATCTCGGCGATCTGGACCGCCTTGCTCTGGTCCTGCCACAGCTCCTCGGCATCGCCGAGAAGCCCGAAAGCCACGATCGCCACATCGACATCACCGCCACTGAAGCACTCGTCGATCACCGCCGGATGGCTTGTCGAGTCGAGAGCGTCGAAGTCCACAACCTCAACGGATGATGCGCCGGCGGCGGTCAACTGGGCAACGGCATCGTCGCGGCCGGGATCCCCGGGAAGCGCGGCGAGGATGATCCGCGCCGGCGCATCCCTGAGGTAACGGGCGCAGATCGCCAGCCCGATCTCGGAGGTGCCGCCGAGCAGCAGGATCCGCTGCGGATTTCCCATCGCGTCGAGAACCATCTAGAGCAACTCCAAACGTCGGGCCATGTCCGAGGCGAAGACCGCGTGCGGATCAACTCTGCGGCGCAACGAGATCCATTCATCGATACGCGGATACATGGCATGGAAGGTTTCGGCGCTGGTGCGCGAGTCCTTGGCGGTGTAAAGCCGGCCGCCGAATTCAAGCACCCGGCTGTCGAGTTCCTTCACGAATTCGTTGAGACCGGATTTGATCGGAAAGTCGACGCAGACATTCCATCCGGGAATGGGAAAACTCAATGGTGCGGAGTTTCCCGGTCCGAACAGTTTGAACACGTTGAGGAACGAGTAGTGGCCGGAAGCCTGGATGTCGACGATGATCGCCTTGAACTCGTTGACTGCCTCGGTCGGCACCACGAACTGGTACTGCAGGAATCCGGCCGGCCCGTAGGCGCGGTTCCACTCCCCGAACATGTCCAGCGGATGGTAGAACTGCGTCAGATTCTGAACCTTGTCCCGGTATGTGCCCGACTTGCGGTACCACAGTTCGCCGATCGGGCCGAACGTGTATTTGTTGGCCAGGCCGTTCGGGAACGTATCGGGGAATGTCAGCAGTTGGGGCGCATCGAATTTCAGTGGATCGCGCTGCAATTTGTCGGGAAGTTGGTCCAGCGTTGCCAGAGAACCCCGGGAAATCGCCGCGCGGCCGAGTTTCGGCGGCGCGCTGATGGCATCGAACCACGCACTCGAGTATGTGTAGTTGGCCTCGCTGCCGTCACTGTGGAAGGCGACGGTCTCGTCCAGGCCCGTGGTCACATCACCATCGGCGATGAAGTAGGCCGTCTCGGTCGGGGTCATCTCGATGCTGGCGCGCAGGATGATCCCGGTCAATCCGTTGCCCCCGACGGTGGCCCAGAACAACTCCGCGTCCGCACCGTCGGGGGTGACGGTGCGCACCTGGCCGTCTGCTGTCAAAAGGTCCATGGACCGGACGTGGTTGCCGAAACTCCCGGCGCTGTGATGGTTCTTACCGTGGATATCGCAGCCGATCGCGCCGCCGATGGTGACCTGGCGGGTGCCGGGCAGTACCGGTATCCACAGCCCGCAGGGCAGGGCGGCTTTCATGAGCTGGTTCAGACTGACCCCGCCGTCGACGTCGACCATCCGGGTTGCCGAGTCGATGGAGTGGATGCGGCGCAGCGCGGTCATGTCGATGACCAGTCCGCCGCCGTTCTGGGCGTTGTCACCGTAGGAGCGGCCGAGGCCACGGGCGATAACACCGCGATGGCGTCCGTCGGCCACCTGTTCGGCGACGCGGGTGACGGCCTTGACGATCTCCTCGGGGTCCGGGGTCGACAACACCTCGGCGACGCTGGGCGCCGTGCGGCCCCAGCCGGTGAGCCGCTGCGGGGTGGTCGTTCCGGACATCGTGACGAGGGTACCGCCACCGGCTGCTGAACGGGCCTAGCCCCGGGTCGCTACGCTCCTGCCCGCCGGGTTTGTTTCCCCGGGTCGCTACGCTCCCGCCCGCCGGGTTTGTTTCCCCGGGTCGCTACGCTCCCGCCCGCCGGAAGATCCAGACCCGCTGCACAACGAAGTTGATTACCGTTGCGGTGCCTTGCGCGACCACGAACGCCACCGGCACCGCCCACACCTCGTACCCCAGGAGTCGCAGGCAGAGGTGGTTGAGGCCGACCTGAACGGTGAAGGTCAGCGCATAGAGCACCATCACCTTCGCGAATCGGGACCTACTCGGGGGCGCGCCGAAGGTCCATCGCCGATTGATCAGATAGGCGGTCAGCGTCCCGGCGACGAAGCCGATCGCTTTGGCGAGGTCGACCTGCAAGCCGGCGCCCTGATAAAGCAGAAAGTAAAGACCGAAATCGACGACCGCCGAAAACCCGCCGGTCAGCACGAACCTCAGCAGCTGGGTTCGCAGGCTCAGCGGAGTCGGGTGGACGATCTCGGCCATCGCCGGAAGCTTACGGGCACCCGGGCGGCCGGACTGCCGAAGCGGTGCCGTTCGGCACTTGCGTTGTGCCGAGTGCGCAGCCACTATGTGGCTCATGGCGATCGAACAGGATCCAATAACAGTTCTCGACGACGACGAAGCGTGGAACCTGCTTTCCAGCGTCGCGCTGGGCCGGCTGGTGACATCCTTCGGCGGTCAGCTGGAGATCTTTCCGGTCAACTTCGTCACGCAGAACCAGACGGTGTTGTTCCGCACCGCCGAGGGCACGAAGTTATTCACGACGGTGATGAACGAGAAGGTGTTATTCGAGGCCGACGACCACACCGTGGCCGGGGGCTGGAGCGTGATCGTCCGCGGCACCGCCCGGGTTCTGGCCAGCAGTGAGGAGATCCATGAAGCCGAGCAGGCCGTGCTGATGCCCTGGGTCCCGACTGAGAAGCTGCGCTTCGTGCGGGTCACCCCGAACGAGATCAGCGCCCGGCGATTCCGGTTCGGCCCCGAACCGCAACACGGCGGCCTCCCCGGCTAGCCGCGCGGCGCGGGGGAGTCGGTCACACCCAGTAGGGCACCCGGGCCCGGAACTGGCGCAGCGCCAGACCGGCTGCGCACCAGCCCAGCACCGTCAGCGTCACCACCACGATCCAGTGCCGCGGCTCCTGAGCGGCGCCGAGCAGCGGGGCCCGCAGAATGTCGAGATAGTGCAGGAGCGGGTTGATCTCGATGATTCTCGCCCACTCGCCGGCGCCCTGTTTTTCCAGGGTGTCGGCGTTCCAGATGATCGGTGTCATGAAGAACAGCAACTGCACCAGGGAGGCCAGGAGCGGGCCGATATCGCGGTAGCGGGTGGCCAGGATGCCGAAACAAAACGAGACCCACACGCAGTTGAGCATGATCAGGACCAGCGCTGGAATGACCGTTAGATCGGCCCACGACCAGGGCTTGGGATAGATGATCGCGATGACCACGAAGATCACGATGTTGTGGGCGAACAGGATCATCTGCCGCCACACCAACCGGTAGACGTGCACGCTCAACGGGGTCGGCAACTGTTTGATCAAACCCTCGTTGGTGATGAAGACCTCAGAGCCCTCCAGAATGGAGGCGTTGATCATGTTCCAGATAATCAGCCCCAGCGTCACGTAGGGCAGGTGCTCGGAGATTTCGAGTCGGAACAATTTCGAGTAGAGCAACCCCATCGCCACCGCGGTGGTACCGGTGGCGATGGTGATCCAGAACGGGCCCAGCACCGAACGCCGGTATTTCTGCTTGATGTCCTGCCAGCCGAGATTCAGCCACAGTTCGCGTTTCCGGAAGCCGCCGATCAGGTCTTCCCAGGCGCGGTTGAACGTCTTCGACTGCGAGGCCGCCTCAATAATGGTCATGTGTTGCTCCGATCGGGCCTGCCGAAGCGCTCCCGGCGGCCGAGTCGACGCAACCGGATCCACTCCCGCAACCCGGCCGGATCACGTCGGGTAATCAGGAAGTACCACCCGAATCGCACCCATTCCTGCGGCAGCAGTTTGCGCAAACCGGGCTGCGAGAGGACATAGCCCCGGTTGCGGTAGGTGAAGAACCTCTTGACCGGGTCGTCGGGGTACTGGGTGTGCATGCGGCCGCCGAGGATGGGCTTGAACTCGTCGCTACCGTACGGGTGCAGATAAACCGTATCGAGGCAGGTGCCGAACGGCAGACCACTGCGCACCAGGCGGCGGTGGACGTCGTACTCGTCGCCGCGCACGAACAAGCGGATGTCCGGGACGCCCACCGCCTCTATGGTTTCCGCCCGGAAAAGTGCCCCGTTGAACAGGGACGCATAGCCGGGAATCAGCTCGCTGTCGGGGGAATCCCGGGTGCGCAGTTCGTCGACCCGCCGCCGCCACATCAGTCCGCGACGAAGCGGGAAGGCCAACTCCTCAGGTCGGTCCAGCGCGCACACCATCGGCGACACCTCGGCCAAGCCGTACTTTTCGGCACACCTCAGCAGCGTGGCCAGAACCTCGCTGTCGCGCGGATGGCCGTCATCGTCGGCCAGCCATACCCAGTCAGCCCCGAGTGCCAGGGCGTGCAACATCCCCAGCGCGAATCCCCCTGCGCCGCCGAGGTTTCGGCGCGATCCCAGGTAGGTGCTGGGAACCGGTTGGTCGGCGGTCAGTTCACGAACACGGTCGTCCCGGTCGTTGTCGATGACGATCAGGTGGTCGATCATTCGACTCTGGGTGGTCACCGCATCCAATGATTTGGCCAGTTCATCGGGCCGGCAGTGGGTGACGACCACCGCGCACACCATATCGGTCATGACGATGCGGAGTTCTCGTCGGCCGGCGACCACTCACCGGAGTGTTCGGCCAGCACTTCGCGGACGTGGCGGGCGGCATCCTCGCCCTCATAGGCGCCCACCACCTCTTCGATCCCGCCGTGCATCTTCACCGTGCCGTGGTCGATCCACATCGCGGTCTTGCACAGCCGCGCCAGAAATTCGTTGGAGTGACTGGCGAAAACCAGGATGCCGGAGCGTTCGACCAGAGCCTGCAGTCGTACCTGCGCCTTCTTGAGGAACTCCGCGTCGACGGCGCCGATACCCTCGTCCAGAAGGAGGATCTCCGGGTCGATGCTGGTGACCACGCCCATCGCCAGGCGAACGCGCATACCGGTGGAGTAGGTCCGCAGCGGCATCGAAAGGTATTCGCCGAGTTCGGTGAACTCGGCGATCTCATCCACCTTGGCCAACATCTGCTTTCGGGTTTGGCCCAGGAACAGACCGCGAATGATGATGTTCTCGTATCCGGTGATCTCCGGATCCATCCCGACGCCGAGGTCGAAGACCGGCGCCACACGGCCCCGGATGACGGTCCTCCCGCGGGTGGGTTCGTAAATGCCCGACAGCAGGCGCAGCAGCGTAGATTTACCGGCCCCGTTGTGCCCGACCAGGCCTACCCGGTCGCCGGTCTGCAACGTCATGGTGATGTCGCGCAGGGCTTCAATGACGACGACATTGTCGGTATTGCGGCCGATCGCGCCGCCGGCCTTCCCCAGGAAAGCCTTCTTCAGAGATCGGGCCTTCGCGTCGAAAATGGGGAACTCCACCCAGGCTTCGCGGGCCTGGATGTAGGGATCGGTTGCCAAAGTGACCGTCTGCCTACAGGTACTGCCCGGTCCCGTGACCGGTGTTGCCCCCGGGCTGGACCATCCCGGGTGGCAGCGCGCCCTGGCGCATGTGCTCCAACTGTGCCCGCGCGGCCATCTGCTGGGCGAACAATGCCGTCTGGATACCGTGGAAGAGGCCTTCGAGCCAGCCGACCAACTGGGCCTGAGCAATCCGCAACTCGGCTTCGGAAGGCACCGAGTCTTCGGTGAACGGCAGCGCGAGCCGGTGCAGTTCCTCGCGCAGTTCCGGGGCGAGCCCGTCTTCGAGCTCACTGATACTGGTGGCGTGGACCTCCCGCAGCCGACTGCGGGATGCCTCGTCGAGCGGAGCGGCCTTCACCTCCTCGAGCAGCTGCTTGATCATTGTCCCGATGCGCATCACCTTGGCCGGCTGCTCGACGAGGTCAGTGATCGAGGGTTGCCCGGCGGCGTCCATTGCATCCCCGGACCCTGGACTGCCGTCCTGGCCGGTGATGACCTCGATGTTGTCGACGTTGTCGATGTGGTCGATGTGGTCCCCGTCGGCATTCGCCGTCATGCTCTGCGTATTTCCCTTCCCGACATCTTTTCCGGACCGCCCATTCACTCAGCGGTCACTCTGCGGCGGTGACCCGCGCCATTCGAAGATGCGGGCACCGCCATTGTCGTAGATCTTCGCCCACGCGGTGGACTTGTCTAGTGACACTAACCCGTCCGGCACCACGAATCCGCGGACCACGGGGGTACTGGTGATCACGTAGCGGATATTCAGTGCTCGCACCGCCGCTGCGACCCGCGGATCGTCGTCGGCATCGTCGGCATAGGCCCAGAAAATGAACCTGTTCTTGCCCGGGCCCTGGCGAACCGGGTAGTCGTAGTGAGTCCACAACGGGTGCAGCCCGGCCACCGCGTACATCCACGCGGTGCCGTCGGTGTTGGAGTTGCCGATGACGGTGTCACCAGCCCCGGGCAGTGACGCAAGATGGGTGAACGCCTCCAAATCCTTGTCGCCGACAATCGCCTGATCGTATTTTTCGCCCATGAGGAAGCGATGCCGGGGCAGATAATGCCAGCTCAGGACCACACATGCGATGACCAGCACGATCGTGGTGGTAGCGATCCAGAACCCGCGGTCCGGGTCGTGGTTGTACCGCCGGAAAAGTAGGCGCGCGCCGGCGATCAGCAGCAGTGTGGCGGAGAACAGCGCGATACCCGCCATCGGTGTCAGCAGCATGGTGACCACACCGGACAGCCTCCGCGGATCGCTGTAGAACAGGTCGGCGTACATTCCGATCAGGGCGCCCACCACCCCGCCGAACGGCGCTGAGGACCACAGAATCGCCAGGACCAGCAGCAGCCACACAGCCGCCGGCCACCAGATTCTCTTGATCAACAGCAGAACGAATCCCGCCCCCGCCAGGCCGATGAGGATGTTCTGGATCGGGAAGTCGTTGAGGTGGCGGCTGTGCTGGAACACCGCATCGAACAGTGCCCGCCGAGGACCCCCGTAGGTGAGAAACTGGCGGCTGTTGATCTCCTCGAGCTGAGGTAGTACCGCCAGGATTTGCGGTACCAGCAGCACCAGCGCGGGTACTGCGATGGCTGCCAGGGTGGCGAGATCCCCGCCACGGCCCCGAACAGGATGTCGCAGCGCATCGAGCATCCACCAGGCCAGCAGGAGGGTGACCACGACGAGGGCGCCGGTGGGATGCACCGAGAACACCCCGACGAACGCGATCACGGCGAGCGGTATCCGGTTGCGGTGCGTCAGCGAGGTGGTGAGCAGCACGAATGCGGGCACTGCCAGGCCGTAGCTCACCATATTGGGCATCGATGCGGTGTCGAACTCGACGTACGGCACCGCGGTGAACGACGCAGCCAGGGCGGCCGCGGTCCCTGCGGCGCCGGCCGCCCGCCAGTGCGTGGTCCGGCCGATGAGAAGTTGCCAGGTGAGCAGGCCGGCACTGAGCGGGAACAGCCAGACCGCAGCGGCCAGGGAACTCAGGGTGTAAGCAGTGGTCGGTGCCGCTCCGGTCAACTGAGCCAACACCGCGGCCAGTGCGTGGAAGGCTGACGGATAGTAGAGCGCGGCCTGGGTTTCCACGTTGCGGAACTCGCCCATGTGGGTGGGCGAGGCCTGTCCGGTATCGAGGATCCAGCGAACGGTGTTGGCGTGCCAGAGGGCGTCCCAGGTGCTCGGTATCGACTGCCAGTTCGGCATACCGCGCCACGCCGCGTAGCCGATGGCGGCCGCGCCGATCAGTACTCCGGCGGCCGCGCCGAGTTCCGGCCCGCCCACTCGTCGGGGACCGCCAGACCCCCTCGGGTGAGCACCCCGGTACCGGAGCAGAACGGCGCGGTTGCCCAGCAGCAACGCGACGACCACAGCGAGCGCCGCCAGCGCCGACCCCGCGCTCCAGCGGATTCCGACAGCGCCGAAGGGGACGATGCTCAGGCCGACCACCCCATAGGTCAGCGCCGGTCCGACCGCGAAGGCCAGCGGCCACCGCAAACCGGCGGCGCGGGCGACCAGGGCACCGGGAACGGTCAGCAACAACACTGCGATTAGCACCCCGGTGCCGAAGTTCACTGGCTTAGTATGGTGAGGCCAGATCGGTGGCCGCCGCGGGGGTACGTGGCGTTTTTCGAGGCTGTCGCAGTCCTCGGATGTATCGAAGGTGGTGCGATGGCATACGACGTTGCCCGCGTGCGTGGCTTACATCCGGCCTTGGGTGATGGCTGGACGCGCTTTGACGCCCAGCTCGGAATGGTGGTTCCAGAGTCGGTCGCCACCGCGGTGTCGACGGGCTTCCGGGGGTGTACAGCTAATGTGACCGGCCCGCACCCGGCAGCTCAGCGCAGCGCAGCGTTGCTGGACGCCACCCGCCGTGCAATCGCGGACCTACTCAACGCCGATCCCGCCGGCGTGGTCCTCGGGGCCGACCGGGCGGTTTTGCTCGGATCCCTGGCGGACGCGTCGTCGACCCGGACCGGTTTGGGCAATGAGGTCGTGGTCAGCCGTCTCGATGACGAGGCCAACATCGCTCCCTGGCTGCGCGCCGCCAACCGGTTCGGCGCGGCGGTCAAGTGGGCCGATATCGAAATCGAGACCGGGGAGCTGCCGCTCTGGCAGTGGGAGGCGCTCCTCTCCCCGGATACGCGTTTGGTGGCTATCCCGTCGGCGTCCTCGACGCTGGGCACTCTTGTCGATGTGCGTTCGGTCGCGAAGCTCGCCCATGAGGTCGGGGCCCTGGTGGTCGTCGATCACTCTGCGGCGGCACCCTTCCGGCTGCTCGATATCGCCGATACCGAGGCAGACGTGGTGGCGGTCAATGCCGCCGGGTGGGGCGGCCCACCGATCGGAGCGTTGGTGTTCCGCAACCCGGCGTTGATCGACACCTTGGGCTCGGTGTCCACTAATCCCTACGCGAGCGGCGCGGCCCGCCTGGAGTTGGGACTGCACCAGTGCGGCCTGCTGGCCGGTGTGCTGGCCAGCGTTGAGTATCTGGCCGGACTCGATGAGGAGGCGGCGGGAAGCAGGCGCGAAAAGCTCTCCCAGTCAATGGAGTCCGCGAACAGCTATTTGAGTGATCTGCTCGAGTACCTGATGACGTCGCTGCGTTCCATGGCGGGGGTAGCCGTGATCGGCGCGCCGGAGGACCGCATTCCGGTGGTGAGCATCGTCGTGTCCGGTGTACCGGCCGAGCGGGTGGTGCACAGACTGGCCGATAATGGGGTGCTCGCCGCCGGTAACGCCGCCTCCCGGGCCCTCGACGTTCTCGGTGTGGATGAGATCGGTGGGGCGGTCACCCTCGGACTCGCCCACTACTCCACGGTGTCGGAGATAGACCACCTGGTCCGAACTCTTGCGTCGTTGGGCTGAGGCGATTTTAGTCGGGAACAGTTAGCAGAATCTTTCCAAACGTCTGGCCCGACGCGAGCGCCGCATGCGCCTCCGCGGCCCGTTCGATCGGGAAGCGGGCGCCGGTCACCGGCCGAACCTCTCCGCGGGCGATCATCGGCCAGACCGCACCGGTCACAGCATCGACGATCGCGGCCTTCCCGTGCGGGCCATCGACCGGCCGGTTGCGCAATGCGGTGCCAATCACGCTCAGGCGCTTACTGATCAGGGTGCCGATATCCAACTCACCCCTGACTCCGCCCTGCATGCCGATAATGATCAGCCGACCGTCCCGGGCAAGGGCTGCCAGGTTGCGCTGCAAGTAGGCCGCTCCCATGACGTCGAGGATGAGATCTGCGCCGCCACCGTCAGCGGAGTTCCGGACCCGTTCGACAAAGTCCTCGTCCCGGTGCGAGATCACGACATCTGCGCCCAGTGACACACACACGTCGAGCTTGGCCGCCGACCCGGCCGTCGAACCGACCACGGCCCCCAGCGCTTTGGCCACCTGGATGGCGTGGGTTCCGATACCGCCGGCGCCACCGTGGACGAGTACGAATTCGCCCCGCGACAGCCCTCCGGACATGACCAAATTCGACCATACCGTGCAGGCGACCTCGGGGAGACCGGCAGCGTCATCGATCGCGATCCGCTCGGGGATGGGCATTACCTGCCGGGCTGGCACCGCGACGAACTCAGCGTAGCCGCCACCGGCCAGCAGGGCGCAAACCGATTGTCCCACAGATAGATTCGCGACCCCCTCACCGATATCAACGATCACACCGGACACCTCGAGCCCCAGTATTTCGCTGGCGCCGGGTGGCGGCGGATACTTGCCGGCGGCCTGCAGCAGATCCGCCCGGTTGACCCCGGCGGCACGGACTTTGATCAGCACCTCGCCGCAGCCGGCGAAGACATCCGGGACTCGCTCCCACGCCAGTCGACCGGGGGTCGTTACGATAGCTCGCACTCGGGCTACGGTACTCCCGCCGAACCACCCGAAAAGTATCCGACTTCGCATATCATTGCGGCCATGGGTGGGATAATCGGGGGGCGTTCGGCAAGCGATATGCCCGGTCTTGACATCGCCGAACAGCGTGCGTGGGAGAACTTTCTCGACGCGGCACTTCGGGTCTACGGGAGTGTGAACAGGTCGATTTCCGAACAGCACGGGTTGACCCTCGTTGACGTACGACTGCTGGAGATCCTGGACAAATCCGCGACCGGCGCGGCCCGAATGGGTGACTTGGCCGAGCAGTTACTGTCGCTCCCGAGTCGGGTGACCCGGCAGATTCGGCGGCTGGAGCAGGCAGGCCTGGTGCAGCGGGGCGCCAGTCCGGAGGACGGGCGTGGGGTTCTGGCGACGATAACCGACCGCGGACGCACTCTGGTCGCCGAGTCGATGTCGACGTATGCCGCGGGGATACGGCAAAACTTCCTCCTGCCTTTGACTCGTCCGCAGATGGTCGCGATGGGCGAGAACTCCCGACGGATCAGTTCGGCGCTGAAGGCCGCGCGAGGTAACGGCAAGGCGGCCGGTGGTAACGGGAGGATCGCCGGCGCACGGGGTAAGGCCAAACAGGTCTGAACGCTACGCTTGCCGGCCCGGTCTGATGCGCCGCGCGCTACGCTTGCCGGCCCGGTCTGATGCGCCGCGCGCTACGCTTGCCGGCGGTGGCGTGGCAGAGCGGCCTAATGCACTCGCCTTGAAAGCGAGAGTCGGCTAACACCGACCGGGGGTTCAAATCCCTCCGCCACCGCTCTGAACAGGCGTTTCCCGCCACCGTGACGCCGCGGTGGCCGCCAGCGGAGGTGCTGCCGCCGCATGCTGTGCCGATCCTGCGGCGTGTGCGCAAAGAGCAGATCGTGATGCGTCTCCGGGGCGGCCGCCTGTGGGAGGGCGGGGACGACGGCCACGTCATCGCCCAGGAACTCGGCCAGCCGCTGTCGCCGCGAACAGCCGACCGGTGGCGGGAACGCGCACTGGAGCATGCCGGGTTGCAGCATCGCCGGCTGCACGCTAGCAGGCACACCGCCGCAACGGTTCTGGCGCTTCGGGGTGCGAGCCCCGCGGTTATCGCCGCGTGGCTCGGCCACGCCGACGGCGGTGTCCTGGCGATGTGGGTGTATGTCAACGGCGCGGCGAACCGCTCTCAGGCGGCGCTTTCCTCCCCACGGCTAAAGCCGGGGGCATCCAGCGCACGCAATCCGGGTGACGGCGGCGAGGGCGGCACGGAGCTCACCGTCTGTGCGTCGTCGTCTACCTCTACAACCAGCGACGGCAATTGTGAATCAGCTCTTAGACCGGGATCACCTCGACGAGACCTTCGATCCCGACGAAGTCGTCGAGATTTCGGGTGTACAGGCAAGCGGAGTGAGCGTGCGCGGTCGCGGCGATAAGAAGGTCCATCGACCGGGCGCGCGGATTGCGGCCGGTACTCACGACCGCTGCAGCGAGCTGGCCGTAACTGGCGGCGACCGCCTCGTCCAGCGGAAGCGGGTCAAAGCGGCGTTGCAGCGCCAGCAACCTGCGGAGCCGCTCAGCGCGCGCCGCGGAGTCCTTCGCGACCAGGACCCCAAAGTACAGTTCGGCCAACGTCACTGTGCTGATTGCGAGTTCGCGGTCCAGGGGTTCGACCCCCGTGGCAAGAACCACGCTGGTGTCGAGAATCCCCTTCGACTGAATCGACGTCGTCATCGGCTGAACGGGTCGCGAAGAGCCTGGTCGAGCTCATCGCGATCCAGTGCCCACGACGAGTCCTCGGGACCGTCAAACAGGTCGGCGATGTCGGTCCATCGCCTCCATGCGCGGGGTGCAGCGGGAACCAGTCGGGCCGCCGGCCGGCCCGCCACCGTGATGGAGATCTCCTCGCCCGCCTCGACCCGGCGAACAAGGTCCGAAGCATCCTGGCGTAGTTCACGTAATCCGACGACCTCCACACCTAGAAATCTAGCACAAGTGCTACACAATCCGGGGTACTCCGCAGCCCGTCATCGTCTGGAGCTCGGACTCCTTGTGCGGGCTCGTTCAGTGTCGATACGCTCGGCCAGACGCGTGCCAGAGAGCCAGCCGGACTCCACCCGTGGCGCGATAAGCCAATCGCCGCACAGACCCAGACCGCGATCAGGGTCGAAGATCACCCCTGGGCCCCCCGGTGCCGAGCGGGCGAACCGCCACCGATGGGCGGCGACGCCGATGCGGGTGGGCAGCGTGACGCCCAGTGCCATCGACAGCGCGGCGAGCAGATCGACCGTCACCGAGTTGGGATCAGCGTCGATGTTGCGGCGTGACCAGGCCGGGGTGGCTTGCACGACCCAGCTTTCCGGCCCGGCACGGCCCGGCTTGGCGTTGTTGCGGGCTGCCCAGCCGAGGACGCCGTCACCGGAACCCGCCCAGCAGTCCCGTTCGGCGGCAACAGGTTCGGCGAATGCCGCCATAACCGTCCAGCACGGCTCGCTGACGGCAGCGCCGGCCAGCGCGGCGAGGTCGGGGGCGATGTCGGCAAGCAGCGCCGCGGCCTGCTCGGCAGGAACTGCGATCACCACCAGGTCGACGCCGCGGATTTCGCCGGCGCCGACGCGCAGCACCAAGCCGCCATCGTGCCGTTGCACCCCGGTGACCAGCGTCGACCAGTGCACGTCGGTGCGGCCGGCCAGCTCCCGGACCAGCGAATTCATCGCTGGGACGGCGACATACGCCCCGCTGCCCGCAGCCGGCCACGGCGCCACGACGCCGTCGGCAGCCCAGGTGCTCACTTGGGCCCGGAAGGCGGGATCGCGCACGGTGAAGTACTGCGCCCCGTGGTCGAAGTGCGCCTCGCCCTGTGATGTGTCGAAGCGCCGCGTCGACATCCGGCCACCCGGCCCGCGGCCCTTGTCGAACACCATCACCTCATGCCCGTGGCCCGTCAGGCCCTCGGCGCAGGCCAGTCCAGCGATTCCCGCACCGACGATTCCGACCCGCACCCCAGTGAAAGTACTCGCCACCGGGTCGAGGTGGAACGGAGACGGCATCGGGCAGAGTCGAGGCGGAGTCGCTGAGGTCGATTCGGTCGAGACGGTCGAAGCCACCGGCCACGTACTTCGGCAACTCCGTAGCGGCTTGCCGGCGGGTTGTGGGAATGTGGAGACATCAGCCCGAAATACCCAGGGGGGAAGGATATGAGACGTGTGATGGCGCCTCTGATTGGGGCGGTGATGGCCGCTGTCGCGCTATCCGCTGCGGCACAGGCGATCCCGGACCAGGGCACACCCGAATTCGACACCTATATGGAGGCCCTGCAGCGTAACGGATTCAACTTGAACCCCGACACCGCGTGGCGTGTGGCGCACCAGGCGTGCGAAGGCGGGCTCCCCGGGTTCATCGGATGGGAAATGATCGCCCAGGGCGTCGTCGGCCCCGGAGCCCAACAGCGTTTGCTGAACGTGGCAATTCAGTACGCCTGCCCGGTTCAGTAGAACGACACGCTTCGTCCGGTTGTCGTCGGCGTCACGGCCGACAGTCGGTTGGCGGGCCTGCCAGGCAGGTCAGCGATTCTTCCGGCGCAGGATGGGACTGGCGCGGATGGTCTCAAGTGCGAGTCGGGGGGAGTCGCTTGTGCGCATGACCGTCAGATCGTCCGCCAGGGTGCCGGTATCGGAGAGGAAGCGAGTCAGCACTGCGGGTGGCACGCGCTCGAAAAGCCGGAAGAACGTGCCCGGTGCGCGTTCAGGACGACTACGCAGATACGAGAGGAAGATGGCGTCGAGTGCGACGGTGCGCGGGCTTCGCGCGGCGGGCGGTTCGGCACTTTCCCCGTTACGCAGCGCGGTGACGACGCGGGGTGCGAACTCGCGAACGAAACGCTGCACAGCCAGAAATGCGTATCCGGTCGACGGTTTGGCGTGTCCACCCGCGGTACCGATCCGCACAACGCGGGGGCTCGGCCATGCGTCAAAGGGTGCCGTTGTCATCGGGATCACCCCCGCCTCCCGTGAAACCGTGTGGAACACCGCATCGGGTCGCCGCGTGGTGAGCCACGTCTCGATGGCGTCCTCGTACACCGCGTCGGGTAGCAGTCGCTCGGTGAAAAACGTGCTCTCGACAAGCGCTGTGTGTGCGTCGAAGGGCAGCACATAGATGAAGTGGATTCCCTCGGCCTGTGAGACATCGAAGTCCATGAGCGTCGCCGTATCGACCTCGAAGACCGGTTCCGCACTTCGGACCACGCGACCGCGGAAGTGCTGCAGCAGGTGGACATCCTTGTCATCACCGGTTGCGCGATTCAATGTTGGTGGCCGGGAGTCCATCGCGAGGCGCGTGCGCAGCACGCCTGCAGTGGTGTGTACCTCGACGTGGGTGCCGCGATCTTGCAGTTGCTCGACAGTCACCCCGCGCAGCAGTTGGACGCGCTCGCCCGCGGCGGCGAGACGATCAAGGGCCCGTTCATAGAAACGCTCGCCGGGGATGCAGCAATAGGTGATCCCCGGCGCGGACCGCAGCACCTCGGTGTCGCTGTTGCGAACGCGCCATTGATTCCAGCGATAGGCGATGGCCGACTCGAACGCGTGCGGAACGAGATCGAAGAAACACCACGTCCGGTCGGCACCGCTGAGGGTTTCGCGCGGATCCATGAGAAGAATACGAGCGCCATCCGGCAGTCCGGCGTCGAGGAGGGCCACCGCGAGTGAGAGTCCGGACAGCCCGGCGCCTGCGATTGCCACATCGGCGTCGAGAGCCGGTGTGACGGGCGGTTCAGTCACCTGCGATCCACATCGTGCGGAGGGGCTTCACTCTCCAGTGAAGTGCGGCGGGCGCTTCTCGAACATCGCCGCGATGCCTTCTTTGAGGTCCTTGGACGGCAGGAACGCGGAGTTCCATGCGGCCACATAGCGCAGGCTGGCGGCGACGTCATCGGTGCGTTGCTCGTCGAGAACATCTTTGATGCCGCGCACCACCAACGGTGAATTCGCCGCGATCTCGGTCGCCGTGGCGTGCGCGGCGGCCAGGCTCGCCTCCGCGTCGGGCAGCACGTCGTTGACAAGGCCGAGGCGTTCGGCGCGGGCGGCGTCGATATCCTTGCCGGTCAGCGCGAGTTCGCGTAGGTGGCCGTCGGACAGGATGTAGGGCAGCCGGGCCAGGCTCCCGACATCGGCGACGATCGACAATTTCACCTCGCGTACCGAGAACTTCGCGTCGGCACTGGCGTAGCGGATGTCCACCGCGCTGATCAGGTCCACTCCGCCGCCGATACACCAGCCGTGGATCGACGCGATCGTCGGGGTCCGGCAGTCGGCCACCGCGGTGATGGACTGCTGCATACGCTTGACGGTGGTGTGGAACTCCGAGCGGGGCCGGGCCGACACCTCGCCGGACATGGTGTCCCCCAACGTGTTACCCATGGCGAGCAGGTCCAGACCGTAGCTGAAGTTGCGGCCCGAGCCGGTCAGGACGATGGCCCGCACCTCGGGGTCGGCATCCAACTCGCCGAACACCATCGGCATCTCGGCCCAGAACGCGGGCCCCATGGCATTGCCCTTACCGGGACCGAGCAGCGTGACCTGGGCGACATTGTCTTTGACCTCGACGGCAAGTGACTCATGCGGCGTGCTCATAGCCATGAAGGCTACGACCCCCGCGCCGGGTGGGTCGGGTCAGGGTCAGATGTACATCGCCGGGTCGATATAGCTGGTCGGATCGACAAGTGGCTCCCGCTGTGCGGCCGCCCGCGGCCGCACGACGGCCGGGATGCCGGTGGCGATCGAATCCGGCGGCACGCTCTGGGTGACGACGGCGTTGGCGCCGACGGCGGCGCCCGCACCGATGCTGACCGGGCCGAGGATCTTCGCCCCAGCTCCGATGGTGACCCGGTCGCCGATCGTCGGGTGGCGTTTGCCCCGCTCCATCGAGCGTCCGCCGAGGGTCACCCCGTGGTAGAGCATGACATCGTCGCCGATCTCGGTGGTCTCGCCGATCACCACGCCCATGCCGTGGTCGATGAAGAATCGGCGTCCGATACTCGCCCCTGGGTGAATCTCGATGCCGGTGAGGAACCGGGTCAGCTGGCTGACCATCCGGGCCGGTCCGCGTAGCGCCGGCACCGCCCACAGTCGGTGGGCGATGCGATGGGACCAGATGGCGTGCAAACCGGAGTAGATGAGCGCGTTCTCGATATCGCCCCGGGACGCCGGATCGTGAAGTCGGGCGTTGTGCAGGTCCTCCCGCAACCGCGACAGCAGGATCACGGGATCACTGCCGGATATCGTCGAACATTACTGTGGAGATATAGCGCTCGCCGTAGTCGCAGACGATCGCGACGATGAGCTTTCCCGCGTTCTCCGGGCGCTTGGCCAGTTCCAGCGCCGCCCAGATGATCGCTCCGGTGGAAATCCCGCTGAGGATGCCCTCCTCGGTCGCGAGATCGCGGGCCACCCGGACCGCGTCGTCGAGTTCGACGTCGATGATCTCGTCGTAGGCCTGGCGGTCGAGCACCTCGGGGACGAAGTTGGCGCCGATACCCTGGATTTTGTGCGGTCCGGCCTGTCCCTCGGTCAGAAGCGGGGAGTCCTTGGGCTCGACCCCGACGATCTGGACATCAGGTCTGCGGGCTTTCAGCACCCGCCCGACACCGGTGACGGTGCCTCCGGTGCCGATCCCGGCGACGAAAATGTCGACCAGGCCGTCGGTATCGTCCCAGACCTCTTCGGCGGTGGTCGTCTCGTGGATCGCCGGGTTGGCCGGGTTGGCGAATTGGTTGGCCGATACGGCGTTCGGGGTGTCGGCGATGATCTGCTTGGCCCGGGCCACCGCGCCCGCCATGCCTTCGGAGCCCGGTGTGAGGACGATCTCGGCGCCGTACGCGCGCAACATGACCCGCCGTTCGGTCGACATGGTCTCCGGCATGGTGAGGATGACGGTGTAGCCCCGGGCCGCGCCGACCATGGCCAGTGCGATTCCGGTGTTACCGCTGGTCGCCTCGACGATGGTGCCTCCGGGCTGCAGCTCACCGGAACGTTCCGCGGCGTCGATGATGGCCACCCCGATGCGGTCCTTGACGCTGTTGGCCGGGTTGTAGAACTCCAGTTTGGCGACCACCTGCGCGTCGAGCCCCTCAGTCAGCCGGTTCAGCCTGACCAGTGGGGTGCGACCGACCAGCTCGCTGACGTTGCCATAGATCCTGCCCACGGCTGATCCTTCCTCGTGCAGCGATTCGTGTCGTTCCACGCTAACCGGCCGCGCCTCCCGGTTCGGCGCCGGAGTCGCCGGTTAGCTGTCGGCCCACTGTTGGGCGAAACGCAGGAAGGCATCGTTTTCTTCCGGCGCCCCGATGCTGACACGAGCCCCCTCGCCGCTGTAGGGCCGCACCAGCACCTTCGCCTCGGCAGCCCGCCGGGCGAACTCGGCGGTGCGTTCCCGAAGTGGGAGCCAGACGAAGTTCGCCTGTGACCGCGGGATCTGGTAACCGAGTTCGGCGAGTTCGGCGCTCACCCGACTGCGTTCGGTGACTACCGCGTCGGTGCGGCTGAGCAATTCGTCGGCCGCCGTCAGCGATGCGATCGCTGCCGCCTGCGCGATGCTGCTGGTGGTGAACGGCACGTACACCTTCCCCAGCGCGGTGATGACCTCCGGATCGCCGATGGCATAGCCAACCCGGAGCCCGGCGAGGCCATACGCCTTGGAAAATGTCCGCAGTACGACGACATTCGGATGGCGTCGCGCCAATTCGAGGCTGTCCGGCAGGAGGCCGTCGCGGATGTACTCGACGTAGGCCTCGTCGATCACCACCAGGATTTCCGGTGGGACGGCCGCGGTGAACCGGGCAAGTTCGGCCGGATCGACCACCGTCGAGGTGGGATTGTTCGGGTTGCAGACGAAGACCAGTCGGGTGCGCTCGGTGATCGCGGCGAGCATCGCGTCCAAGTCGAAGGTGTGATCGCGCAGCGGCACCTGAACGGGACTCGCGCCGGCCACGCGGACCTGCAGCGGATACACCTCGAAACTGCGCCAGCCGAAGACCACCTCGTCACCGACCGTGCAGGTGATCTGGACCAGTTGTTGGCACAGGCTCACCGAACCGCAGCCCACGGCGATCCGTTCCGGCGGGAACTCACCCGCGGCGCTGAGATGGCCGGCCAGGTGCTCCCGAAGTTCGACGTTACCGTTGTCGGGATAGCGGTTGAGACCCCCGGTGGCTGCCGCGATGGCCTCCTGAACGCTCGGCAGCGGGCCGTGGACGGTCTCGTTACTGGCCAGCTTGATCGCTCCCGGCACGGTTTTGCCGGGGGTGTAGGCCGGAATTGCGGCCAGTTCGGGTCGCAGGCGCGCGGTCATTCGGCCAAGTGTAGGGGTGGGTTCAGGCCGGTCGGGACTGGCTTTGCCATGCGTTATCGGGCCTGTGTACGCTCTCGGTGGTTCAGGAGGCGTGCCAGAGCGGCCGAATGGGACTCACTGCTAATGAGTTGTCCCTCTTAAAGGGGACCGGAGGTTCAAATCCTCTCGCCTCCGCCGCGGCTGTTTCGCTCAGCCACGACAACTGAAGATCGGCGCCCGTAGCTCAACGGATAGAGCATCTGACTACGGATCAGAAGGTTAGGGGTTCGAATCCCTTCGGGCGCGCTCCAGGTCAGGCCGCTTTTTGGTCTCATCTTCGGCACCAAATCACGATGCGTGACGACACCGCTGACGACAGTTCCCATCATTAGCCCGTCCGACCTTCCCCTGTCGGGTTCGGCCTGAAGAGCGCGTCCATCCCAGCCACTGCATCGCGCTGGACCTCTTCGATGACCTCGACATAGGTCCTTCAGGGCTTTCACGGCGAGGTCCGGTAGAACCGCCGTGTGGGGTGGAACGTGCGATCGGGGCGGTTGGCAAGCAGGAGCCCCGCCAACGGCTTGAATTCCGGGATGTGCTTGTACTCGTGTAACGCTACGCGGCACACTTGGATTTGTGATTCAGGCGTTCGCCGACAAGGACACCGAGAAGTTGTTCAACGAACGCCGAGTCAAGAAGTACAGTTCGGAACTCAGCGATCGAGCGCTCCAAAAGCTTCTGATGCTCAACGCGGCTAACCAGATCAGTGATCTCAGAATGCCGCCCGGCAACCGTCTCGAAGCCTTGGTTGGTGACCGCAAGGGCCAGCACGGCATCCGCATCAACGACCAATACCGCATCTGTTTCGTATGGACCGCCGCCGGCCCGCAGGACGTTCAAATTGTCGACTACCACTAGGGAAAGGACATCACCATGAGGGATATTGCACCGGTTCACCCCGGCCGGATTCTCGCCGATCAGTACCTGACCGACCTTGGTCTTTCACAGCGCAAGCTCGCTGATCTGATCGACGTACCGCCGCGGCGCATCAATCAAATCGTTCTGGGTCAGCGTGCCGTCACACCCGACACGTCGTTGCGTCTCGGGAAGCTGTTCGGACAGTCTGACACTTACTGGCTGAACCTCCAGAAGCACTACGACATCGAAGTCGCGCGTGAGACAGCCGACTTGAGCCGCGTTCAGGTCCTGGCGTTGTAGCCGATCAATTCGATCCGATGCGCCGGCCGAGGGTCGCCCCGGTCAGGCCGACGTCCCTTCGCCGCCGGTCGGCGCGGCCGGCGCGGCGAATCCCGCCATGCCGAGCGCGGTCACCGCTTCCAACTGGTTGAGCCCGGCACCAACAGTGGCGGTACCGGAGGCTGCGTCGAGGGTCACCGACTTCATCTCGCTGACGTCTATCGCGATCCCGTCGTCGACGTTGGACCAGCCTTCGAGGCAGTGCCGTCCACTGCGCACCCGAACCGTAACGTTGTTCTGTCGCGCCCAGGCCTGCGCGTTGAGGACGTCGCCGGTCTGTTGGGCGAACCCGACGGCCATCGGATCATGGGGAACAGTAGGTTCCACCCGGCGCTCGCGCCCCGGTTGGTCGGCGTCGTCGGCACGGACGATCCGGCCGGTCAGTTCGGCGTGCTGCGTCACATCTTGCTCTCGGGCGCGGCGGCGAGAATGTCCCCGCTGTGGTCAGCTGGATTGGCCCTGCACACCGCAACAGCGGCGTAAAAGAAGCCGGTCGCTTCCAGCCGCCGGAGAAGTCACCGACCCCACCATCGACCCCCAACCCCGCGGCGTCCGACCCAACGTCCGCGGGGTGCGGCGTGCCCGGGGTCACGGGACCCAGTGATCGAGCTTGTCGATCTGGGCCCGGTAAACGTCGCCCAGGCCCGACGCCAGCTGCGCATCGAACGGCCCGCCCTGCGGGCCCGGCGTGTATTGCGCACTCACCAGGACGCCACGGTGATATCCGACGATCAGCGCGATGTCCCAAACCAGTGTCTCGCCGGCCCTCGCGGTCCGGCAGTGCAGGAGTGTGCTGACCGCCCCATCGGGTAGACCGTCGAGGGGCATCGGCTTGAGCTCGACGCGCGAACTCGCGCCCGCGCCGTTGAAGGTGAAGACCGTGCATTCCGCCAAGAGCGCCGAAAGATCCGGCCGCTGCCCGCCCAGGGACAGCGAGACTCCGATCGAGGCGTTCTTCGATGAGCGCATCGCCAGCCCCTTCTCGGCTGCCGGTCCCTGCGA
Source organism: uncultured Mycobacterium sp. (assembly GCA_964555915.1). Taxonomy (GTDB): domain Bacteria; phylum Actinomycetota; class Actinomycetes; order Mycobacteriales; family Mycobacteriaceae; genus Mycobacterium. The sequence goes on from CAZKUK010000007.1 coordinate 80,095, forward strand.
CAGAAACACCACGCACTCGGCCGGTGAAACCTGCGGCTCCGCGCCGCGCGGGATCGCGACGATGCTGCCCCAGGTCGTCCCCGCCAACGGCGGCACGGCACTTTCGTCGATGAGCATCGCCTCGTCCAGATCGTGAAGTTCGGCGGGCGGCGTGGCCGCGGTCTGCGGCGGGCGCGCGGGTAACCCGTTGGCGATCAGTAACGCGGTCAGGACGGCCAGACAGCACAGCGCCGCCACGCCGATCAGGTATCGCCGGGTCCTCCCGGTGAGCCGGTCAGCCAGCCGGGTCAAGTGATCGTCAACCCGCCATCGACGACGATCGTCTGACCGGTCACGTATCCGGCGGCTGGCGAGGCCAGCCAGATCGCGGTCGCCGCCAACTCGGCCGCATCACCCAGCCGGCCCAGGATGATCCGCGGCATCAGGCTGTCCAGATAGCCCGGTTTCAATTCGTCGGTCATCTCGCTGGCGAAAAATCCCGGTGCCAGCGCATTGACCCGAATTCCCTTGCGGCCGCTCCACTGCTGGGCGAGATCGCGGGTCAGCCCGATGACTCCGGCCTTGGAGGCGCTGTAGGCCGCCTGCGGCAGCCCGGCCGTCGTCAGCCCCAGCACGCTGGCGATATTGACGATGGCACTGCCCGGACCCATCACCCGAGCGCAGGCCTGGGCCATCCAGTACGAGCCGTTGAGGTTGACGTCGATCACCGCGCGGAACTCCTCGGCGCTCTCCCGGGTGGCCGGTACCGCGGTGCCCACCCCGGCGTTGTTGATCAGCACATCGACCCGGCCGAACTCGGCCATGGCGGCATCCACCAGTTGTGCGCACTGTTCGGGATCGGCGACATCGGTCCTGCGGGTGCAGACCCGCCGGCCCGCCGATTCGACCAGTGCGGCGGTGTCGGTCATCTTTTCCACCCGCCGGGCGCCGAGGACCACATCGGCGCCGGCCTCGGCGAAGGCCCGGGCGAAGGACACCCCCAGGCCCGAGGAGGCTCCGGTGACGATCACCACCTTGCCGTCGAGGCGGAAGGAATCGAGCACGCTCATCGGGGGTCGCGCAGGATCTGACGGGCGATGGCGTACTTGTGCACCTCGGTGGGCCCGTCGTAGAGCCGGAAAGCCCGCATGTCGGAGAAGATCATGCCGACCGGGGTCTCATCGGAGATGCCCATCCCGCCGAGCACCTGCACGCACCGATCGGCAACCTTGAAAAGTTCCTCCGACACCGAGGCCTTCACCATCGAGCTCTCATGGCGGCCCTTCGCCCCGCCATCCAGGGTCCAGCAGGCCCACCAGATCGCCAATCGGCACTGCTGCAGTGCGATCTCGTTGTCTGCCAGCATGAAGCCCACACCCTGATGTTCACCCAACGGCTTACCGAAGGCGGTCCGGGTGCGGGCGTGCTCGATGGCGATGGACTGCGCACGGTGGGCCGCGCCCAGCCACCGCATGCAATGGGTGAGCCGGGCCGGAGCGAGCCGCATCTGGGCGTAACGCAGCGCCTGTCCGACCTCGCCGAGCACCGCCGAGGCCGGCAGCCGCAGGTCGTTGAACCGCACCACACCGTGACCCTGTACGTAGTTGCGATCCATGGTGTCCATCACCCGTTCGAGTTCGATCCCGGGGGTGTCGCCGTCGCACAGGAACAGGGTCGGGCCGTCGCCGCCGTGGGCGTTCGGTGCGACCCGGGCCATGATGATCCAGGTCTTGGCGCCGTCGGCTCCGGTGATGAGCCATTTGCGGCCGTTGATCACATACTCGCCGCCGGCAGGGCCGGAATGGAAGACGGCCTCGGTGCTGAGCTGGCCGGGGTCCGAGCCGGCGCCGCCGGGTTCGGTCATCGCGAAGACCGAACGCTGGTGACCGTCGATCACCGGCAGCAGGAACGTCTCGGTTTGTTCGGGGTTGGCGATCCTCGACAGCAGGAACATGTTGCCCTCGTCGGGCGCCGCGCAGTTCAGCGCCACCGGGCCGAGGGTGGACCACCCCGCCGCCTCGAAAAGCACGGCCTGCTCGGTATGCGTCGGCTCCCAGCCGCCGAAGCGGCGCGGCGCCTGGAAGGTCAGCAGACCGGCTTTCCGTGCCAGCTCGACCATTTCGGTGCGCAGGTCCTCGTTCGGGCCGTGACTGGTCAGCCGTGGATCACGCTCGAACGGAACGATCTGCTCGTCGACGAATGCCCGGATGGTGTTGCCTCGGGCCGCAAGCTCGGCCGGTATCTCGAAGTCAATCATTGAAGTCTCCACTCATTATCGCCGTCGCCCGTTCGAAGAGCCGTACCGTCGCGGTGTGCAGGATGTCGCCAATCTCTTTGGGCGCCATGCCCGCCGCCGCACGCGCGTGTGACCCCTCCAAAATGATGCCGAGCTTGAAACAGGCCAGCACGGTGTACCAGTCGACGCCGGACAGGTCCCGATCGGTGCCGGCCGCGTAGCGCTCGACCAGTTCCGCCGGGGTGGCCAGGCCGCCCGCCGTCATCAGCGCATTGGGTAGCACCGGTTCGTGGCCCGGGCGGTACCAGGTCGCCAGCATCCAGCCCAGATCCTGCAGGGGATCGCCGATCGTGCACATCTCCCAGTCCACAATCGCAACCACCTCCGGTCCGGCGCGGGAGAACATCACATTGGCGGCGTGATAGTCGCCGTGCATGATGCCGGGGGTGAAATCGCCCGGTTGGTGCTCACGCAGCCAGGACGCGACACCGTCCACATCGCCGATATCGGGCCCCGGGTAGTTGTCGAACTTCGCGTAGGACTTCAGCTCCGAAAGCCACCGTGGCACTTGCCTTTCCAAAAAGCCCGCCGGTTTGCCGAAGTCCTCCAACCCCACCGCCCGATAGTCCACCGCGCCCAGCCGGGCGGCGGCATCGGCCATCGAGAGGCCCATCCGGTGGCGGATACCGGGGTCGGAGGCGTGCAACTCCGGAATCTCCGAGCCGGCGTTGAAACCGTCGACCGGTTCCATCAGATAGAACACCGCATCACCGAGCACCGCGGGGTCATCGCACACCGCGATCAGTTTCGGATGCGGGACGTCGGTATCGGCCAGTGCCCGCAGTACCCGGGTTTCGCGCAGGATCACGGAGTTACTGACCGGCCGCAGGTGCCGCGGCCCGCGGCGGAACACATAGTCGCGTCCGGAACTGGTGAATCGCAACATGATGTTCTGGGTGCCGCCGACGATCTCGGTGACGGCCTCGAGTGAACCGTCACCGAGGCCCTGTTCGGACATCCAGGCGCTCACCCGCGTCAGCTCAGGGCTCGGGTCCTCCACGCTGGCGAAGCTACCCCAACCGTCTTCAGCATCCGGTTTCAGCACCCGTTTTCGGCAGCGGCTTTCGACCATGGCAACCAGCCGTCGATGGTGCGGAAGATGCTCCAGCCGACCAGGGTGCCGAGCGCGATCGACAGGATCGCCGATCCGACTTGGCCCAGACTGCCCAGGTCGGCGTTACCGCCGGTGGCGGCCTGGCTGACGTCCATGAAGCTGGTCGTCGAAGGCACCAGGGACCAGAACGACGCGACGATGAGCACCACCGCCGGCGGCGAGGTCTTGATCCGGGCGGCCAGGTTGGCGAACAGCACCGCCGCGACCGCGCCGAGGAAACCGGCGTGGATGGAGGCGAAGAATATGCTCGCGAGCTGCTGGGTGAGCAGCGCGACCGCGATCGCGGCCGTCAACCAGAACAGTGATCCGCGTGGCGCGGAGAGGTACACCGACAGGCTCAGGCCGACGACGATGATCGCGACGTACAGCGCCCACGAACCCAGGTGGGGCGTCGGGGTCGGGGGCGCCACCGGCCCGGCGAGGTGCATACCCATGATCACGCCGAACACCAGCAACGCCAGTTGTGATATCCCGTACACCAACCGGCTGGCACCGGAAATGATCTGGGAGGCGGCCAGTTCGGTGGCGCCGACGGCGAGCGCCATTCCCGGTATGGCGGCCACCAGGGCCGGGCTGATCACCCGCAGCAACCCGTCGTTGGCGGCTTCGGCGACGAACCACGTTGCCAGCAGCGTCACGACGAATGCCGCCACCGTCGGAAGGACCGGTGTCAGCGACGGAAGCGGTGCGCTGAGCATCAGGATGGCGCCGACCACCAGGCCCAGGAAGAAGTAGCCCGGCAGTGCTGCCCAGGTCGGGTTGATCATCATCCCGAACCCCACGGAGGTAACGGCGGATGCGGTGATGGTGGCCGCTTTGCCGAACCGCGGTGGTCTGCTGCGGGCCGCGGCCACCGCGTCGACCGCGTCGGTGGGAGTGATCGCGCCGCCCTCGGCCAGGCCGGCGATCTGGTCGATCCGGCCGGCGGCGTCGAGTTGCAGCGACGAACGGGTCGATCCGTCGATCTCGTAGGCGTCCCGGCCGATCTGGATCAGCAGCATGGTCGGCAGCACCACCGCGCGCACCCGTTCGGTGGTGTACTCGGAGGCGATCCGAGTCAGCCGGTCCTTCACGATCGATGTCGGCTGGGCCACCTCGACCAGCGCGATGCCGATCTCCCGCAGCATCGCGGCGACATCGTCGGGGTCGTACGAGTCCGGTGGAGCCAACGGGGCCGGGGGGTGCTTGCGCACCGCGTCGGCGATTCGCCGGCGCCGGTTCTGTCGGCTCTGCCGGTTCACGACGCGGTCTTCGCGGCCTGGGCCCCGCGGGCCCGGGCGGACTGCCAGGGCCAGTATCCGGTCACCTCGAGTTGCAGCGAGAAACTCAGGAATGTCCGGATCAGCACGATGCCGCCCAGCACCGCCACGCTGCTGGCGTTGGGTGTGATGGCCACGGTGCGGATGATGTCGGCCGCCACCAGGAACTCCAGGCCCAGCAGGATCGACCGCCCCAACTGCTCCCGGAACACCCGGTAGACGTCCCCGCTCCGACGGCGCAACCGCGTCACCGCCCCGGCAGCAGAAATCAGTGCGCCGATGGCGATGGTGGCGACACCGACGGCGTCGATGACCTTGCCCACCGTCTCGATCACGTCATAGAAACTCATCCCCGGGAGTCTAGGGAGCCACCCCGGGGGATCGGTTTTGCACAGCGCGCGCACAGCAGGCTCATAGTGCCGGCCCACGGTGGCGTCCATACTTGACGGATGGGTTCACCCGCGGCCGAACGGGTCGTCATGCGACGCGCCGACGGCAGCCCGATCAGAATTCTGGTCGTCGACGACGAGGCCGTGCTGGCCGAGATGGTGTCGATGGCGTTGCGCTACGAGGGCTGGACCATCGGTACCGCGGCCGACGGGGCCTCAGCGGTGGCATCCGCGCGGGAACTGCGCCCGGATGCGGTGGTGCTGGACGTGATGCTGCCGGATATGAGCGGGCTGGAGGTGCTGGGCAAGCTGCGCGAGCACATCCCGGCCCTGCCGGTGCTGCTGTTGACCGCCAAGGACGCCGTCGAGGACCGTATCGCCGGACTCACCGCCGGCGGCGACGACTACGTCACCAAGCCGTTCTCGATCGAGGAGGTGGTCCTGCGTCTGCGGGCCCTGTTGCGGCGTACCGGGGTCAGTACCGATACCACCAGCGCGCAGATCGTCGTCGGCGATCTGATCCTCGATGAGGACAGCCACGAGGTGACCCGGTCCGGCGAGCCGATCATCCTGACCTCGACCGAGTTCGAGCTGCTGCGTTTCCTGATGCGCAACCCCAAGCGGGTGCTGTCCAAGGCCCAGATTCTCGACCGGGTCTGGAGCTACGACTTCGGTGGACGGTCCAATATCGTCGAGCTGTACATCTCCTATCTGCGCAAAAAGATCGACAGCGGCCGCGCGCCGATGATCCACACGCTGCGTGGTGCCGGGTATGTCCTCAAACCGGGGTGAACCCGGGCCCGGACGGTGGTCGCTGCAGGCCCGGCTGCTCACCGGGCAACTCGCGCTGCTGATCGCGATCTGTGTCGGTATCGGGGTGGTGACCGAGGTGGCGCTGTACCGGTATCTGGTCGCCGAGTTGGACGGTCAGCTGCTCCAGAGCGCGCAGCGATCGTCGCTGCTGGAGCGGAGAGCGCCGCCCCGGCCGGACCATCCGCAGTCCCGGCCCCTGCGACCGCGGCCCGGGCCCGGCCCGGATTTCCTCGACGCGCCCGGTCAACCGGTCGGGATGCTCGCTGCCGTATTCACCGGGCCCGGGGTGGCTGCGGCGGGCATGCTGGGCCGCGCCGGTGACCGTGATCCGCTGTCGGCGGTGGCGGTCGAGCAACTCGCCGGGCTGTCGGAACAGCGACGGCCGGTGACCCGCACCGTCGATGGACTGGGCCGCTACCGCCTGGTGGCCGTCCCCGGCCGTCGTGACGGCAACACCCTGGTGGTGGGGCTGAGCATGCGTAACGTTGAGCAGACGCTGCGGCAGGTGGCGCTGATCTTCGCGGTGGTCACCACGCTCGCACTGCTGATCGCGATATCGGTTGGTCTGCTGATCATCCGCCGGGCGCTGGCACCGTTGAACCGGGTGGCCGGGGCGGCCGGCAAGGTCGCGGATCTGCCGCTGGACCGCGGGGAGGTTGCTCTGCCGGTGCGGGTCGGCGATGCCGACACCAACCCGAACACCGAGGTCGGCAGGCTCGGTCTGGCGGTCAACCGGATGCTCGACCATATTGCCGCCGCGCTGTCGACCCGGCAGGCCAGCGAGAGCAGGGTGCGTCAGTTCGTCGCCGACGCCAGCCACGAACTGAGGACACCGCTGGCTGCCATCCGCGGTTACACCGAACTGGCCCGACGCCGGCAGGCCGAGGTTCCCGCCGATGTCGCCCACGCGATGAGCCGGGTGGAGTCCGAGGCCCAGCGGATGACCCGGCTGGTCGAGGATCTGCTACTCCTGGCCCGGCTGGACTCCGGGCGCCCGCTGGATCGCCAACCGGTTGACCTGTCGCGGCTGTGCGCGGACGTGATCAGCGATGCGCACGCGGCCGGACCCGGACACCACTGGAACCTCGACGTGCCGGCCGAGCCGGTCCTGGTGACCGGCGATGACGAACGGCTGCATCAGGTGGTGGCCAACCTGCTGGCCAACGCCCGCGTGCATACACCGGCCGGCACCACGGTCACGCTGGCACTGGGGGCCGAGGCGGACGCGGCGGTGCTGCGGGTGGCGGACGACGGGCCGGGGATTCCAGCTGAACTGCAGTCGGAGGTGTTCGAGCGGTTCGCCCGGGCCGACACGTCGCGCTCGCCACGAGCCGGGTCCACCGGTCTGGGTCTGGCCATCGTCTCGGCGGTGGTGCGGGCCCACGATGGCAGCATCACCCTCCGCAGTCGGCCGGGCAGCACCGAGTTCACGGTGTCGCTGCCGTTGTTTTGCGGCTGATGGGCCCCATCACTAGCGTTTCCGGGATGATTTCCGGGCGAACGCGAAACCCGCTGTCCTTCCCGGCGTATCGGCGCCTTTTCGGCGCACGGGCAGTGTCCTCGGCCGGTTCGTACATGCAGATCGTCGCCACCACCTGGTACGCCTTCACCATCACCGGGAGTGCGGCCGCCGTCGGCCTGCTGGCAGCACTGGCGCTGGGACCGTCCATCGTCGGCGGACCGATCGGCGGTGTGCTTGCCGATCGGTTCGAACCCCGCCGCCTCGCGATGCTGCTCTATCTGCTGCAGGGCATCCCCGCGGCACTGCTGGCCATCATGGAACTGACCGGCCATCTTCCAATGGGGTGGCTCTACGCTCTGGTTTTCGCCGGCGCCATTCCGTACAGCCTCAACTGCCCGGTGATCAGTCTGGTCGGGCCCTACACGGTGCCCGAGGAGTACCGGCCTGCCGCCCTGGCCCAGTCGTCGATGATGTTCAACATCACCCGGCTCGCGGGGGCGGTGATCGGTGGTTTCATCGTGCACTGGATCGGTATCGGTGCCGCCTTCACTTTCAACGCGGCGTCGTACTTTCTGGTGGCCGCCGTGCTTGCCGGCACACCTCTGGTTTCCGATATGAGGCGAACCCGGGACCCCAACCGGTCGACGCGGGCAGGCGCGGTATCCGGTCGAGCGGCAGACGGTGCCGGGGTATCGGGTGTGGCAAGTCTGGTGCGGCTGGTGAAGGTGACGGCCGTCGGGGTCGGAGTGTTCTTCGTGTTCGTCGCACCGGTCGAGCAACTGATGCCGATGGTGGCGATGGAACACGGGCTGATGGCCTCCGACGTGGGCCTGCTGATCGGCGCGATCGGGGTGGGTGCGATCACGGCCAACCCGGTTATCGGCCGGATCGGCAACTCCCCGCAGCGGCGGCGGCGACTGATGGCGACCGGCCTTTTCCTGGCCGCGGCCGGGATGATCGAGTTGGCCATCACCCAGAACCACGGTTTCGTCGTCGATCTGATCGGCGCATTCGTCATCGGCTTCGGGTGGGAATTCGTCTTCGTGGGCGGCCAGGCGACCATCGCGACCGAGGTGCCCGAACGGGTTCGCGGCCGCATGATGGGGTTGTTCTTCGTCCTCGTCACCGGGACCACCGCCATCGGCGCCGTCGGACTGGGAGTGCTGATCGATACCTTGGGATTGACGGCGACCTTCCTGGGTACTGCGGTGGTGGTGATGGCTGCCGGGATCGCTCTCCTGACGAGGCCGGTCCGGTCGCCGGTCCTTCCAGCTGCCGAGTGGACCGGCCGCTGATCGTCGCCTGGGGTATCGGCGTAACCGCGGTCTAGGCCGGCGTTTACCCGGACAATGTCGGTATGGAACACCGTGCCGCGACACCCGTCATCGAATCCGCCAACTCCGAACAGCGCGGGCTGCTGCCGTTCTCCGACACCGCCGATATCACCGACGCCGACCGGGGTTTCCTCGGTTCATTGGAACCCTGCGTGATCAAGGCAGCGGACGGCCGGGTGGTGTGGGACAACGACGCCTACGCCTTCCTGGGTGGCGAGGCCCCGCCGACGGTGCATCCAAGTCTGTGGCGCCAGTCAACCCTGGCCGCCAAGCAGGGTCTCTACGAGGTCGTGCCGGGTATCTACCAGGTCCGCGGGCTGGACCTGTCCAACATCACCTTCGTCGAGGGCGATACCGGCGTCATCGTCATCGATCCGCTGGTGTGCACCGAGACCGCTGCCGCGGCCCTGGCCCTGTACCGGTCTCATCGGGGAGATCGCGCGGTGAGCGCGGTGATCTACACCCACAGCCACGTCGATCATTTCGGCGGCGTGCTGGGAGTCACCACCCAGGCCGACGTCGACTGCGGCACAGTGCCGGTACTGGCCCCGGAGGGTTTCATCGGCCACGCCGTGCAGGAGAACGTCTATGCCGGAACCGCGATGACGCGCCGGGCCGCGTACATGTACGGCACCGCACTCGACCGCGGGCCGCAAGGGCAGGTCGGCTGCGGTCTGGGACAGGCGCCGTCCACCGGTGAGGTGGGGATCATCGTGCCGACCATCGATATCACCACCAGCGGCGAGACCCACACCGTCGACGGTGTGGAGATCGAGTTCCAGATGGCGCCCGGCACCGAGGCGCCGGCGGAGATGCATTTCTACTTCCCGAAGTTCCGGGCGTTGTGTATGGCGGAGAACGCCACCCACAATCTGCACAATCTCCTGACTCTGCGCGGTGCTCTGGTGCGCGACCCGCACGCCTGGTCGGGATATCTGACCGAGGCGATCGACACATTCGCCGATCGGGTCGACGTGGTGTTCGCCTCGCACCACTGGCCAACCTGGGGCCGGGAGCGAATCGTGGAATACCTTTCGCTGCAACGTGATCTGTACGCCTATCTGCATGACCAGACCCTGCGGCAACTCAACCAGGGCTATACCGGTATCGAAATCGCCGAGGACTTCGCCATGCCACCCGCACTCGAGCAGGCCTGGCACACCCGTGGCTACTACGGGTCGGTGAACCACAATGTCAAGGCGGTCTATCAGCGCTATATGGGCTGGTTCGACGGTAATCCGGGCCGGCTGTGGCAACATCCGCCCGAGCAGTCCGGTCCGCGCTACGTGGCCGCCATGGGTGGGGCCGACAGGGTGGTCCAGCTCGCCCAGGATGCCTTTGATTCCGGTGACTACCGTTGGGCGGCAACGCTATTGGATCATGTGGTGTTCACCGACGAGAACCATGCCGGGGCGCGCACCCTCTACGCCGACACCCTTGAACAGCTCGGGTACGGGTCGGAGTGTGCGACCTGGCGGAACTTCTTCCTGTCCGGATCGGCCGAGTTGCGGACCGGCAACTTCGGCACCCCGGTGAGTACCTCCGCCCCGACCATGCTCAGCCAACTCACCCCGGAACAGATGCTGGATGTGCTGGCCATCTCGATCAACGGCCCCCGGGCCTGGGATCTGAACCTGGCCCTGGATGTGACCTTCGCCGACCTCGGCGCGAACTACCGGCTCACGCTGCGCAACGGAGTGCTGGTCTACCGCAAGCGGCCCGCCGAGGAGGCGACCGCCGCCGCGACGGTCACGGTGGCGGTGAAGATGCGACTCCTGGCCGCCGTGCTGGGCGATTTGAGTTCGCCCGGTCTGGAGGTGGCCGGCGATCCCGGCGCGTTACAGGCATTGCTCGGTGTGCTGGACCGGCCGAGTCCGGATTTCAATATCGTCACCCCCTGAGCGGGCGCGCTGGTCTTCCCGCCGAACGTGTGCCCATTGCGGCAGATCGGCCGCCTATGCTCCGCCTATGCTGATCCTGCTGATCCGGCATGCCCTGCCGCGGCGGACGAGGGCCGGGGAGGGCTCTGATCCGGAACTGTCGCCTGCAGGGCTTGACCAGGCGCGTCGGCTACCGGAGGCGCTGGCGCGATTCCCGATCAGCCGGCTTGTCAGCAGCCCGCAGCGGCGAGCGATGCAGACGGCGGGGCCGGTGGCGGCCGCCCGCGGTCTCGGTGTCGAGGCTGACGAACGACTCGCCGAGTACGACCGCGGAATGTCGCAGTATGTTCCGCTCGAGCAAGTGCGCGCCGAACGGCCCGATGACTGGGATCGAATGGCGCGCGGTCTGCTCCCTGCCACGGTGGACGCCGAGGGCTTTCTCACCCGGGTCCGCGCCGGGCTGGCCGGGGTCGTGGCGGCCGCGGGACCGGAGGACACTGTCGCGGTGTTCACCCATGGTGGGGTGATCAATGTGGTGCTGCACGAGATCTTGAAGACCCCGAATCCGCTGTCATTCCCGATCGATTACGTATCGGTGACCCAGTTGCGTCACTCGCGGTCGGGGACGTTCTCGGTGGCCGGGGTGAACTGCACCGAACATGTTTGGGATCTACTGCCGCACCGGCTCAGATGAACAGCTCCGCCCGGCTCGTGCCGACTACTTCTGCAAGGTGATTACTTCCGGCTATTTCTTCAGGGCTATTTCTTCAGGGCGATTTCCTCAGGGCGAGGTGCAGATTTTTCTTTGCTGCGCGCCGCAACTGGAACATGCGGGCGGCGCTGACCCCCGCGGTGACGAGCCCTCCGGCCACGGCGGCGAGCAGAATGGCGACCCCCAACTGCAGATCCCAGTGCCAGCCCAGGAAGGTGAACTGCGCCACCGCGGTGTTCTGCGTGATGAAGATCAGCAGCACGATGAGGATCAGGAAGCCCAGGATCAGAGACGACCACAGCGCCGCCGCCCGGGTGAACTTCACATCCGCGGTCTGATCGGCAGGAAGATTGCCGGTGACCGGTTCGGCTGTCGCCGACGACGGGGATTCGGCCGGCGAAACATTCGACTCGCTGCTCATACCGTCATTCTCGCCTGCCAAGGCCTGGAAAGAAACCACCAAAGCCGCAACGGCCCGGTAACGGTGCGCTGAGCGAAGGGCCCATCAGGGAGACAGGCGCCGGTGCGGGTGGATAGGGTCAGAAGCGATGGGGCGAATGAAAGTAGTGGTGCGACGCTGGCTGTCCGCGGTCGTTCTCGCCCTCGCGCTGCCGGGACTGGGCGCCTGCGGCAGCTCGAATCCGATGGGTGGCGGCGCGATATCGGGTGACCTGAAATCTCTGGTGGTCGGTTCCGCGGACTTCCCGGAGTCCAAGATCATCGCCGAGATCTATGCCCAGGTGCTGGAGACCAACGGATTCACCGTGGTCAGGAAGTTCAGCATCGGCAGCCGGGAAACCTATGTCCCGGCCCTGCGTGACCATTCCATCGATCTGATACCTGACTACACCGGAAACCTGTTGCAGTACTTCGAGCCGTACAACACCGTTACCAGCCCGGATAAGGTCGAACTGGCCCTGTACCGGGCACTGCCCGGTGATCTGGCGATCCTCAACCCGTCGTCGGCCACCGACAGCGACACGTTGACGGTGACCGAGGCGACCGCGCAGAAGTGGGATCTGAAGACCATTGGAGATCTGGCCGTTCATTCGGATGAGGTCAAGTTCGGGGGGCCATCGGAGATGCTGAAACGCGCCGAGGGGCTGCCGGGCCTGAAATCCACCTACGACCTTGACATCTCACCGGATAACTTCGTCGCGATCAACGACGGTGGCGGCCCGGCAACCGTGCGGGCGCTGACGGACGGCACCGTCAACGTGGCCAACATCTTCAGTACGTCCCCGGCGATACCGCAGAACAAACTTGTGGTGCTGGAGGACCCGAAGAACAACTTCCTGCCCGGCAATGTTGTCCCGCTGGTCAGTTCGCAGAAGATGTCCGATGAGCTCAAGACCGTGCTGGACGCGGTGTCGGCGGAACTGACCACCGAGGGGCTGACCGAACTCAATATCGCGGTCTCGGGCAACTCGGGCGTCGATCCAGAGGAAGCGGCCCGCACCTGGTTGCGCGACAACGGCTTCGACACACCGATCGGCACCAGGTAGATGATCACTTTCGACGGCGTCACCAAACGTTATCCGGACGGGACGGTGGCGGTCGATGATCTGACCCTGGAGGTGCCCGAGGGCACCCTCACCGCGTTCGTCGGTCCGTCCGGGTGTGGAAAGACGACCTCGATGCGGATGATAAACCGGATGGTCGAACCGACTTCGGGAACGGTCACCGTCGATGAACAGGACGTTTCCAAGGTCAACCCGGTCAAGTTGCGGCTGGGTATCGGTTATGTCATCCAAAGCGGCGGGCTCATGCCGCACCAACGGGTGGTCGACAATGTTGCAACCGTGCCGGTACTCAAGGGCCAGTCCCGCCGCGCGGCCCGGCGGGCGGCGTACGCGGTGCTGGAACGAGTCGGGCTGGACCCCAAACTCGGCGACCGGTATCCGGCCCAGCTTTCCGGCGGTCAGCAGCAGCGCGTCGGGGTGGCCCGCGCTCTGGCCGCCGATCCGCCGATCCTGTTGATGGACGAGCCGTTCTCGGCCGTGGATCCGGTGGTGCGGGACGAGCTGCAAGCCGAGATGCTGCGACTGCAAAGCGAGCTACACAAGACCATCGTTTTCGTGACTCACGATATCGACGAGGCCGTCAAACTTGGGGACGCAGTGGCCGTTTTCGGCGTGGGCGGGAAGCTTCAGCAGTACGACACCCCGGCGCGGCTGCTGTCCAACCCGGCCAATGATTTCGTCGCCGAGTTCATTGGAACCGACCGCGGCTACCGGCTCCTGCAGTTCTTCACCTCATCCGGTCTGGAGCTGAAACCGGTCGCGACCGTCACCGAGCGCGAGATAGACGCCCTGGTCCTCGCGCCCGATGAATGGCGGCTGGTGACCCATCCGGACGGATCACCGTTCGGCTGGATCGACGCCGACGGTGTCGAATGCCACCGGGACGGCGACCCGCTGTACGACAGCGTGACAGCCGGCGGTTCACTGTTCCGCCCCGGTAGCACCCTGCGGGCCGCACTCGACGCCGCGTTGTCCTCCCCGTCCGGGATCGCCGTCGCCGTGGATGACGCCGGGGCCGTGATCGGGGGCACCATGGCCGATGATGTGATCGACTCCCTCGAGGGTCAGCGACAGGCCCTCGAACCGGATTCCGATCAGGAGCAGGAACACCGGCCGGAATCCGAGGCCGCCGAGGCGGAGCCGGCGTCGGAGACGGACTGAAAGCCCGTGCACTATCTGCTCACCCACCTCGACAGCGCCTGGGCGCTGACGTTGATACACCTGCGACTCTCCCTGGTGCCGGTGCTGCTGGGCCTGTTGATCGCGGTCCCGATCGGGGCGCTGGTGTGGCGCCATCTCGTATTGCGCCGACTCACCACGCTGGCGGCCAGCATCATCTTCACCGTTCCATCGCTGGCGCTGTTCGTCGTCCTGCCGCTGATCATCCCGACCCGGATACTCGATGAGGCCAACGTGATTATCGCGCTGACCCTCTACACCACCGCACTGCTGGTGCGCGCCGTACCGGAGGCGCTCGACGCGGTACCGTCGCACGTTCGCGACGCCGCCGCGGCGGTGGGTTACACCCGGATCGGTCAGCTCCTCAAAGTTGAACTGCCGCTGTCGATTCCGGTTCTCACCGCTGGGCTGCGGGTGGTAGCGGTGACCAATATCTCGATGGTGGCCGTCGGCTCCGTCATCGGGATCGGTGGCCTGGGAACGTGGTTCACCGAGGGCTACCAGTCCGATAAGAGCGATCAGATCGTTGCCGGCATCATCGCGATCTTCGTGCTGGCGGTCATCATCGACGTCCTCATCCTGGCGGCCGGCCGGCTCATCACACCGTGGGCCCGCAAAACAAAGGCGGCGGCGTGAACTTCTTGCAGCAGGCGCTGGACTACATATTCACCGCCGACAACTGGGCCGGTAGGGCGGGGTTGGGCGCCCGGATCACCGAGCACCTGCAGTACACCGGAGTGGCCGTGGCGGTGTCCGTCCTTATCGCCGTTCCGATCGGCCTGGCGATCGGTCACACCGGCCGCGGCTCCGTTCTGGTGGTCACGGTGGTCAACGCACTGCGGGCTCTGCCGACCCTGGGAGTGCTGCTGCTCGCGGTATTGCTCTGGGGTCTGGGACTGCTACCGCCGACGGTGGCGCTGACCCTCCTGGCGGTGCCGCCGCTACTGGCCGGAACCTACTCGGGAATCGCCAATGTGGACCCGAAGGTCACCGACGCCGCACGGGCAATGGGTATGTCCGGTCGGCAGGTGCTGGCCCGGGTCGAGGTGCCCAACGCACTGCCGCTGATCCTCGGCGGTCTGCGCACGGCCACCCTGCAGGTGGTGGCCACCGCGACGGTGGCGGCCTATGCCAGCCTCGGGGGGCTTGGCCGCTATCTGATCGACGGGATCAAGATCCGTCAGTTCTACCTGGCGCTGGTCGGGGCGCTGATGGTAACGGCCCTCGCCCTGCTTCTGGATGGTCTACTGGCGATGGCGGTCTGGGCCTCGGTGCCGGGAACGGGACGGTTCCGGCGCCGACTGCCCCAGCCACTGCTCGATGACGAGGTACGCCTGGACGCCGGGGTGCCGGCGCGGACTCCCGACTACAACCGGGGTGAGTCGTCCCCTACGGTAGAAGGGTGGTGACTGAAGCCGAGAGGCCGTCTGAGCGACAGTGGCCGGCGATTCTGACCTGGCGTTCCCCCAATGTGTCCCGTATCGAGTCGGCCCGGGTTCAGGTGTCCGGCAACCGGATTAAGGCCCATGGCCGGATCGTCTCGGCGGCTACCGACGCAGATCCAGCGTTCAGCGCCTCCTATGACCTGGTGACCGATGATCGTGGCGCCACCAAGCGGCTCTCGCTCACCGTCACCCTCGCCGAGCGCGACCGCCAGATGTCGATCGCCCGGGACGAGGAGAACATGTGGCTGGTGACTGACCATCAGGGTGAGTCTCGCGGTGCTTACGACGGCGCGCTCGACGTCGACGTCGTTTTCAGCCCGTTCTTCAACGCGCTGCCCATCCGCCGGACCGGTCTGCACCGCAGGGCGGAATCGGTGAGCATTCCGGTGGTCTACGTTTGTCTGCCGCAGTTGACCGTCAGCCCGGCCACGATCAGTTACACCAGTTACGGCGCCGACGGGCGCGAGGGCATCAAGTTGCACTCCCCGGTCGCTGAAACCACAATCACCGTCGACGGTGACGGTTTCATCGTCGACTATCCGGGCCTGGCAGAGCGGATCTGATCACCGCTCCCGACCGCCCGGCCGCGGCGAGGTCCTCGCGCCAGTTCGCCGCGCCCAGGACCACCGAGTCAACGTCCGGGCGCTGGAAGCTCTCGAACCGGACCCGGGCGGCGTGTCCGGCGTCGATCAGGGCAGCCACCGAACCGCCATCGGCCAACGAATCCCGGGCGTCACGCAGTACTTCCAGGGCCCGGTCCAGGGCCGGGACCAGTTGATCGGTGTTTGACTCGCACATCGCGCGGACCAGGTCCGGTGCGGTGCCGGCCACCCGGGTACCGTCCCGGAACGATCCGGCGGCCAGCGCGAAGGCCAGCGGTACCTCGCCTGCGGTCAGGGCCATCGCCTCGGCGAAAAGATGCGGCAGATGAGAGATGCTTGCCGCGGCGAGGTCATGCTCGGCGGACGTGGCCGGGACCACCGCGGCGCCGCAGTCCAGGGCCAGCTGCATCACATCGGACCAGATCGCCGGATCGACGTGATCGTCCACGCTGATCACCCAGGGCGCCCCGGCGAACAGGCCGGCGGTTCCCGCCGACCACCCCGAGCGTGCGGAACCGGCCATCGGGTGCCCGCCCACATAGCGGTCGAGCAGCGTTGCCCGGCGCATCTCCGCAAGAACCGCACCCTTGACGCTGATGACATCGGTCAGGGGGCAGTCGGCGGCCAATTTCCCGATATAGCCGAGTAGCTGACCTACCGCGGGCATCGGGACCGCCAGCACGATGAGGGCCCGGCGCGCGGCGGCCCACCTCAACGCCTCGGTGAGATCGGTTCCGGCAGCGAACCCGTCCGACTGGGCCGCCAGCGCTCCTTCGGCGGAGCGGTTGTAGCCGAACACCTCCCGGCCGGAGGCGACTGCCGCACGCAACACCGATCCGCCGATCAGCCCCAGCCCGAGGACGCACACCGGTGTCTTGGTCACGCGTTCAAGGTTGGCACACCCGTTCCCCGGCAGCGTTCCCGCCTAGTCAAAAGTGCTGCTCAGCGACTAGCGTATGCCGCCATGGAGGCACAGCGAGCGTCCGCTGCCGGGTCCGGGGAGACCCCCTTCGGCTTCGCTGTGGCCGTCGTTCGCGAGGGCTCGGCGTGGAGCTGTTCATCGATGAACCCCGAGGCGTTGGTCAGCCTGACCGCTGCCGAGACGGAGCTGCGGGAACTGCGCAGTGCCGGGGCGGTGTTCGGGCTGCTCGACGTCGACGATGAGTTCTTCGTCATCGTCCGGCCCGCCCCGTCGGGGACCCGGCTGTTGTTGTCGGATGCCACCGCTGCCCTGGACTACAACATTGCCGCCGAGGTGCTGGCAAAGCTGGATGCCGATATCGCGCCGGCGGACCTCGATGACTGCGACCCGTTCGAGGAGGGCGACCTGGGTGTGTTGGCCGACCTCGGACTCTCGGATGCCGTGCTGGGCGTGATCCTGTCCGAGACCGACCTCTACGCCGATGAACAGATCGGCCGGATTGCGCGCGAGATGGGATTCGCCGAGGAGCTCTCGGTGGTGCTCGACCGCCTCGATCGGTGAAACCGTTGGCGGATGAGGCCCTGGTTCGTTCCGCGCTCGTGGCCGCCGGCGAGGCCGGTCCCCGGGATGTCCCGATCGGCGCGGTGGTCTTCGATTCAACCGGGGCTGAACTGGCCCGCGCCGCCAACAGGCGGGAAGCGCTGGGTGATCCGACCGCGCACGCAGAGATCCTGGCCCTGCGGGCTGCCGCGGTCAGACTCGGTGACGGGTGGCGGCTGGAGGGTGCCACGATCGCGGTGACGGTGGAGCCGTGCACCATGTGCGCCGGAGCGCTGGTGATGGCCCGGGTGGCGCGACTGGTGTTCGGCGCATGGGAGCCCAAGACCGGCGCCGCGGGATCGTTGTGGGATGTGGTGCGGGACCGGCGCCTGACCCACCGGCCGCAAGTCCGAGGCGGCGTACTGGCCGCTGAGTGCGCGGCCGTGCTGGAGGCCTTCTTCGCACGGCAGCGCGATTTGGGCCAGCCGGGGTGCGGACCCTAAGCTTTGTCGCGGTGGCGTGTCCGAGCGGCCTAAGGAGCACGCCTCGAAAGCGTGTGACGGGTAACCCCCGTCCGAGGGTTCAAATCCCTCCGCCACCGCCATATTTCCCGGCCCGGCCGGTTCCGCGAATCTCGCGGTGGTCGGCGATCAGCGAACGACGGTCACCAGTATCGCGATCGCCAATCCGGCCCGGCCGGTCCAGGCGGCGGTTCTGATCCAGTTGGTGGTGATCAGTCGTTGAAGGGTCGCTGGATCGAAGTGCGCATTGAGTCGGACATGAAGCGGAGCCGAGACGAAGGCCGTGGTGCCGATCGCGATTGCCTCGGCACCGGCTCCCGCCCACGGCAACCACCACGACAGGCCGGCGGGCGGTGCGAAGAGGAAGGCCAGGACGCACACACCCTCGAGGGCCATCAGCGGCCCGACCACCCACGAGATGCGGGTTCGGTGCGCGGTTTCGAAGGGGGCGAACTGCCGGCCGGAGACGAACCGCATCAGGGGATAGTGGACCAGCTGCACCATCCAGATGACCCCGAACATCCCGACCGAGCCCACTACCTGAGCGACGGCAGCGATTTCGGCGGCGCGAGGATTCACATCTCCACCTCGGCCAGCACCGCGAAATGATCGCTGGCCCACACACCGTCAACCGCCGCGGTCCCGGTCAGGGAGCACCGGTGGACGTGGCCGGCTCCGGGGCGGCGTGGTGTGGAGACCATCACGTAGTCGAGTCGGCGGTGGGGATGTATGGCGCGGCGTGGAACGAGCGGGTTGGCCGCCGACCAGGTATGTCCAGGGTCGGTGTTGCCTGCCGCGGTCCAGGTATCGACGAGGGTGAAACCCGGTATCGCTCCGGCGGCGAGGCCGGTGGCGCGTCGGTACTCGTCGGACTCCGGGGTGCAGTTGAGGTCCCCGGCCAGGATGGCGGGCAGTGAATCGCGCCGCTGGGTGTCATCACCGAGTGTTTCGGCGAGGTGGTGGACCAGCGCGGTCAGTTGGGCGCTTCGGCGCTCGGACTGTTCGAGCCCGTGCTCGAGGTGGGTGCCGGCCGCGATGAACGGACCCCCCTGCCCGGCCGGCCGGTGCACTTTGGTCACCAACACGTGGCGCCAGGTCGGTTCGCCGTGCTCGTCGGGGAGGGGACACAACCGCTCGATGGTGAGCGGCCATCGGGTGAGCACCGCGTTGACGACCCAGTACCGGGCCCTGGGGTGTAGATCGAACCCGGCCAGGTCGGCGGCGGTGACCGAATGCAGGCCCAACTCGTCGCTCAGACGGGCGGCCTGGGTTGTCCCGTCGGGCTCGACCCAGGATTCCTGAACGGCGAGTACATCTGGTGCGGCCTGCTCGATCCATGACCGGAGCGCGGTGTGCCGGCCGGTCCAGTCGCCCACCCGGCCCTGCACGTTCCAGGTCATGATCCGCAGCGGCCCGTCCACAGGGGTCAGCCTGCCCGATAGGGGTTTGGCTGGCCAACGTCGGCGGCCGGGAGCGTCACGTGAGGCGCCGGAGTCGGCCGGCGATGCGGACCGCGTCCCGTTGACGGACGGGCGCCTCACGGTTACCGTTAACCGATTTCACAGCAGAATCTCAGAAACCGGGAGAGATGGGCTGATGTCGCTGGTTAAGCGCGGTACCCGGGCGGGGGTGGCGGCGGTCGCGCTGGGGTTGTCCCTGGCCGGGCCGCAGGCTGCCGGTCTCGCCTGGGCGGAACCTGCCGATGATGGGCCATCGTCAGCCTCAACGCCGGGTCCCGATCAATCGGCGGCGCCGAACCGGATCCGGGCCGGCCGGTCGGCAACCACAACGGGCACCCCCACCGGTGGTGCCGGCGATACCGTCCGTCGCGCCCGAGTGCGCCCGGATATCGCGCACTCGACGGCGATCGACAGTGCGGTCCCGATCGTGGCCGATGCCATCGGATCGGCCCCGGCTGGCCGTGTTCCCGGACGGCGGTCGCCGGTGGGCCGGGATGCTGTCGTGATTCCGGCCCCCGTATCGGGCCAGGGCGCGGACCCGGTCGCCGGCGCGGCCACCGGTGGCGACGGTGCCGACGGTGCCGGCATCACCGCCAGCGCCTCCGCCGTCCCGGCACTGCCGGCGCAGACAGTCGCCGCCACGGATCCCGTTCCCGCGGCCACCGCGACCACGGTCACCGGACCCGGATCGTCGGCAGCGGTGTCGGCTCCGGTCGCCGGCCCCTCGCCCGTCGCCCCGGCAGGTCCGATCGCGCGGATCAGCTCGGCGGTCGACATCTTTTTCGACTCAGCCTCGGACTGGTTATCCGGGCTGCCCGCCAATCCGGTCGTGGAGTTCATCGAGGGCGCCCTACTGCTGGTTCGACGCACGCTGGCCACCGTGTTCCCGGCACTGGCCGCCGGACAGACCACCGGCGAGACCGCAGGCCCGGGCACCGGTGCCGCCATGACCGATGCCGAACTGAATGCCTACCTGCTGGAGTTGGCCCAGCAGCAGTACGGCGATCTGTTCGGCCAGACGATCCCGGTGTATGGGTACGGCCCGTGGCCCATGTATCTCAAGGACGAGTCGGTACGAGGCGGAGCGGGTGGCGTCTCGGATACCAACACACAGGTGGATGGGGTCGACGAGGCCGATTTCGTGGAGACCGACGGCCAGTACGTCTACGTGGCCCACAACGGGCAGCTGACGATCGTGCGGACCGACCTGACAGTGGCTTCGGAGTCGGCGTTATCCGGCGATGTGCTCGGTTCGTACCTGTCCGGGGATCGATTGACGGTGATCACCCAGACCGGCGGCGGGTGGTACGGCCCGACGGTGCGGATCGCGGCCGGCTACTGGGGGCCCTGGGACTGGAACCCGCAGACCACACTGACCGTCTACGACGTGTCGGACCGGACCGCGCCGGAGGTGGTCAACCAAACGGTCTTCGACGGCGGCTATCAGAGTTCACGCTCGGTCGACGGTGTTGTCTACCTGGTCCTGCAGCGTTCGGTGGACCTGCCCGCACCGGAGTACACCGAGACCCCGGTGAAGGGGACCGCCGACACCGACGGTCAGGCCGACGCCCTGCTGCACCGGCCGTGGGGTGGCTCCGATATCACCGCGTACCGGACCTACGAGACCTGGGACGCCTACGTGGCGCGGGTGGGCCCGGACATCGGCGATCTTGCGCTGCCGCACGCCTACGCCGTCGATGCCGACGGAAATCAGCTCGACCTGGGACTGCTCGCCGGCGCCGGCGATATCGTGCGACCGCACTCTGAGGGACACTCCGCGTTGCTGACCGCGATCTCGGTGGACTCCGCAACGGATGGGACCGGCTTCGCCGACAGCGTCGGAGTCCTGGTGTCCGCGACCGGCGGTGCGGTCTACATGACAGCCGATGCGCTGTACGTGGCCTCCAACGAGAGCAACCACACGGATTCGGGTTGGTCCACCGACACCCGTATCGACCGCTTCGCCGTCGCCGGAACTGAAATCGGCTGGCAGGCCAACGGTGTCGTTTCCGGCACGTTGATCAACCAGTTCGCCATGGACGAACGGGACGGCCACCTCCGGGTGGCAACCCACACTGTGAGCTCCCAACTCGTCGACGGCACCTGGAGCACCCGTAA
The DNA here is from genome assembly GCA_964555915.1 of uncultured Mycobacterium sp. GTDB lineage: Bacteria > Actinomycetota > Actinomycetes > Mycobacteriales > Mycobacteriaceae > Mycobacterium. The sequence goes on from CAZKUK010000007.1 coordinate 101,643, forward strand.
CGACAGCGGTATTTATGTGCTGGACACCGCCGGGAACACCCTCGACGAGGTCGGGCAGGTCTCCGGCCTGGCCCCGGGCGAGCGTCTCTACGCGGCCCGTTTCATCGGTGATACCGGCTATCTGGTCACGTTCTTGCAAACCGATCCGCTGTTCGCGGTGGACCTCAGCGACCCGGCCGACCCGGTGCTGCTGGGCGAACTGATCGTGCCGGGCTTCTCCAACTACCTGCAACCGGTCGGGGACGGACTGTTGTTGGGCATCGGCCAGGAGCGCGAGGCCGGAACCGGTCGCACCCACCTGCACGCCTCACTCTTCGATGTCAGTGACGGGACCAACCTGACCCAGATCGAACGTGAGTTCCTCGACCCCGGTTACCAATGGTCCTGGTCGAATGCCCAGTTCGACCATCACGCCCTGCTGTACTCCGCCGAGGACGGGCTGCTGGTGGTACCGGTGGCCGGCAGCGGCTACGACGCGCAGGGCGGCTACCGCTACGACCAATTCCTGAAGGTGCTGCGGGTGACGCCCGACGGCCTCGACGTCGTCGGCGAGATCCACACCGCAGACCCGGTCCTGCGCACGGTGCGTATCGGCGATGTCCTCTACGCGGTGGGCGCAACATCGGTGACGGCCTACCGGGTCAGTGACCTCACCGAGATCGGCAGCAGCAACCGCGCCGTGTCGGTCTGAACCTCCCGGTCAGGAATCGGTCCACCGGGGCAACCGCTGGGGTCATTCCACGGCAACAGGTTTGTTGTTTCCCCGCCTGGCCTAGGGTGAGTGCAGTGGACGAGGGAGTCCGGGGAGGCCAGAGCCATGGAACTGATATCGCCGGTCGACTCGATGTTCCTGCTCGCGGAATCGCGGGAGCATCCCATGCATGTCGGCGGCCTGCAATTGTTTGTCCCGCCCGAAGGCGCGGGGCCGGGCTTCCTGCGGGATATCTATCAGGGCCTGATCGGCAGCGAGGATGTCGCTCCCACCTTCCGTAAACACCCCGCCGAGCTGCTCGGCGGGATTGCCAACCTGACCTGGGCGTCAGACCGGGACATTGACCTCGAATACCACGTCCGCCGCTCAGCGCTGCCGTCCCCGGGACGGGTGCGTGAACTGCTGGAACTGACCTCACGGCTGCACGGGACGCTGCTTGACCGGCACCGGCCGCTGTGGGAGAGCCATCTCGTCGAGGGCCTCGATGACGGCCGGGTCGCGGTGTACACCAAGATTCACCACGCATTGATCGACGGGGTCAGCGCGATGCGGATCATGCGGCGGGCGTTGGCCACCGATCCGGATGACGCGGCGGCCCGGATCATGTGGGGTACCAACGGCCGGCCGTCCGGCGGTGGCAGGCCGCGGCCCTCCCGGTTCGGCGAGGTGATCAAGATCGCCGAATCCATTGCGGCATTTGCTCCCTCGGCGGTGTTCCTGGCGCAGAAGGGGCTACTGGAAGAACAGCTGACGCTACCGTTCGGTGCGCCGCGGACCATTCTCAACGTGCCGATCGGCGGAGCCAGGCGCTGCGCGGCGCAATCCTGGCCGATCGCCCGGTTCGCGGCGATCAAACAGGCTGCCGGAGTGACCCTCAACGATGTGGTGCTGGCCGTGTGCGGCGGTGCGCTGCGGGCCTATCTGCTCGAGCAGAAGGCATTGCCGGACCGGCCGCTCATCGCCATGGTGCCGGTGAGTCTGCGTGACGACGCGAACTCCAGTGGCGGCAATCAGGTCGGGGCGCTGCTGGCCAACCTGGCCACCGATCGTGATGATCCCGCCGATCGTCTGGCCGAGGTGAGTGCCTCGATGCACAACAACAAAGAAGTGTTCCGGCAACTGCCCAAACTGCAGCAGGTGGCGCTCTCGGCGTTCAATGTTTCGCCGCTGCTGCTGTCCATGCTGGCTCCGGCAATCGGATCAGCGGCGCCACCGTTCAACCTGGTGATCTCCAACGTGCCGGGGTCCCGTGATCCGCTGTACTGGAATGGTGCCAGGCTCGACGGCAACTATCCGCTGTCGATCGCTCTGGACGGTCAGGCGCTCAACATCACCCTGTCGAATAACGCGGACAACCTCGATTTCGGTTTGGTCGGATGCCGGCGCAGCGTGCCCAGCCTGCAGCGGATGCTCGGCCATCTTGATGACTCGCTCAACGAGCTCGAGCGGGCAGTGGGCACGGCTGGGAAGAAAGCGGCACCGCGCCGGCGCAAACGGGCCACTTCCACGCCGGCGAAGTCCCCCGGCAAACGCAGCTGACCGTCGCCACCACGAGCTCGCCGGTTGTACCGGGCCGACGGCTCCGGTCCCGATTGGTCGTATCGGCCGAACACCTTGGTTAGATGACGGGTGTGCCGTACTTCACCGTCGAGTCCGAGTTGGCCGACGGCCGGGGCCGCACCGGCGTGATCCACACCCCGCACGGTGATATTCGCACCCCGGCTTTCATTGCGGTGGGCACCAAGGCCTCCGTCAAAGCGGTGCTACCCGAATCCATGTCCGAAGTCGGCGCCCAGGCATTGCTGGCCAACGCCTACCACCTGTACCTCCAGCCCGGCCCGGATATCGTGGCGGAGGCCGGCGGGCTGGGTGCGTTCATGAACTGGCCCGGCCCGACCTTCACCGACAGCGGCGGGTTCCAGATCATGTCGCTGGGGGCGGGTTTCCGCAAAGTGCTCATGGCCGATCCGGACCGGGCCCAGTCCGATGACCTCATCGCCCGGGGCAAGCAGCGACTCGCTCACGTGGACGATGACGGTGTCACCTTCGTCTCACACCTGGACGGGTCGACGCACCGATTCACCCCCGAGGTGTCAATCGGCATCCAGCACCAACTCGGCGCGGACATCATCTTCGCGTTCGACGAACTGACCACCCTGGTCAACACCCGCACCTACCAGGAGGAGTCGCTGGCCCGAACCCAGGCCTGGGCGCAGCGCTGCCTGGATGAGCACCGCCGCCTGGCTGCGATGCAGGCGCCGGGCCGCACCGGGCAGGCGCTATTCGGCGTGGTTCAGGGTGCGCACTACGAGGACCTGCGCCGTCAGGCCTGCCGCGGCCTGGAGTCCATCGTGGACGGCGACGGTTTCGGGTTCGACGGATACGGGATCGGCGGTGCGCTGGAGAAGCAGAACCTGGCCACCATCATCGGCTGGTGCACCGACGAGCTGCCCGACACCAAACCCCGGCACCTGCTCGGTATCAGCGAACCGGACGATCTGTTCGCCGCGATCGCCGCCGGGGCCGACACCTTCGACTGCGTGTCGCCGTCCCGGGTGGCCCGCAACGCGGCGGTGTACTCGCGGGCCGGCCGTTACAACATCACCGGGGCCCGGTACCGACGTGACTTCACCCCGATCGACGCCGAGTGCGACTGCTACACCTGCGCGCACTACACCCGGGCCTATATCCACCACTTGTTCAAGGCCAAGGAGATCCTCGCCGCCACACTGTGCACCATTCATAACGAACGCTTCATCATCAGGCTGGTCGACCGAATCCGCGAGGCCATCCCCGCCGGTGACTTCGAGGCGTTACGTGCCGATGTCCTGGGGCGGTATTACGGATCGTGAACCCTTACCGGACCTAACCCGGGCGGGCGAGGGCGCGGGGGAAAACGAAAAAATGAAGGAACCGAAAGCCGCAGCCTCTGTGGTCCTCCGCCAGCGTCCGCGATAAGCGGGGTCCGCGCCCTCGCCGGTATTGAACCGCAGCGCGCCGGGTCAGCGCAAGTTCCGCAGATGCACCAGCGACACCAGGCCCAGGTCGTGGTAGAGCACCCGGGGCGGCAGCGCGCGGAATCCGCGCAGGCCGGATCGGCCGCTGGCAACCTGAACGATTTTCCGCGCTATCCGGAAGTCCAGATCCTTCAGCACGCCCCGGTCGGTTGTGCTCTGCAGCAGTGCCGAAAGCCCCGGCACGGCAAAGGGATCGGTGGCATCCAGCATCACATTGACCGTCGAAACCAGGTGGCGGGCGCGCTCGGTGGTCGGTAAAGCCGACAGCGCCGGTGCCGCCCCGTCGATCCGCGTTGTCACCCGCCCGATGAACCGGCGTAGCCGGTGCGGGCCGACCGCCATGGTGCCGGTGTGGGTGACTGACAGTCCGAGATAGTCGATCCGGTTCCGGCCCCGATAGGCCGGGTCTGCCGGTGCGGGAATTCCGTTGGCGCTCAGCGCTGTCCGGCGCTCTTTTTCCGACTTGCGACTGACCCCCAGTCCCTCGATCACCGAGGAAATCCGGGCGTCGGCCTCCTGGATCGCGGCAAGATCGGGATGGGCGAGCAGGAAGTCGTCGTTATAGCGAGCGTAGAACACATCCCGGATCCCCAGGACCGCGTCGTCCATCGGCAACACGGCAAGGTTCGCCAGCAGGGGGACGATCGGGGTTCCCATGACCAGCCCGCTGCGGCGGGTGAACTCCGCGCCGTCGGCATCCCGGACAACGGGCCGGGCGAACGCGGTGATGAGATTCCAGGTGTCCCCGGAGATCTCGCGGCCGGGGCTGCCCAGGGCAGCGATGTCATACAGGATGGGCCACAGGGGTGCATCCGGGCCAACGGGCAGGGTGTCTCCGTACTTGTCGAAGTCGGACTGCAGGACATACAGGGGCGGGCCTTTCGGACCGACGCGCCGGCGGTGGGCCCGCACGAACCGGGCCAGGTCCCGCATCGCGGTCGCGTTCGTCAGGCCGGGCAGATAGGAGTAGACACCAGGCAGGCCATAGGCGCGCGCGTTGCGGGACAGCAGTTGGTACAGCGCCGCGCCGACGACGTGGTCGATGAAACCGGGCATATGGGCGGCGCGGCGTTTCCCTTTTGTTTCCAGGAACCACAGTCGGACCGGCTCGGGGCGGTAGCTACCGCTCGCAACGGTGCGGGCGATGGCCCGGGCCAGACTGCGGCGATTGGTCACCGCATCGAAGTAGGTGAGGCCATCGGCCGCGGCGTTGAACGCCTGTCCCTGCTGTCGTCGTTTGGTGAAGACCCGCAGGATCATGTCTTCGTAGAGGCGAGGTTGGGTCAGAGCCACCTCGATATCCACCGGATCGGTATCAATGGACTCGGTCACCACCGGCTCAAGCATCGACCGGCGCTTCCGGGCGGCCGGGCGTCTCGTGATTCCACGATCGAAGGACGCGGAGCCATTCGCTGACCCGGGACGGATCCGGATTGGGGGGCAGCACACACAGCAGTCGCAGTGTCGCGCCGATGAATACCGGTGTCAGCCGGCGTTCCGACACCGTCACCACGTCGTCGCCGTCTTCGAACCCGGCGATGGCTGCCGGTAGTGCGGTCGCGAGCAGCGTGCTGTCGAGGGACCGCATATCCTGCGCACCGGCGCGGGTGCGCGTATCGAACACGACTCCGGCGGTGAACAGCGAAAGGAACCTCTGGCCCAGTGCCGCGATCGAGGCCGGCCGGCACCGTCCGGTGCGGTCCGGGATGATCCAGCCCCGCAGCAACATGGAATCCAGGGCGGCCGCGCCGTCCACTGCCGTGCCGGGCAGCGGGCCGCCCCGGTTCGCTGCGGAGCCCGTCATCTGCTGTAACCGCAGATAACTCTGGAGCGGGTGTGGTGTGTCGCAGTGGCGGTTGCGGCGGACCCGGGTGTAGTACATCACCGCCGATGAGGACGTGAACGCGAAATGACCGGTCCCGTCGAAACTTCGGCGCATCAACGTCACGGCCGCCGACTTCTGTTTGGGCAGGGTTGACCTGGGAATCGTGATACTTCCGACCTCGGCAGGCCCGGGCTCGGCGGCGAGCAGGGTGATCCAGTCGCGAAGCGGAACCAGGGTGGGTGCTGCCGGCTCCCGGCGGTCACGAACATGTTGCAGATTCATCAGGACGATCAGCTGAACGATCATGGCCGCCGTTATCTGGATCAGGTCTCCGGCGGGATGCGGATCCAACCAGACCAGTGTCAGCAGGATTACCAGTAACACCAGGGTGGCGATGTGGGTGCCGAAGCGTCCCTCGGCGAATAAACGGATCTGGTAGACACCGATCAGAGTTCGCAGGGTGAACAGGGGCATGATCGCCAGCAGGAAACTGATTGGAACATCCTGCAGCACAACGATTCCCAGCCCGGCCGCCAGTGACCAGAAGAACAGTGCAATGATCGGCGCCACCCAGAGCAGGGTGTGGAAGAAGTGCAGCTGGAGTTCCCGCAGTGCCGGTGAGCTGCGCAGCCGGACGAGGTCGAAATAGAAGATGCCGGCACTGTCATAGGCACCTCGAAATAGCGGTATCACCAGGTAGAAGAATTGGAAGGCGTCGATGTGCTGCCAGCTGTTGAGGCCGGCGGTCAGATCGAAGGCTCGCGTATTGGTTCCGTAGAAGCCGACCAGCGCCAGGACAAGGATGGCGTCAAGGCGCAGACTCAGCCCCGACAGCGTGGTCTGGAAGCCGAGCCGCGGTGGGATCGCGGGCAGATGCCGCCAGAAGCGCCGGCCGACGGAGCCGTAACGCGGGCCCAGCCCCATCAGCCGGTAGACCTCAAGGCAGTAGTGCACGGTGATATACAGACCAATGGCGTTGGACACCACGATCGAGAGGATCATCGCGGCGGCGGGATAGAAGAAGAAGCCGAGGCCGAGGATCACCAGTTGGGTCACGATAGGCACGAACATCGACCAGATCGGCTTGTATACGCGTCGCGTCGCGTAGATACCGGAGTGCAGCACACGAACCGGAAAGTCGATCGCCAACTCGAGCACGATCAGCATCGCGTACAGCCGGGCCACCGGATCCCCGCCGGACGGGCTCAACGCCAGCACGAGCGCGGCCCCGGCCGCTAGCGTTATCACCGCGACGCACACCGAGAGGACCAGCCAGCGGCCGATTTCCAACTCGGAGGAATCCCGCTGGCCGGACCGGGCGAAACCCCGCAGTCGCTCCCGCATGACTTCGAGCAGGCCCCACCAGCCGCCGGCGACGATCAGGCCGCCGGCGCGCAGGATCATGACGGTGAAAGCGGCGATCCCGCCCAGGGTCGACAGCAGGATGAAGAACTCCGCGACATGGACGGCGAACCGAACCGTCGCTATCAGCAACGGATACCGCAGGCGGTGGCCGAAGTACCCGAGGATCCTTCCGGTAAGCAGGCATGCGTACATCGATACCGACCTGCTGCCGCGGTGCGCCGTGCGCTCTAGCCAGCGGTCGATCTCGTTCACGGGGCGAGTCTTTCCCTCCGGGTGTTGAATAGGGTGCGCCATGAAAAGAGGTGACGCAGCGGTTTTCTCCCTTTCCGCCGTACTGGCGGCAATCGTGGCTGTCGCCGTCGCCTACAGCCTGCTGGTGCTGGATCGCCGCCCTGCCGGGCCCACCGGTGCGGGGGACAGCACCTCGAGCCTGCTGGTGCTCACCTGGGGCCCGAGTCTATGTAAAGTATCGCCAACCAACCCGGGGTGCAGGTCCGGTCACGTCGACCGGCTGGGGGAGAGCTTCGTCCTCCACGGTCTCTGGCCGCAGCCTTCCACCGAACAGTTCTGCGATGTGCCGAAACGGGCCGCCGCCCGGAGCCGCGACCCGGTAGAACTGCCCCCGGACCTACAGAACAGCGTCGCGGCGATGATGTCGGACCCGGTGATCACGACGCACGAGTGGTACGCGCACGGGACCTGCTCGGGAGTCGCGCCGCCGGAATACTTCGGCTTTGCGACGACCCTCACCGAGCAGGCCGGCACGATCCTCGATCCGCTGTTCGACGAGGCGTCGGGGCGATCGCTGTCATCCCGCTCGCTGCGGGAAGCTTTCGATGCACAGTTCGGCGGCGGCACCGGTAAACGTGTGGGCCTCGCCTGCCGCAAAACGTCCGATCAGCGGTCCGTCGTCTATGAGGTACGGCTGTCGCTACCGCCGGTGGCCGAGCTGCCGGCCACGCCGGGCGGGTTATCCCTGCGAGAGGTGCTTGCCAAGGGGCCGGCGATCCCGGCCGGGTGCGGGCAGGGGCGCGTGCCCTGAGACGCCGGCGTGCAAGATGGTCAGATGACCGCCGCCCAGGCGCTGCTCCTGCAGCTGCTCGACCCGCAGACCCGGCCCGATCCCTACCCGGTGTTGCGGCAGTTAAGGGAGACCGCCCCGATCCAACTGCCCGATTCCAACCTGGCGGTGTTCGCGGCATTTGCCGACTGCGAAACGGTGTTGCGGCATCCGTCGTCGTGTAGCGACCGGCTCAAGTCGACCATCGCCCAGCGGTCCGTCGCCGCCGCTGAAGCGGCCCGCCCGTTCGGAACACCGGGCTTCCTGTTCCTCGACCCGCCCGATCACACCCGGCTGCGCAAGCTGGTGAGCAAGGCGTTCTCGCCCAAGGTGGTCAGGTCACTGGAACCCGAGATCACCGCGCTGGTCGACGGGCTGCTGGACAAGGTGGCCGACGCGGGTCAGTTCGAGGCCATCGCCGACCTGGCCTATCCGCTGCCGGTCGCGGTGATCTGCCGGCTGCTGGGCGTGCCGATCGAAGATGAGCCCAAGTTCAGCTGGGCGTCCTCGCTGCTGGCTCAGGGCCTGGACCCGTTTATCGCGTTCAGTGGCCAGCCGCAGGGATTCGAGGATCGACTGCAGGCCGGTCTGTGGCTGCGGGACTATCTGGGCGGGCTGGTCCGGCAGCGGCGTGCACATCCCGGTGACGACCTGATGTCGGGTCTGATCGCGGTCGAGGAGGCCGGCGACCAACTCACCGAGGAGGAGATCGTGGCGACCTGCAACCTGCTGCTGGTCGCCGGACACGAGACCACGGTGAACTTGATCGCCAACGCGATCTTGGCGATGCTGCGGCACCGGCAGTACTGGACCGCGCTCGGCGGCGACAGCGGGCACGCATCGGCAATCGTCGAGGAGACGCTGCGCTACGACCCACCGGTACAACTGATCGGGCGGATCGCCGGGGACGATATGCGGATCGCCGACGTCGCCATTCCCAAGGGTGACACCATGATGTTGCTGCTGGCCGCCGCGCACCGCGACCCGGCGGTGATCGAACGGCCCGACGAGTTCGACCCGACCCGCTCGCCGGTGCGCCATCTCGCATTCGGTCTGGGGCCGCATTTCTGTCTCGGCGCACCGTTGGCGCGACTGGAGGCCATCGTCGCGCTCTCGGCGGTGACCCGGCGCTTCCCACATGCGCGACTGGCGGCCGAACCGGCCTACAAACCACATGTGACCCTGCGCGGTATGGCCGCTCTTGAGGTGGCGGTGTAGTTTTCGCGCATGAAGATTCTGTTGGTCGGGGCCGGCGGTGTCGGATCGGCGTTCTGCGCCATCGCGAAGCGACGGGACTTCTTCGATCAGGTCGTCGTCGCCGACTATGACGAGGCCGGCGCCCGGCGTGCCGTGGATGCGGTGGACGACCCGCGGTTCAGCGCGACCCGGGTGGACGCGTCCTCCTCGGATGCGGTGACGGCCCTGATCCGCGAGTACGGCATCACCCACGTGGTCAACGCGGTGGACCCGCGGTTCGTGATGCCGATCTTCAACGGATCCCTGGACGGCGGGGCGGACTACCTGGATATGGCGATGAGCCTGTCCCAGCGTCATCCGGAGAGGCCCTACGAGTTGACCGGGGTCAAACTCGGTGACGAGCAGTTCGACGCCGAACCGCAATGGCGGCAGGCCGGCCGACTGGCACTGGTCGGCCTGGGTGTAGAACCGGGACTGGCCAACGTCTTCGCCCGCTACGCGGCGGACAACCTGTTCAGCGAGATCGATGAACTGGGTGTTCGCGACGGAGCGAACCTGAGCGTGCGGGGCTACGAGTTCGCCCCGTCATTCTCCATCTGGACCACCATCGAGGAGTGTCTCAACCCGCCGGTGATCTGGGAGAAGGACCGTGGCTGGTTCGTCACCGAACCCTTCAGCGAGCCCGAGGTTTTCGATTTCCCGGGAGGGATCGGACCGGTCGAATGCGTGAACGTCGAGCACGAGGAAGTGCTGCTGATGCCGCGTTGGATCGACTGCAACCGCGTTACGTTCAAGTACGGGCTCGGGGATGAGTTCATCGAGATCCTCAAGATGTTGCACAAGCTTGGCCTGGACCGCACCGAGACGGTGAAGGTGGGCAGCGATTCCGGCACCGTCGAGGTCAGCCCGCGGGATGTGGTGGCGGCCTGCCTGCCCAACCCCGCCGAACTCGGCCCGCAGATGACCGGCAAGACCTGTGCCGGGCTGTGGGTGACCGGAACCGGCAAGGACGGCGCGCCCCGCTCGACCTACCTCTATCACGTCGTGGACAACGAGTGGTCGATGGCCGAATACGGACACCAGTGTGTCGTGTGGCAGACCGCGATCAACCCCGTTGTGGCATTGGAACTTCTGGCCAACGGAACCTGGAGCGGTACCGGCGTGCTCGGCCCGGAGTGCTTCGTCTCCGAACCGTTTCTGGAACTGCTGATCGCCTACGGTTCGCCATGGGGACAGATGGAGTTACCGGTCTGAGGGTCAACCGCGAAAGATCCAGGGGTGACGCGGCAGCAGTGCCGGGTCGAAACACCGAACCAGTTCGGCCAAGTCGGAGGCCGGCCACCCTAGCGACCCGGTGATCAGCGACCAGGTTCGTGCTACTCCCAGTTCGCCGAGGGTCACCGCACCGTCGCGTTTGGCGAGTCGCTTGCCGTCGGCGTTGAGGGCCAGCGGAACGTGGGCATAGACCGGCTGCGGGTGGCCGAGCAGTCCGGCCAGGTAGGCCTGACGGGGCGAGGAGGCGAGCAGGTCGTCCCCGCGCACCACCTGATCGACTCCGGAATGGGTGTCGTCGACGACGACGGCCAGGTTGTAGGCCGGCACCCCGTCGCCGCGGCGCAGGACGAAATCGTCGACCACGCCGGTGTAGCGGCCGTGCAGCAGATCGGTGACCGTGTGCTCGGCGGTATCGCTGCGCAGCCGTAGTGCGGGTGGACGGCCGGTGTCGTGACGGTCGGAACGCTGCGCCGCGGTCAGGGTTCGGCAGGTCCCCGGGTAGGCCCCCTCGGGGGCATGCGGTGCCCGCGGGGCGTTGAGGATGTCCTTTCTGCTGCAGAAGCATTCGTAGACCAGATCGCGGGCGGTCAGATCAGCGATCACCGACTCGTAGCGGTCGCGGTGAGCGGACTGCCGCTGCGGCTCTTCGTCCCAGGTGAGGCCGATGGCCGCGCAATCGGCGAGTTGCCGACGAGCCACACAGTCGTCGGTACGGTCATCGAGATCCTCGACGCGCAGCAGAAAACGACGCCCGGTCGATCGGGCGAATAGCCACGCCAGCACCGCCGTCCGCAGGTTGCCGAGATGCAGATCGGCCGATGGGCTGGGCGCGAACCGGCCGGCGCTGGTCACATCCGCACAATAAACGGTCGTCGGCGATCGACAACCCCCTCGGTTGTGTGGTTTCGTCCGCGACTCGCCGGGCCGCGCGTATCGGACCGCACAATCGAAGGGGCCGCTGAAACCCACCCTCGATACACCAAAATGGCGGGTGTGGACCTTCCCGTCGCCCCGCCGGTGCGGCCGATGCTCGCCAAAGCGCGGGCGACGGTCCCCGCCGATCCGGGGGTGTGGAGCTACGAGCCGAAATGGGACGGTTTTCGCGCCATCGTGTTCCGCGACGGTGAGGAGTTAGTGCTGCAGTCCCGCACCGGCAAGGACCTGGGCCGGTACTTCCCGGAACTGATGGCCGCGTTCCGGGAGCACCTGATGCGGCGGTGTGTTCTGGACGGCGAGGTGGTGGTGCCTCGCGAGGTGAACGGTCGCACACGACTGGACTGGGACTCCCTCTCCCAGCGGATCCACCCGGCGCTGAGCCGGGTACGGATACTTTCCGAGCAAACCCCCGCTCATTTCATCGGCTTCGATGCGTTGGCCGTCGGGCATCAAGTGCTGATGGCCGAGCCGCTGCGGGTGCGACGGGAAGTGCTGGTGGACTCGATCGGTCCGGGACCGTCGTGTCATGTCACCCGCTCCACCGGGGACCCGCAGTTGGCGACGCAGTGGCTCGACACCTTCGAGGGTGCCGGACTCGACGGTGTGATCGCCAAGCGACTCGGCGGGCCCTACCTTGTCGGCCGGCGAGAGATGGTCAAGGTCAAGCACGCCCGCGACGCCGACTGTGTCGTCATCGGATACCGGGTTCACAAGAGCGGCCGGGGAGTGGGCTCGGTGCTGCTGGGGTTGTACCGCGCCGACGGGGAACTCCGCATGGTTGGTGGTGCGGCATCATTCAGCGCCGCCGACCGGCTGCGGTTGCTCGACGAGTTGGCGCCGCTGCGCGACGGGGACGCCCGGGACGGCGAGGCGACCCGATGGCACGCCGCGGCTGATAAACGCTGGATCCCGGTCCGGCCGGAGAGGGTCGCCGAGGTGGCCTACGACCAGATGGAGGGGAGCTTCGGCGGGCAACGGTTCCGCCATACGGTGCGGTTCGTGCGCTGGCGCCCCGACCGGGATCCGGCCGGTTGCACCTTCGACCAACTCGAGACGCCGGTGCACTATGACCTCAACGATGTCCTGGAGATGCGCTGAAGCCAGGGTGGATCGAGCTGCGCGGTCCCGGGGCGTCGTTCGTGAGCACTGCGAACTCCGTCCGCTGGCGCAAGGATGGCGGGGTGGCGACCAATCCGGAACCCCAGTCGACTCAGTTGCGGACCGGTCACCTCGGCCTCATGCAGTTGGTAGGGCAGTCCTTTTCCATCGCGCCGCTGGTTTCCATTGCCCTGTTCCTCAGTATCGTGGCGGCCCTGGCGGGAGCGGTCGGGCCGCTGGCCGTCACGCTGGCCGCCCTGGGGATGGTGGCGTTTTCGCTGGTAGTGGCTTTCTATGCGGCTGAGACCGGCGGAGCCGGTGCGATGGGTGACTACATCGCCCGCGCCTGGGGGCGGATGGCCGGGATCGGTGCCCTCGGGATCTATACCCTGTCGCTAATTTTCTCCTGCGCGGCTGGTTTCGGAATTGTTGTGGGCGAGCTCATTTCGAGGTTTGCTGCGCTCTATTTCGGTTTCGGGCTTCCGTGGTGGGCCGGTGCGGTGATGGTCTGCGGAGCCGCCTGGTGGCTCAATGTGCGGGGCGCTTCGCTGGCCACCCAGGTGCAACTGGTCATCGTGGCCGTCTCGGTGATTCCGTTTGTGCTGACCGCCGCGGCGGCAGTGATTCATGCGGGGCCGGCCAATACCTGGTCGGTGTTCTCCTGGGGTAATCCTTACCGCGGCGACCTTTTCGGCGCATTGCTGTTCTGCATCCTGCTTTTCGGCGGGTTTGAGACCGTGAGCTCGCTCGCGGAGGAGGCGCGCTCTCCGCGGCGCGCCATTCCCATCGCACTGGTGGGGACGGTGGTCGGTGCCGCCAGCCTGATGATCTTCTGCTCCTACGCCGGAACGATTTACTACGGCCCCGAAAATGTGGGCAAGACATGGGGGGATGCCCTGGATGGCTTCGCCCGGATGGGCGGGGAACTGCTGGGGCCTTGGGCCGCCTTCTGGATCCGGCTGGCACTGCTGGTGGACTTCTCGGCCAGTTGTATCGGTTTCACCGTGGCGGCCCTGCGCGGTATCTACGCGCTGGCCAGGGCCGGGTATCTGCCGGGCTGGTTGGCCACCACCAATCGGCGGGGCACTCCCGGGAACGCCGCGGCCCTGGTCCTCGGTTGTGCTCTCGCGGTGATCGCGGGCGGCTTTTTCGTTCCCGCCGGGGATCGATTCCGAACGTTGTTCGTAGCGGCCACCGCGCAGGGTCTGCTGCTGGTCTTGGTTTACACCGGGCTGGCCATCGGAGCGGTACGCCTGATGCTGATCTCGGAAACTGCCCAGCCCTGGTGGCGTTGGATCGTGTTTCCGCTCGCCACGGTGATCCCCGGCCTAGCTCTGTATGGAAGCTTCGTGCCCTTTCCGGGATATCCCGAACGGGTCGGTCTTTTTGTCGGGTTCGCGGCTCTGGTGGCGGTGGCCGGGTGGCTGTGGGTGCTTCGTGCACGCTCAGCGCGGAGGCTCGCACCGGATTTGTAAGACGGTTGCCCCGATCAGTCGATCAGTCAGATCGGAGCACTAGCTGGGCTCTCAGGAAGATGTGGTACACATCTCAGTAATCCTTAAGGTGATTAGTTCTTGAACCCGCAGGGGGTTGGCATCCATGTCCGAAGCATCGCGCAAGCGCAACGGCCACCGGCGAATCCAGCCGTACGCTTGGCTGGGTGCCGGCGCGGTGACGCTTGGAATGGGCGCAGCCATGGTGGGCGGGGCGGCCGTCGCCTTTGCCGAAACCGGAACCGAATCCACCGGCGGTGCGGTGGCGTCACAGAACGCGAACTCGACCGACTCCGCGGCCGGCAAACCTGACGCGACAACCTCCCGCCAGAAGGCAACCCGGGCCGCGCGCGGCCCGGCCGCCTCCGCGAGCGCCGGGGGCCCATCGCAGCCGATGCCGGCCCGCAGGGGCCGGGTACCGGCCATCCCGGAGATCCCGGAGTTGAGTCCGGCCGCCGCCGTGGCAACGCAGCCCGAGACTCCCGGGATCGAGGCGGGATCTGTCGAGGTGGTAACAACCGACGCGGTAACGGTCGAGACGGACGCCATCGCCGCGCCGAAGCTCGCGACGACCGCCAACGGGCGACAATCGCGAGCGGTCCGTGCGGCGGCGGCAGCAGCCCCGGCCGGGCCGGAGCCCGCCGCGCCCGCCGGAGCAGTCACGGCCCAGGGTGTCGAGGCCATCGACACCACCGAGATCTCCTCACCGGTCGAGACCGGGCCCGCCGCGGCGATTCCCGGGCCCGCTGCCGATCCGGCCCCGGAAATGACATCGTGGCTGCCGGCCACCCCGATCGTTCCCGGCGCCAAAGTGCAGTTGGCGCTGCAGGAGATCGCCGACGCGCAGGGCATCATCACCCAGCAGACCTGGGGGTCGGGCAATGTCTTCGCCGGTGTGGCGGCGCTCGTTCCGCAGGCGTTGCTCGCCAGTGCCGCGCTGTCGTTGCAGGCGTGGGGAGCGACAAACCCCGGTGCGCAGGGCTTAGTCGCCGGGACTGCGGGTATTCCGCTCATCCACCAGGTGGCCCAGGTAACCCTCCTGAGCACCATGCTGCTGCCGAGCCTCGCCGAGGCTTCCATGGGTGGTGCGGAGCTCTTTCTCCCGCTGGTCAACCTGTTCGGAGCCGATGTGAGCGCCGCGCAGACGCAGGTCGCCTCCGCCCGTGAGAACGGCAAGGTCTACGCGGTGGTGCCGGTGCGGATGGTGGCCACCACCCAGCCGGTGGTCGGGGTGTCGGTCAACGGCGGGTCCAACGCCACCCTGCTCGTCGACTCGGGGGCCTCGGGACTGGTGACCACCCGGGACAGGGTGGGCGCGGGTGATCTCGGTGCGCCCATCGGAACCGGATCAAGCTGTTTCAGCGGCGGTCTCTGCTACAGCTACACGACCTACAGCACCACAGTCGACCTCGGCGGCGGCGCGCGCACCACCGCACCGGTCAATATCGTCGACGCCGAGGACGAACAGCTTTTCAAAGATTTCTTCGCGTGGGGGGCCGACGGCATCCTGGGCACCGGTGCCAATACCGCCGGGCCGGGTCCGGTGGCGATTCCCACCGCGCTGATGCCCGGCGAACTCAGTAACGGAGTGCTCCTCTACCAAAACGCGTTCTTCGGCCTGGGCGGGGTGATGGTCCTCGGGCCGAACCCGCTGCCCACCCGGGTGTCCCTGCCGGGAGCCCCGGATGCCTTTGTCTCGGTGAGCGTCAATGGCGACCCGGCGACCGCGGCGGGCGCGATCATCGACTCCGGCGGGGTGTTCGGCACCCTGAACACCGCCAATGACACCACCGGTACGCCGGTCGAATCGAATCTTCCCGCCGGGACCAGGATCGATGTGTTCAGCCCCGACGGTTCGGCACTGCTCTACTCCTACACGACGCAGAGTGGCCCGCAGGGCACCCCGGTTATCGGCAGCGGCTTGTTCAACACCGGTAACGCGCCGTTCGCGCAGAACCCGATCTACCTGAACTACGGGTATGACGATCCGTACGGCATCGGATCGACGGACTTCTCCATCTGGTGATACCCGGTGATACGCGGCCGCGGTGCCACCGCGCCGATTAATCCTCACGATTTCCCAAAAGCGCCCTAAGAAAAAGCTGAGCCGCGTTACGGTTCTGAGAGCTTCTATCTCCTGGGAGGAACCTCATGGGCGCATCGCGGTTTATCGGACGGGTTGGCGGTCTGGCGGTGGCGCTGGGCGTGGGTGCGGCGGCCTTCGCCGGGTCAGGAGTGGCCTGGGCCGATTCGACTGATTCCCGCTCGGACGCCCGAGGTACCCCCCGGGCCGCCAGCTCCAACGACGGTTCCGCCGGCCCGGCGCGCGGCCGCACTGCCGCCGCGACGCCAGCCGGATCGAGCGTCCCCGTCCCCGTGCGGCAGCAGCGTAAGTCGCGCCTTGCGCCATCGCCTGAGCCGAAGGCGAAGGAGTCCTCATCGCTGTCGATCCCAACCATCTCGCCGGGCCTTCGTGCGCCGGTACCGGCTGCGGCCGAAAAGGCGGAGCCGGCATCCGCGCTGGTGGCACCGTCGGTGGTCAGTGCGGCCACACCCGCCGATGCCGTCCGGCCGAGCGTCCCGGCCCCCGCCGCGGCCCAATCGGTCACAGCGGTGGCAGCACCGGAACCCGCGCCCGAACCCGTGGCGGCTCCCGCTGATGAGGTGTCGGCATTCCTGCCCGAAGCCGACAGCGGGCCTGCCGATGACGCGGGCAACAATCCGCTGCTGCCCGCGGGATCGCCGCTGGAGTGGGCGTTACTGGCTTTTGCCCGTCGGCAGCCGTTGAGTGCTGCGGCGGTCGGTGACCAGACGGTCGGTAACCAGATCGTCTCGGTGTCGGCATCCCAGGAGGTCTCAAGCCAGGGTCTGGTCGTCGACCCGACCGTGACGTTCGTCGACGGTATCGTTCAGGGAACGTTGAACGCGACCAGCTCGCGCGGTTTGACGCTCACCTACACCCCGGTCGACGGCGGTTGCTCAGCCGTCGGCGCCGCACTGTGTGGGTTCGGTGATAACGGCGGCAAGATCACCCTGGGCACGGTGCCGGTCAGCCCGGATGCGACCGATCCGCAGAGCTACACCATCCTCCCGTACGCCACCTGGCTGGATCCGGGGGGTGTCAAGGGCACTGAAACATTCCAGGTGCGGGTCAGCGAGGTCACCGATTTCAACCAGTTCCTGATCAACATTCCGCTGATCGGATTGGTCGCCGAACCGGTCATCGACCTGCTGCAGAGGCTCCCGCTGATCAGCGACCTGCTGGCGCCCATCATCGGCGCCTCGGTGGTGGCTACCGTCTCGGTCGACGTGGACGACCTGGCACCGGGGGACACCCCGCTGGCGTTCACCTATGACGTGACCTCCTTCGACGGCACCAAGATCAGCACCAACTTCTTCCCGGCCGCCGGTATTGCCGCCGGCGAACAAACCGAATCGGTGCTCAACGGACCGGGTCTCGGCGGTCCGGGGGAGACCGATCCGTACAACCAGGACGGCACCTTCGGCTCGGTTCCCGGAGTCGCCCTCATGCGCGACGAGGGTTACAACGTGATCACCTGGGATCCCCGCGGCGAGTTCGCCTCCGGTGGCGTGCTGCAACTGGACAACCCGTTCTTCGAGGGCCGGGATGCCTCCGCGATCGTCACCTGGGCCGCCCAGAATCCACTGGTCGCGCTCGACGGCGTCGATGATCCCGCGGTCGGCATGGTCGGCGGTTCCTATGGTGGCGGGATTCAGATGGTCACCGCCGCCACCGACCCCCGCATCGACGCCATCGTCCCCAACGGCAACTGGTACTCGCTGATGGATGCGCTGTACCCCCGCGAGGCCGTCAAGACCGCCTGGGCCGGGATTCTTCTCCTGGATCTGATCACAGCGGGCGCCCGCATCAACAACCAGATTTACCTGGGCGTTTTGACCGGCCTGTTCGGATTCCTCACCGAGACCGCGCAGGCGGTCCTGACCAGCAGCGGACCGACATCGCTGCTCAACCAGATGCAGGCCCCGACGCTGCTCTACCAGGGCACCGTCGATGCGCTGTTCCCCCTGGACCAGTCGGTGCTTAACGCCGAAACCATCACCGCCAACCCCTACGGCACGCCGGTGAAACTGGCCTGGTTCTGCGGCGGTCACGGCTCCTGCTCCACCGGGGTGAACCCCACCCAGCAGGAACAGCTGTACGGCGACACCTTCGCGTGGCTCGACCAGTACGTCAAGGGCGAAGGCACCCCGGCCGACGATATCCCGGTGTTCCAGTGGTGGGATCAGGACGCGGTGCGCTACACCTCGGATCTGCTGCCGTTTGAGGCCGGTTTCAACAAGCCGATCGGCTACAGCGCCACCGCGGCCGGCGGCACGCTGGGTCTGATCCCATTCCTGGCGGGTTCGGGTCCGGGGTCGGGTGTCGCGTTCCCGCTCAACCTGATCTTCCCGACTCCGGCCGATAACGCGATCAACGTCGCCCTCACCCCCACCGCGGGCGAGCAGATCGTCGGTGCCCCCGAGATCAGCTTCACCTACTCCGGCCTCGGCACCAGCAAGGAGCTGTACGCACAGTTCGTCGATAATTCGACCGGACTGGTGGTCGGCAACAACGTGACGGCGATTCCGGTGACCCTCGACGGCCGGGAACGGACCGTGTCGGTGTCGCTCAACGACATCGCCTACACCGTGGGCGCGGAGGATTCGCTGACCCTGCAGATCGTCAGCTGGTCCTCGATCTTCGCCAACGCCGCCTTCGGCGTGGTGAACATCTCCGATATCGAGGTCGATATGCCGCTGCGGGCCGTCCCGGTCCCGCCGGCTGACCCGCTGATGAGTCTGCCGCTGCTTCCGGTGGAGTCGCCGGTGCTCTGAGCCTCGGCTCGGTCGCACGACCTGGCCCGGCTTGGTCTGCGCAGCTGTCCTGCAAAGGGTCCTTAGCGGCGCAGCCGGTGGCGGATTTTGCCGGATGGGCGTTT
>CAZKUK010000008.1:0-110137 GCA_964555915.1 uncultured Mycobacterium sp.
GTGCAGCGGAAGTGCAGCCATCACTGAGAAAGTGCAGTCAAAATCGAGAACCTACAACGCTACTGCCGCGCCATATTCGTGAACCGCGACAGGTGCAGCTGATGCGCGACAGTGATCGTCTTCGTCGGACCGTTGCGGTGCTTACCGAGGATCAGGTCCGCCTCACCGCCCCGTGGATCGTCCCGCTCGAAGGCATCGGGCCGGTGCAAGAGGATAACCATGTCAGCATCTTGTTCAAGGCTGTTGTGGACTGAAATCCCTTGTGCCACAAAGTTATTCGTGCCAGGCACCGTTCCGTCATAGACATCATGCTCACCGATGCTGGCGATCGCGACGATCCGATCCCAGAAAACGTCGTTGGTGGCGAGGTCGTGAAGTTCTGTATCGCCGAGGACAGCGGCCGCCCGGTGCAAACGTGAGCGGCCCGGTGCGCGTTTCCACATGGTGGAGCCGCAGGCCTTGGTACCCAAGGCCGCTGCGAACTCGCGGTGCGTCAAGCCCTGTCGGGCAATGGCATCTCGCACCTCGCTCCAGACCTCTACCGGGACGGTGTCGGAGTTAGCTCTGCGCGCAACGCACTCGAGTTGCGCGATGACTTCGCGTGCGGAGGCATCCTTTGCGCCATTGACTCCAGCGTGCCGAAGGAAACGTAACTGGTTCTCGGCACCTTGTATCTTCAGATGCCAGCAATCTCTATAGCCGGGTTTCGGCGCCCGGTAGATCCGCGCGTTGACCCCGAGGCGCAGCAGCAACTGCATC
The DNA here is from genome assembly GCA_964555915.1 of uncultured Mycobacterium sp. Lineage (GTDB taxonomy): Bacteria > Actinomycetota > Actinomycetes > Mycobacteriales > Mycobacteriaceae > Mycobacterium. The sequence continues at coordinate 760 of CAZKUK010000008.1, forward strand.
ACATCGTCGACCAACCGCCGACTGGTCGATGCGTAGTAGACCCGACCCTGCCGCTGCTTGGCATCCCAGCGCACCGACCCGTCCGTCGCCCACAGATGCCGCAGGAACAGCGCCACCTGATCGTTCGGCAGCGCGAACACCTCATGCGGGACGAACTTTTCGTAACTGCGCTTTCCGAACAGGCCCAACCGGTCCAGCCAGGACGCGATCGGATTGCGCTTGCCGTGGGTCAACCGATAGGGCGCGGGCAGCCGCAGCGTGGTCGCCCGTGCGGCCGGGTAGTCGTCACGAACGGCGGTGATCCCGAAGTGGGTGGCCGCCTGCGTCACGGCGGCTAAGTTCTCCTCGTCGATGCTGGCGTAGCGGATCGGCTGGCGTTTGACGCACGATCCGTCACCGATCATGTGCGCCAACATGATGACTTCGGAATCGGCCATCCGCTGCGTCTGCACCGGCTCGGGAACACGCCTCGGCACCGCCACCCGGTCACCGACACTCAATTCGCCCAACGGGGTCCAGCCGTCGAACGTCATGAACGGATGGTTGGCGGTGGCCTCCACCTCCCGGCCGGATGCGAGCCGCAGGGTGAACACCTCCTTGCGGCCGCTGGGGAAGACGTTCGTCATCGGCCGAGCCACCATGCGCTTGCGCTCGTCGAGTGACCACACCAATGGCCGCTCGCCGGTGCGCATCAGCTCACCAAAACTGACCTCGGCGCCGGTGTCGGCCCGCAGAATCCGGGTGTTGGCGGTCAGACACCCCGACTCGCGAAGATCCGAGACCATCGGCTTCTTGTCGGTGCGCTGTTCCGGCCCGCGGTTGAGCTGGCTGATGGCGACCACCGGAACGGAAAGCTCCTTGGCGAGCAGCTTAATGTTGCGGGAGAACTCCGAGACCTCCTGCTGGCGGCTCTCGAACTTCTTGCCCGAGGTCATCAGCTGCATATAGTCGATGACGATCAGACGCAGGTCGGACTTCTGGCTGAGTCGGCGCGCCTTGGCCCGGATCTCCATCATGGTCAGGTTCGGCGAGTCGTCGATGAACAGTGGTGCCTCGCTGATCTCGCTCATCCTCCGCGCCAGCCGGGTCCAGTCGTCATCGCTCATCCGACCCGAGCGCATATCGGCGAGCTTGATCTTGGCCTCGGCGGAGAGCAACCGCATGACGATTTCGGACTTGCTCATCTCCAGCGAGAAGATGACGCTGGCCATCCGGTTCTTGATCGAGCACGACCGCATGAAATCCAGGCCGAGAGTCGAGTTATGGGTGGGCACCATCGACTGTCCGGCCAGGTAAAGGTGGTCGGGGTCGTCGACCTGGACGCACCGCACCGGCACACTGTCGACCCGGCGCACGTCAGCCACCCCGAACGTCGTCGACAGCGGACTGCCGGCCCCGACGAGTTGGCGCACACCCGCCGAGGTGATCAGGTCCGCCCCGGCACGCAGCATCGCGGTGGTGCGGATACCGCGCCGGGTGGGCCACTGATGCTCGGCGTCGGCGACGATCACGGTGCCGTCGGAGAACTCCACCTCGTAGCAGGGCCGGCCGAACATGACCTCGGTGGCGGCGACCACCCGGGTGGGATAGCCGTCGGGAGCCACCAAATCGTCGCCCACCCGGACCGCGCCCATGGTGGTCCAGCCGCCCGGGGTCGGCAGCGGGGTGTCGAGCGCCAGCGCCTTGCCGACACCGGGTCGCGCCGCCACGATGACCATCTGACCCGGATGCAGGCCGTTGGTGACTTCGTCGAGTTCGGTGAACCCCGTCGGCACACCGCGCGAAATGCCGCCGTTGGAAGCGATCGCGTCGATTTCGTCCATCGTCGGCTGAAGCAGCGTCTCCAGCGCGACGAAGTCCTCGGAGGTGCGCCGCTCGGTCACGTCATAGATCTCAGCTTGAGCGCGGTCAACGACCTCGTTGACGTCGGCGCCCTCGGCACCGGCATAGCCGTACTGCACCACCCGGGTGCCGGCCTCCACCAGCCGCCGCAACAACGCCTTCTCCGAGACGATCCCGGCGTAGTAGCCGGCGTTGGCCGCGGTGGGCACTGTCGAGATCAACGTGTGCAGATACGGAGCCCCGCCGATCCGGCGCAGCAGGTTCCTGCGGTCCAACTCGGCGGCGACGGTGACCGGGTCGGCCGGCTCTCCGCGGCCGTACAGATCGAGAATCGCGTCGTAGACGTTCTGGTGGGCCGGGCGGTAAAAGTCGCCCGGACGCAGCCGCTCGAGAACGTCGGCGATGGCGTCCTTGCTCAGCAGCATCCCGCCCAGGACGGACTGCTCCGCGGCGAGGTCCTGGGGCGGCTGACGACCGAAGTCCTCCGGTGGCGCCGGCGCTTCGGTACCCGGCTGCCCGAGGTCATCCACGACCGCCATCTGGCTACCCCCACCTCACTCTCATCCGTCCCCGCTACGACCCGACGGGGAGTCCGCCCGGCGCGTCTCACGATAGGTTCGCGCCCCGACAACAACTCCCGTCGGCGCGCTCGCATCAAGCGCCGGGGACAAACGGTAGGCGTTGCTGGGGCCGGTGCAAACCAAACTTGTTCACCAACCTGTTAGCGGACTGTGGATACCGCAGCGATGTGTGTTGGCGGCTTGGGGAGAAACTGTGGATAAGCCTGGATTCGACCGGCATCTTTCGACGTAAAACGCAGCGCAACGGTCGAAATGACTGTGGATGGGAAGTTCGTCGGCGTGTTGGCGCGAGTTGCGGTTTCGGGCGTGTTGTGTTGCCGTTGCCTGTGCAATCAGTTAACGCGGGGTTACATTAACTGAGTCGGGCCGGGACCAGCGAGTTCGCCGGAAAAGAAGAATCCCCGGCCCGGCCTGCTGGCCGACACCGGGGATTCTCCGACCGGACGGGTCTAGGACTGTGCGCCCGCCACCTCGAGGACCACCGGGAGGTCGACCTCCGGGTGCAGGTGCACCACGACGGTATGGGAACCGGTCTCTTTAATGTGCGCCTTGGGCAGGTGCACGGACCGCTTGTCGATGCTCGGCCCGCCGGCCTTCTTGATCGCCACGGCGATGTCATTGGCGGTCACCGAACCGAACAGTTTGCCGGTATCGCCGGCAACTTTCACGGTCAGCGGGATCGGGCCAAGAGCCTCGATGGCGGCCCGGATCTCCTCGGCGTGTTCGAGGTCCCGTACGGTTTTGGCCTCACGTGAACGCCGGATATCGTCAACATGGCGCTGGGCTCCTCGGGTGGCAGCGATCGCCAGCCCCCGCGGCAACAGATAGTTGCGCCCATACCCATCCTTGACCTCGACGGTGTCACCGGCCACGCCCAGGTGGTCCACCTCAGCGGTGAGGATCAACTTCATGGTGTGTGCTCCGTTTCAGAGTGCTGTTAACGCGTCGCCGAGGTGAACGGCAACAGGGCGACCTCACGCGCGTTCTTCACCGCGATGGCGACGTCCCGCTGATGCTGCACGCAGTTGCCGGTGACCCGTCGGGCCCGGATCTTGCCGCGTTCGCTGATGTACGTGCGCAGTAGTGCGGTGTCCTTGTAGTCGATGTCCTGCAATCTGCCCTTCTTGGAGCAGAACACGCATTTGCGGGTCTTGATCGGCTTATCCGGTGCGGGACGCCGCTTGGTGGATTTGGATTTCATGGATCAATCACTTTCGTTCTCTGGTGTGTGCGCCCGGCGCGCGGGTTGATCAGAAGGGGGGGTCGTCATCATTGCCGCCGAAGGAACCCGACGCGGGCGCACTGCCCCACGGGTCCTCGGCGGGCGCGGTGGCCGGCTGACGTGAGCCTCCCCCGCCGGGGGTGCCTCCGCCGAAACCACCCGAACCGCCGCCGCGGCTGGTTTTGTTCACCTTGGCGGTGGCGTACCTCAGGGAGGGGCCGATTTCGTCGACCTCGAGTTCCACCACGGTGCGCTTCTCACCCTCTTTGGTTTCGAAGGACCGCTGCTTGAGCCGGCCCGACACGATGACCCGCGCGCCCCGGGTGAGGCTCTCAGCGACGTTTTCTGCCGCCTCGCGCCAGATACTGCAGCGCATGAACAGCGCCTCGCCGTCCTTCCACTCCCCGCTCTGGCGGTCGTACATCCTCGGGGTGGACGCCACCGTGAAGTTGGCGACGGCCGCCCCGGACGGGGTAAACCGCAGTTCTGGGTCGGCGGTCAGGTTTCCGACGACGGTGATGATCGTGTCACCGGCCACAAGGTCCTCCTGGGTTTGGTGGGGGGATGTACGCGGAGCCTACGTAGCAGCTACGACAGCGCGCCGACGTTCTCCACCGATGCTCAAAGGTCAGTGCTTATCGGTTCGCATCACCTTGGTGCGCAGCACCGACTCGTTCAGGTTGAGCTGACGGTCGAGCTCGGACACCGTGGCGGGGGCGGCCTTGACGTCGATGACGGCGTAGATGCCCTCAGCATGTTTGGCGATCTCGTAGGCCAGCCGTCGCCGGCCCCAGATGTCGACCTTGTCAACCGTACCGCCGTCGCTGCGGATCACGTTGAGGAACGTGTCCAGCGACGGGGCGACGGTGCGCTCGTCGAGTGTGGGGTCAAGAATGATCATGACTTCGTATGGACGCATGGAAACCTCATCACCTCCTATGGTCGTCTGCGGCCACGGCGGATTCCGTGGCAGGAGGGTCGCCTGCGTCGGCAACCGCGTCAGGCTACCGCAGAAGCCCCTGATCAGCGAAATCAGTGCCGGCGACGGAAATACTCCTGGGCCCGCAACAGGGTGGCTTCGGACGCCTTGGCCAGGTCACCGGAGTCGAACGGCGGTTGGGGGTCGTACTCGATCATCAGCTGGCTCGCCTCCGCGGCCTGCCGGTCGACGAGCAGCTCGACCAGTCGAAGCGCCATATCGATACCGCTGGAAACCCCGGCGGCGGTGATGATCCGCCGCGGTAGATGCTCAACGACTCGTTGTGGGGTGTACACCGCACCCAACCCGTCCAGGAGGTCCCGGGCGGCCCAGTGCGTCGTCGCGGTCAGCCCGTCCAGCAGACCGGCGGCGGCGAGCAGCAGGCTGCCGGTGCATACCGACGTGGTGAAACGCGTCCGGCTGTGGACCGCCCGAACCCACTCCAGGATCGCCTCGTCATCCAGCAGCGAACGGGTACCGACCCCTCCCGGTACGACCACCGCATCCGGATCGGTCACCTCGTCGAAGACGGCGTCCACGGTCAGGCCGAGCATCCCGTTGTCGGTACGCACCTCGCCCCGGGCGTGCCCGACGAAGACAATGTCAATCGACGGCACCCGCTGTAACACCTCATAGGGCCCGACCGCGTCCAGCGCCGTGCTACCGGGGAACAGAACTACCGCGATTTTCATCCCACACCTCCTGCCGCTGCCGGGGTCGAAGACCTTTCGGCCACCACTGCGGGTAAGCGTCCCGGGCGCCGTCGAACACCCCGCCCACCGGATCGTCGACGCGGCCACGCATGCGCACCAGGTCCTGCTCCGGCCGGTAGATCTGCCGCACCACCATGGCGACGAGCCCCGCGACGGCCAGGTCGCGCAGCAGAACCGTTGCGGTGAACCACTGTTCGGGTAGGCCTTTGTTGTGCTCGCCGTAGAGGTACATCATCCGTGGCACCCACACCAGCGCATCGATGGTCATCCAGGCCAGCAGCACCCGCCGGTGCGGCAGTGCGAGCACCGCCAACGGGACCAGCCAGAGCGAAAACTGCGGGCTCCACACCTTGTTGACCAGCAGGAAGGCCGCGACCACCAGGAACACCAACTGGGCCACCCGAGGTCGTTGCGGGGCGGTCAGCCCGATGAAGGCGATGGCCGCACAACAGCCCAGGAAAAGGGCCGCCACCACCGCGTTGAGCACCAGAGGCGGCTGCCAGAAACCGAGATTGGAATCCAGGCCGGGCCATCCGGTGAAGGACTTGACGACGTTGTAGAGGGAGTCCATGTCCTGGGTTCGCCGCGAGTTGAGCCGGAAGAACTCCGACCAGCCGCGTGGATAAAGCGTCATCACCGGGAGGTTGATCACCAGCCAGGTCGCCGCCGCCACCACCGCGGTGCGCGTCGCATCGGCGAGCCGGTTGGTGCGCACACCCAGCACCAGCAGCGGGAGCAGGAACAGCACCGGGTACAGCTTGGCCGCCACCCCGAGGCCGATCAGGACGCCGGCCAGGACGGGTCGCCGGCGGGCCCAGGCGAGCAGGCCCCCGATGGCCAAAGCCGTTGCGAGCGCGTCGAAATTGGTGAAGATCTGGAAGATCAGGATCGGGGAGGCGGCCACCAGTGCGGCATCCCAGATCCGCCGGCCCGCCAGCATCGCGGTGGCCCACACGGTGGCGAGCCAGGCCAGAGCCAAGCCGATGGCGGCGATATTGAAGAACATCACCACCTCGGCCACCCCGTTGAGGATCGGCAGCCCGGTCGCCTTCGCGATGGCGGTGTAGGTCTTGGCCAGCGACATCGACACGTACTGGTAGACCCCGGTGAGCACCGGGTACTCCATATAACGCACTGCGGGGCTGCCGTCGTACTGCTGCTGCGGCCGGCCTTCGGAGTCCAGTTCCAGCCAGCTGGACTTGTACGGAAACTTGCCCTGGCTCAACAGTTCCGCACCGTAGAGCGGCACCGTGTCGGAATAGCAGAGCTCGTAGTAGGCGCGCTGGTTCTCCCAGTTGGCCACCTTCTGGTCGGGCGCACCGGTGCCGGTGGTCTGCAGGCAGGCCGCCTTCGTCGACCACCCCAGCGCCAGAAACACCAGCGTGATGGCGAACATGACCCGTAGCGGGGTGAGCATCCGGGTCCGGCCCAGCAGGGCGTGGCGTCCGACCGGCCCGCCCACGACCTCCGACAGCGCCGCGCCGAGGGTATCGGTGCGGCTGGGCAGATCACGATCGTCGGCGCTGCGCAGATCCCCGGCCAGCGGCTGTGGCGACACCGTGGCGCGCGGGCTCTCCGCCGTCTGCTCGACGCCCGCGGGACCAGCCCCCCGGGACGCCCCGGTCACGGAGGTGGCGGCGGAACGGGGGGCGCGGCCGGATCAGCCGGGGGCGGCGGCAGAGGCTCCGCCGGCGGGGGTGGCGGCGGAAGCGGCTCGGGCTGCGGAGGTGGCGGCGGGAACGGCTCCGCCGGGGGTGGTGGCGGCAGCCCGAACGGCGGCGGAGGAGGCGGCGCACCGGGCGGCGGCGGGGCGGGCAGCGGAATGGTGATCCCGGGCAGCACCTCGATCCCCGCCGGCGGGGAACCGGCCGGATCCGGAGGCTCGCTGGTCTGCGGTCGCAACGGTGCCGGTGGCGGGGCCGGCGGAGCGGGGATACCGGCGTACCCGCCGACTTCCTCCGGGGTCGGGAAGGACTCGACGTCACTGCCCCGCAGAGCGCCGTCCATCGTGGCCTTCCAGATATCGGCGGGCAGGCCGGCCCCGTAAACCGGTCCACCCCAGCTGTTCACCAGCGGCACGTCACCTTCGACCGTGCCGACCCACACCGCGGTTGACAGCTGCGGGGTGTAGCCGACGAACCAGGCATCCCGGTTGGCTCCGGTATCGCCGAGCTGATGGGTTCCGGTCTTACCCGCGGACGGGCGACCGCCGGCCAGGTTGTGACCGGCGGACCAGCCGGGAATGGGCCGCATGGCCGCAGTCACGTTGTCGGCCACCGCCGCCTCGATCCGCCGTTCGCCGAGGTTCTCATCGGCGGCCGCGTCAAACAGCACCTCACCCTGGGCGTTGACGACCTTCTCCACGAAGTGCGGTTGGTGGTAGATGCCCGAGTCCGCCAGCGTGGCGTAGGCCGACGCCATGTCGATCACCCGGGTCTCGTACTTGCCGAGCACCACGCCGGCCGCCGGCGGACCACCAAGACCATCCTCGGACAGGGTGTGGTCGACGCCGGGGAAGCTCTCGGCGATCCCGGCCCGGTGGGCTGCATCGGCCACATCGGACGGCCCGTTGTTCAGCTTCAGCATCAACCGGTAAAAGCTGGTGTTGAGCGACTGTTTGGTGGCCTCAGCGATATTGCAGGTGCCGCATCCCATACCGTCGGCGTTGGTGATGGTCAGCTTGTCGTCGACCTTCAGCGGCCCGCTGTCGACCTGATACCCCAGCCCCATGCCCTGCTCGAGGGCGGCGACCAGAGCGAAGACCTTGAACGCCGACCCGGTCGGTAGGCCGGCCTGGGCGAAATCGAAGCCGGTGGCGTCGGACCCCCCGTAGTACGCCTTGACACCGCCGGTCCGGGGGTCGATCGAGACCACGGCGGTGCGCATCTCCGGCATCTGCCCGTCCAGATAGGTCTCGGCGGCCTCCGCAGCGGCCTCCTGCGCCTCCGGGTCGATGGTGGTGGTGATTTGCAGGCCCTGGGTGTTCAACGTCTGCTGGTCGATATTGAACAGCTCGAGCAGCTCTTTGACGACCTGCCGCTCGATCAGGCCGTTGGGACCGGTCGTGAGGTTCTCGATCTTGGCCATATCCGGCGCGACCGTCTGCGGAAAGACCTGCTGGGCGCGTTCCTGCTCGGAAAGGGCCCCGGTGGTCACCATGCCGTCGAGCACCCAGTTCCACCGCTCCGCGGCACCCTCCGGGTCCACCGCGGGGTCCAGCGTGGACGGGCGCTGGATGAGGGCGGCCAGTAGGGCGCCCTCCGAGACCGTGAGCTGTTCGACCGGCTTGTCGAAGTAGGCCTCGGACGCGGCGGAGATTCCGTAGGCGCTGCGGCCGAAGTAGATGATGTTCAGATAGGACTGCAGCACCTCGTCTTTGGACCACTGCTGGCTCATCTTGGTGGAGATCACCAATTCCTTGGCCTTGCGGATCAGACCGCCGAACCCGGTGCGCTGGTCGCCCACCAGGGCGTTCTTGACGTACTGCTGGGTGATCGTCGAGCCGCCCTGGATATCGTTACCGAACAAGTTGTTCTGCAGAGCGCGGGCGAACCCGGAGACGGAGAAACCCGGATTGGTGTAGAAGTCCCGGTCCTCGGCGGCCAACACCGCGTTACGGACGTGAACAGGCACCTGGCTGATATCGACGTCGACCCGGTTACCTTCGGGAGGCACGATTTTGGCGATCTCGGAACCGTCGCTGGCGAGGATCGTCGACACCTGGTTGGTGCTGATATCACCGGGTTTGGGCACATCGACGATCAGATACGCCAGCCCGAAGGTGATGATCGGCAGCACCACGAAAACACCCACCGCCGCGCCGAGCCACCGGCGCAGGCCCCAACGCGGCAACACCCGGCGTAACCCTGACCGCGCCGACGGCCCAGCACCCCCGCGGTCGTCGGTTTCGTCCGGAGGCGCTGCCGGAGGGGCCGGCGGTGGTACGCCGGGCCGCACAGGTGCGCTCTCCAGTGCAGCTTTGACGGCGTCGATCTCGCGCATCTCCCCGGGACGCGGGGCCGCGCCCACCGGCGCCATCACCGCGGTCAGCCGGTCATCGGGGGGTGTCTCGGGGGGCGCGGTACGGGCGGTCTCCGGTTCGGAGACATCGTCATTGTCCGGGGCCCGGTGCCGGGGTCCGCTGGGCACACGACCGGCCGGCGGCGTCTTGGCGGTGGGCTCCCCCTCCTGACCCTGACCCTCGCCGCTATTCACTGGCCGTGCGTGCGCCGGATGGGCGCGCGGTCCGGGTGCGCGGCGCGCCCTTGGCGGGGCGCGGTAGACCGAGCACGTACGACTTGACCAGATGGTTCCAACTGCACGTCCGGCATACCTCCACCACGTGTACGGAGAATTCCGTGTAGCGGGTCGCCAGCAGGACCAGTTCCTCGGCGCTGCGCGCCGAACCTGATACCGCGCCCAAGTGATCGCCGAACACCCAGGACACCAGGGTCAGCTGCTCCTTACGGCAGATGGGGCACATCACCGAACTGGACTTCCCGTGGAATTTGGCGGCGCGCAACAGGTAGGGATTGGCATCGCAGACCTCGGTCACACCGGTCCGCCCGGAGTAGACCTCGGCCAGCAGGGAACGCCGCCGCAGGGCGTAGTCCACCACCTGTCGCTGCAACCGCACGGGCACCAGAGTACGTCGGTAAGCCGCTGGCCGATATGCGACCGACCGCAAATCTGCCGGCGATCCTCGTCGACGGGATCGGGCTGCAAGCCGCGGCACCCACCCCCGAACGTGCCCCGATCCGGACCGATGGGCGGCCGCACGGCGGGGCCCATCGGCCCGCGACCCCGCTCGGACACACCGTTGAACTGCGGGTTTGGCGACAAATATATCGATTCGATACAGTCCTCGTATCTGTTGCGTAATCGTAACGACCACTGCACCGGAGGTGACTCGATGCTGGAACTGGCCATTCTCGGTCTGCTCCTCGAGTCCCCCATGCACGGTTATGAGCTGCGCAAACGGCTCACCGGGCTATTGGGTGCCTTCCGGGCGTTCTCCTACGGCTCCCTGTATCCGGCTCTGCGTCGGATGCAGGCTGACGGTTTGATCGCCGAAGATGCCGCGCCCGAGGGCACCCCGGTGCTGCGCCGGGCCCGGCGCGTCTACCAGCTGACCGACAAGGGCCGGGAGCGGTTCGCCGAACTCGTCGCCGATACCGGACCGCAGAATTACACCGACGACGGTTTCGGTGTGCACCTGGCCTTCTTCAATCGGACCCCCGCTGAGGCGCGGATGCGCATCCTCGAGGGCCGCCGCCGTCAGGTCGAGGAACGGCGGGAGGGCCTACGGCAGGCCGTTTCGCGGGCCAGCACTTCGCTTGACCGCTATACCCGGCAACTGCATCAGCTCGGGCTGGAGTCCAGCGAGCGGGAAGTCAAGTGGCTCAACGAACTCATCGCGGCGGAACGGGTGGCTCAGAGCCGCTCCGACCAAGGCTGAAGATAACACCCGGAAAGTAATGAAGGAGAACGTCCATGACTAAGCACAACGCGCCGTCGAATGAAGTGCGCGTCGCCATCGTCGGCGTCGGCAACTGCGCGTCATCCCTGGTCCAGGGCGTTCAGTATTACCGGGATGCCGACGAGAACTCGTCGGTACCTGGACTGATGCACGTCAGTCTGGGCCCCTACCACGTGCGCGACGTCAAGTTCGTGACCGCGTTCGACGTCGACGCCAAGAAGGTGGGCTTCGATCTCTCCGAGGCGATCTTCGCCTCGGAGAACAACACCATCAAGATCGCCGACGTGGCGCCGATGAACGTGCCGGTGCGTCGCGGCCCGACCCTCGACGGCATCGGCAAGTACTACGCGGACACCATCGACGTCTCCGACGAGAAGCCGGTCGACGTCGTGAAAGTGCTCAGGGAGAACAACGTTGATGTGATGGTCTCCTACCTTCCGGTGGGCTCGGAGGAGGCCGATAAGTTTTACGCTCAGTGTGCGATCGACGCCGGAGTGGCCTTCGTCAACGCCCTGCCGGTCTTCATCGCCTCCGATCCGGTGTGGGCCAAGAAGTTCGCCGACGCCGGGGTGCCCATCGTCGGCGACGACATCAAGAGCCAGGTCGGAGCAACCATCACCCACCGCGTGATGGCCAAGTTGTTCGAGGATCGCGGGGTGCAACTCGACCGCACCATGCAGCTCAATGTCGGCGGGAACATGGACTTCCTCAACATGCTGGAGCGGGAGCGGCTGGAGAGTAAGAAGATCTCCAAGACGCAGGCCGTCACCAGCAACCTGCAGAAGGAGTTCAACACCAAGGACGTTCACATCGGTCCGTCCGATCACGTGGGCTGGCTCGACGACCGCAAATGGGCCTACGTGCGCCTGGAAGGGCGGGCCTTCGGTGACGTACCGCTGAACCTGGAGTACAAGCTCGAGGTCTGGGACTCACCGAACTCCGCCGGCGTCATCATCGATGCGGTGCGAGCGGCCAAGATCGCCAAGGATCGCGGAGTGGGCGGCCCGGTGGTCGCCGCGTCTGCTTACCTGATGAAGAGCCCGCCGCAGCAACTGCCCGACGATGTCGCCCGGGAACAGCTCGAGGAGTTCATCACCGGCGAGGGGTAACTCCTCCTGTCGATACTGCGGTCTGATCGAGTTTCCCCGGGGAATCGCGATCTGGCCGCAGTATCGCGTTATATGGATCCGGTGTTCCCCGATGACGAGTTGCCCGCCCTCGACGAGTTCGCACTGCTGCCGGAGAACGCCGAACAGGCCGGGGTGGGCCCGCCACTGCCCGCCGTGACGCGGCTGAGGCGTGAAACGATCAGTGCGCTGCTCTGGGGCGAGGATCCCCGGGTGGTTTTCCTGCACGGCGGCGGCCAGAACGCCCACACGTGGGACACCGTCATCCTGGGTCTGGGCCTGCCGGCCCTCGCCATCGACCTGCCCGGCCACGGCCGGTCCGGGTGGCGCGCGGACGGCGACTACGGGCCGAGGCTCAACGCCATCGCCGTCGAACCGGTGATCCGGGAACTGGCGCCGGCGACCGACCTGCTGGTGGGTATGTCACTTGGCGGTCTCACCGGTGTCCGACTCGCGGTTACCGCACCCGATCTGGTGCCCGCACTGGTCATGGTCGACGTGACACCGTCAGCTCCCGCCCGGCACCGGCAGATGACCGATGAGCAGAAGGGAACCGTCGCCCTGGTACAGGGTGAACGCAGCTTCCCCACCTTCGCCGCCATGGTCGACGCCGCCGTCGCCGCCGCGCCGTACCGGGATCGGGAATCGTTGCGGCGGGGAGTGTTCCACAACGCTGTGCAGACCGACGATGGAGCGTGGAGATGGCGTTACGACACGTTCCGGGAAGGTTCGGGTTTCGACGGACTCTGGGATGACGTGCCCTCTTTGCACACGCCGACAACACTGGTCCGCGGTGCCAGATCGGCATTCGTCAATGACCAGGACGCCGACGAGTTCGCCCGAACCGCACCGGGATTCCAGCGGGTCATCGTCGTCCCCGACGCCGGGCACTCGGTGCAGGGCGACCAGCCCCGGGCCCTGGTGAAAATCCTGCGGTCAGTGCTTGACTGAGCTGTGACCACTTCCGGAACCTTCCCCATCCGTATCGGCGTACAACTTCAACCGCAACATTCCGGCCACTACGGCCATATCCGCGATGCGGTGCGGCGCTGCGAGGACCTGGGCGTCGATATCGCCTTCAATTGGGATCACTTCTATCCGCTGTACGGGGACCCCGATGGCCCCCACTTCGAGTGCTGGACCATGCTCGGCGCCTGGGCCGAACAAACCTCCCGCATCGAGATCGGGGCGCTGGTCAGTTGTAACTCCTATCGGAACCCGGAGCTGCTGGCCGATATGGCGCGGACCGTCGACCACATCTCCGGCGGGCGGCTGATCCTGGGTATCGGCTCGGGCTGGATGCGCAGGGACTACGACGAATACGGCTACGAGTTCGGCACCGCCGGGAGCCGCCTCGCCGACCTGGCCTTGGCACTGCCCAGGGTCGAGTCCCGACTCGCGGCCCTGAACCCGGCACCGATCCGGAAGATCCCGATCCTGATCGGTGGGAACGGCGAACGGAAAACCTTGCGGCTGGTGGCTCAGCATGCCGATATCTGGCACGGATTCACCAACGCGGCAACCTATCCCGGCAAATCGGACGCCCTGGCTCGGCATTGTGCCGACAACGGCCGCGATCCCGGCACCGTCGAGCGATCCTCGGGGGTCGAAGGTCGCGATATCGACACCGTGGTGTCCAACGCCGAGGCGCTGGCCCGGTTGGGCGTGACGTTGATGACCGTCGGATGCGATGGGCCCGATTATGACCTCCGGCCGGCACAGGCCCTACTGCGATGGCGGGACAGCCGGGCGCAGACCTGAGCGTCCGTGGCGACGTTTCTGGCAAACCGCGGTCCGGTCCCACGGCGGGCTGCCGATGGCTAGACTCCCGAGTTATGTCGAAGCCGCCGACGCAGGTCACCGAACTCGCCGGTGATCTGCAACGGGTGTTGTCGAAACTGTTCAACGTGCTGCGCCGGGCCGACACCCAGACCGGGTCGCGTCCCGATCTGACTCTGGCGCAGATTTCGATCTTGTTGACTCTGCTCGATAGCGGACCGATCCGGATGACCGAACTTGCCACCCGCGAACGGGTCCGTACGCCGACCACCACGGTGGCGATCCGCCGTCTGGAGAAGGTGGGCCTGGTCCGACGCTCCCGTGACCCCTCCGATATGCGGGCGGTTCTGGTGGAGGTCACCCCCGAGGGACTGGTGCAGTACACCGAGGCACTGGAAGCCCGGCGCGCTCATCTGTCGACGATGCTGGGCCGGCTCTCCGATGCAGAACGGGAGAACCTCACCAAGGCCCTCAAGCCCCTGGAACGCTTGGCCGACACCGAGAACGCCGGTGACGCCTGACGCCCGCGAATCAGCCGAGCCAATCCAGTACGGCCGCCGCGGTCCAGGACTGTTGCATACTCCCCAGCGGCTCACCGGTGAACGGCTCGTAGTACTCGGCGAACGCGCCGTCACCAGCCTGGCGCAACCCTTCACGGCGCAGCATCAACGACCGTTCCGACCAGCCCCGCCGGGCGAATGTCCAGGCGAACAGCCAGTTCAGAACCGGCCACACCGGCCCCCGCCAGTACTCACGCGGCCGGAAGTCCTTCGACACCGGCGAGGTGGACGGCAGCAACCCGAACTTCAGGTCGGGGTGGCCGCAGAACCGAGGTCCCTCGAACATCTTCAGTAATGACCGCTCCTGGTCATGCCCCAGGCCGCCGCACATCAGGGGTGCGAACTGGGCGGCCGTATCGGTGGTGATCCAGGATTGTCCGCGGAGATCGAAATCCCTTGCCGCACCGGTTCTTCGGTCCACGGTCTCGACGACTCCGGCCCGAAAACGGTCCGCCCACCCGTACAGGTCGCGGACATCGGACAGCGGACGTTTATGGTCCTCACCGATATTGGCAAGGACCTCGCAGGCCACCGCGAAGATCGCCGAGACGAAGACGTCCTGGATCGCGAAACTCATCACCGAGGGCAACCGGTGGTCGTCGTATCCCACCGACTTCATCTCCTCGAGCAACCACAGATAGCGGTCATACTCCTGGTCTGAGGGACGCTGGCTGGGATCGGTGATGACGTTGTTATCGGCACGCTCATACGGTGGTACCTCACCGGCGATAACGTTGGCATAGGCCCGGTCCCACCGCGGCGAATTGTCCATACCGGATTCCCAGCCATGGTAGAGCGTGATGCGGCCATCGTGGTCGGGGTCTCGAGCCTCGGCAAGCCAGCGATGCCAGCGCACCAGGTCGCCCCAGCGGCGGTCCAGGAAGGACTCCGCCACCGCGCGGGTCGACCGGCCCCGGATACGGGCCCGGTCGAGGATGCGCTGTACCGCTATCGCGTGCACCGGCGGCTGGGTGATACCCGATGTCCGCCGGTTCCGGGGAGCGTTGGCGGCCAACGTCGAACAGCCCCATCGGTCCGGTCCGGGGAAGTAGCCGTCCACCCCGTCGGCGAAGACGATATGCGGAATCATCCCGTTGGCCCACTGGGCGGAGAGCAGTGTGTCGAGTTCGATGACGGCGCGCTCGACGCTCAGCGGGGCCAAGCCGACGGCGACGAACGCCGCATCCCAGCTCCACATATGCGGGTAGAGCCGGGGCGCGGCCGACGTCATCACACCGAGGTCGTTACCCCGGAGCAGGTACGCCGCGCGGGCCGCAAGCTGGGTCGGCGCGAAGCCGGCGTCGAATGCCACCCGTTCATTCTGCGGTGCGAGTGGGTGTCGCGCAGGTCGGTAGGGTGAGGCCATGGCGGGAACGGCCCTCATCACCGGCGCGAGCGGAGGTATCGGATCCGCGATCGCCGAGGCGCTGGCGCCTACCCACACCCTGCTGCTGGCCGGTCGGCCGTCCGCCCGACTCGACGCCGTGGCTGAACGGCTGGGTGCCACCACCTGGCCGTTGGACCTGGCCGATCCGGAGGGATTCGACGCTGCGGCAGAGGTGCTGAACACACTCGATGTGCTGGTCCACAATGCCGGAGTCGCCTACCCGGGCCGGGTGGGTGAATCAACCGCCGATCAATGGCGTGCCAGTCTGGAGGTGAATGTCACCGGAGCAGTGGCGCTGACCCTGGCGTTGCTGCCGGCTCTGCGGGCGGCCCGCGGGCAGGTGGTTTTCATCAATTCGGGCTCCGGACTGAATGTTTCGCCCGGATTGGCCGCGTACTCGGCGAGCAAGTTCGCCTTGCGGGCGTTCGCCGATTCGCTGCGCGCGGACGAGCCCGCACTGCGGGTCTGCAGCATTCATCCGGGGCGGGTGGACACCGAGATGCAGCGTGATCTGGTGGCCTATGAGGGTGGGCAGTACGACCCGACGAAGTTTCTGACGCCACAGACTGTCGCCGGGGCGGTGGCCGGCGTTCTCGCCACACCGGCGGACGCACACACCCACCAGGTGGTGATCCGTCCGCGCGGACCCGTACCCGGGGCCGGTTGAACCGGGACTGGCGCGCCTGACGGGACTGGACCGGGCTAAACCACCACGTTCACCAGTCGCCCGGGAACCACGATGACCTTCTTCGGCATCGCGCCGGCCAGGAAACCGCGGACCTTCTCCTCGGCCAGCGCGGCCGTCTCGAGCGTCTCCTGATCGGCGTCGGCGGCAACGGTGATGTGGCCGCGCACCTTCCCGTTGACCTGGACCGGATATTCGACGGTGTCGGCCAGCAGATATTGCGGATCGGCCACCGGGAAAGGTCCGTGCGCCAGGGAATCCGGATGGCCGAGCCGGGACCACAGTTCCTCGGCCAGATGCGGGGCCAACGGTGCGACCATCAGGACCAGTGGTTCCAGTGCCGCCCGCGCCGTGACTCCGGACTTGGTGAGGTGATTGGTGTACTCGATGAGTTTGGCGGCCGCGGTGTTGTTGCGCAGATGGGTGTAGTCGTCGCGTACGCCCTCAATGGTCCGGTGCAGTGCCCGCAGCGTCTCGTGATCGAGACCCTCGTCCCGGGTGCGGGTTTCACCGGTGGTCTCGTCGACGATCAGCCGCCACACCCGCTGCAGGAACCGGTGAGCGCCCACGACATCCTTCGTCGCCCACGGCCGCGATGCCTCCAGTGGGCCCATCGACATCTCGTAGACCCGCAACGTGTCCGCGCCGTAGCTCTGGCAGATCTCGTCGGGTGAGACCGAGTTCTTCAGGCTCTTGCCGATCTTGCCGAACTCCTGGAATACCTCGACCTCACCTTCGGGGCCGACCTCACCTTCGGGGCCGACCTCACCTTCGGGGCCGGGTAGGAAGAACCGCCCGTCACGTTCGACCACGTCGGCGGCCGGCACGTAGGCCCCGCGTGAGTCGGTGTAGGCGTGGGCCTGGATATAACCCTGGTTCACCAACCTGCGGTACGGCTCCCGCGAGGTTACGTGGCCGAGGTCGTAGAGCACCTTGTGCCAGAACCGCGAATACAACAGGTGCAGAACCGCGTGCTCGACCCCGCCGACGTAGAGGTCCACCCCGCCGGGATCGTCCGGGCCGTGTTCGGCCGGCCGCGGTCCCATCCAGTAGGCCTCATTGCGGATATCGCAGAACCGCTCGGTGTTAAGCGGGTCGGCGTAGCGCAGCTCGTACCACGAACTGCCGGCCCACTGGGGCATCACATTGGTGTCGCGGGTGTAGGAACGCAGCCCGTCGCCGAGGTCCAGTTCGACGTGCACCCACTCCACCGCCTTATTCAACGGGGGCGAGGGCTCGCTATCGGGGTCGTCGGCGTCGAACAGCACCGGGGAGTAGTCCTCGATATCGGGGAGTTCAACCGGAAGTGCCGAATCGGGGAGCGGGTGAGCCCGGCCGGTCTCGTCGTAGACGATGGGAAACGGCTCACCCCAATAACGTTGGCGGGCAAAAAGCCAGTCCCTGAGCTTGTATTCGACGCGGCCGCGGCCGCGGCCCTCGGTCTCCAGCCGATCGGTGATCACCTTCTTGGCCTCGTCGACATCGAGGCTGTCGAGATAGCCGGAGTTCACCAGAGTGCCATCGGCGGTGTGGGCTTGCTGCGAAATATCCCCTCCGGCAATGACTTCGACGATCGGCAACCCGAATTCCCGGGCGAACTCCCAGTCTCGTTGGTCGTGGCCGGGTACCGCCATGATGGCCCCGGTGCCGTAGCCGGCCAGGACATAGTCGGCGATGAACACCGGGACCGGTTGTTCATTGGCCGGGTTGGTGGCGTAGCTGCCCAGGAAAACACCGGTCTTGGTCTTGTTCTCCTGCCGTTCCAGATCGGACTTGGCGGCGATGGACAGCCGGTACTGCCCCACCGCATCCCGAGGGGTAGCCGCGCCCCCCGTCCACCGGGAGTCGACACCGTCCGGCCACCGCGATGCGGCGAGGCGCTCCACCAGTTCGTGTTCCGGGGCGAGAACCAGATAGGTGGCCCCGAAGAGGGTGTCCGGTCGCGTGGTGAAAACTTCGATATCGGCAGTGTTTTCGCCGTTGCTCGCGGCGAAAAGCACCGAAGCACCGGTTGATCGGCCGATCCAGTTGCGCTGCATCGCCTTGACCTTGTCAGGCCAGTCCAAGACTTCGAGGTCCTCCAGCAGCCGGTCGGAGTAGGCCGTGATCCGCATCATCCAC
The DNA here is from genome assembly GCA_964555915.1 of uncultured Mycobacterium sp. GTDB lineage: Bacteria > Actinomycetota > Actinomycetes > Mycobacteriales > Mycobacteriaceae > Mycobacterium. The sequence goes on from CAZKUK010000008.1 coordinate 19,235, forward strand.
TGCTGCAACCGTTTCCGGAACACCGGGAAGTTGCCCCGCTCGCTTCGGCCGTCGGCGGTCACCTCCTCATTCGCCAGGACGGTGCCCAGCCCCGGGCACCAGTTGACCAGCGATTGGGCCCGGTACACCAGGCGGTGGCTGTCAACCACATCGGACCGCTCAGCGGGCGTCAGCTCCGCCCACCGTCGGCCATCAGCCAAAGTTCTCACTCCGCTGTCGAACTCCGCGACGAGCTCGTTGACCGGCCGGGCTTTGTTCTGCTTCGGGTCGAACCAGGCGTTGTAGATCTGCAGGAAGATCCACTGCGTCCAGGTGTAGAAGTCGACGTCGGTTGTGGAGAAGCTGCGGCGCTGGTCGTGGCCCAGCCCCAACCGGCCGAGCTGACGGCGAAAATTGACGATATTGGCCTCGGTCCGGATGCGGGGGTGGGTGCCGGTCTGCACAGCGTATTGCTCGGCGGGCAGCCCGAACGCATCGAAACCCAACGCGTGCAGAACATTGCGGCCGTTCATCCGGAAATAGCGGGCGTAGACGTCGGTGGCGATATAGCCCAGGGGATGGCCCACATGCAGACCCTCGCCGGAGGGGTAGGGAAACATGTCCTGGACGAACATTTTGTCGGCAGGCACCGTTGTGCCGTCACGGGGCGCGAGCGAGCCCACCGGATTGGGCACGTTGAAGGTGCCCCATCGATTCCAGTTGTCCTGCCACCGTTGCTCGATCCGGCCGGCCAACTGCGCGGTGTAGCGAAACCGCGGCGCGTCGGATTCGGCCGGTCCGCGGCCGTCGGTGCTGGCAGTCGGCGTCTCGGTCACGCAGACAGGGTATCCCCGGCGCCGGATAGGCAACGGCGCGGTATCGGTTGCGTTCCGGGCCGGTCAGAGGTTGGTTCCAGGTCGGTTCCAACGCTGGGTGCCGGCCCCTGACCTGGATACAGTCGGATCGGACAGCGGGCTGCTCAGCGCCGAAACCGGGCGTCCCGATCGTGCGAAAAGGACTGAACCAATGAACAGGATTACCCGTAACTGGCGGGTGGTGCTCGGAGGTGTGGCCGCCGGATCGGCGGCCGTCTTCGGCTTCGCCGGCGCGAGCGCCTCAGCCGAGCCGGTCCTGCCCGCGCCGCCGGGGCCCGCCCCGGCGACGGTGACCCAAACCGTCACGGTCACGCCTGAGGCCGCCCCGCTGGCACAACCCACCACGGCCGCCCCGGCTGCGCCCGCCGCACAAGCGCTGCCACCGGCCACCTCGGGCACCATTGGTGAATTCCTCAAGGAACAGGGGGTGGAAATGGAGCCCCAGAAAGCGGCCGGGTTCACCGCCCTGAACATCGTGTTGCCGGTGCCGACCGGCTGGAGCGTGGTACCGGACCCGAATGTCCCCGATGCGTTCAGCGTGATCGCCGACCGGAAAGGCGGCGACGGCCTCTACACCTCCAATGCCCAGCTGCTGGTCTACAAACTGGTCGGAGACTTCAACCCCCGGGAGGCCATCAGCCACGGCTATGTCGACAGCCAGAAATTGTTCGCCTGGCAGTCCACCGCGGCGTCGATGGCCGATTTCGGGGGATTCCCGTCCTCGAAGATCGACGGCACCTACCGTGACGGCGACCTGACGCTGAACACCTCCCGGCGCTATGTGATCGCCAAGTCCGGATCCGACCATTACCTGTTATCGCTGTCGGTGACGACGTCGGCCAGCCAGGCGGTCGCCACCGGCACCGCCACCGACGGGATTCTGAACGGCTTCCGGGTGAGCGTGCCGGGCGCGGCGGCCCGGGCATCGTCGGCACCGTCGATACCCCCCGCCCCGCCGGTCGTCCCGCAGGTCGATGCTCCTGCGGCCGGCCCGGCAGTGGCCACCCAGCCCGCGCTTTAGCCCGGAGGGCTGCGGCTCGTCTTTCGCCCGGAGGGCCGCGGCTCGTCTTTCGCCCGGAGGGCCGCGGCTCGTATTGTGAGGGCCATGGTTTTCGGGGCAGTGGCGTGTCTGGTTCTTGCCGTCCTGATCGGCGGATCCGGCCTGTGGACCCTGACCCGGACCCCGGCCACGGACCTCACCGGGCAGGTGTTGCGTTCGGTGGCACCGCCGCAGGTCGCCGCGGCGGTGATGCTGGCCGCCGGCGGGATCTGCGGCCTGGCGGCACCGTCGCCGATCGGGCTGATCGGACTGATCGCCGGCGCAGCCGGAGCGGTTGGAACCATCGCGGCCGCATCCTGGCAGGGTGCCCGGTTCGCGGCGCGCCGGGAGGCTACCGGCGGCTGCGGTTCGGGTAGCGGGTGTGGCGGCTGCGCCAAGTTGTGCGGTTCGTAGCGACTCCCAACGATTCACGGCGCCGAGCGTGCGCATAGTGTCCGCGTTTGCGGCGTGTCGGCGTACCGACACGCACCCTCGCCGCGGGGCGGGCGCGGGCGTGCGGCCCGGGGCGGAGCTCAGTTACGGCTGATATCGATCGGATGAGTTGCCAGCAACGACATCGGCAGCGGCTGACGGCGCATCACTCGCGCCCAAAGGTCCGTTCGGGGCTGCACCAGCACATCTGAAGGCAGGGCCGACAGCACGATCCAGTCGTCCCGCGCGATCTCGCCCTCCAGCTGGCCGATGGTCCACCCCGAGTACCCGGCGTAAACGCGCACCCCCTCGACCACCGACCCGATGAGTTCGGGGTCGGCGTCGAGGTCGACCATGACAATGCGGCCGGCGATATGGCGCAACCCGGCCATCCCGGCCGGTTCCGCACCGATCCGCAGCGTGCCCAAACACAGTGCGGCATCGCGTTTGACCGGACCGCCCACGAACATCGTCTTGGGCTTGACGGCAAGGTCCGCCCACTGCGGCAGCACGTTGTGGACCGCGGTCTCACTGGGGCGGTTGAGCACCACACCCAGGGTGCCGCCGTCGTTGTGTTCTACGACGTAGATGACGCTGCGTCGGAACGTCGGCTCCAGCAGATCGGTGTTGGCTAGCAGCAGCGTTCCCGCCCGCACCCGGTTCGCCGCGGGCGCGATGAAATCGTCGGGATCCTCCGATTGCGCCACCTGACCATCATGGCATGTCGGCGTCCTGGAAAGCTCCGGGCCGGTGCGATGTTTGTACTGTGAGCCGGTGGTTCACGATCGCGTCGGCGGCTCGCTGTGGCGATCGGTACGCGGTCTGCCGGATTTCTGGCGGCTACTCGAGCTACGCACCGCGGCCCAGTTCAGCGACGGGCTGTTTCAGGCCGGTCTGGCCGGGGGCCTGTTGTTCAACCCGCAACGAGCCGCGGACCCGTGGGCGGTGGCCGCCGCGTTCGCGGTGCTGTTCCTGCCCTATTCACTGCTGGGCCCCTTCGCTGGTGCGCTGCTCGACCGGTGGGACCGGCGGGTGGTTCTCATCGTCGCCAATGCGGCCCGGCTGATTGTGGTTCTCGGCGTCGCGGCGATGCTGGCGGCCGGGGCCCGCGACCTGTTCGTGCTGTGCGGTGCGCTGATCGTCAATGGGTTCAGCCGCTTCGTGACGTCCGGGCTGTCGGCTGCGCTCCCGCATGTGGTGCCACGTCCGCGGGTGGTGACGATGAACTCGGTGGCCACCGCGACGGGGGCCACCGCCACGTTTCTCGGCGCCAATTTCATGCTGCTGCCGCGCTGGATCCTCGGTTCCGGGGACAGCGCCGCCGCGGTGGTGATCCTGCTGGTGGCGATCCCGGGTGCGATCGCGCTGGCGCTGTCGGTGCGCTTCCGCCGCGGTGCACTCGGGCCCGACCACACCGGGGCGAACGGTTCGGTGTTCTTCGCGGTCGCCACCGGATGGGCCGACGGGGTTCGCACGGTCGCCGAGACCCCGTCCGTGGCGGCCACGCTGTCCGGTTTGGCCGCCCACCGGATGGTGTTCGGCATCAACTCGCTTCTGGTGCTGGTGATCGTCCGGCACACCGGAGCAGACGGCTTTGCCGGACTGGGTACCGCAGTGGTCTTCGTCGCCGCCACCGGCACCGGATCCTTCCTGGCCAACGTGCTGACCCCGGCTGCGGTGCGGCGATGGGGTCGGTACGCCACCGCCAACCTGGCTCTGGTGTGCGCGGCCCTGGTCCAGTTGGCCGGTGCGACGCTGAACCTGACGGTGATGGTGCTGTGCGGGTTCTTCCTCGGGCTGGCCGGTCAGATGGTCAAACTGTGTGCCGACACCGCCATGCAGATCGACGTCGCCGACACGCTGCGGGGTCACGTCTTCGCCGTCCAGGACGCATTGTTCTGGATGTCGTTCATCCTCGCGGTGACCGCGGCGGCCGCGGTGATCCCGCCGGACGGCCGGTCGGCACCGCTGGCGTTGGCCGGGTCGCTGATCTACCTGGTTGGCGTCGCCGTTCATGCCGCCGTCGGCAGACGACCGCTTGCGCCGGCCTAAGCGGCCTAAGCGGCCTGAGCCGGCCTGAGCCGGCCCGGGCGCGCCGATTTCCGGCGACTTATGCTCAGCCCCATGACACCCACCAGTCCGATCGTCGAGGATCTGATCGCCGAAAGTGCCGACCTGGACGCCAGGATCGCTGAGCTGCCCGCCGAGGACTGGGCTCTGATGACCCCGGCACCCGGATGGACCATCGCCCATCAGATCGGGCATCTGCTGTGGACCGACCGGGTGGCGTTGATATCGATCACCGACGAGGCCGCGTTCGGCGAGCTCCTCACCGGCGCACAGGCCAGCATCACCACTTTCGTCGACGACCGCGCCGCGGAATTGGCCGCCCTGCCCCCGGCCGCGCTGCTGGCCGACTGGCGCCGCACCCGCGACGAGCTGCATACCGCGCTGCGCACGGTCCCGTCCGGCCGCAAACTGATGTGGTTCGGCCCACCGATGAGCGCGGCCTCAATGGCCACCGCCCGGTTGATGGAGACCTGGGCGCACGGCCTCGATGTCGCCGACGCGCTCGGGGTGGCCGTCGCCCCGTCCGGACGGCTGAAGTCGATCGCCCACCTCGGGGTCCGGACCCGCGACTTCGCCTTCGTCGTACACGGCCTGGTCCCGCCGGCCGAGCCGTTTTGGGTGGAGTTGGAGGCACCCGGCGGCGAGCGGTGGACCTGGGGGCCCGAGGATGCCGTGCAACGGGTCAGCGGCTCGGCACCGGACTTCTGCTACCTGGTCACCCAGCGGCGGGCGCGGGCCGGCCTCAACCTCGCCGCCATCGGGCCGGATGCCGAGACATGGCTGGACATCGCGCAGGCGTTCGCCGGCCCGCCCGGCGCGGGCCGGTGAACGGTTCGCCGAGCGTGCTCACACCGCCGGAATCCGGCCCGTAAATCGGGCCGCCCGAACACTCGGTGTTACGGCCGGCCGGCACCGTCGGCGGCACCATCACCATCGCTGTCGATGAGGGTGATGTCCCAGCGGCCATCGCCGTCGATATCGACATAGCCCATGCTCGACAGCCCGTCACTGCTCAAAGCCCGGTCGGCCAGACCGTCGCGGTCGACGTCGACGAGCCGGTCGATCATGCCGTCGCCGTCGATATCGGCCGCCGGACCGGTATGTTCTGCGCCGTTGAGGTCGAACCAGCGCAATGGCTGACCGGCAGCCCCGCCCTCCACATCCCAGCGGCCCGATCCGTCGTCGGCGTAGCGGGCCTCCGGGATGCCGTCATCATCGAGGTCGAGCACCGCATGGTCGGCCAGTCCGTCCCCGTCGAGGTCGGTCAGTACATCGTCGAAAACGCCGTCCCCGTCGATATCGAGACGCACCCCGTCGGGGAGTAAGTCGCCGTCGAGGTCGAAATCCTGGTTCCCGGTCCATATCGACGCCGTCCCGTCCCCGGCATCCAGGCAGTAGTCCATGGACTATTCGACGCCGCTGCCGCCCTTGGCGTTCCACCACGCCAGCAACTCGCTGGTGGCCTCCTCGCGGGACAGCGGACCCCGTTCCATCCGCAGACCCTTGAGATAGTTCCACGCCTCGCCGACCTGCGGTCCGCCCGGGATGCCCAGCAGCGCCATGATCTCGTTACCGTCCAGGTCCGGGCGGATCCGGGCGAGGTCCTCCTTGGCCGCCAACTCAGCGATCCGGGATTCCAGGCTGTCGTAGTTGGACTGCAGCGCCGCCGCGCGCCGCCGGTTCCGGGTGGTGCAGTCCGCACGCACCAATTTGTGCAGCCGGGGCAGCAACGGACCGGCGTCGGCCACGTAGCGCCGGACCGCTGAATCGGTCCAGCGGCCCTCCCCGTAGCCGTGGAACCGCAGGTGCAGGTAGACCAACTGGGATACGTCATCGGTCATCTGTTTGGAATACTTCAGCGCCCGCATCCGCTTACGCACCATCTTCGCGCCCACCACCTCGTGATGATGGAAGCTGACCCCACCGTCGGGTTCGTGCCGTCGGGTGGCCGGTTTGCCGATGTCATGCAATAACGCGGCCCAGCGCAGCACCAGATCACTGTGGCCGGGCTCCTCCAGGGATATCGCCTGCCGCAACACCGTCAATGAGTGCTGGTAGACATCCTTGTGCTGATGGTGTTCATCGATGGCCATCTGCATCGCGCCGATCTCCGGCAGCACCACCTCACCCAGCCCGGTACGCACCATCAGCTCGATACCGGCGACCGGATCGGTGCCGAGCAGCATCTTGTCCAACTCCACGGCGACCCGCTCGACAGTGATCCGGGACAGCTGCGGGGCCATCGCGGTGATGGCCTCGAGGACCCGGTCGGCGACGGTGAACTGCAACTGAGAGACGAACCGCGCGGCACGCAGCATCCGCAGCGGATCGTCACCGAACGACAGCGCCGGCTCGGCCGGGGTGTCCAGGACGCCGCGGGATACCGCCGCCAGCCCGTCCAATGGATCCAGGAACTCCCCCGGGCCTTCCGCGGTGACGCGGACCGCCATCGCGTTGGCGGTGAAATCGCGGCGGATCAGGTCATCCTCGAGCCGGTCACCGAAGCACACCCGGGGATTTCGCGAAACCTGATCGTAGCTGTCGGCACGGAAGGTGGTGATCTCCAGTCGCTGACCGGCCTTGCCGATACCTACTGTGCCGAAGTCGATACCGGTGTCCCACAACGAATCCGCCCACTGCCGTGTGATCGCGACAACGGCATCCGGTCGGGCATCGGTGGTGAAGTCCAGGTCGGTGGTCAACCGGCCCAGGACCGCATCGCGCACGCTCCCGCCCACCAGGAACAGCTGATATCCGGCGGCCTGGAAGATCCCGCCCAGCTCACGCAGCAGCGGGGCCTGCCGATGCAGCTCGACGGCTGCCCGGACTCGCAGTTCATCCTCGGGGCTGGCTTCAGGCACGTCCGGTGAGCCTAGTGCTCCCCCTGTCGCCGCGGGCGGCGAGTGCGCCCAGGATCACCTCATCCGCGCCAGCTAAAATCGCTTGGATGTCGGAGGGCGAGCGGGCCAGGCCACGACGGCGTCGCGGTCGGCGCCGTGGCCGCCGCGCGGACTCCACCCCGCCCGAGGCTCCGGCCCGGGATGACTCAGCACCGAACGCCCCCGACACCGCGTCGGCCGCCGCTGATCGGCCCGACCCCCCGAAAGCGGCCGCCCCGCGCCCCGAGCGCCCGCGCCGGCGCCCGAGTCAGCGGTTGCGGACCGTACACGAGACCTCCGCCGGGGGGCTGGTCATCGATGGTGTCGACCGGCCCCGCGAGGAGCAGCTCGCCGCGCTGATCGGTCGTGTCGACCGGCGCGGCCGGATGCTGTGGTCGCTGCCGAAAGGTCATATCGAACAGGGCGAAACCGCCGAGCAGACCGCCATCCGGGAAGTCGCCGAAGAGACCGGAATCCACGGGCATGTGCTGGCCGCGCTGGGAAGTATCGACTACTGGTTCGTCACCGAGGGCCGGCGCGTGCACAAGACCGTCCACCACTACCTTCTCCGGTTCTCCGGTGGCGAACTGAGCGATGAGGATGTCGAAGTCACCGAAGTGGCCTGGGTGCCGGTAACCGAGCTTCCCGACCGGTTGGCCTATGCCGACGAGCGGCGCCTGGCGGGTGTGGCCCACGAGCTGCTCGAACTGCTGCAGTCCGATGGCCCCGCAGCTCTGCCGCCGTTGCCGCCGTCGGTGCCCCGGCGGCAACCCCAGACCCACTCCCGCACCCGTCCCGCCCGGGGCGGCGAGTCCGGCGGCCGCCGGACGAACGGCTGAGGTTCGCCGCGTGTCACCGCGCCGGCTGCTGCGGATCATCGCTGTCCTGGGATTGCTGATTCTGCCGCTGACCTTCCAGGGCGCCGTCCACGGCATCCTGCCCGGGGCGGGTGCGGAACCGGAGCCGGCGGCACCGCTGACGGTCCGGCTGGACAGTGTCACCCCGGATGTGGTGACCACCTCCAGTGATCCCACCGTCACCGTGACCGGAACGGTGACCAACACCGGTGACCGTCCGGTGCGGGATGTCATGGCCCGGCTGGAGCAGGGACCGGCGCTGACGTCGGCGGCGGCATTGCGGACCAGCCTCGCCGTCGGCGGTGGATTTGAAGGGGTCGGCGACTTCATTCGGGTCGCCGCGGATCTCGACCGCGGCCAGGCCGCCGGATTCCAGTTCTCCGTCCCGATCCGCACCGGCCCGCAACCCTCGCTGGGCATCGACCTGCCCGGCGTCTACCCGGTCCTGGTCAATATCAACGGCACCCCGGCCGACGGCGTCGTCGCCTCCCTCGACCAGGCCCGGTTCCTGCTGCCCGTCACCGGGGTTCCGGCCGATCCGGCCGATACGGGCGCCAACCCGGTCACCGATGTGGTGGCGCCCGATACCGCCAACCCGGTCGCGATGACCCTGCTGTGGCCGCTGGCGGATAAACCCCGGCTGGCTCCCGGGGTGCCGGGCGGCACCACCCCGGTCCGGTTGATGAACGACGACCTCGCCGTCTCGCTGGCCGCGGGCGGCCGCCTCGACACGCTGCTCGGCGCGGCGGAGTTCGCCACCGAACCCGGCGCGGTCGACCCGGGATCCGGGATCGACCGGGCGCTGTGTCTGGCCATCGATCCCGATCTGCTGGTCACCGTCAACGCCATGACCGCCGGTTATGTGGTGGCCGACGCACCCGACGGGCTCGGCACCGAGGCACACCCCGGTACCGGCCAGGCGGCCGCGGTCGGGTGGCTCGACCGATTGCGCGCACTGGCCCGTCGGATGTGCGTCGCGGCGACACCGTACGCGCAGGCCGATCTCGCCGCGCTGTATCGGATCGGCAGTCCCGTGCTCAGCGCGGCGGCGGTCGCCAACGCCGCCGATATCGTCGACCGGATTCTCGGTGTCACCTCCGTCCGGGGAGCCACCCTGCTCGGGGACGGCCCGTTGACCGCAGCCGCCGCCGAGCTGCTCGACCGCCAGGAACCGACGGTCGCGATCGCCGCGGCCGAATCCGGCGGTCCGGCCACCGCGGACCTGACGGTCCGGCGGATCTCCCCGCGGGTCGTGATGGCGCCATTCGACCCCGCTGTCGGGGCCGCACTGGCCGGGGTGGGAACCGACCCCGCGATACCGGGCTACCTGGACGAGAGTCTCAGCGTTGCAGTGGACCGCGACTCCCCGGTCGCGCGCCGCCAGGACGCGGTGGCGGCGATGGTGTGGCGGACCCTTCAACCCGAGACCGAACCGCGCACCCAGATTCTGCTCCCCCCGCTGAAGTGGGGTCCGCAGCCCGACGATGCTCGCGCCATGCTGGCAGCCCTGGCCAATCTGATCCGCGCCGGCCTGGCCACACCACGGCCGCTGGCGGCGGTGATCGCCGAATCGGCGGCGGTCCCGCCCTCCGATCAGCCCCCACCCGGACTGCCCACCGATCCGCGGGGCCGGTTTGACGACGATGTCGTCGACAGCATCCGCTCGTCGGTGAACCGGCTGTCCGGGCTGGACGCCGCACTGGCCACCGACCCCCGGACCGGACTGACCGGCCTGCAGTACACCGCACCACTGCGGGAGGACATGCTGAGGGCGCTGAGCCAGACCGAGCCGCCCGACCGCCGAAACGACCTCGCCCGCCAGCGGCTGGCCGTCGTCGCCGGCACCGTCGAGGACCTGTTCCGGGGCGTGACCATCGTCAACCCCGGCGACTCCTACACCCTGGCCACCGAGCGCAGCGCCTTGCCCCTGGCGTTGCGCAACGACCTGGCCGTACCGATCCGGGTGCGGCTGCAGGTCGACGCGCCGCCGGGAATGACCGTCACCGACATCGGGGAACAGGTGCTGCCACCGGGCTACCTTCCCCTGCGGGTACCGGTCGAGGTTCACCTCACCCAGCGCGTCGCGGTGGACATCACGCTGCGCACCCCCGGCGGACTGCAACTCGGTGAACAGGTTCGGCTTTCGGTGCACTCCAATGCCTACGGCAAACTGCTGTTCACCATCACCCTGATCGGCGGGGTGGTACTGACCGTTCTGGTCGGCCGGCGGCTGTACCACCGCTTCCGGGGCCAACCCGACCGGGCCGACCTCGACCCGCCCCCGGTCGCGAGGCGGACGCACCGATGACCGCGGCCTCTGGACCGGAGCCGCGAACCCGGCCGACCCGCGAGGAGTTATCCGATGCGGCCGTGGTCTCCCGGTCGTGGGGTATGGCGATGGCCACCTTGGTCAGCCGGGTCACGGGCTTCGTCCGCATCGTGCTGCTGGCCGCCATTCTCGGCGCCGCGCTGTCCAGCGCGTTCACGGTGGCCAATCAGCTGCCTAACATGATCGCCGCGCTGGTGCTCGAGGCCACTTTCACCGCCATCTTCGTCCCGGTCCTGGCCCGTGCCGAGCGCGATGACAGCGACGGCGGGGCGGCATTCGTGCGGCGGCTGGTCACACTGGCCACCGCCCTGCTGGTGCTGGCGACGGTGCTGTCGGTTGCGGCCGCCCCGCTGCTGGTGCGGCTGATGCTGGGCGACGACCCGAAAGTCAACCAGCCGTTGACGACCGCCTTCGCCTATCTGCTGCTGCCACAGGTCATCTTCTACGGCCTGACATCGGTGTTCATGGCGATCCTGACCAACCGCAATGTTTTCGGCCCGCCCGCCTGGGCGCCGGTGGTCAACAATGTCGTGGCCATAGCGACCCTGGGGCTGTATCTGATTGTGCCCGGCGAACTTTCGGTCGACCCGGTGCGGATGGGTAACGCCAAACTGCTGGTACTCGGTATCGGCACCACACTCGGGGTGGTCGCGCAGGCAGCCGTGCTGCTGATCGCGATCCGGGCCCGTCGGATCAGTCTCCGCCCGCTGTGGGGTATCGATGACCGACTCAAGCGATTCGGGACCATGGCGGCGGCCATGGTGCTCTACGTACTGATCAGCCAGGTGGGGCTGGTGGTGGGCAATCAGATCGCCAGTACCGCAGCGGCATCCGGTCCGGCGATCTATGCCTACGCCTGGCTGGTGCTGCAACTGCCGTTCGGCATGATCGGTGTGACGATCCTGACGGTGGTCATGCCCCGGCTGAGCCGCAATGCTGCTGCCGACGACAATCCCGCGGTCCTGGCCGATGTTTCGCTGGCGACCCGCCTGACCCTGGTGACACTGATCCCGGTGGTGGCGGTGATGACGGTGGGCGGGCCGGCTATCGGCAGCGCGTTGTTCGCCTACGGCAAGTTCGGCGAGGTCGACGCCAACTACCTCGGTATCGCGATCTCACTGTCGGCGTTCACGTTGATCCCCTATGCGCTGGTGCTGCTCCAGCTGCGGGTGTTCTACGCGCGGGACGAACCCTGGACGCCGATTCTGATCATCGTCGTCATCACCGCCGTCAAGATCGTGGCCTCATTGCTGGCGCCGCGGGTGACCGACAACCCAGAGCTGGTCGCCGGATACCTGGGCGCGGCCAACGGGATCGGATTCGTGGCCGGGGCGGTACTGGGTCACCTGCTGCTGCGACGGTCATTGCGGCCGCCGGGCGGCCATCTGCTCGACGGCGCGGTTAACCGCACGGTTGCGGGAACCGCGGGTGCCGCTCTTCTGGCGGGCCTGACCGCGATCGGTGTCGACCGCGCATTCGGGCTGGCCGAATCGCTGACCGGTCGTGGCGGCGGGGCCGGCTCCATGCTCCGGCTGCTGATCCTGGCGGCGGTCATGTTCCCCGTCATGGCGGCGGTCATGCTGGCCACCCGGGTCCCCGACGCCCTGGCGGCCAGTGCCGCGGTGCGGCGTCGGCTGGGTGGTACCCGCGACCCGGGCCTGGAAACGGACTCACACCTGCCCCAAGAGCATCCTCCTGTCACGTACCCTAAGGCTGGCAAACCGGCGCAGCCCGCCGGAAAACCCAAGGGGAAAGGACCGGAGCTGAGCGATCAACCCCCGGGTACCCCGGCCGCCGGGCCTCCCGAAGACGCCACGGCAAAAATTCCGAGACAGTTCGCCGACGAGTTCGAACCCGATGTCCCCGGCGGGCCGCAAAGCCGTACCTCCGATCGGGCCGAACACCGCGCGGACCGGCCCGGACTGGCCGTCGGCCCCGGCGCGACCATCGCCAACGGCCGGTATCGGCTGCTGGTGCTACACGGCGGTCCATCCGGCCTGCAGTTCTGGCAGGCGCTGGACACCTCACTGGATCGGCAGGTCGCGCTGACCCTCGTCGACCCCGATCGGCGGCTTTCCGACGCCGAAGTCGGGGAAATTCTGGCCCGTACCCAGCGGCTCAGCCAGGTCGAACGGCCCGGGCTGGCCCGGGTGCTCGACGCCACGACGATCAGCAACGGCAGCGGGCTGATCGTTGCGGAGTGGATCCGCGGGGGTTCGCTGCGCGAGGTCGCCGGGACCTCCCCCTCCGCCCTGGGTGGGGCCCGGGCGATCCAGTCACTTGCCACCGCGGCTGATGGGGCCCACCGGGCCGGGGTAGCACTGTCGGTGGACCATCCCAGCCGGATCCGGGTCAGTATCGACGGTGACGTGACACTGGCCTTCCCGGCCACCCTTGCCGACGCGACGCCCGCCGACGATGTTCGCGGTATCGGGGCGGCCCTTTACGCGCTGCTCGTCGATCGTTGGCCGCTGCCGGAGTCAGGCACCCCGAGCGGGCTGCGGCCCGCCGACACCGACCCGTCGGGACAGCCCGTCGAACCCCGGAGCATCGACGCTGCCATCCCCTTCCAGATTTCTACGGCGGCGGTACGCGCGGTCGAACCCGGCGGCGGGATCAGTACCGCGCCCACCCTGCTGCACCTGTTGCAGCAGGCCACCGCGGCGGCCGACCGCACAGATCTCCTCGAACCGGTCAGCGCTGCAGCTCCGCCGGCGGGGCCGACGCCGCCCCGCGAGCGAAATCCGGAGGCCGAGGCCCTGCGCCGGCGCAACCTGCTCATCGGCGGTGGCATCGCGGCCGCCATCCTGGCCATCGCGCTGATCGTGCTGGCCTCGTTTCTCGGCAACATCTTCGGGGACGGCGGCGGCAGTCTCAAAGGTGACAAGCTGGGCTTGAATACCACCACCTCGGCCACCGCCGAGGGTGCCGGGGACGTTGTCAAACCCGTTGCGGCGACGGTGTTCTCCCCTGAGGGAGGAGCGGACGCACCCGATCTGGCGGGGCTGGCCATCGACGGCGATCCGTCGACGGTGTGGCCGACCGACACCTACTCCGATTCGGTGCCGTTCCCGGCCTTCAAGAACGGGGTCGGGCTCATGCTGCAACTGCCCCAGGACACCGACGTGGGAAGTGTGACGATCGCGGTATCCAGCACGGGAACCCAGGTGGAGATCCGATCGGCTAATTCCCCCAGCCCGGACAGCCTCGACGACACCACCCTGCTGACTGGACCCACCGTGCTCAAACCCGGCACGAACACCATCGCGGTACCGAGCGGCGAACCCACTTCCTACCTGCTGGTTTGGATCTCCACCCTGGGCAAGACCGGGGGGGAGAGTCGCACCGACGTCTCCGAGATCAGCGTCCGGGCAGCTTCCTGACCCTGCGGGTGAAGTGCCGGTCGGCGTTCGGCTGGCTAACGTCCGCGGTGTGCCACACCCTGCCACCGATCTCGGGTCGGTCCGCTCCGACGCCGACCTTCTCAATGCGCATCTCGCCGGGGACCGGTTCGCCTTCGCCGAATTGTTCAGCCGTCATCGAACCCAGCTGTACCGTTTGGCGCGGCGACGTAGCCAGAGCGTCGAAGACGCCGACGACGCGGTCCAGGAGGCCATGCTGGCGGCGCACCGCGGGGCCGGATCCTTCCGGCACGATGCTGCGGTGAGTAGCTGGTTACACCGGATCGTCTTGAATGCCTGCCGGGACCGGTTGCGCCGCACAGTGATCCGGCCGACCGCGCCGCTCGAGGATGATGCGGTGGTTTCAGTCGGCGACCGCACCGGCGAGGTGGAGACCGCGATCGTGGTCCGGCAGGCGCTGTCGCAACTGTCCGTCGCGCAACGGGCTGCGGTGATCGCGGTCGATATGCACGGCTACTCGGTGGCCGAAGCCGCGGCGCTGCTCGGTATCGCCGAGGGAACCGTCAAGAGCCGCTGTGCGCGCGCCCGCGCGCGGCTCGCCCTGTTGCTGGGTAGCCCGGCCCCGGGATGAACCGGCACACTGATCGGGTGACTCAGCGAACACCCGGGCACACCGTCACCGGCTCGGTGGCGCGGACCCGGCCGGCTCATGCCGCGCGCCCGGCTCCTCCCCCTGGACGGTTGCTCGCCTGCGTACTGGGCACGGCCGCGGCGCTCGCAGCCCTCGGACTGGCGACAGCCGCCGGCCTGGCCACCCTGGGCTCAACGAGCAGTACCCCTCGCAGCGCTCAGTCGATGACCGTCGCACCCCCGACCGCCGGGGCCGTTGATGGCGCGGGCCTGGCCCGGCAGCAAGGTCCGGAGTCAGTGGGCTCGGGTGCGCGCCCGGGAACAGACCCGCCTACCCTGTTGTTTGACGTGGGGTGAGTGACCTGTTCAGAAAGGCCGATATGCCTGACCACAACTCCGTGAACGACGTAATCGTCATCGGCTCCGGGCCAGCCGGCTATACGGCGGCCATTTACGCCGCGCGCGCCGAGCTGGAGCCGCTGGTTTTCGAGGGCACTTCCTTCGGCGGCGCGCTGATGACCACCACCGAGGTGGAGAACTATCCCGGCTTCCGTTCCGGAATCACCGGGCCGGAACTGATGGACGAGATGCGCGAACAGGCCCTGCGTTTCGGTGCGGATCTGCAGATGGAGGATGTGGAATCGGTATCGCTGGACGGACCGGTCAAACAGGTGGTCACCGCCGGCGGTGAAACCTACCGGGCCAAAGCGGTGATTCTGGCGATGGGTGCCGCTCCCCGTTATCTCGGCGTTCCCGGGGAGCAGGAACTACTGGGCCGCGGGGTGAGCTCATGCGCCACCTGCGATGGATTCTTCTTCAAAGAGCAGGATATCGCCGTGATCGGCGGCGGCGACTCGGCGATGGAGGAGGCCACCTTCCTGACCCGGTTCGCCCGCAGCGTCACACTCGTGCACCGCCGCGATGAGTTCCGGGCCTCGAAGATCATGCTGGAGCGTGCCCGCAGCAACGACAAGATCACCTTCGTCACCAACACCGCGGTGCTGGCCGTGGAGGGTGACGGCACCGTGACCGGACTGCGGGTTCGCAACACCGTCACCGGGGAGGAATCCACGCTTGCCGTCACCGGGGTGTTCATCGCCATCGGCCACGACCCGCGCTCCGAACTGGTCCGGGGTGCGGTCGATATGGACGCCGAGGGGTATGTGCTGGTCGAGAACGGCAGCACCGCCACCTCCCTGCCCGGGGTATTTGCCGCCGGCGATCTGGTGGATCACACCTACCGGCAGGCCATTACCGCCGCCGGCAGCGGATGCGCGGCCGCGATCGACGCCGAGCGCTGGCTGGCCGAAAAACATGACACCGACGCCGCCACGATGATTGGAGCCAATCAATGAGTACCGTCACCGTCTCCGATGCCAGTTTCGCCGATGAGGTGCTGGCCAGCACGACACCGGTGCTGGTGGACTTCTGGGCCGCCTGGTGCGGCCCGTGCCGGATGGTCGCCCCCGTCCTGGAGGAGATCGCCACGGAGAAGGCCGGCTCGCTGACCGTGGCTAAGGTGGACGTTGACGCGAACCCGGGTGTCGCACGCGACCTTCAGGTTGTGTCGATCCCCACCCTCATCCTGTTCAAAGACGGGAAGGCGGTGAAACGCATCGTCGGGGCGAAGAGCAAATCGGCGTTGCTGCGTGAACTCGCCGACGTTCTGTAACCGGCCGGATGTTCCCCGGCCGGATCGACGGCAGAGACGAATTCGTTATCGCCGGTCCCGGCCGATCAGTTTCCTGAAAACGCCGGTCTTCTGAGAGAATCCTCATCATGTCGAGTTCCGGCCACGGCCACGGCGATGCTGCGCGGAGCCACTGTGGCGCCGGCGGCGACACCTTCCGCCTCGGTGACCGTGGCGCTGCGGTGGTGGAAATCCGGACCTCACTGGGGGCGCTGGGATTGCTGGACGGTCCCGATGAGAACCTGATTACCGGGAAGCAGGTTGCGCTGGATTACTTCGACGACGATCTCGACCACGCAGTTCGGGCGTTCCAACAACGTCGCGGACTGCGGGTCGACGGGATCGTTGGAGAGGCAACCAACCGGGCGCTGCGGGAGGCGTCGTACCGCCTGGGCGCACGCACTCTGGCCCACCAGTTCGGCGCGCCGATGTACGGCGACGATGTGGCGACATTGCAGTCCCGATTGCAGGATCTCGGGTTCTACACCGCCCTGGTCGACGGCTACTTCGGCCTCCAGACGCATAACGGCCTGATGTCCTATCAGCGCGAGTACGGACTCGCTCCGGACGGCATCTGCGGACCGGATACGCTGCGCTCCCTGTATTTCCTCGGATCCCGTGTCACCGGCGGCTCACTGCATGCCATCCGCGAAGAGGAGCACGTCCGACGGTCCGGGCCCCGACTATCCGGCAAACGGATCATCATCGACCCGGGCCGGGGCGGTAGTGACCCCGGTCAGATCGTGAGCGGGCCGCAGGGCCCGATGAGCGAGGCCGACATCCTGTGGGATCTCGGCAGCCGGTTGGAGGGTCGAATGACGGCGATCGGCATGGAGACCTTCCTGTCCCGGCCGGTCAACTACAGCCCGGGGGACGCCGAGCGGGCGGCAACGGCCAACACCGTCGGTGCGGACCTGATGATCAGCCTGCGCTTCGAACAGCAGCCCAGCCCCTCGGCCAGTGGCGTAGCCTCGTTCTACTTCGGTAGCCCGCACGGATCGGTATCCACGATCGGACGAAACCTCGCTGATTTTCTTCAGCGGGAAGTCGTGGCGCGCACCGGATTACGCGATTGCCGCACTCATGGCCGGACCTGGGATCTGCTCCGGCTGACCCGGATGCCGACAGTACAGGTCGATGTCGGCTACATCAGCAGCCCGAACGACCGGTCCATGCTGGCCACCCGGGAATGCCGGGACGCGGTCGCCGAGGGGATTCTGGCCGCGGTGAAACGGCTCTACCTGCTCGGCAAGAATGACCGGCCCACCGGGACTTTCACTTTCGCAGAGTTACTCGCCCACGAGGAGTCGGTGGAACAGGGCCGACCGGCCTGATCCGGTACCGGTCAGCGAGCGGCGCTACCGACCGGCTGTTCCAACTGCGCGCTGTCCAGCAGTCGTTCCAGGGCAGCCTCGACCTCGGCTTTCCAGCCCAGTCCCTTATCGAGTTCCAGCCGCAGCCGTGGAAAGTAGCGGTGCGGTGCAACGACGGTGAAGCCGACGTCCAAGAGGAACTCCGCATCGATCATGCAGACCTCGAAGGAACACTCCCCCAGTGCCTCAATCGCCGGCTGAAGTTGCGGGTCGACGGCCGTGCTGTCGCGCAACCCGACGGCCTCTGGGGTGCGGCCGAACGCCTCCAGCGCACGTACCCCGCGTTTCACCAGTTCATTGACCACCTCGCCGATCAGCAGCGTCGCGAGGCTGTCGGGGTGTTCCGGCTCGACCCCCATCGAAGTGAGTAACACCGCGTCCGCGCTGACCGGGCCGGTCGGAAAACGGTGGGACCGCGGCACGGCGCCGGGGGGCGCATAGAGAACGTAGCCCAGACACGGCTGATCTTCGGCGTCGGACGACTCGCCTGTCTCAGAGGTGGCGATCTGTCCGCATGACCCCCACTCGAGCATGACCATCGACAGCCATGCTTCTTTTTCGAATTCCGGATCGGGCAGACTATCCCCACGCAGGGTCTGCGGATCGACTTCCCAGAACACACACCGACGCGCATGCTTGGGCAACTGCTCGAATCCTTCGAGCCGCAGCGGTCTGATGCGAACGGACACTAATCTCCCCGGCTTTCCCGCGGTGCGAACGCGCACAGCCTTCCCAGGATAGGAGACCAGCCCGCTCCCCGCCCGGAATCCGGCCCCGTGCTGACCGCCGGGATGAAATCTCTTGTGCTGGTGGGGGATTCATAGACGATGGTAAAACCACGGTACGCCGAAACCACATTAAGTCACAGTGACGGAACTACCCGGTGTCCTTGTACGGACCTACGACGCGGCAGACGGGTCCATCAGGCCCACGATCCGCTGTAGATCTTCCACGGAGCCAAACTCGACGACGATCTTCCCCTTCCGCTTGCCCAGACTGACGGTGACCCGGGTGTCGTAGCTTCCGGAGAGCCGCTCGGCGACATCCTGCAGACCTGGCATCTGGATAGGCTTGCGTCGCTGCGGCCCGGCAGGTGTGCCACCTGCCCGGTTGGCCAGAGTCACGGTCTCCTCGGTCGCGCGAACGGAGAGGCCCTCGGCTACGATCCGGGCGGCAAGTTCCTCCTGGGCTTCCGGGCCGGCCTCCAGGGCCAGCAGTGCGCGGGCATGGCCGGCCGACAGTACTCCCGCCGCGACCCTGCGTTGTACCGCGACCGGTAACCGCAGCAGCCGGATCATATTGGAGATCACCGGTCGAGACCGCCCGATGCGATCGGCGAGTTCCTCGTGGGTGACCTCGAACTCGTCGAGCAGCTGCTGATATGCGGCCGCTTCTTCCAGCGGGTTCAGCTGGGCGCGGTGGATATTCTCCAGCAGAGCCTCGCGGAGCAAATTGTCGTCGGTGGTCTGCCGAACAATGGCCGGGATGGCGGTCAGCCCGACCTGCTGCGCCGCCCGCCATCGTCGCTCCCCCATCACCAGTTGGTACGGTGCGGCACCGGCTCGGTCACCGGACTCGCGAACGACGATCGGCTGCATCACACCCAACTCACGGATGGAGTGCATGAGTTCGGCGAGGGCCTCCTCGTCGAATACCTGGCGCGGCTGACGCGGATTGGGCTCGATATCCGAGGGGGCGATTTCCCGGTACACGGCACCGATATCACCGACCACCACTTCGGGGCCACCGATGACGACATCCGCCGCGGCGTCGCCCATCCGATGGCCGCCCTCGGCAGGGTTGGTCGGGATCAGTGATGCCAACCCGCGGCCCAGGCCACCCTTGCGTCGCTGTGTCATTACTACTGCCTCCCTGCCGGCCGGTGCGCCAACTCACGGCTGGCGTCCAGGTAACTCATGGCGCCTCGTGAGCCGGGATCGTAATCGATGATCGTCATGCTGTACCCGGGTGCCTCCGACACCTTAACGCTGCGCGGTATGACAGTACGCAGAACCGTATCGCCGAAAAACCGCCGGACTTCAGAGGCCACCTGATCCGCCAATTTGGTTCGGCCGTCGTACATCGTCAACACCACGGTGGTGACACTCAACTGGGGATTCAGGTGGGCCTTGACCATCTCGATATTCCTCATCAGCTGGGAGACCCCTTCCAGCGCGTAGTACTCGCATTGGATCGGGATCAGCACCTCGGGCGCGGCCACCAGAGCATTGATGGTCAGTAGGCCCAACGACGGCGGACAGTCAATGAACACATAGTCGAAATCCAGCTGGTCCAACTCGGCGAGCGCCGTGCGCAGCCGGTTCTCCCTGGCGACCATACTGACGAGTTCGATCTCGGCTCCGGCGAGGTCGATAGTTGCCGGCACACAGAACAACAGCTCATTGTGGGGACTCTGTCGGGTCGCCGCGTGCAGCGGAATCTCGCCGAGCAACACCTCATAGGAGGAGGGGGTGCCGGGCTGCCGGTCCGAGATGCCCAGCGCGGTGCTGGCGTTGCCCTGTGGATCGAGGTCGATTACCAGGGTCTTGAGGCCTTGGACCGCCAGAGCCGCCGCCAGGTTCACCGCCGTGGTGGTCTTTCCCACACCACCCTTCTGATTGGCGACGGTAAAGATGCGGCGGCGCTTCGGGCGTGGGAGTTGCCCTGTCGCGGTGTGCAGGACTTGCATCGCCCGCTCAGCCGCCGCCCCGATCGGGGTGTCGGTCGCGTCAGCATGTGGCCATGTTTCACGTGAAACATCGCCGCTGTTCGCGTCGGTCGGATCGCTCATGATCGTCTCCCCTCGGGCGGGCGCCGCCGCCGGCTCCCCGCGGTCCGGCGCGAGTTGGCCGCCGGGCCTGCGCGCACGGCTACCACTACCGTCGTCGGTGGGTTCTGGTACCCCGACCCGCACTCAACGACCTCGATACCGATGGCTCCGAGCGCGGCCATCGCCGGCCGGCACTCATCCACCTCCCCCCGCGCTCGTTCGCCCTTCAAGGCCAGCATCCGGCCACCGACCCTCAGCAACGGCAGGCTCCAACGGGTCAACTTCTTCAAATCCGCGACCGCCCGGGAGGCCGCGGCATCAGCCCCCGCCAGTCGACTGCGGAGCTCTGCGTCCTCTGCCCGGCCACGGACCACATCGACCTCCAAACCCAGGTTGGCGATCACCTCCGCAAGGAAGTCGGTCCGGCGCTTCATCGGCTCGACGAGGGTGACGACCAGGTCCGGCCGGGCGATCGCCAGCGCTAGCCCCGGCAGGCCGGCGCCGCTACCGATATCGACCACCCGGCTTCCCGGCTCGATGAGTTCGGCCACCGCCGCACTGTTCAAGATGTGGCGATCCCACAGCCGGTCGACCTCCCGCGGGCCAATCAGGCCCCGCTCCACCCCGGGGCCGGCCAATAGTTCGGCGTAGGCGGAGGCGGTCGCCAGTCGATCACCGAACACCCCGCGGGCGGTCGGTGGCGCGGGCGGCGTATCGGCATGTTTCACGTGAAACATCCTCTCGCTGGACCGAACTACATTGATGTAACTTCAGTCCTCAATCCTTCAGGATCACCACGCGGCGGGCCGGCTCGACCCCTTCGCTCTCGCTGTGCACCCCGTCGACCGCGGCCACGGCATCGTGGACGATCTTGCGCTCAAACGGCGTCATCGGAGCCAACTCCTCACGCTCGCCACCATCCAACACCCGGCGGGCGACCTTATCGCCCAGTGCGGTCAGCTCATCACGCCGGCGGCCACGCCAGTTGGCCACGTCGAGCATCAGCCGACTGCGCTCCCCCGTCTTCTGATGCACTGCCAGCCGGGTCAGTTCCTGCAGTGCATCGAGCACCTCACCGCGACGGCCGACCAGTTTCGTCAGGTCCGCTCCCCCGTCGATGCTGACGATTGCCCGGTCGCCCTCCACGTCCAGATCAATATCGCCGTCGAAGTCGAGCAGGTCCAAGAGTTCCTCAAGGTAGTCCCCGGCGATCTCGCCTTCGGTCACCAAGCGGTCCTCCAGTGGCACCGCCTTGCGGGCCGGCGGGGTCTCAGTGTGCCCGGCCTCCGGAGCCTCGGTCTCAGTCATCGTCTCTCCTGTCCAATCATCGGTCAGCGTTTACGTTTTTTTGGCCGCGAACCCGGCCGCGGTGTCCGATTCGGCGGGCCACCGGTGCGCCCGTTGGAAGCCGGCTTGGATGTGGACGCCTCCCCGGTCGGCGACGGGTCCCCAGCCGGTTCGTCACCGGAATCCGTATCCGCCGACTCAGCCGGGGCAGCGCCGGCCTTGCGCCCCTTGGTCGGCTTGGCACCGGGTGCCGGTGCGTTCGCCGACCGGCGCGCAAGGGCTTCTTCTTTCTTCGCTTCCTCTTCGCGCTCGATCTTTCCGAAGACGATGTGCTGCTGACCAAATGTCCAGATGTTGTTCGAGACCCAGTAGATGATGATCGCGATCGGCAGGAACGGCCCGCCGATCACGACGCCCAGCGGGAACACGTAGAGGGCGAGCTTGTTCATCAACGCGGTCTGCGGGTTGGCCGCCGCCTCCGGACTCTGTCGGGCGATCGAGGCGCGGCTGTTGAAGTAGGTCGCGATCCCCGCCAGGATCATCAGCGGGATCGCCACACCCGCCACCGCGGGTCGGCTGAATTCCGTATAGGCGGCCAGCCCGTGCTGTTGGGTGATCGCCGCCCCAATCGGCGCGCCGAACAGGTTGGCGTCTAGAAAGTGGCCGACATCGTCGGCGCTGAAGAAGTAGTTGCCCAGCGATCGGTTTTCCTCCACCGACAGCCCCAGCCGCCCGAACCCGGTCTGCGTTCGGTTGAACGACATGAGAACGTGGTAGAGCCCCAGGAAGACCGGGATCTGCGCCAGCATCGGCAGGCATCCGAGGACCGGGTTGAACCCGTGTTCGCGCTGGAGTTTCTGCATCTCCATCGCCATCCGCTGACGGTCTTTGCCGTACTTTTTCTGCAGTGCCTTGATCTGCGGTTGCAGTTCCTGCATTTGACGGGTGGTGCGGATCTGGCGGACGAACGGCTTGTACAGCAGTGCACGCAGACTGAACACCAGGAACATCACCGTCAGTGCCCACGCGAAGAAACTCTCCGGCCCGAGGATGAGCGCAAAGAGTTTGTACCAGAGCCACATGATCCCCGACACCGGGTAGTAGATGTAGTCCAGGCTGGTCCAGTTAAACATGAGCGCTGTTGACCTCCGATTGTGAACTGTCGCCGGCCTGGTGACACCGCCGCGGGATTGGGTCCCATCCGCCGCGGTGCCAGGGGCCACATTTGGCCAAGCGGACCGCGCTCAGCCAGCTACCCCGCAGAGCACCGTATTCGGTGACCGCTTCCACCGCGTACTGGCTACAGGTAGGTATGAAGCGGCAGCATCCCGGGCGTAGCGGCGAGATCATATGTCGGTACACCTCGATTGCGCGGACCAGCAGGCGCGCCACCACGCCGCCCCCAGAACCGGTCACCCTCGTCGCTCCAACAGCTCATGCGCTCGGCGCACACCGCTCTTGAGTTCATCGCGCAGGCGGGCCGAGGCCGCGACCCGACTGCCCGGTAGCGCCCGCACCACGATCCGATCGGCAGGATCCAATTCACTGATAATGGTCCGCGCCGCGTGCCGCAGGCGCCGGGCCACCCGGTGCCGATCGACAGAACCGCCGACCGATTTCGCCACGATGAACCCGATGCGGGGTACCGCCGCCGAACAGCCAGTGGCGCGGCACGCATGCACCACGATATCCGGCTGCGCCGCCCGCACCCCGTGTTTCACGGTGTCACTGAATTCCGCAGACCGTGTCATCCGGTTCTGAGCCGGGAGCACTCCGAGTGACCCGTGGGTCAGGCAGTTAGTGAGCGACGGCCCTTGCGCCGCCGCCCCGTCACGATGGCCCGCCCCGCCCGGGTACGCATCCGCAACCGGAACCCATGCACCCTGGCCCGACGCCGATTGTTCGGTTGAAAAGTCCGCTTGCCCTTGGCCACGGCCGCACTCTCCTGTCAGATCTGGCAGACCCGGCCGGTGGCCCGCATGGTCCACCGAACGTAGCTACTACCGTTACACATCTCCGCTCGAACCGGCGCGGTCCCGGGACCCGGTCGCAGCCGTGCCGCCGCATGCGGACGACTGTTCGAGGGTACTGACGTCGCTTCAGCAGGTCAAACCGACCTGATTGCCATCACAACGAGGTCATATCGGCAACCCCCGGCACCGGTTGGCACAGCGATATAAACCTGTTAGCTTCTGCCGAAGTAAGAACACCGTTTACACCGCCTTAATGCCCATACGCTGCGTCTCCAGGATGCACCCGATTCTGTACACATCTGTGGATAAAAATGTGGATAGCTTCGGGACGGATCTGTCGACCGCGGCTCAAGTCCGAGACGGGGGGTCTCGCAGTGGTCGATGATCCCGGCGCTGACTTTGCCTCCGTCTGGAAGTCCGTGGTCGCCGAACTCAACGGCGAGATCGACCCGACCGCCGACTACCCAATCGCTGTTCTGGATCCACCCCTCACACCACAGCAGCGGGCCTGGCTCAAGCTGGTCCGCCCACTGACAATCGCCGAGGGTTTTGCACTGCTCTCGGTTCCAAGCCCGTTCGTGCAGAACGAGATCGAACGTCATCTGCGCATTCCGATCGCCGATGCGCTCAGCCGGCGCCTCGGTCATCGGGTCGAACTCGGTGTCCGGATCGACCCCGCCACCGATCACAACCCCGATGACCATTCCCATGATCACGATGTCCCGTTCAGCGAACCCGAAGCCGATGAACACGGCGGGGATCATGACGGGGACCACGATGCCGCCGAGGCCTGGCCGAGTTACTTCACCGAGCGCCCCAAACCGGACCCTTCGGACGGGACCTCGAAAGCCAGCCTCAACCGCCGCTATACCTTCGACACCTTCATCATCGGCGCATCCAACCGCTTCGCTCACGCGGCGGCGCTTGCGATCGCCGAAGCCCCCGCCCGCGCGTACAACCCCCTGTTCATCTGGGGTGAGTCCGGCCTCGGTAAGACCCACCTGCTCCATGCCGCCGGGAATTACTCTCAGCGACTGTTCCCCGGTATGCGGGTCAAGTACATCTCCACCGAGGAGTTCACCAACGACTTCATCAACTCCCTGCGTGACGACCGCAAGGTCGCCTTCAAGCGCAGCTACCGCGACATCGATGTACTCCTGGTCGACGACATCCAGTTCATCGAGGGTAAGGAAGGTATCCAGGAGGAGTTTTTCCACACGTTCAACACGCTGCACAACGCCAACAAACAAATCGTCATCTCCTCGGATCGGCCCCCGAAACAGCTGGCCACCCTCGAAGATCGGCTGCGAACCCGATTCGAATGGGGCCTGATCACCGACGTTCAGCCTCCGGAACTGGAAACCCGTATCGCCATCCTGCGCAAGAAGGCGCAAATGGAGCGGCTCGATGTTCCGAATGAAGTCCTGGAACTCATCGCCGGGAATATCGAACGCAATATCCGCGAACTCGAGGGCGCCCTCATCCGCGTCACGGCTTTCGCCTCGCTGAACAAGAGCCCGATTGATACCGCACTGGCTGAGCTGGTGTTGCGCGACCTACTCGCCGATGCCGGCACCATGCAGATCAGCGCCGCCACCATCATGGCCGCGACCGCGGACTATTTCGACACCACCGTTGAGGAGCTCCGCGGACCGGGCAAAACCCGGGCACTGGCCCAATCACGCCAGATCGCGATGTATCTGTGCCGGGAGTTGACCGACCTCTCGCTACCCAAGATCGGCCAGGCCTTCGGCCGCGACCACACCACGGTGATGTACGCCCAGAAGAAGATTCTCAACGAAATGGCCTACCGCAGGGAGATCTTCGATCACGTCAAGGAGCTCACCACCCGCATCCGCCAGCGGTCCCGGCGCTGAGCGGCAACCCCGCACCCCCGTTTCCGGGAAAAACTTTAGACACCTCAGCCCCACCCGTCCCATCCCCGAGTTGTTCATACCCTGTGTACAAGCATGGGACGACAACCTTGCCGACCGGGAATGTCGGAGAACAACATCACGCTCTCCACAGCACGCCGACCGCGATTCTGTCGGGCATCCCCAACTGGCACACAGACCGGTACACCCACCAGCAGGCCGGTCTGCTGGTTATCCACACTCTGCACAGGCCCTATTACTAATACCGTTATCTCTTCGTTTGTCTCTCTTCAGAAGAAGATCCCTGGGGAAAACCCGGATGTGTCCGGTCTGGAGGAGGCGCGCGCCCGTCCTGTCGGGCATCGGCGAATAGCTTTCAAGATGACCATCGACGCTCTACGGTTGATCAACTGACGGCCCTTCCCGGCCGTCCGCCGGCTGGGGTACTGAAGGGACGAAATGAACGTGGCGACCACAACGGTTGGCTCCGACTTGAGGTTTCGCCTGGTCAGGGAAGACTTCGCCGAGGCTGTTGCCTGGGTCGCCCGGAGTCTGCCGACCAGGCCGCCGTCGAACCCTGTTCTGGCCGGTGTGTTGATCACCGGTTCCGAGGACGGCCTGACCGTCGCCGGTTTCGACTTCGATGTCTCTGCCGAGGTTCACCTTCCCGCCGAGATCTCCTCCCCCGGTCAGGTTTTGGTCTCCGGCCGCCTGCTTTCCGATATCACCCGGGCCCTACCCGCCAAACCCGTGGATGTCAGCGTCGAGGGCTCCCGCATGCTGCTGGCATGCGGGAGCGCCAAGTTCTCGCTGCCGGCGATGCCCGTCGAGGACTACCCGATGCTGCCGACGTTGCCGGAGGAGACCGGTGTGATTTCGGCCGATCTGTTCTCCGAGGCGGTCGGTCAGGTTGCCGTCGCCGCGGGCAAGGATGACACGCTGCCGATGCTGACCGGCATCCGAGTCGAGATTTCCGGGGAGAAAGTTGTTCTGGCGGCGACCGACCGATTTCGGCTGGCCGTCCGGGAGCTGAACTGGTCGGCCGCAACGCCAGGGGTTGAGGCAGCTGTGCTGGTGCCGGCGAAGACCCTGGCCGAGGCCGCCAAGTCGGTCAGCCCCGGATCGGATGTGCACCTGGCCCTCGGCGCCGGTCAGTCCGTCGGCGAGGAGCGGTTATTGGGCCTGCGCAGCGGTGGTCGCCGGAGCACCACGCGTTTGCTTGATACGGAGTTCCCGAAGTTCCGGCAGTTGCTGCCCGCCGAGCACACCGCCGTCGCAACCATGGGTGTCGCCGAGCTGATCGAGGCCATCAAACGTGTCGCGCTGGTCGCCGATCGCGGGGCGCAGGTGCGGATGGAGTTGTCCGATGGTGCCTTGCGTTTGTCGGCGGGAGCTGACGGGGTGGGAATGGCAGAGGAGGACCTACCGGTCGAATTCGCCGGCCAACCGTTGACGATCGCGTTCAACCCAAGCTATCTGACCGACGGTCTGGGTTCCCTGCACTCCGACCGGGTGACGTTCGGATTCACCACACCTAGCAAGCCCGCGGTGCTGCGACCCGCCGGGGACGGTGGCGGTCCGGACGGCCCGGGACCCTTTCCGGCTGTCGAGACCGATTATGTGTACCTGTTGATGCCGGTCCGGCTGCCTGGCTGACCGGAAATCTCCGTCGAGAAGGAAGTACATATGCAACTGGGTTTGGTGGGTCTGGGCAAGATGGGGTTCAACATGCGCCAGCGGCTTCGAGACGGCGGTCATGAGGTCATCGGATACGACCCGCGTCCGGAGGTGTCGGATGTGCCGAGCCTGGCGGGGCTCGCCGAGGCGCTGGCCGCTCCGCGGGTGGTGTGGGTGATGGTGCCCTCAGGGCCGGTTACTCAGCAGACGATCGCGTCGTTGGCCGATGTGCTCAGTCCGGGGGATGTGGTCGTGGACGGGGGAAACTCGCGCTACACCGAGGACGGACCGCATGCTGACATGCTGGGCGAGCGGGGTATCGGATTCGTGGATGCCGGCGTCTCCGGCGGTATCTGGGGACTGACTGAGGGATACGGCCTGATGGTCGGTGGTAGCGATGAGAATATCGCCAGGGTGATGCCGATTTTCGACACGCTGCGGCCGGCAGGGGATGCCGCCGACGGGTTCGTGCACGCCGGGCCGGTCGGGGCGGGCCACTACGCGAAGATGGTCCACAATGGCATCGAATACGGGCTCATGATGGCGTACGCCGAGGGTTATGAACTGTTGGCCGCCGAGCCGTTGATCGCCGACACCCAGGCCGTCATCCAGGCCTGGACGAACGGAACCGTGGTCCGCTCGTGGCTGCAGCAACTGCTGGCCAAAGCGCTCAAGGAGGACCCGAACTTCGCGGCTATCTCCGATTACACAGAAGACTCCGGCGAGGGTCGTTGGACCGTCGAAGAGGCCATTCATCACCGGGTCCCCACACCGGTCATCGCGGCATCGCTGTTCGCCCGGTTCGCGTCACGCCAGGAACAGTCCCCCACGATGAAGGCGGTGTCGGCGCTGCGCAATCAGTTCGGTGGCCACGCGGTCAAACGGATCCCGCTGTCCGGTTAACGATGTACGTCCGCCGTCTGGCTCTCCGCGATTTTCGGTCTTGGTCCCAGGTTGATCTGGAGCTGGCACCGGGTCGGACGGTCTTCGTCGGGGCAAACGGTTTCGGTAAGACCAATCTTGTTGAGGCGCTGTGGTACTGCGCCACTCTGGGATCGCACCGGGTGGCTACCGACGCACCGCTGATTCGTACCGGCGCGGACCGGGCCGTGGTCTCGACCATCGTGGTCAACGACGGTCGCGAACTGGCTGTCGATATCGAGATCGTGGCCGGCCGCGCCAATAAAGCACGGCTGAACCGATCATCGATCCGCACGACCCGGGAGGTCCTCGGAGCGGTCCGGGCAGTGTTATTCGCCCCGGAGGATCTGGCGCTGGTGCGGGGCGACCCCGGTGAACGTCGTCGATATCTTGACGAGCTTGCGACTTTGCGGCGACCGCGAATCGCCGGTGTGCGAGCCGACTACGACAAGGTTCTCAGACAACGCACGGCCCTGCTGAAGTCCGCATCCGGGTCGCGGGTCAGGTCTGACGCGGGGATGCTCGAAACCCTCGATGTCTGGGATGGCCATCTTGCCGCACACGGCGCGCAGTTGATGGCGGCCCGGTTGGAGTTGGTCAACGAACTGGCCCCCGAGGTGGAGAAGGCGTACCAGCTGTTGGCGCCGGCCTCGAGGCCTGCGGGGATCGTCTATCGGAGCGCTGTGGAGGACACCAGCGTGGCCGTTGAGGATCTCGAAGAAGCGCTACTGGCGGCACTGGCGCGACGGCGCCCGGCTGAACTCGAGCGGGGTGTCTGTTTGGTCGGACCGCATCGCGATGATCTGGAATTGCGGTTAGGCGATCAGCCGGCAAAGGGTTTTGCCAGCCACGGCGAATCATGGTCATTTGCCCTCGC
Source organism: uncultured Mycobacterium sp. (assembly GCA_964555915.1). Taxonomy (GTDB): domain Bacteria; phylum Actinomycetota; class Actinomycetes; order Mycobacteriales; family Mycobacteriaceae; genus Mycobacterium. The sequence goes on from CAZKUK010000008.1 coordinate 48,129, forward strand.
GCTGCGGTTGGCCTCCTATGAACTCCTGCGCGGTGACGGCGGGGAACCGGTGTTGATCCTCGATGACGTTTTCGCCGAACTGGACAGTTCGCGCCGCCGGGCGTTGGCGGCGGTGGCAGCCGGCGCGGAGCAGGTGTTGGTCACGGCGGCGGTTGAGGACGATATCCCGGCCGACTGGGACGCGACCCGTATCGGTGTGACACTGCTGGACGATGACGCCGGCCGGGTGTCGGCGGTGGTCAGACCGTGACGGACTCCGACGACCCCACTCCCCCGGATCATCTCGCCGGTCTCGCCGGAATGGACCTCGTCCGGCGAGCACTGGAGGAGGCACGTTCCACCGCCCGGGGACAGGGTAAGGATGTGGGTCAGGGTCGCCGGGCCGCATCGGCACGCCGAGCGGCCAGGCCGGCCGCCCGCCGCCGCTGGTCCGGTCCTGGGCCAGATCAGCGGGATCCGCAACCCCTGGGCCGGGTCGCGCGGGAGTTGGCCAGGACCCGGGGCTGGTCGCCGCGGGTCGCCGAGGGTTCGGTCTTCGCTCAGTGGTCCGAGGTGGTCGGAGAGCAGATCGCCGAACATGCTCGGCCGACCGGTTTACGTGAAGGGGTGCTTGCCGTGACTGCCGAGTCCACCGCCTGGGCAACCCAACTGCGGCTGGTTCAGGCACAACTACTGGCCAAAATCGCCGCAGCGGTCGGTGACGGTGTTGTCACCTCGTTGCGGATCACCGGGCCGACGGCCCCGTCGTGGCGTAGGGGCCCCCGGCACATCTCCGGTCGTGGTCCCCGCGATACCTACGGCTGAGCACCACCCGGTGCGTTATCAGCGGACCAGCGGATGACCTTCCGATACCCATCCGCGGGTACCGGCGCCGAGCTCGTAGATGGTTCCGATACCGGCATCGCGCATCGCGGCCACCGCCGGCTGAGAGCGATTGCCGCTACGGCAGTAGACCGCATAGGTTCCGGCCGGGTCCAACGCCGCGATCCGGGTCGGGAAGTCCGGGGTCCGGATCGGTATGTTCACCGCACCTGGGATGTGGCCCGCGGCGAACTCCTCCGGCGTGCGCACATCGATCACCTGAACGTCCGGAGATCCGGTCAGCGCCGCGAACTCGGCCACACCTACCCGCATCGGATGCGCCTGCCCCGCCTCGGCGCTGGCCGTGGTGACGACAGGTCCCGACGAGCATCCCGCCACGGCGCCGGAGAGCACCAACGCCCCAACGCAGAGGCTGAGCGCGATATGACTCGGCACCGATTCCGTAGCCCTTCTCATACCCCTGAGGGTATATCACTCGCGGTGGGCGCTGGGTCGGGTGGGTCATTAATAGAGTTGTCTCAGTGCCATCAAGCCGCCATCAAGCCGCCATCAAGCCGCTATCCCGCCGGTATCTCAGTGCCGTCAGGAGCTAATCGACGGGGGTTTCCGCGGTGCGGACGCGTCCTCATCGAAGAAATCCAACCCACGGCGCAAATAGATAGGTGGAAACGCGACCGCAGAATCGGTCCTGTCCCATCTCACCGGTAGACTGTGGAGAGAGATTCGCTCGCGTCATAATCCTGAGGAGACCCGCCGACCGTGGCTGCCCCGAAGAAAAAACAACCGGACGCCTACGGCGCCGACTCGATCAAGATCCTCGAAGGGCTCGAGGCTGTTCGTAAACGGCCCGGTATGTATATCGGGTCTACCGGCGAACGCGGTCTCCATCACCTGGTTTGGGAAGTGGTCGACAACGCGGTCGACGAGGCAATGGCCGGCTACGCGACCCAGGTCGATGTCCGGATTCTTGCCGACAGTGGCGTGGAAGTGACCGACAACGGGCGCGGTATCCCGGTCGCGATGCATGAATCCGGCGTCCCGACCGTGGACGTCGTCATGACGGTCCTCCATGCCGGCGGAAAGTTCGAAGAGGGGGCCTACCAGGTCTCCGGCGGATTGCACGGGGTCGGTGTCTCGGTGGTCAACGCGTTGTCCACCCGTTTGGAAGCCGACATCCGCCGCGACGGCTACGAGTGGTTCCAGACCTATGACAATTCCATACCGGGCACCCTCAAACAGGGTGAGATCAGCAAGAAGAGCGGAACCACCATCCGGTTCTGGGCGGATCCGGCGATTTTCGAAACCACCAACTACGACTTCGAGACAGTGGCCCGTCGGCTCCAGGAGATGGCCTTCCTGAACAAGGGCCTGACCATCACCCTCACCGACGAGCGGGTGACCCCGGCCGAGGTAGTCGACGAGGTGGTCAGTGATACCGCCGCGGCGCCCAAGTCGGCGGAGGAGAAGGCCGCCGAACAAGCGGCTCCGCAGCAAAAGGTCAAGCACCGCACCTTTTACTATCCCGGCGGGCTGGTGGACTTCGTCAAGCACATCAACCGCACCAAACAGCCCATTCACAGCAGCGTTGTCGATTTTGCCGGTAAGGGCGTCGGCCATGAGGTCGAGGTCGCCATGCAATGGAACGCCGGCTACTCGGAGTCGGTGCATACCTTCGCCAACACCATCAACACCCATGAGGGCGGCACCCATGAGGAGGGTTTCCGGGCGGCGCTGACCAGCGTGGTCAACAAATACGCCAAGGACAAGAAACTACTCAAGGAGAAAGAGGCCAACCTCACCGGCGATGACATCCGGGAAGGCCTTGCGACGGTGATCTCCGTCAAGGTGGCCCAGCCGCAGTTCGAGGGCCAGACCAAGACCAAACTCGGCAATACCGAGGTCAAGTCATTTGTACAGAAGACGTGCAACGAACAGCTGAGCCACTGGTTCGAATCCAATCCGGCCGACGCTAAAACCATTGTCAACAAGGCAGTTTCGTCGGCTCAGGCCCGACTTGCCGCCCGCAAGGCCCGTGAGCTGGTCCGGCGAAAGAGCGCTACCGACCTCGGTGGCCTGCCCGGTAAGTTGGCCGACTGTCGCTCGACCGATCCCCGGGCATCGGAACTGTATGTGGTGGAGGGTGATTCAGCCGGCGGCTCGGCAAAGAGCGGTCGTGACTCCATGTTCCAGGCAATCCTGCCGCTACGCGGCAAGATCATCAACGTCGAGAAGGCGCGCATCGACCGGGTGCTGAAAAACACTGAGGTACAGGCAATCATCACCGCGCTCGGCACCGGTATCCACGACGAATTCGACCTCGCCAAATTGCGGTATCACAAAATTGTGCTGATGGCCGACGCCGATATCGACGGCCAGCACATCACCACGCTGCTGCTGACCCTGCTGTTCCGGTTCATGAAACCCCTCATCGAGAGCGGCCATGTGTTCCTGGCGCAGCCGCCGCTGTACAAACTCAAGTGGCAACGCAGCGATCCGCAGTTCGCCTACTCCGACCGGGAGCGCGACGTCCTGATCGAAGAGGGTCTGAAGACCGGCCGAAAGATCAACAAGGACGATGGTATCCAGCGCTACAAAGGTCTCGGCGAGATGGACGCCAAGGAGTTGTGGGAGACCACAATGGACCCGGACATCCGGGTGCTGCGCCAGATCACTCTCGACGATGCGGCCTCCGCCGACGAACTGTTCTCCATTCTGATGGGCGAGGATGTCGAGGCCCGCCGCAGCTTCATCACTCGCAACGCCAAGGACGTTCGCTTCCTTGATGTTTAGCGACGACGTCTAGGAACGATTTCGGTGCCGACACCCAGTGACGAACCTTTAGCCAGTTAGGGATCAATCCATGACCGACACCACGCTGCCCCCGGGCGGAGCCGATGGCGACCGGGTCGAACCGGTCGACATCCAGCAGGAGATGCAGAACAGCTATATCGACTACGCGATGAGCGTGATCGTCGGGCGCGCGCTACCAGAAGTGCGTGACGGTCTCAAACCGGTGCACCGCCGGGTGCTCTACGCGATGTACGACTCGGGGTTCCGTCCGGATCGCAGCCACGCCAAGTCCGCACGGTCGGTTGCCGAAACCATGGGCAACTACCACCCGCACGGTGACGCCTCCATCTACGACACCCTGGTGCGGATGGCCCAGCCGTGGTCGCTGCGCTACCCGCTGGTCGACGGCCAGGGCAACTTCGGCTCCCCGGGTAACGATCCACCGGCTGCCATGCGATACACCGAGGCCCGGCTGACACCGCTGGCCATGGATATGCTCCGCGAAATCGACGAGGAGACAGTCGATTTCATCCCGAACTATGACGGCCGGGTGCAGGAGCCGACGGTTCTGCCGAGCCGCTTCCCCAACCTGTTGGCGAACGGTTCGGGCGGTATCGCCGTTGGTATGGCGACCAACATCCCGCCCCATAACCTGCGGGAACTCGCCGAAGCGGTCTACTGGTGCCTGGAGAACTACGATGCCGACGAGGAGGCCACCCTCGCGGCCATGATCGAGCGAGTCAAAGGTCCGGATTTCCCCACCCGCGCTCTGATCGTCGGTACCCAGGGCATTCTCGACGCCTACACAACCGGGCGCGGCTCGGTCCGGATGCGCGGTGTGGCGACCACCGAGGAAGACTCCCGCGGCCGGACCTCGATCGTCATCACCGAGTTGCCGTATCAGGTCAACCACGACAACTTCATCACCTCGATCGCCGATCAGGTGCGCGACGGCAAGCTGGCCGGCATCTCCAATATCGAAGACCAGTCCAGCGATCGGGTGGGTCTGCGGATCGTCGTCGAGATCAAACGCGATGCCGTGGCCAAAGTCGTGCTGAACAACCTCTACAAGCACACCCAACTGCAGACCAGCTTCGGCGCGAACATGCTGTCGATCGTGGATGGGGTGCCCCGCACCCTGCGGTTGGACCAGATGATCCGCTACTACGTCGAGCATCAACTCGACGTCATCGTGCGGCGTACCACCTACCGGCTGCGTAAGGCCAACGAGCGGGCCCACATCCTGCGGGGACTGGTCAAGGCCCTCGATGCGCTCGATGAGGTGATCGCTCTGATCCGGGCGTCACAGACCGTCGACATCGCCCGGGCCGGGCTGATCGAACTGCTCGACATCGACGAAATCCAGGCCCAGGCCATCCTGGACATGCAACTACGCCGGCTGGCCGCCCTGGAACGGCAGCGAATCGTCGACGATCTGGCCAAGATCGAAGCCGAGATCGCCGACCTCGAGGACATCCTGGCCAAACCGGAGCGTCAGCGTGGCATCGTCCGCGATGAGCTGGCCGAGATCGTGGACAAACACGGCGACGATCGCCGCACCCGGATCGTGGCCGCCGAAGGGGATGTCAACGACGAGGATCTGATTGCCCGGGAGGAGGTGGTGGTCACCATCACCGAGACCGGTTACGCCAAACGCACCAAGACCGACCTGTACCGCAGCCAGAAGCGGGGCGGTAAGGGTGTTCAGGGCGCCGCCCTCAAACAGGACGATATCGTCCGGCACTTCTTTGTCTGCTCGACTCACGACTGGATCCTGTTCTTCACCACCCAGGGCCGGGTTTACCGGGCGAAGGCCTACGAGCTGCCCGAGGCGCTACGCGCCGCGCGCGGCCAGCATGTGGCGAACCTGTTGGCCTTCCAGCCCGGGGAACGTATCGCCCAGGTCATCCAGATCAAGACCTATGAGGACGCCCCGTACCTTGTGCTGGCCACCGGGAACGGCCTGGTGAAGAAATCCCGGCTGTCGGATTTCGACTCCAACCGGTCCGGCGGGATCGTGGCGGTAAACCTGCGCGACGGTGACGAACTGGTCGGGGCGGTGCTCTGCTCGGCAGATGACGACCTGCTGCTCGTCAGTGCCAAAGGCCAGTCCATCCGGTTCTCCGCCACCGATGAGGCGCTGCGGCCGATGGGCCGTGCCACCTCCGGCGTGCAGGGCATGCGATTCAACGCCGAGGACCGGTTGCTGTCCCTCAACGTGGTTCGGGAGGGCACCTATCTGCTTGTCGCCACCACCGGCGGTTACGCCAAACGAACGGCGATCGAGGAGTACACCGCCCAGGGTCGCGGCGGCAAGGGCATCCTGACGATCCAGTACGACAAGCGCCGCGGCAGCCTGGTCGGTGCCCTCATCGTCTGTGACGACACGGAGTTGTACGCCATCACCTCCGGTGGCGGGGTGATTCGCACGGCCGCACGTCAGGTGCGCAAGGCGGGGCGCCAGACCAAGGGCGTTCGCTTGATGAACCTCGGCGAGGGCGACACACTGTTAGCCGTGGCCCGCAACGCCGAGGAACAGCCGGACACGCTCGAGGAATCGGACTCCGACGCGACGTAGCGGCGGTCGAGGCAACGCGCGGACCCGGCCGGGGACGCGTGGACACAGTGAGGAGCAGCGGTGAGTTCACCGAACGAGCCGGCACAACCGGTGGCGGGTGACCGTCCCGCCGGCGGCGAAGGTTCACCCGAGTCCCCACCCTGGCAAGGGGGGGCAAAGGGTCGGCCGGATGGGCCACCGGCCCGAGTGACCGGTGACGGGCCGGTGCGTCCGCCCGCCGCCACGTCCGGATCGGCGGACCCGAGTCGATATGTGACCGGATACGCAGCCCCGGACCTGTCGGCGGCGGGGGCGACACGGACCCAACGCCGCGATTCCGACCCGGTTCGGACGGATCGCAACGAGGTCGCCACCACCGAGGCCTACCCCAGCGAACTCCCCGATCTTTCCGGCCCGGCCCCTCGTCCGCCCCAACCGCGCAAACAGGTTGCGGCGGAGCCGGCGTCCCGTGCCGCGGCACTGACGGCACGCCTGCAGGTCGGCGGCCGGCCGCGCGGTCCGGTTCGGGCCAGCATGCAGGTCCGCCGGATCGATCCGTGGAGTGCCCTGCGGGTTTCCCTGCTGCTCAATGTCGCGTTGTTTTTCGTGTGGATGATCGCCGTGGCGTTCCTCTACCTGGTGCTCGGAGCCATGGGGGTGTGGAGCAAACTCAACAGCAACGTCGGTGACCTGTTGACCAGCGGCAGCAGCGGCGCCGGCGGCGACTTGGTCTCGGCCGGATCGGTCTTCGGGGGTGCCGCGCTGATCGGTCTGGTCAACATCGTGCTGCTGACGGCCATGGCCACCATCGGCACCTATATCTACAACCTGAGCACCGATATCGTCGGCGGCGTCGAGGTCACCCTCGCCGACCTCGACTAAGCGGTACCGGCCCCGGCCCACGCGTTTGGGCACGCCGCCGTGGGTGCGGTAATCTCACCCCGCGACACGGGCCTATAGCTCAGGCGGTTAGAGCGCTTCGCTGATAACGAAGAGGTCGGAGGTTCGAGTCCTCCTAGGCCCACGATGTCCTGGTCGAAACCGGGTCGGCCGTGGGGGCTGACCGTGTTGGCGGCGCTGGCGGCGACTGCGCTGCTGACGCTCGCGGTGCGCCGCCGTGCTGCGGTGTGGCATACCCTGGCCGGTGAGGACACCGATACGGGGCCTTAGCTCAGTTGGTAGAGCGCTGCCTTTGCAAGGCAGATGTCAGGAGTTCGAATCTCCTAGGCTCCACGTACACCGATACGCGTTGGCGCAACCGATACGCGGCGCGAGCGGCCCGGCGCGACCCCGGCCCGTCGGACGAGGAGTTGAGTCGTGTGGCCACTGATTATGACGAGGGTGATACCGCACGGCTTTATCAGATCGCGAAGAACACCCTCCCGGTTTATCAGGTTGACACGTTCTCGCTGCTGAGGCTGGTCGGCGATGTGACGGGCAAGAAAGTGCTCGATCTGGCCTGCGGTGAGGGTCATTTCACCCGGCTTCTGCGCCAGGCCGGCGCAGCGACGGCGGTCGGGCTGGATATCTCCGAGCGGATGATCGACCTGGCTGTAGATCAAGAGGCCCGGCAGCCCCTGGGTATCGACTACGTCGTCGGAGATGCGGCCGAGGTCATCAGACCCGCTCAGGATTTCGACATCGTGGCGTGCGCCTACCTCATGGTTTATGCCCGGAGCCGGGCCGAACTGGCCGATATGTGCGCCGGCGTCGCCAGCCGGGTCCGACCCGGTGGTCGATTCGTCACCATCAATATCAACCCGAACCTCTACCACTACGAGCCGCAGCCCGATTACCGCAAGTACGGGTTCGGGATGCGGCTGGCCGATCATGCCTACGAGGGCGCGCCGATCGACTTCACCGTGCTGGTCGGCGAAGCGGGACTGCACATCCAGAACTACTACCTGCCCATCGAGGCGTACCGGTCGGCGCTGGAGGCGGCGGGCTTCACCAATGTGGTGGCGCATGACCCGGTCGTGCCACCGGAGGCGATCGCCGGGCAGGAGCCGGGTTTCTGGGATGAGCTGATCCAGCGACCGGTCTTTTCTCTCATCGACTGCGTGCGGGCCTGACGAACCGGTTGACCGGCCCCCGGGCTGTAGTGGTCGATGAGCCTGCTGGCACACTGTGAGCCGTGACGACGAGCCCGATCCAAACCGCGACCGCAACCCTGCACACCAACCGCGGCGATATCAACATCGCACTGTTCGGCAACCATGCCCCCAAGACCGTCGCCAACTTCGTCGGTTTGGCCGAGGGCACCAAGGACTACTCCACACAGAACGCCTCGGGGGGCAGCTCGGGGCCGTTCTACGACGGCACCGTGTTCCACCGGGTCATTGACGGGTTCATGATCCAGGGCGGCGACCCGACCGGCACCGGTCGCGGCGGCCCGGGATACAAGTTCGCCGATGAGTTCCATCCCGAGTTGCAGTTCGACAAGCCGTACCTCCTGGCCATGGCCAACGCCGGCCCGGGAACCAACGGCTCGCAGTTCTTCGTCACCGTGGGCAAGACCCCGCATCTGAACCGGCGGCACACGATCTTCGGCGAGGTGGTCGACCCGGAATCGCAGAAAGTGGTCGACGCGATCGCCGGGACACCGGTTGATCGCAACGACCGGCCCACCGACGATGTGGTGATCGAGTCGATCACCGTCTCCTGACCTGCCGGGACAGTCAGCCCCGTCCGGCGTAACCGGCGTCGGTCAGGGCGTCGAGCACATCCAGCGGGTCCCCGCCCAGATCCCACCGGCTGAGGACGAACAAACCGCCGCTGGTGGTGTCGATCTCCAACAACCGGACCTTACGGCCCCAGCGCCGGAACTCGGTGATACGGATCAGTTCGATATCGGCACGGCGTAAGCGGGTGGCGCTCATCCACCCCCGGTACAGCAGGCCGTCGTCGGTAACCGCCAACCGCGGGCTCGCCCGCCACGATCCGGCCGCGAATACCAGGAGCCCGATGGCGGCGATCCCGGTTAACATCCGCCCGGCCGGGTCGGTGGCCACCGTCGCGGACCCGACCGCCATCAGCATGCCGGCCAGCACAATCCCGGCGATACCGGCCGGCGGCGACCCCCACTCAGTGCGGGACATAGTTATCCACAGGAACTATCCACAGTGGGGATGAATCACACACGTGTGATTGAGCTCACCGCCACCGCATGGTCAGCAGTAGCCCGAAAATCATGAAAGCGAACGCGATCGCGTAATTCCACGGACCCAGATCGGACATCCACTGCAGTGGTGCCGGGGTGTCGTAGCCGGAGGCCGCCAGTTGGAACACCAGCAGCCAGGTCAGGCCGAACAGCATCAGCCCGATGAACAACACGACGAACCAGACGCTGGACGGGCCGGCTTTGACCTTCACCGGAGTGCGGCTCACCGGGTTGATGGTGAAGTCGTTCTTCTTGCGAACCTTGGACTTGGGCATGGCTACCTTCGCGGACGGTCGTCGGAGTGACGGTAGTCGGATCGCCCATGAGACTAGCTCACCTGGCCGGGTAGCCTTTCGTGCGTGCGGATCCTCGTCGTCGACAATTACGACAGTTTCGTGTTCAACCTGGTCCAGTACCTCGGCCAACTGGGGGTCGCGGCGGAGGTGTGGCGCAATGACGACGCCCGGCTGGCGGACTCCGACAAAATTACCGCGGCCGCCGGGGAGTTCGACGGCGTGCTGCTGAGCCCGGGCCCGGGCACACCCGAACGCGCCGGCGCCTCGGTCGGGCTGGTCAACGCCTGTGCCTCGGCACGGACACCGCTGCTGGGCGTCTGCCTGGGACATCAGGCGATCGGTGTGGCGTTCGGGGCCACCGTCGACCGGGCACCGGAACTGCGGCACGGCAAGACCAGTTCGGTCTTCCACACCAACGCCGGCGTCTTATCCGGCCTCCCGGACCCGTTCACCGCAACCCGCTATCACTCGCTGACGATCCTGCCGCAGACCGTCCCGGCAGAACTCGAGGTCACCGCCCGGACATCTGTGGGCGCCCGCGGCGACGGCGTGATCATGGCGGTGCGGCACCGGGAACTGCCCATCCACGGGGTGCAGTTTCACCCCGAATCGATCCTCACCCAGGGTGGGCACCGCATGCTGGCCAACTGGCTGGGGTACTGCGGGGCCGCCCCGCAGGAGGAGTTGGTCCGCCGCCTGGAATTGGAGGTTGCCGACACCGTCCGGTCGGCTACGAGGCAAAACTCAGCGTGATCGAACCGTTGAAGTTCACACCCGTCCCGGGCGCGGGGCTCTGGTTGACCACGGCGTTGGTGCGCTGACCACTGTTGGGTACGTCCGGGCCCTTCACCAGGACACCGGTCCAGCCCAACGCCCGCAGATTGGGCTCGGCGTCCACCCAGAACTGTCCGATCAGGTTCGGGACGACGAACTGGTTCCCCTTGGACACCTTCAAGGTGATCGCGGCGTCCAGCGCCGCCGAAGTGCCCGCGGGCGGATCGGTGGCCAGCACCTGCCCGGCCGGCGCGGGGTTATCCACCGGGGCGGTGAGGATGGTCGGAAAGCCCAGGGTGTTGAGGTTTCTGGTGGCCACCTCGGCGGTCTGACCGACGACGTCGGGTAGATCCTTGGTGGCCGGGCCGGAGCCGACGACGATGGTGATCTCATTGGTTATCGCCGAGGTCTGGTTGGCCGGCGGGATCGTGCTGAGGACCTTGTCCTTCTGCTCCGGGTCCGAGGGTGCGTCGGTTTGTTTGAACTTCCCGAAACCGGCGGCGGTCAGTGCCTTGACGGCGTCGGCGTAGCTCAGGGTCGAGACGTCGGGCACCTCGCGCTGTTCGGGTCCGGTGGAGACGTTGATCTGGACCTCGTCGCCGGCGCCCACCGAGGCGTTGCCGGCGGGTTCGGTGCTGATGACATGGTCCGGAGGGACGACGCTATCGGGTTTCTGCTGAGTCCGGATTTTGAAACCCCGGTTCTGCAGCTCGGCGATGGCATCGGCGGAAACCTGCCCGCGAACGTCGGGCACCTCGACCGCGCGCGTCGTACCGCCACCCATACTGATTGCCAGGGTCACCACGACTGTCAGGATGGCCAGGATGGACAGCGCCACCAGCCACTTGCCGACCGACCCGCTCGCCGTTTCGGTGTCGCGGAAGTCGTAGGCGACCGGTGTCGCGGCCCCGTCGTCGCGGTGGCCGGGCCGCGACGAGCTCATCATGATGGTCCGGTCGGCGTGCGTCATCACCTTGGGTGCGTCGGGTTTTTCGCCGCTATGCACCCGGACCAGGTCATTGCGCATCTCCGCGGCGCTCTGATACCGGTTGTCCGGGTTCTTGGCCAGCGCCTTGAGCACGACGGCATCGAGTTCCGGGGAGATGTCGCGTCGCTTCTGCGACGGCGGCACCGGGTCTTCACGCACATGTTGGTAGGCGACAGCCACTGGGGAGTCGCCGACGAACGGCGGCTGGCCGGTGAGAATCTCGTAGAGCACACAACCCAGCGAGTACACGTCGGAGCGGGCATCGACCTGTTCGCCGCGGGCCTGTTCGGGTGAGAGGTACTGAGCGGTGCCGATGACCGCGGCTGTCTGGGTGACCTTGTTACCGCCATCGGCGATGGCGCGAGCGATGCCGAAATCCATCACCTTCACCGCGCCGGTCTTGGAGATCATGATGTTGGCCGGTTTGACATCGCGGTGAACGATGCCGTGCTGATGGCTGAAATTCAGCGCCTGACAGGCGTCGGCGATGACCTCGAGGGCCCGCTGGACCGGCATCGGGCCGTCGGTGTGGACGATGTCACGCAGGGTGACCCCATCGACGTACTCCATGACGATATACGGCAGCGGTCCGGCGGTGGTGTCGGCCTCGCCGGTGTCGTACACCGCGACGATTGCGGGATGGTTCAGCGCGGCCGCGTTCTGCGCCTCGCGCCGAAATCGCAGGTAGAAACTGGGGTCACGGGCCAGGTCGGCGCGCAGCACCTTGACGGCGACATCCCGGTGGAGGCGCAGATCGCGGGCCAGGTGCACCTCGGACATCCCGCCGAAGCCCAGAATCTCTCCCAGCTCGTAGCGGTCGGACAGGTGCGGGGGTGTGCTCATCGCGGCACCTCACCTTCGGATGCGGGCGCGGCCCCGGACCGGGCGACCGGCAGCCACCCGGCCGGAATCGCCGCCGCCGCTGCGCCGCCGGGCAGCACCCGGTCGGTGAAACCGGAGGGCTGCACCGGAGCGTCCGGCTCCAGCGGGGCATCCGGGCTATCGGCGGGCACGGTTTCGGTGACGGTCTGATCGACCGGTGTGTTGGCGCGTCGTTCCCGGTCGGCCAGCACGATCAGGATCGCGCTGATGATGGCCAGCGCACCGAGCACTCCGGCGGCCCACAACAGAGCCCGCTGACCGGAACTGAAAGTTCCCCGGGCCGGGGGCGGGCTGCGGTGGCCGCCGGTGGTGCGTATCCGCGAGCCGGTAGCGGCGCGGGCGGCCTCCACCGCGGCCCGTTGCGGCCCGGGGATCGCCGCCGGAGTCGCCTTGATAGTGGGTGCGGAGTTCGGCCGCGGCGGGCGCCGGCCGGCCCGCACCGCGGCCACCGCATCGGAGAACTGGCCACCGCTGCGATAGCGGATACCCGGGTTCTTCACCAGAGTGATCTCGATGAGCTCGCGAACGTTGGGCGGAAGGTCCGGCGGCAGGGGTGCGGGAGTCTCCTTGATGTGTTTCATGGCAACCGTCAGTGCTCCATCGCCGGCGAACGGGCGCTTACCCGAAAGAGCCTCGTAGCCAACGACACCCAGCGAGTAGACGTCGCTGGCCGCGGTTGCGTCCTGACCCAGTGCCTGCTCCGGGGCGATGTACTGGGCGGTGCCCATCACCATGCCCGTCTGGGTCACCGGCGCGGCGTCGACCGCCTTCGCGATGCCGAAGTCGGTGAGCTTCACCTGACCGGTGGGTGTGATCAAGATGTTGCCGGGTTTGACATCGCGGTGCACCAGGCCGGCGGCGTGGGCCACCTGCAGCGCCCGGCCGGTTTGCTCGAGCATGTCCAGCGCGTGCCGCAGGGACAGCCGGCCCGTGCGCTTGATCACCGAGTTCAGCGGTTCGCCGTTGACCAACTCCATCACCAGGTAGGCGGTGCGGCCTTCCCCGTCCATATCGGTTTCGCCGTAGTCGTGCACCGCGGCGATACCAGGGTGATTGAGCATCGCGACGGTACGTGCCTCGGTGCGGAACCGCTCGATGAACTCGGGGTCGGACGAGAACTCCTGTTTGAGCACCTTGACGGCGACCCGGCGGCCGAGCCGGCTGTCCACCGCCTCCCATACCTGGCCCATGCCGCCGGTCGCGATGAGCCGCTGCAAGCGGTATCGGCCCGAGAGCGTGACACCCACGCGGGGACTCATAGCTTGCCTCGCTGTGCTCGGCTGCGGGGGCTCATTTCTTGCCTCGCTGTGCTCGGCTGCGGGGGCTCATTTCTTGCCTCGCTGTGCTCGGCTGCGGGGGCTCACGGCTGCCCCTGCAACGCCGCGGCCATCGTCGCCCGGCCGATCGGTGCGGCCAGCGCACCGCCTGTCGCCGACAGCCGGTCGCCGCCGTTCTCGACCAGGACGGCCACTGCCACCCGAGGATTCTGTGCCGGGGCGAAGGCGATGTACCACGCATGCGGCGGGGTGTTCCGGGGGTCGGAACCGTGCTCGGCGGTCCCGGTTTTGGAGGCGATCTGCACGCCGGGAATCGCCCCGTCCTGCTGGGTGAACTCCTCGGCGGCGACCATCAAATCTGTTAGCTTAGCCGCGACCGGCGCCGAGACCGCGCGCCGCTGTTCCTGCGGCGCGGTCGAGCTGATATCGGCAAGGTCGGGCCCTTCGATGCGGTCGACCAGATAGGGCTGCATCAGCACCCCGTCGTTGGCGACCGCGGCCGCCACCATCGCATTCTGCAGAGGCGTCACGGCAACGTCTTTCTGGCCCATACTCGACATACCGACGGCGGCGGCATCGGTCATGGGGCCGACGGTCGACTCGACGACCTCCAGCGGTATCGGCGCCGGTGCGCTGTTGAAGCCGAACGCGTCGGCGGTGCTGCGCAGCGCATCGGCGCCGATCCGGATGCCGAGTTGGACGAACGCGGTGTTGCAGGACCGTTCGAACGCCTCCCGTAGCGGTGCGGTGGGGGCTTCGCCGCACGGGGTGCCGCCATAGTTCTCCAGCGTGGCGGTGCTGTCCGGCAGCCGCATCCGCGGGGCGGCGGTCAGTTGCTCGTCATCGTTCATCCCGGCCTGCAGTGCCGCTGCGGTGGTGATCACCTTGAACGTAGAGCCGGGTGGGTAACGCTCTGAGATGGCGCGGTTGGTCAGCGGGGAGCCGGGGTCATCGCGCAGCGTTTCCCAGGCCTGCCCCTGCGCCTCGGCGTCGTGGCTGGCCAGCAGATTGGGGTCATAGGACGGTGCTGACACCATCGCCAGGATTTTGCCGGTCGCCGGTTCGAGCGCCACCACGGAGCCCTTGCAGCCACCGTCGCAGCCCCGTTGCAGCGCCTCCCAGGCGGCCAGCTGGACGCGCGGCAACAGCGTGGTGTCGACATTGCCGCCGCGAGGGTCGCGGCCGGTGAAGAAGTCCGCGAGCCGCCGGCCGAACAGCCGCTCATCGGAACCGTTGAGGATCTGATCCTCGGCGCGTTCCAAGCCGGTGCTGGAGAACCGCAGCGAGTAGAAGCCGGTGACCGGCGCGTAGGCGAACGGTTCGGGATAGACCCGGAGGAACCGGTAGTGACCGCTGGTCGACAACGAGTAGGCCAGTAACTCGCCGCTGGCGGTGATCTGGCCGCGCTGGCGGGAATACTCGTCGAGGAGCACCCGCTGATTGCGGGGATCTGAGCGCAGTCCGTCGGCACGGAACACCTGGGTGATGGTCGCGTTGATCAGCAGCAGCACGATCAGCGCCATCACCATGGTCGAGACCCGTCGCAGTGAGGTGTTCATGATCGGCTGATCACCTCGGTATGGGCCGCCGCGATCGGGGTGTGCTGGCTGGTGTGGAGGGGCCGGCGGGCCGCATGGGAGATCCGGACCAGGATGGCCAACAACACGTAATTGGCGACCAGGGAGGATCCCCCGTAGGACATCCACGGTGTGGTCAGTCCGGTCAACGGGATGAGTCCGGTGACGCCACCGACGACGATGAACAGCTGGATTCCCAGCGTCGAGGCGAGCCCCGCCGCCAGTAGCTTTCCGAAACTGTCCCGAACCGCGATCGCGGTGCGCAGACCGCGAACGATCACGATGGTGTAGAGCATCAGGACGCCGGCCAGCCCGACAAGCCCGAGCTCCTCCCCGACCACCGCCATGATGAAGTCGGTGGACGCGGCCGGTACCGTACCCGGTTGACCGTTGCCCAGCCCGGTGCCGAACACCCCGCCGGTGGCGAAGCTGAACTGCGCCTGCACCAGCTGGTAACCGGCCCCCTCCGGCTCGGCGAACGGGTCCATCCAGGTTTGGACCCGGCCGCGGACATGGCCGAACATGTAGTAGGCCGCCACACTGCCGGCGGCGAACAGACTCAGCCCGATGACCACCCAGCTGAGCCGGTCGGTGGCGATGTAGACCATCACCAGAAACGATGCGTACAGCAGCAACGAGGTGCCGAGGTCCTTCTCGAAGACCATCACCCCGACCGAGATGATCCAGGCCGCCAACAGCGGGGCCAGGTCGCGCGGACGTGGCAGGTCCATCCCCATGATGTGCTGACCGGCGCTGGTGAACAGATTGCGTTTGGCTACCAGTACCCCGGCGAAGAAGATCAGCAGCAGAATCTTGGAGAACTCCGCGGGTTGAATACTGAAGCCCGGCAGCCGAATCCAGATCTTGGCGCCGTTGGTCTCGGAGAGGCTGGCGGGAAGTAGCGCGGGGATGGCCAGCAGCACCAGACCCACCGCACCGCAGAGGTAGTCGTAGCGGGCCAGCAGCCTGTGGTCTTTGAGATAAATCACCACGAGCGTGAAACCGACGACCCCGGCGAGGGTCCAGAGAATCTGTTGTTCGGCGCTCGGGCCGCTATCGGACGCGCCCGGCAGCAGGTCCAGTCGATGGATCAATACCAGCCCGAGACCGTTGAGGAGAGCGACGACGGGCAGCAGCAAGGGGTCGGCGTAGGGCGCAAAACGGCGGATGGCCAGGTGCGCGCACACGAACAGGGTGAGAAACGCCAGGATGTAGCTCAGCAGGTTCCACCGGATGCCCTGCTCCTGGTTGGCCTGGACGATCAGCAGGGCGACCCCGGTGATCAGGGTGGCGAAGCACAGCAGCGCCAGTTCGGCGTTGCGGCGGGTCGGCAGTGGTGGAGTGATGCGCACCGGCGACTGCGGCGCTGTGCTCATACCGTTCCCCGCTGGACAGCTGTGCGGATCACGCCACCGCCCGGCAGTCGGTGCCCGGCTGCTGTGCAGCGGGCGGCACGGTGGTCGGGGTCGGGCTCGGTTTGGGACTGGTCGAGGGGGACGCCGATGAGGTTTGCGGGGTGGGCCCTGGGGTTGAGGTCGGGGTGGTTGAGTTTGCGGTGGTCGGCCCTGCGGTCGTGCTGGGCGGTGTCGTGGCGGTGGTCGTGCTGGGCGGTGTCGCTCTTCCCTTCGGCGTCGGCGCACAGAGCGGCAACAGCGAGCCGCTGGCGAGTTGGCGCAGCTGGCCGATTGCCTCGTCAAGGCTTCCGGCCGGCAAGCCCGCGGAGACCTGAGCGCGCGCGGAGGGCCGCAGATCCTGCAGGTGCATCAACTCGCAGCCCAGGTCGGCACTGTGCTGCCCGTAGCTGACCTGCGACAGCTCACCGCGCTCGTTGAGGCAGCCGAGCAGGTAGGGCTGCTGCAGCCGCATCCCGAGGATCGAACCCTGGATACCGCGCATGATCGCCACGGTGTCACCGTCGGCGCTGACGTAGTAGTAACTCCGGACGATCTTGTATCCGATGCCCAGACCGGCCAACCCCAGTAGCGCGACCAGCGCCGCGATGATCAGCATTCGGACGCGGGACTTCGGTTTCGGCGGCGGGTCCGGTTCGGGTACGACCTTCTTTTCGACGGGTTGACGGGGCGCGATAGCGGCGGCCCGGCCGGCGGCCGTGTTGGGCGGGGCCAGGCTGCGGTCGTCATCGGTGGAGACAGCACCGGCGATGATGGGCTGGGTCTGGCCGGCGTAGTCATGGTCGACGACATCGGCCACCACCACCGTGACGTTATCCGGACCACCGCCGCGCAGCGCTAGCTCGATGAGCCGGTCGGCACTGTCGGCGACCTCGGGAACCTTCAGCGCTTCCAGGATGGTCTCCTGGCTGACCGGGTCGGACAGGCCGTCCGAACAGAGCAGGTAGCGGTCGCCCTCCCGAGCTTCGCGAATGACCAGCGTGGGCTCGACCTCCTGCCCGGTCAGTGCCCGCATGATCAACGATCGCTGCGGGTGGCTATGGGCCTCGTCGGCGGTGATCCGGCCCTCGTCCACCAGGGTCTGGACGAAGGTGTCGTCCTTGGTGATCTGAGCGAGTTCACCGTCGCGCAGAAGGTAGCCGCGGGAGTCGCCGATGTGCACCATGCCGAGCCGGTCGCCGGCGAACAGGATCGCGGTGAGCGTCGTACCCATCCCGTCGAGGTCGGGGTTCATCTCGACCTGCTCGGCGATGGCTGAATTACCCTCGTAGACCGCCTGTTCCAGTTTGCCGAGCAGGTCGCCGCCGGGCTCGTCATCATCGAGGTGGGCGAGTGCGGCGATCATCAGCTGGGAGGCGACCTCACCGGCGGCGTGCCCGCCCATCCCGTCGGCGAGCGCCAGCAGGCGCGCGCCGGCGTAGACCGAGTCCTCGTTGTTCGCGCGGACCAGACCACGGTCGCTGCGGGCGGCATAGCGCAGGGCGAGGGTCACGGGCGCAACTCGATCACCGTCTTGCCGACATGCACCGGCGTGCCGATCGGAACCCGCACCGCGGTGGTTACCTTCGAGCGGTCCAGGTAGGTGCCATTGGTGGATCCGAGATCCTCGACAAACCAATCCGGTCCGCGCGGCGATAACCGGGCGTGTCGGGTGGAGGCGTAGTCGTCGGTGAGCACCAGGGTCGAGTCGTCGGCCCGGCCGAGCAGAACGGGTTGGGATCCCAGACTGATTCGGGTGCCGGCCAGGGCGCCCTCGGTGACCACCAGATAGCGGGCCGCGGTGCGGTTATGCCTCACCGGTGACCGCCCGCCGCGCAGCGCCAGCCCCCGGCGGACCATCATCGCCCCGGTAGGTGCGTAGATATCGGTCCGCAGTACCCGCAGCACCGACCAGATGAACAACCACAGAAGCAACAAGAAACCGGCACGTGTCAGCTGCAGCACTAAGCCCTGCATGCAGCGTCCCTCCGCTCTCCTGTCGCCCGCGTTGCCGAGTTCGGCAACGTCACAGGGTACTTGGACGTCCGAGCGCGTGAGGCTGAAGTCACCAGGCTCGGCCCGCGTCGGTATCCGAGCGGCCTCGGTCCCGGTCTCAGTGAACCCGAACGACGATCTCGGAGTGCCCGAGCCGGATGACGTCGCCGTCGGCCAGTTGCCACTCCTGCACCGGCGCGTTGTTGACCGTCGTCCCGTTAGTCGAATTCAGGTCCTGCAGCAGGGCCACCTGCCCGTCCCAGCGGATTTCCGCATGCCGGCGTGAAACCCCGGTGTCGGGGAGCCGGAACTGGGCGTCCTGGCCGCGGCCGATGACATTCGCCCCTTCGCGCAGTTGATAGGTCCGACCGCTGCCGTCATCGAGTTGCAGGGTGACGGCTCCGGCCGAGGCGTACTCCCATGCCGCGGGCGCGGCCGGGGGCGGGTAGCCGCCGTAACCCGGATGCTGGCCGCCCTGTTGGCCGCCGTGTTGCCCGTAGTCGTAGTCCGGTGCGGCAGGAGCCGCGGGCGGGTAGCCGCCCTGCTCGTGACGCCCGTAATCCGGCTGGCTGTAGTCGGGCTGCCCGTAGTCCGGCCGACCGTAGGGGGTGTTGTAACCGGGTTGGGGATAGCCGGGTGGCGGGTATCCGGGCTGCGGCTCGTAGCGGCCGTATCCCTGCTCCTCGTGCCGTCCCGGCGCCTGGCGCCCGTAGTCGTAATCGGCCTGCGGGGGTCCGTAACCAGGCGGCGGGCCGTACGGCGGCTGTCCACCCGGTGGGGGGCCGTAGCCCTGCGGGGCCGGCCGGTAGCCCTGGTCATAACCCGGGCCGTACGGCGGAGGGCCGGCGGGAGGACGCGGCTCGTAGCCGTAGCCGTGCTCCGGGTAGCCGCCCTGCTCGGGGTAGCCCTGCCGGGGCGGGTAGCCGGGCTCCGGCGGGTACGGGGGCCGCTGCTGCTCCGGAGCGCCGGGACGGGCATCTTCCGGGGCCCGACCGTACTGCTCGTCGTGGGGCTCGTCGCCGTGGCGGCCGTGGGCGCGGTGGCTCGGCTGGTCGGTCATCGCTGGCACTCCTGGTTCTGCGGTGTACGCATGGGTAGATTCTGCTGGGCCGGGTGCGGAAGCAGACGGGCGGGGGTCGGCGTCGGGGTTGACGACCGCTCGGGCTCGGTATTGGCCGGTGCGCAGGGCCTCAGCCTGCTCGAACCGGACCACCACCGCACCGTAGGTCTGCCACCCTTGGTCGTGGATGTACTGAGCGAGGTGCCGGGCAAAAACGTCGGCGGTGCATTCCCAATCAGCGCTTACCTTCTGGAAGTCGGACGCACCGAGGGTAATGACGTAATCGTTGGGAGCCAAAAACCGCTCATCGGGCAGCGCGCGGACACCGTCGGAGGCCTCCTGCCGCAACAGTGACTCGACCTCGGCGGGCACGATGGGTCCACCGAAGACGCGGGCGAAGGCATCCCCAACGCTGTCTTCGAGCTTGCGCTCGATGCGTCGGACCAGACCCTTCTGGTTGCCCATCGGACCGCCTACCTCGATTGCTCCGGCGCTACGCGATCTGCGCCGTTTGCCCCATGCTATCGGCCGGGAGGGGTATTCGGGCAGCAGGCGGCGATCGGGAATTGTATTTGTCCAGCTCACAGTGGGTTCGCCGGTGTCGGTTTCGGGTCGAGACGGCACGGTATTGGGTTGGGGAGCGGGCCCGCCGCCGTGATAGGCTCCGGCGGTCGTCCGGGCGAGTGGCGGAATGGCAGACGCGCTGGCTTCAGGTGCCAGTGTCCTTCGGGACGTGGGGGTTCAAGTCCCCCTTCGCCCACTTTGAGCAGTTCCACGAATAAAGAGCACTTAGGTCACGAACTCGAAAGAGGTCGTGACCTTTGTGTTGGGGGGTGCATCGTGTTCAGCGCCGGCGTTAGTGGCGGGTGGGGATTTTTCGCATGTCCCGTCGCCGGCGTCGCTGCGCAATGTGCCCGACGAGGAGAGGGCTGAGGCGTTGCTGCGGGAACGGTCGCTGCTGTACGTCGCCAGCAGCCGGGCGCGGGACGCGCTGGTCGTGACATGGAGCGGTCAGCGAACCGTGCTCCTGGGGGCGTCGAGTTGATACTCGTTCGGCCGTCGAATTGCCTTGAGCCGCAGCTACCCGCCCGCGCGTTGGGCCAACCCCCGCCTAACCCGGAGCGCCGACTGTGGCCCATTCGCCGCCGCTGAAGGGAACGTATCCGCTTGGCAACTCTCCTGTGCACTCGACCAGCAACCGTAGATTCGGCGGGCTGTCTTCGCTGTTGACTTGCAGCACAGTCAGTTTCGGTGTGCTAGCCCGACGGAGTTGGTGTACGTATTCCAGCAGCAGGTCAGGCACATACCCGACAGGGGCGGATTTGCTGGTGAGGACTAGCAGCGCTTGGCCATTGACTGGGTTCTGAGGCTCTGCTTGGAGCGCTAGTTCCTCGCCTTCCGCTAGCGTGCCGACCCTCTCGTTTGCATTTGCGACGTGTCGTACACCGTGGACGAAGAAGACCGCTCGCGATGAGCCGTCCTGCTCAACTGAAGGCCTCTGCAGGAGAAAAAGGGAATCACCTTCGCGGCGTCCCCCAGACCGGCCCAAGATTCCCAGCGGGGAGGCTTCGTCCGAGAGGCCCAGCAGGTCGAGGTAACGACCGAAGTCGGGCCGGCCTGCTCCCATCACTCGCTGCGAGAAGACTGGGAAGAGGCGGTCGGAGGCGTAAAGGCCACCGAAATTCCGAAAACCGAGGATAGGTCGGAAGCCTTCAACATTGGGAGCACTTCTCAAATACTCGAATGTGTATTCGCCGTCTAGGTAGTTGAGTAGACCGACTGGAGCGATCTTGCGGGTACGGGGGTTCTGCCACGCGACGATGAGCCCGGGATCAGTGGAGAGTTGACCCGTGCGCGACTGAACAACACTCGTTGGACTAGTCATCGAGTAACCTCCTTCGATTCTCCTTGAGTATCTCAATTGCCAGAGTACGAGCTAGGTCCGACATGGTAGTGGTCCTTGCGGCAAGTAATTGCAGCTCGGCGGGGTCCAGCGCGGCGAGGCGCGACAGCCAGAAGTCCCTGGCCCGATCTCCCGCGATGGACAGTGCCTGGAGAGCGTGGTCCACCAGCGCTTTGTGGCGGCCACGTTCGAACCTATGGGCGTCACCCTTGCGGAGGAATGCCTCAAACATCTTTCTGTCCCGGAGAATTTGGCTTCTGCGCGCGTCGCGGAGGTTGAAACCGAGCGAACTGGCGTGGTCGTACGACGGGGCCAGCGCATCCGAAACCGCGTGGCTCTGGCTGCGCAACACCGACCAATTCTCAGAATGCCGGTCGCGATTTGCCACCAACGCGTCAAGGATCATGTATCCGGCGAATACTCCGAATCCTCCGATCTCTTGAGGGCCATCGAACTCTGGCGGTACACGGTAGGGGGGTAGGACTTCCGCAATGTTTTCTAGCGTGTGCCCCCACGCGTCGCGGGAGTGCGGATCGAAACTGGGGCCAACAAGCTCACCAATGAGGGCAGCGCCCGGCTGCAGTTCGTAGTCGTCGCGCTTGACCGTGTAGGAGATGCAGCCCCTGACGCCGTTGCGGTTCGCGAGGTCAATCCTGGCCGCTGGAACGCCGAGCAACGCCGCGATCTCGGAAACCAGCTTCTCGGCCCAGTCTTCACCCTGCGCGGCCTCCAGGTGGTCGCGATTGGGCTTGAACAGCACACGCTGCCCGGACTCGGAAGCGATCCAGAGTTTCTCGTCGGAACCGGCTGTCTCAAGAGATGTCACGCGCCAAGAACTGACATCAAGAACAGGGAAGCCCGGCGCCACGTCGGCCACGTGGGCGATCCTATTGCTTTCGGGTGACGGATCCTGGTGCCGAAGCCAACGGTTGGAGTCCGCCGCCTTCCGCTCCGAGAGTGTTGTGGCGGCAGATGAAGCTCACTCGTTGGCCTCATTGCGCGGGGCTTCCGAGTGCCGCTAATGACGACATACGTCAGCTTCCGGAGGCGATCCTTGGCGAATACCGCGCGAGAATGCGCGCGACTTGCCGGACAAGGCCCGCGCTGAAGTACCCGCTACTTTTCAAAAAACCGCTTACGCCGACGGTCAATTGGGGGCAGTTGGCACCGAAGAGGTCGGCGGAGAAAGTGGCCTGACCATCCGCTGCGAGCGGACCGGGTTGGTTAGCGAAAACACCTGTTCGGCTGAGCAGCGTGCTGCCGCCGAAGCAGTACACCCCAACCGAGAACGGTCCCGCGACCGACTCTCCGGTGCGATTGACCGCCGCGCCCACGATTGCGCCGCCTGACACGTTGGCTTCGGTAACTGCGAGTGGTGCGGTGTTGTAGGACGACCTTGATGTTGCCGCGCAGCGCCTCGTCCTCGGTGGATGCCGGCCAGGACAGCGAGAGGAACTCGGCGACCAAGCCTACGAACTCGTTGTCCGGCGGCGACCACTCGACCCGGTAGGCGTAGTCCGGCCTTGCGGTGACCTCGGCTCTTTGGCCAGCCACGCCTGTAGGTCAGCCTCGGCGGCCTGTTGAGCGGCCGGGAGCTTCTGACCCTCCGGTGACCGCCGGAACTCGTCCATGTGGTCGACGAACCTCTGGGAGGTCTCTGCTGATCGCCACCGCCGGTCCCCCGGTGCGTTCTCCGTGTCCTCCGGCATCAGCCGGTCACCTCTTGCGGCGGGTCGAGCAGGGCGCGGGCGTCCTTGATCAACAGCAGCAGGTGCAGCGGGTCGGTCGGTGAGGGCTCGAAATCGAAATACGCGTAGAACGTGCGGGCCTGCTCGTGCAGCGCGTGAACCAGCAGTGCCCGCACGCCGATGATTTCGGCGGCGGCCACTGCGCGAGTGATGGCGTCGCGCAGCAGCTGGGCGCCCAATCCATTGCCTTGTTCCTTGCGGTCGATCGCCAGCCGCGACAACAGGATCACCGGTACCGGATCGGGTATGTTGCGCCGCACCCGCCCGGGTGTTCCGGCGCGCTCCACCGCCGCCGAGGCCAGCGCATAGAACCCGACGACGCGGCCATCCCGGCACGTCACGAAACACCGGGAGGCGCCTTCGACGTGGTTGGCCAGGGCACGTCCCCGCAGGTGCTTATCCAGGGTGGGCTCGCCGCTGTCGAAGTCGGCGACCATATCGTGTTCGCTGATCGGCCGGGGCGCGCTGTAGCCGCTCACTCGTCGAAGATCGAGGGCTCCGAGAACAACCTCTCCAGCCGCGGCTTGTGCGAGACCGGGCGGTCGAGCACCGACACGAACTCCGACCAGGCCGGGGCGTCGAGCATGAACAGCCGGCGATCGGCGAGCACGTCGCGGGCATGAGCCAGCGTCGCGGTCACCGTGAAGTTGGTCAGGTCGGTCCCTTCCACCGCAGCGGCACGACGAATCAGCGCGTCCTGCTCAGCAGTCAGGCGCACCGCGAACCGCTCCGTCTTCGTAGCCATGCCATCCATTGTGTGCCTATTGGGCACACAATGCGACGGGGTATTGATTCATGCCTCTGAACAGCGGCGATGCACTTCATACCGGTAAAACACGCTCTGACTCACAGGAAAAAGTACCGGGTCCAGTCGGGTCGCGGTGGGGACGGCCACGGTCGTCTCGTCACTTTCAACCCGGCGAGCTTGGGTGATACCCCGATCCCCGACCCGATACGATCACCGCTCATGGCTGAAGCGGCATCCGGGAGCGGGTTCGCCGGTGAGGGCGGCACCGAAGCGCCCCCGCTCGATATCGCCGGATCCGGCGTGCTCCCGCCCGTCGCCGCCTGGGTTCGCAGGCTCTTCTGGGTGCTGGAGCGTTCTGCGCCGTGGCTGGGATCGAGGTGGGCCGTCGAGCTTTGGTGCACCCCACCGGTTCTCGAGTCGAGCCTGCGGATGCCGCCGGGTGTGCCCCCCGGGAAATCGGCAGAGGCTTTCTGGGACGGGCATCGGGTCGCCGGGGAAGAATGGGGCGAAGGTCCGCCGATCTACCTGGTGCACGGTTGGGGCGGCCAGCGCGCGCACCTGGCAGTCTTCGTCAAACCGCTGGTGGAACGGGGCTACCGGGTCATCGCCTTCGACTTGCCCAGCCATAACGAATCGGATCGTGGTGCATTGGCGCCCGGGCGCACCACCGCCACCGAGTGCGCCGACGCCATCGCGGCCATGATCGAGGCCCATGGGCCTGCGCACGCGGTGGTTGCCCACTCACTGGGAGCGAACTCGACCGCACTGGCGGCGGCCCAAGGCACACCGGTGGGGCGCTTGGTCTTCTTGGCGCCGATGGGTGAGTTTCCCCTGTATCTCGACCTGTTCGCCGCACGCCACGGCTTCGGACGCCGGATCCGTTCGGGCCTGCACCGTCGGCTGGAGGCCCGTATCGGGATGCGGCTGCACGAGACGAATATCACGTGGAACGGCCGGAAAGCCGACTACCCCCCGCTCCTTCTCATCCACGACCCCGACGACCCGGACAGTCCCCACACGGCCAGTGAACGCGTGGCCGCGGCATGGCCGGGTGCACGCCTGATGACCACGCGGGGTCTCGGCCGCCTGGCGCACTACCGAATCCTGCGTCACCGACCGGCGATTAACGCCGGGTTGGAATTCATTGGCCACCAGGACGCCGGCTAGTTCGATGGTTCCCGGCCCTGGTGGCGTGGCGTGGCGTGCCGTGGCGGACCGGACATCGGATGACCGGGCCCCGACATAGACTGCCGGGGTGACCGGGCATTCGTGCGGCTGCCGGATTCTGGTGGCGGGTCTGACCGCCGCCTTCGTCGCTGCTCCGGTACTGACCGCTCCACAGGCGGTGGCCTGCCCGAGCGGTTTTGCCGAGGATCCCATCACCGGCCAGTGCTACACCCCCAACTCGCTGCCGACCGTAGGCGGTATCCCCTGCATTCCGGGTAGGTCGGTGGGCACCTGCCTGGGCATCTTGCAGAACCAATCGCCGCGGGGCGGCGGTCCGCCGCCGGGCGGGCCGTGGCCCTAACTGCCGCCACTCCCCCGGACTGCTCCGGACCAACCCGGATGAATTGCCCTCCGTTGCCGATGGGCGGTTTCGGACAGTGGTCTAATCGGCGCTATGGGCACGACGGAGCAGATTCCCGGTTCACCCGAACAGGTCACCGCGCGGTGGCTGTCGGCCGTCCTGAGCACTGCCTCCCACCAGGTCGTCGTCACTTCAGCGCTGGTCACCCCGATCGGCACCGGCCAGACCGGCGCCACCTACCGCGTCGCGGTGACCTACGGACCCGGCGAGCCGGCGTTACCGGACTCCTTCGTCGTGAAGTTGCCCGCCCAGGATCAGGCGGTCCGGGACCGGGTGGCGCTGAGCTACCGGTCCGAGTACGCCTTCTACACCGGGGTCGCCGATACCCTGGCGGTGCCTCTCCCCCGCTGCTACCACTGCGCGATCGCCGATGACGGCGGGCAATTCATCCTGCTGCTCGCCGATATGGCCCCGGCCGAGCAGGGTGACCAGATCCACGGCGGCACTCCCGCCGAGGCCCGGCTGGCGGCGGTTGCTCTGGCCGGACTGCACGGCCCGCGATGGTGCGACCCGGCCTGGCTGAGTTTCGCCGGCACGGTGATGCCCAAACCCGATCAGGACTCCGCCCGCGGGCTCGGTGACATCACCGTGCTGGCCGCATCGACCACCGTGGACAAACTCGGCGATCGGCTCAGCCCGGCCGACCGCACCACGGTGCTGGAATCCGCCGGCCGGATCGGCGACTGGTTGCTGACCGCCCCGGACCGATTCGCCCTGCTGCACGGCGACTACCGACTCGACAACCTGTTGTTCGACCCGGGCCGCACGCGGGTGACCGTCGTGGACTGGCAGACCCTGGCCGTCGGCCTGCCCGCCCGCGATCTGGCGTACTTCGTTGCCACCAGCATGCGGCCCGATGAGCGGGCCGGATACGAGCGGGAGCTCGTCGATGCGTATCACCGGGCGCTGACCGATTATGGCGTCAGCGACTACGATGCTGAAACCTGTTGGCAGGATTATCGTTTGGGCATGCTGCAGGTTCCGCTGATCAGCACGCTGGGGTTCGCGTTCTCGGCGGCAACCGAGCGGGGGGACGAGATGACGCTGGCCATGCTGCAACGCGGCGCCCGCGCGATCCGGGAACTGGGCACCTTGGAGTTGCTGTCCTGATCTTTAGTCCGCGCGGGCGTCCGACGACGGGCCGTCGGGATCCCCGGAGATGTCCGGGGAGAACTCGTCGGCGCGAGACCCGCCGGCGTCGCTCCCCCCGCCGGGCGTTTCTGCGGGCCCCGGTTCGGCCGCGTGCCGGCGCTCATCGCGCCAGTTCCGAAATAGCGCGACGATGCCCGCCACGGCCAGCGCGATCACCAGGACGGCCATCGGGGTGCTGCCGGTGAGCAGGGCGACGATCAGGGCGAGCAGACCGGCCAGGGCCAACATGACGACGGGGCGCACCCACACAGTCTGCGCCCCGCCGACCCACCTGGCCGGTCCGCCTCGCCGTGGGCTCAGGCCGCGGTGCGGGGGCTGAGCCCGAGTGGAACGTGAATGACGGTGGCCGCGCCGACGGGTAACGACTCCCCGCGCGAGAGCAACTCGACGCTTTCCGGCAGTTCGCGAGGGTTGAGCAGACCGTCGGCGATCTGTTGCAGCACCCGATGGGAGTCCGCCAGTTGGTGGCGTTTCCGGTACTGCCCGCCGGGCAGTTTCACCCCCGCCCATACGCCGTATTCCTCGCCGGCCTCGACGGCGCTTCGAGCGCACCGGCGCTGCTGTTCCAGCGGGCAGCGGCGAAGGCAGATGGTGCGGGCCCGGCTCGCGGACTGCTCGTAGACGCGGGCCTTGGCGGCCCCGTCGCTGTTGTCGTCATCGGCGTAGCCGAACCACAGGTCCGGATCGGCGGAACAGGGTCGGATGTCCATAGCAACCTCCTCAACGGGTTTCGGTGACAAAAGCGTATACACAATCCTCCCGCCATGTAAACAAAACATACACATAAACGTATAACAGTAGATCGCTGTGTACGATTTGGTGATGCCCGGAGCCTGTCGGTGAATCGCACCGCGGCCGGTGCCGCCCTCCGGGGTCTGCGGGAATCGCGCGACTGGTCGCTGGCCGATTTGGCGGCGATCACCGGGGTCAGCATCATGGGGTTGAGCTACCTGGAGCGCGGTGCTCGTAAACCCCATAAAAGTACTGTTCAGAAGGTCGAAAATGGGTTGGGCCTGCCACCCGGCACCTATACCCGGCTGTTGACGGCCGCCGATCCGGGAGCCGAACTGGCCCAGTTGGCGGCGGCCTCGCCGGCTCCGCCGACGGGCGACGTGGCCTCTGTGCCGGTCGTCGTGAGCCGTCACAGCGATACCGAAGTCTTCGAAGCACATGCCCGGGCACATATCGACTCGCTCAACTCGCTGATCGACCGGTTACCTGCGGAGACGTCAAACGACTACGAAACGTATATTCTTTCTGTGATCGGACAGTGCGTCACAGCCGAGAATCTGACTGCCAACTCGTGGCGGGTTGCGACCAACGCGGGCTCGGAATCCGCGGAAAGGCTGATGTCTCAGCTCCACACGCTCGAGGGAATCCGTACCGGCCTGCTGGACCGGATGCCCGCCGCCGTCGGCGCCCGGTTTGATCGGGCCTGCCGAAGCAGCGGGCTGCCCGCCCCGGTGATCGCCGAACTGCTGGGCGTGACGCCCGAGGAGGTGTGGGATATCCGCAACCGGGGACGAATCCCGCCCGGCGCGGTGCCGAGGGTCCGGGCGTTCGTCGCGGCGCACCCGTGACCACCGAACTGGAAGTCCTGAGCCGGGCGCATGCGCTGTTCTCCGGCGGTACCGAACTTCGCGGGGCCGCTTCGATGGCCGCCGGCCCGACCGGGTCGCCGGGCCGTTCCGCCGGCGCGATGTTGGCCGGTTACCGCGATCAGGCGGGATCCTGGCGGGTACGCGGGGAACTCGCCCGTCAGGTCGACGCCGAGTTGGTCAGGATCCTCACAAGCGCCCATCAGGCTCACCGCGAGGCCCGGCGCGGTACCGGTGCGGTGCTGGCCGCCGCCCGGTCGGATAGCGCGGCGATCCCGGACAACCCCATTCTGGCCCGGGAGTTACTGCGCCGCAGGGTCTATCGGCTGCGCGCCCAGCGCGCGCACCTGCTGGCGGCTCGTCGGCGGAGCCGCAGGAACAACGCGGCGCTGCGGGCCCTGCGGTACCGGGTCGGTGCCCGCGCGCGGCCTTGGCGCGGCGGTCGGTCCGATATCGCTGTCCGGGCGGCGCTGAGCAAGCTGGGCCGGCCCTATGTCTGGGGAGCGACCGGGCCGGACCGTTTCGACTGCTCCGGACTGGTTCAGTGGGCCTACGCCCAGGCGGGGGTACCGCTGCACCGCACCACCTACGAGCAGATTCATGACGGCATTCCGGTCCCCCGTTCCGGAGTGCGCGCCGGTGACCTGGTCTTCCCGCATGCCGGCCACGTGCAGCTGGCTATCGGCGGGGATCTCGTGGTGGAAGCACCGCATGCCGGTGCGACGGTTCAGATCAGCCGGATGGGCCAGGATGTGGCGATCCGCCGGCCGATCTAGCGGGTAGGAGCCGCGGCGGTGAGTTGTCGGTGCCGGGCGGCCCTGGGTACGGTCGCGCTATGGACCAGGTGGGGGAGTCCGGGCAGGGGCTGGCGTCCGCCCGAGCCGGGCTGGCTGCGCGCGATGCCGCCCTCGCGGACGCGGATCGGGAGCTGACCGAGACCCTGGCGGCGGCGCACGCGGTTGCCGTGGATTCGATTGCCCGGATCGAGGCGATCCGCGCCGATCTCGATGGGCTGGCGGGCAGGTCGTCGGAGAGTCCCGCCGAGGCGCATGAACTGAACAAGCTGCTGATTGCCCGACAGCATGAGATTGCCGCTGTCGTGCGCGAGGCGGAGGCAGCAACCGGGTCGAAAACCGCTGTGCTGCAACGACTCATCATGCGCTACACGCGCCCGTCGACCAGCTGATCCGGCGCCGGCAAAGGTGAATTGTCCGCGCGCCGGCAGCTGACTAGCGTCGCGGGAATGGAAGGTAGAGAGTGGCGACCCACCAAGACCTGGTCGACGCGATAGCTCGGATCCGGACGGTCACCGGCGATCCGGACGGCTGGACGGCGGGGCTGTCCGGCCACGATATCGCGGTGGCGCTCAATCCGATCAGTCCGCCCGCCGCACTGGGCGGGGTACTGGCCAAGGTTGTCGGGGCGCATCCCGAGGTGTTCCGGTCCGGTCCGCCGTCCCTGCCCACGCCCTTGCCCGCGCCCACGCCGGCGTTGCCCGAGGCCCAGGGCGTGGCGGCCGATGCCATCGCGAATGCGGACGCGGTGCTGGACGAACAGCGGTCGGCCGCCGGGCAGGTTGACCTGCAGGTCATCGCCGAGGTGCTCAACGCCCAGTCGAGCCACGCCGGCGGGGTGGCCGCCCTGGATCGGTTACAGCGCGATATCGAGGACGCGGTGGCAGCCCGCACCGACCTGGACACCCCGGCCGGCGCCCGGGCCTTTCAGCAGTACCTGATCGGTCGGCTGCGCGATATCCGTACCGTCGTGGAGAACGCCGGGGTGGACTCCGGATCCCGGGCCGCGCTGGCTGCGGCATTGGCGGCCGTGTACGCATCGAGCACCCCGGAAGATACGGGAGCGGAACAGGATTCGTCGTCAGAGCGGGATGAACGGAGCGACGAGCCGGCCGGGGAGCGCGATGACGGACCGGGCGGGGGAGCAGACCACGGTGCCGGGCCCACCGGAGCGGCCGGTGACCGCAGCGTTCCCGACCTACCGGGCTGGGGGGCTGACCCGCTGGCGGGTCTGGGCACTGATCTCGGACCGGTGCCGCTGCCGGACCTCGCAAACCCCGCGATGGGCGGCCCGGGGATGGCCGGCCCCGGGATGGCGCCGCCGGTGGCCGGTTGGGGTGGCGGACTCCCGCCCGCCGCGCCACTTGGTGGCGGTATGGCCGCACCGCCGGGTGCGGGACTGCCGAACCTTTCGCTGGACCCGCTGGTCACGCCGGCGGGCGATCTGCGGGGTGAGCGGGAGCCGGTTTCTGGGTTGGGCGCCGACGAAGCGTCGGACCCGCCGTCGGGCGAGGAGTCCGATGCGGCCGAACGGGCTGAACCGGGTGAACCGGATGAACCGGGTGAAGGGGACGGGGAGGCGCCGGTGGACCCGGCCGCGGTCGTGGAACTTCCCGGCGGCGAGACCGTCACCGCCCCCAGCCCGGAGTTGGCGGCCGTGATCACCGCCGCAGTGGCCGGCGTACCGATTCCGGAGGCCTTCGGCCGGCAGGGTATTGAAATACCGGCACCGGGAACACCGGTGCCGGCCCCGGTGGATGAGCAACAACTCCTCCCCGGTGATATCGGGATGTTCGCCGACCGACATGCGCTCGCCCTCGGTAACGGCACAGCGTTACTGGACGGCCAGATCGCACCGGTTACCAGCGTGGTGGCACCGGGCTTTCTAGGCTGGCAACATCCACCGGCCCCGCAACTCGACCCGCTACCCGCCCAGCCGGACGTTCCGGCGCCGCAGGCCCCCACGGCCCCGTCCTGATAGGAGTGCGTTATGACTGAGCGTCTCACCGTCGTGCCGGAGGAGCTCCGGCGGGCGGCCCGCGAACATCTCGAGACCGCCGACCGGCTGGCGGCGGTGCCGGCCGGTAACGCCGAGGTCATGGCGTGCCTGGAGTCACTCGGGCCGATCTTCGGCGAATTTCGGGATGCCGGCCGGGAACTGCTCGAACAGCGCCGGGCCTGTTACGCAGAACAGGCCGCCGCCCACACGGACCTGGCTCAGCGGCTCAGCAGCGCGGCCGACGTCTGGGAGCAACATGACGCCGACGCCGCCGATCGACTGCGCAGGGTCGCCAAGGACGAACCGTGATCGAACCCGATCCGGATTTCGACGCCGTGCATCCGGGCGGACAGCTGATGTTCCGGTCATGCCGCGGGGGATATCTGCACGGTGTCGTGCTGTCCGAGGCTGCGCTGGACGGTGACGCCGAGACGCTGGCCGAGGCGGTGTTGCGGGCCGCCGAAGTCTCGCATTTGAAGTCGGTGATGCGGATACGCCAGGAGATCGTCGAGGCCGGTTTCACCCCGACCCCGACGCTGCCAACGCCCGCCGACCTCGACCTTGCCGAACAAGCCCTGCGCGGGCACCGACTCGGCGGCAACCGGCCCGAGCGTTACCGCTGACCGGGTGCCGGGTCAGCGTCCGGTGTGAGGCTCTCCGGCGGTGCCACCGGATGGGGCCCGAACAGATCACGGGCCCGTTGCAGCAGCGCCCGGACCTCATCGAGATGTTGCTGCAGCAGCGACTCACCCATGTCGCCACGCTAACCGGGCGACGCGACGCCCACAATTCACCGGCGCGGGATCTCGGCGTTGATCCGGTCCAGCAGGGCCGGGTAGCGGCCCGCGTGTGGATGCCGGCCGGGTTTACCGCTGCTCACCACCCCCACCGACAGCCTGCGTTCCGGGTCGGCCCAGATCGCGATATTGGTCAGCCCGGTATGCCCGAAGGCCGCCGCCGCATCTCGGCCGAACGGGCCGAAACGCGTGGACCCCAGCATGTAACCGGTGCCCCAGCGCATCGGCATCAGGCCGGTGGCGATATCCGGCCGCAGTCGACGGCACTGCCGGGTGGCCGCCCGCAGCGTTCCCGGCTGCAGCACCCGGACCCCGTCGAGTTCACCGCCGCGGCAGAGGATTTCAGCAAAACGGGACAGCTCGTCTGCGGTCGATACCGTATTCGATGAGGGCACCACGCCGGTGAGGAACATCGGGCTGTTGGAGAATGGGATGATCCGCTGCATCGTGCCGCCCAGCGCCATCTTCATCGCCGCGGCGATCGGGCCCGGTAGCGGTTTGCCGGTCACATGGCTGGGCGCCACCGCCGCCACATCGGCCTCGGCCACTCCGTAGTTGGTCCACCGGAAACCCAGCGGGTCGAGGATCTCGGTGCCGAGTATCTCGCGGATACCGCGACCCGTTGCCGCCGAGACGATCTCGCGTACCAGCGGCCCCCAGGTGAGCCCGTGGTAAAGGTGGATCAACCCGGGCCGGTGCAGCGGTTTGAATTCGGCGAGCTTCTCCCGCGCGTACGCGCTGTCGTTCATCCGCCTCAGATCGGGCCGCGGCCCGGTGGCGAACGGCACCCCCGCGCTGTGGGTCATCACATGCCGGATGGTGGTGTGCTCCTTACCGTGGCCGGTGTAGGAGGGCAGGTATTCGCACACCCGATCGTCGAGGGCGAAGTACCCGCGCTCGACGAGCATGTGCACCACCGTGGTGGTAATCGCCTTGGCTGCCGAGTACACGCAGTAGGGGGTACCGACGGTCACCGGCACCTGCTCGGCATCCGGGGGATCGCCGGGACCGTTGCCGCGGGCATGGCCGATGGCCCGGTTCAGCAGCACGCGCCCGTTGTGCCGGAGACAAACCTGGATCGCCGGGTGCATCCCGGCCGAGTACCAGTGCCGGGCGGCATCCCAAATCCGGTCGGCCACCGCCGGTGACGAGCCGGTCGGTTCCTCGGCGCCGATATCAGTGACGGCGTCGAGATCGGCCGGCACTGACACGGTGCCGTCCGGCGACCGGGCCGTCACAGCCGGCGGTGCCGGGTCGCGATGCCGGGCGGAAGCGAATCGGTCACCTCAGAGCGGCCCGACAAGTTCGACCCAGTTGCCGTCGGGGTCGGTGACGAACATCCAGCCCATGCCGGGGACGGGGGCGAACTCGGCAAGCGGCTGGGCCACCCGGTACCCGGCCGCCTCCACCTGCCGGGAGGTCTCCGACACGTTGGTCACCACGAGGGTGAGATAGCGGAAGCCGGCCTGGGCGGCCCCTCCGCCGGGCGCCACCGGCGCGGCCGGCGGCTCATCGAGGGTGACCAGCTTGAGGACGTTGCCGCCGATGCTGTACCGCTTCATGGCGCCCCCGGGAAAATCCAGGTCACCCTGGTGGGGCAGGCCCAGGAAGTTCTCATAGAACGCCACCATCGCATCGAGATTGGTGGTCACCACGCCGATCTCGACAGTGGTCGCGAGTAGCTCCACGGCCATCTTGCGGTCCTTCCTCAGGGTTTGGTGCCGATGGTGATCAGATCCCAGACACCGCGGGTCCACAGTGGGCGATCGACCCGGTGCTGATCGCTGAGCGTGAGCCCGGCGGTGCTGAACAGGGTTCGCAGCTGGGCCGGGGACGGATTGTGGGCCGGGCCGGCCGCACCCTCGGTGAGCCGCCGGAGCAGTTCGGGCTGGGGCGGGCTGATGGTGGCCACAGCGGCCAGACCACCCGGGGCGAGGACCCGGTGGAACTCCCGCAGGGCCGCCGGCTGGTCGAAGAAGTGGAACGCCGAGGTGCTGACCACCGCGTCCAGCACAGCATCGGGGAACGGCAGTTTCTCGGCGGGCCCCTTCAACCAGCGAACCTGCGGACACCGGGCCCGGGCCTGGTCGAGCATGCCATCGGACATGTCGACCCCGTAGACCTCATCGGGGTGTAACTCGGTCTGAATCCGGGTGGCGAGAATGCCGGTGCCGCAGGCGATATCGGCAACGCGCCGGGACCGGTGTGCCCGGAGTACCGCGAGCACCTCGTCCTGGGCCGGCTGGTAGACCCACTGCTGCAGGAGGGGCAGGTCGTAGACCGGGGCGGCCAGCGTCCAGAAACGCGTCACCGCGCTGTTGAACCGTCGACCCGGTGTATTCATGTCCGCCGCCCTTCCCGTTTCCGAGGCTGCAGTCGGAGTATGGCAGCAGACTGCCGGGTGGGCGAAGACCGGGACTCAGCCGGCCTGGCTGCGGTGCTCACGGGTGAGGGCGGCAACCGCGGTGGTGACGGTCGGCGCGGTCGGCAGAGCACCGTCCGGGTCGCAGACCCGCAGTAGCCGCCGCACCTCCCGGCCGGGCACCAGTGTCCAGTCGGTGCCTGACCGCGCGCACCGCGAGTGCAGCCGGGTCAGCACGGCGTAGCCGGCGGTACCGAAGAACTCCAGTTCGGACAGGTCCAGAACCAGCTGCCGATGACCCCGCGACAGCCGCTCGACGTTCTTCAGGAGGTCCGCGGCGGTGGCGGCGTCGACCTCGCCGACGACGGACACCAGAACGGTGCCGGCGTCCAACTCGCGGTGGCGCACCGTCGCCGGTTCGGCGTGGCCCGCCGAGCGGGCTACGGCCACCGGTTCGGCGTACTCCTCGAACATCATGATCCCCTCCGTCATTCGTGATCGGCAGAATGTGAAGTCGCGCCGGGCGGGGTCTGGGCGGGGAGCGGCGGTAAACGTTTCACAAAGGCTGGGAACTCAACCCAGTGAAACGGTACTACGGATCCCGCAGTCCTACCAGAGATCGGAACAGAAGCGCATACGTGATGTTCAAAGGCACTTTTTGGGCAGCTGCCACGCCCGGATTGCCGCGAATTTGGCAGTGACTGCCATTTCATACCATGGTATCCGTAGCAAACGGCGATCACGGGTGCGAATTCCGTCGACACCGCCGCAGTGGGCGCTCGGCCAGTATCGTCGGGTCCGACTATGAATATGCCCTATCCACCGCACACCCCGGCCGGGGTACCCGTGTGTTACCGCCATCCTGATCGCCAGACCTACATCAGCTGCAGCCGATGTGGGCGACCGGCCTGTCCGGAGTGCATGCGCAACGCGGCGGTCGGGCAGCAGTGTCTGGACTGTGTCGCGGCCGCCGCTCAGAGCGTGCCCGCGGCGACCACCGCATTCGGCGGGGTGCCCCGTACCGGCCGGCCGGTCGTCACCTACGTGCTCATCGCGATCAATGTTGCGGCGTTTCTCCTCCAGGCCACCTCGGCGACGTTGCTCGGGAGGTTGTCACTGTGGCCACCGGCGGTCGCCGGTGGCGACTTCTACCGTTTGGTGACCTCAGCCTTCCTGCACTACGGGATCCTGCACCTGCTGTTCAACATGTGGGCGCTCTACATCGTCGGGCCACCGCTGGAGGAGTGGCTGGGCCGGTTGCGGTACGTCACGCTCTACGCGCTGAGCGCGCTGGGCGGCTCGGTGATGGTGTACCTGCTCTCGCCGGTGAACGCGGCCACCGTCGGGGCCTCCGGCGCGGTCTTCGGCTTGTTCGGGGCTACCTTCGTGGTGGCCAGACGGCTGCGACTCGACGTGCGCTGGGTGGTGGCCCTCATCGTCATCAACCTGGTGCTGACCTTCTCGATTCCGGGTATCAGCTGGCAGGGACACCTGGGAGGGCTGCTCACCGGCGGCTTCATCGCCGGGGCGTACGTGTACGCGCCGCGGGCACATCGGTCGCTGGTGCAGGCCGGGGCGACCGCAGGGGTGCTGGTGCTGTTCTTCGGCCTCATCATCTGGCGGACCGCCGATCTGACGGCCCGGTACGGGGCGATGCTCGGGCCGCACTGAGCCGCCGGGCTGCCGTCGGCGGATCTACAGGCGCACCAGGCTGAACGGGTAGGTGAACGTCCCGCCCGGAGCGTTATCGCAGCCGGTCGCGAAGGAGGACTGCAGCGTCCCGCGCAGGGTCTCCGAACTCCAGGTGTAGACATCCCGGGTCGGTATCACCGGACCGTAGTAGACGTTTCCGCAGCGCAGTCCGTCTGGAACATCAACCTCCATGGTGTAGACGCCGTCGGCCTGATGGGCCACCGCATACCACTGGAACGCCTTGGCGATCGGCATCGGATTGGCTGAGACCGTCGCGCACTCGGCGATGCTCTCCGGCGGGTTGCACGAACTGAACGAGAAGATCCAGGTGTGGAAGTCGTATCGGCCCTCGATGATCGCGTTGTAGTGGCCGATCTGCATACCGGCCGCTGCCGTCGGAACCGGCCCGAGCGCCAGCGTGACCAGCGCCGCCAGCGCCGCGGTGGACACCCTTGCCGCGCGTGTGCGCACGGGGCCTCCCTTCCCTGCCCGGAATTCCGTCGTCGCCCGGAAATGCATCGCTGCCCTGAAATCTAGGGCGGTCGGTGGCCGCACTACGCGGGAATCGGCGAATCCCGCCGGATACGATCGTCGATCGGCGGCGTGCAGTGCCGTCGGATTCCGGATTCCGGCGATGGGGACGGCCTGTGCGTACCGAGGCGACGAAACCCGGACGCGGGTCCGCGCGGCCGCTGCGCGCCGGGCTGGTGGTCGGGGCGCTCGGGGTGGTGTTCGGCGATATCGGCACCAGCCCCATCTACACCCTCCAGACGCTGTTCAACCCGGGCGACCCGCACCCGGTGCCGATCAACCCGACCAATGTCTACGGGGTGGTGTCGCTGATCTTCTGGTCGGTGATGATCATCGTCACGCTGACCTACGTGACGCTGGTCATGCATGCCGACAATGACGGCGAGGGCGGGGTGATGGCATTGATCACCCTGGTGCGTCGGCTCGGCGGAATCGCCGGCGGCCGCCTCATCACCATGCTCTCGACACTCGGAATCCTCGGCGCAGCATTGTTTTTCGGCGACAGCATGATCACCCCGGCCATCTCGGTGCTGTCGGCTGTCGAGGGTCTCAAGATCATCGATCCGGGTCTGGCCGATTTCGTCGTGCCGATCACCGTGGTGATCCTCATCGCCCTGTTCTCGGTGCAGCGGCGCGGTTCGGCGGCGGTCGGCCGGCTGTTCGGACCGGTGATGGTGGTCTGGTTCGTCGTCATCGGGATCCTGGGTGCCGGCGGTATCGTCAGGCACCCGCAGATCCTGCGCGCGCTCTCACCGATGTATGCGTTGGAGTTCCTGGCCGGGCACCTCCACATCGCCTTCTTCGCGCTGGCCGCCGTGGTCCTGGCCGTCACCGGCGCGGAGGCGCTGTACGCGGATATGGGCCATTTCGGCCGCGCCCCGATCACCCTGGCGTGGCTGGCGCTGGTGCTGCCGGCGCTGGTGCTCAACTACTTCGGTCAGGGCGCGCTGCTCATCGGCGACGAGACCCTGGTGGGCGCGCCGTTCTTCCTGCTGGCACCGGACTGGGCGAAGCTGCCGATGGTGGCGTTGTCCACAGTGGCGACGGTGATCGCCTCCCAGGCGGTGATCACCGGCGCGTATTCGGTTGCCTCCCAGGCGGTTCAACTGGGCTACCTGCCGCGGCTGCGGATCACCCACACCTCGGAATCGGCGATCGGCCAGATCTACGTGCCCTGGATCAACGGGCTGCTGATGGTCTCGGTGGTCACCCTGGTTCTGGCGTTCCGCAGTTCAGCGGCCCTCGGATACGCCTACGGGATGGCGGTCACGGTGACGATCACCATCACCACGCTGCTGTTTCTCTATGTCGCCCGCGTCCGGTGGGGTGTCCCGCGCTGGCTGCTGATCGTCGGCGGCGGTGCGCTGCTGACCGTGGACCTGCTGTTCCTGACGGCCAACCTGACCAAGCTGCTGCACGGCGCGTGGGTTCCACTGCTGATCGGGCTGGTGGCCTTCACCGTGATGACCACCTGGCAGAGCGGCCACCAGATCGTCGTCGAGGCCCGAGCGAAGGCGGTGGGGCCGCTGCGTGATTTCGTCAGCGACCTGGCCGAGCGCCGGCCCCCGCTGCCGCGGCCGCCCGGGACCGCGGTATTCCTCAACCGCGGCGGAACCACCACCCCACTGTCGATGCGGGCCAATGTCGACCGCATTCATGTGCTGCAACAGCATGTGATCATCGTCTCCGTGGACACCGTTCCGGTCCCGCGGGTGCCCGAGCCCGGTCGCATCACCGTCGAGAAGCTCGGTGACACCGACGATGACATCGTGTACGTGATCGCCCGGTTCGGCTATATGGAACAACCCGACGTGCCCGCCGCGCTGCGGCTGATCGACCCGGCTCAGACTGGCGGGCTGGTGGATGTGGACGGCGCCTCGTACTTCATGTCCGATATCGCCCTGCGGGCCGGCCCGGAGCCGACGATGGCGTTGTGGCGCAAGAGGTTGTTCATCGCGATCTCCCGGATGACCTCGGACGCGGACTATCTGGGGTTGCCGCTGGACCGGACGGTCATCATCGGTGCGCGGATCGAGATCTGATGGCCGGTTAGGGTAGACCGATGCCGGAGACGACGACGTGCGCGATCGTGGGCGGCGGGCCCGCCGGGATGGTTCTGGGACTGCTGCTGGCCAGAGCCGGAGTCGAGGTCACCGTGCTGGAGAAGCATGTGGACTTCCTGCGGGATTTCCGCGGTGACACCGTTCATCCCACGACGCTGCGACTGATCGACGAATTGGGGTTGTGGGACCGGTTTTCGGCGTTGCCGCACAGCAGGATCGAACACGCCGATCTCCCGGCGGAGGGTGGGGACGTCCCGCTCGTCGATTTCCGGCGGCTCCGTCAGCCGCGCCCCTATGTGGCGATGGTGCCGCAGTGGGATCTGCTGAACCTGCTGGCCGAGGCCGCCCAGGCCGAGCCGACCTTCACCCTCCGAATGGAGCATGAGGTGACCGGTGTGCTTCGGGCCGGTAGTCGCACGACGGGGGTGCGCTACACCTCGCCGGCCGGCGAGGGTGAATTGACCGCCGAGCTGACGGTGGCCTGCGACGGCCGCACCTCGACGGTGCGGAGGGACTCCAGTCTGCCGGTCCGGGAATGGCCCGTGCCGTTCGACGTGTGGTGGTTCCGGCTGCCCCGCGATTCGGATGCCGAGTACTCCCTGATCCCGCGAACCGGAGCGGGACGGTTGCTCATCATGATCCCGCGCGAGGGCTATTTCCAGATCGCCTACCTGATCCCCAAGGGCAATGACGCGCAGCTGCGCGCCCGCGGTATCGAGGAGTTCCGCGACGAGGTGGCCGGCCTGGTTCCGGAGGCCCGGGTCTCGCACCTGGACTCCTGGGATGACGTGAAGTTGCTCGACGTGCGACTCAACCGCCTCGAGCGCTGGCACGACGAAGGCCTGCTCTGTATCGGCGATGCGGCGCATGCGATGTCACCGATGGGCGGGGTGGGTATCAACTTGGCCGTGCAGGACGCCGTCGGGGCGGCCACCCTGCTGGCCGAACCGCTGCGGCGGCATCACGTCACCGACCGTGACCTGGCCGCCGTCCGCCGCCGCCGGCTGCCACCCGCGGCGTTGACTCAGGGCCTGCAACGTCTGATGCACCGCAGCTTGGTCAAGCCCGTCCTGCGCGGCGCGAGTGTGGACCCGCCGAAGGCCATGATCACGCTGCTCCGGCGGTTGCCCTGGCTTTCGGTCATCCCGGCCTATGTCGTGGGCGTCGGGATCCGGCCGGAGCGCGCCCCGGCGTTCGCGCGCCGCTGAGGGCGGGCACTCACACCGGTTCCCGGGCGCAACCGCTCAGTCGGTGACGGTGAAACCGGCCAGCCAGTCCTCGTGCATCTGCCCGTCGATGCTGACCCGCCACTGGTAGCGCTGGCCGACGGTCAGGTTCAGTGGTGGGATGGTCGCCAGGAAAGGGATCGTCACCGGTGTGCCCTCCGGGTGGACCGGCTGCCGGCGGGCGTTGATGACACCCTGTTCGGTCTGCGCGACCCGGGCGCCGTCACCGTCAATCAGTTCGGCGCGGATCGGGAACTCGGTGCCGGTCTCCGACCAGGCGACCTCGACGAACACGATCAGCACATGCTGGGCGGTGGGGGTCGGGCTGGTGGTCCAGCCCAGGCCGAGAGCGTGCAGCACACCGCTGTTGTCGAGATGACCGCTCCGGGCGAGGAGCACGATCGCCCTCATCGGTTTCTCACGCCCGGAATTCCGCGGCGAGGTTCCTCTTGTCGATCTTCTCCCCGGCCAGGGTCGGCAACGGCTGCCCGCGGATCAGCCAACGGGTCGGGATCGCGAAATGGGCCACCTGCGCGCGCAGGTGCCGGGTCAGGTCGTCCGCGGTGGGCGGCTGGACGCCGAGACGGTGCACCACCACCGCGGCCAGTTCCTCGCCGAGATCCGGATGCGGTAGCCCGAGGGCGGCCGCCTCCAGCACATCCGGATGACGCAGTAGTGCGGCCTCGACGTGCGGGCAGGCGATGTTCTCACCGCCCCGGATGACCATGTCCTTACTGCGGCCGTCGATGAACAGATAGCCGTCAGCGTTGAGGTGGCCGAGGTCCCCAGTGCGCAGCCAGCCGCCGGAATCAACGGCGTGGTCATCGATTCCGAGATAGCCGCGCATGACGCTGGGGGAGCGGACCAGCACTTCGCCGACACCGGCATCATCTGGATCGTCGATGACGATCTCGACGGTGGGCAGCGGCCGACCGACAGTTCCGGGATGGGCCGTCAGGTCGGCGCCGGCGGCCAGCGACAGGAAACCACCGCCCTCGGTCATCCCCCACATATTGGCCAGCCCGCGTCGTGCCAGCTGCGGCAGGGCGCGGGCCATCCGCTCCACCAGCACGGTCGGCACCGGTGCCCCGCCGAGGGGGAATGAGCGCAGGGTGGACAGGTCTCTCGTCTCGAAGTCCGGGTGCTCAAGCACCCGAATTGCCATGGTGGGCACCGCGCCCCAGCGCTGTACGCCTTCGGACTCGATCAGGCCCAGCACCTGGGCCGGGTCGAAGCGGCCCGCGGTGAATACGACCCGCCCGCCGGTGATGATCTGGGTGAGCAGCGTGGCGAAGGCGCCGATATGAAACAGCGGGGTGCCGATCAGGTTCACCGGCTGCGGGGCGTCGGCGTCCAGCAGATGCGGCAGCTGGCGTGATCGGGCCAGGACGTTGTGCTGGTTGGCCACCACCGAGCGGAACGACAACTCGACTGCCTTGGGCATCCCCGAACTCCCGGAGGTGAACAGCACGACGGCCGGGTCGTCCTCGGCAGCGGGTCCGTCGATTACCGGCGGTGCTGTGCTGTCTGTGCCGTCCGTGACGTCTGTGCCGTCCGCTAGGTTCGTGCCGTCCGTGAGAGCGGCGATATCCAGGACCGGGCCGCGGTATCCGTCGGCGAGGCCGGGGTCGTCGGTGATGACTGCGCGCGGGGCGATCAGCGCGAGGGCGTGCGCGGCCTCCTTCGGCCCCCACCACCGGTTGCCCAACACGGGTACCGCACCCAGTGACCAGATCGCCCAGAGTGCGACCACCCAGTCCGGGCTGTTGTAGGCCAGCAGCATGACCCGCTGGCCGGGTTGGATTCCCCATGGCTGCAACTGTTTCCGGGCTGCGGCTACGGTGGCGAAGAATTCCCCGAAACTGATTCGCCGGTCGCCCTGGACCAGGAAAGTGCGCGGCGCCCAGCGCTGCACGCCGAAGAGCAGCTCGGTGAAGGTGCGGGGGCGCTGCTCATAAAGCAGACCGGGATGGCCGGCATAGCGCCCGGAGCTGACCTGCTCACCCCATGGCGTTTGCACGCCGCCGATCCTAAGCCAGGGATACCGCTGCGCCCCGCCACTGGCCTTGCGCCCCGCCACTGGCCCTGCCGCGAGCGTGCGCATGATGCACGCCCGTGCGGCGTGTCGGTGTACAGACACGCACGCTCGCGGGGGGTGCGGGGGGTGCGGGGGGGTGCGGGGGGTGCGGGGGGTGCGGGGTGGGGCGCCCGGGGTGCGGGGGCTAGGGGGCAGATGCCGCCTCGGTGGCCAGGGCCTTGGCCCAGCGGTAGTCCGCCTTCCCCGCGGGGGAGCGCACGATCGCCTCGCTGCGCACGAAGGCCTTCGGGATCTTGTAGTCGGCGATATGCGGCCGGCAGGCCTCGGCGAGTTCGGCATCGGTGGCGGTCCGATCCGGCGCGAACTGCACGATCGCGACTACCTCGTTGCCCCAGCGTTCGGACGGCCGTCCCGTCACCACCACGTCGTAGACGGCGGGATGGCTGGCGACCGCACGCTCGACCTCCTCGGCGAAAATCTTCTCGCCGCCGGAGTTGATGGTCACCGAGTCGCGG
This sequence comes from uncultured Mycobacterium sp., assembly GCA_964555915.1. Taxonomy (GTDB): domain Bacteria; phylum Actinomycetota; class Actinomycetes; order Mycobacteriales; family Mycobacteriaceae; genus Mycobacterium. The sequence continues at coordinate 90,452 of CAZKUK010000008.1, forward strand.
CCGAGCAGTTCGATCTGCCCGTCGGCGAGGTAGCGCGCCCGATCACCCGGGATGGACCAGCGCACCCCGTCGATGGTGGGGAAGGTGCGGGCGGTTTTCTCGGCGTCGCCCAGATAGCCCAGCGGGACCAATTCCCGCCGCGCCAACCAGCCCTCACCATCGCCGGGCCCCAGAACGCGGCTGAAATCGGCCGCCACGACGGTGGTGTCGGCCAGCGGGGTGAACGTCGCGGCCTTCATATCGGCACCCTTGGTGGCGATGGTGGTCATCTGCGCACCCGACTCGGAGGCACCCACCGCGTCGAGGATCATCAGGTTCGGCAGCGCCGTCAGCAGCCGGTCCCGGACCGTCGGCGACAGCGTTGCACCACCGTTGGTCATGGCCAACAGACCGGACAGGTCATAGTCGCCCTTCTCGATCTGATCCAGGAGCGGACGGGCCATCGCATCGCCCACCACCGGGATGCCGAGCACCCGTTCGCGCTCGGCGAGCCGAAGCACCGCGTCGGCGTCGAAACGCCGGACGTCATCGGGGATGGCCACCCAGCCGCCGCTGCTGATGGCGTTGAAAACACCCCACTGCGCGGCGCCGTGCATCAACGGCGGTATCAGCAGCAGCGACCGCACACCCGCATCGGCGCGCACCTGTGCGGTCAGATCGGCATAGGTACTCAGCGGCTCGCCACCCATGACCGGCCGTCCGCCCATGGCGGACATGAAGATGTCGTGCTGACGCCACAGCACGCCCTTGGGCATGCCGGTGGTGCCGCCGGTGTAGAGGATGTACAGGTCGTCACCGGTGGGGGTCGGCATACCGGAGGCCGGTGCCGGTGTGCCGACGACGGATTCGTAGTCGACGGCGTCGGGGAGCAGTTCGTTGCCGGAATCGTCGGCGACCTGGATGAGCACCTGCAGTTCGGGCAGCCTGCCGCGGATGGACTGCACATGCGGGGCGAACTCGGCCGCGTAGACCAGGGCGCGGGCCCTGGCGTCGGCCAGCAGGTACAGCAGCTCCTCCTCGACGTAGCGGTAGTTGACGTTGAAGGGCGCGACTCGGGCGCGGTAGCCGGCAACCATCGCCTCGATGTAGGCGTTCCCGTTGCGCAGGTACAGGCCGAGATGATCCTGGCCGGACTCGTGGTTGGCCAGTTGGCCGCGTTCGGTATGGCAGCCCAGCCCGCGGCTGGTGAGGTAGTGGGCGAGGCCGTCGATCCGGGCGTCCATTTGGGCGTAGGTCAGGCGCTGGTCCCGCCAGATCAGGACTTCCTGATCCGGTATTGCCTCGGCGACGGTACGGAAGACGGTGGACAGATCGAAGGTCACCGTCTCACTGTATGCGGCGCGACCGCCGACGGTCAGCGGGATGACGGGGGATAAAGTCGACGACCGTGGCTGATCGTGCGCGTATCGACTTCCCGTCCCGTATCGGCGTCTGGTGGGCCAGCGACACCTGGCCGATGCGGGCCGCCCAGGAGGTGGCCGGTGAGATCGAGGCGCTTGGCTTCGGTTCGCTGTTCATCCCCGAGGTGGGCCTGAAGGACTGCCTGGTGGAATCCGCGGCGTTCCTGGAGGCCACCGATCTGCTGGTCGTCGGTACCGGGATCGCCAATATCCACGCCCGGGTCGCCGGGACCATGGAGGGTGGCGCCCGCACGCTGACCGCGCTGTACCCGGGACGTTTCGTGCTGGGGTTGGGGGTCAGCCACGGGCCGCTGGTGGAGAATATGCTCGGCGGCACCTACGCCAAGCCGCTGGCCACCATGCGCGCGTACCTGGACCGGATGGCCGCCCTGCCGGAGATGATCGAGCCGGGATCCGGTCGGCCGACGCGGCTGCTGGCGGCGTTGGGCCCCAAGATGATTGAGCTGTCCGGTAGCCACGCCGACGGGGCGCATCCGTATCTGGTCAACCCCGATCAGACGGCGGTCACCCGGGAGATCCTCGGCCCGGACAAATGGGTGGTCTCCGAGCAGGCGGTCGTCGTCGGCGGCGATGACGAGGAGCAGTTGCGGCGCGCACACCAGCACCTGCAGATCTATTCGGGGCTGCCGAACTACCGCAACTCCTGGTTGCGGCAGGGATTCGACGAAACGGACTTCGTTCCCGGCGGCTCGGATCGGCTGGCCCGCGGGATTGTCGGGATGGGATCGGTGGCCAGTGCGGCGGCCTTGGTGACCGCACACCTCGATGCGGGCGCCGACCATGTTCTGGTCCAGGTGCTCGGCGACGGGGACCCGGCCTGGGACCCGCGTCCGGCGCTGCGGGAACTCTCCGCTGCGCTCGATCTCGCACCGGGGGCGTGATCCGCGGCGGGATCAGCGCTTGAACCAGGCGCGCAGCGTTTTCGGTTCGCGGGTGTAGGACTCGTACATCTCGTCGTGGAACAGTGACGCCCCGCTCAGGGTGTGTTCGCCCTGCCACACCGCCCGGATCCGCACCGTGCCGCGGTTGAAAATATCGACGCGGCCGTCGCCGGCCACCCTCCGCTGCCAGTCCTGCTCCTCGGCCAGCAGTGCCGCGGTCTGTCGCTCGTCGATCGCAGTGGTCATCGCTCGAGGGTACTCACCGCTGGCGGGTACTAGGTTCGGGTGCATGGATCGCGAGCGCGTCGAAATCCGCATCCCCTCCCACGGCGAGGAACTCGCGGCCTATCTGTATCGTCCGCCGGCCGCCGGGACGCCGGTGCCGTGCGTGGTGATGGCGCACGGTTTTTCCGCGACTCGCGATGACGGTCTGCCCGGCTACGCCGAGGCGTTCCAGGCCGCCGGGTTTGCGGTGCTGCTGTTCGACTACCGATATTTCGGGGCCTCCACCGGATGGCCCCGGCAGGTGCTCGATATCAAACGTCAGCAGGACGACTACCGCGCCGCCGTGGACTGGGCCCGGCGTGCCGAGGGGATAGACCCGGACCGGATCGTGCTGTGGGGATCGTCGTTCAGCGGCGGGCATGTGCTGACGGTGGCGGCCACCGACCCGCGCGTCGCCGCCGTCATCGCGCAGGCGCCCTACACCGACAGCGTTCCGGTCATCCGGCGGATGCCGGTCGGGAATCTGCTGCGGGCGAGCCTGGCCGCGGTACGCGATGCGGCGGGGGCGGTGCTGGGCCGCGGGCCCACGCTGATGCCGGCGGTTGGTCTGCCCGGCACCTTCGCCGCCATGACCGAACCGGACGCGCTACCCGGTTTCGAGGCGATCGTCGGGCCGGAGTCGTTGTGGCGGAACGAGGTGGCGGCCAGGCTGATGCTGACGCTGCCCCGGTACCGGCCGGTCCGGGTGGCGGCCCGGCTGAAGATGCCGGTGCTGCTGTGCGTCTGCGACGCCGACACCACCACACCGCCGATCTCGACGATCAGGTGCGGGCAGGTTGCGCCACACGCGGAGCTCCGGCACTACCCGTACGGCCACTTCGCGATCTACGCCGATCCGCAGGTCAAGGTTGATCAGGTGGCGTTTCTGCAGCGCGTGCTCGCCTGACCAAACCGGCTGTCGCCGAACGTAACTCGTCGGCCGAATCGAGCGGGCCACCAAAGCCGACCCTGGTGTAGGCCTCCCCGCGCGGCGTGCTCACCTTCAGGTCCAGGCCGTAGCGGTCGATGCCCGTGCACACCGCCGATTCGGTATCGGGAAAGCCGCCCAGCGCGCGGGCCATCTCAGCCAGCCCGTCGGCGTGGTCGGCGTTGAGATGCGCGATGGCCCCGGCCGCAACCGGGGTGACCGGATCGGGCACCGCGGCGGCGTAGTCGGCGGCGGTGGCCGAATCCATCCGGCCGTACCCGCCCACCCAGCGCACCCGCTGTACCCGCAGCACCCAGAGTGCGAAATCGCTGTAGTCGATGTAGTACCTCGCCGCCGCGACAGCAGCCAGGTGCGCCGCGCGGGCGGCGGCCAGCTCATCCCCGACGGGTTGCGCCACCACCCCGGCCAAGGTGATTCGCGGGCTGGCCAGCGGGTCAGACCCCCCGCCGGGGGCCACCACGGCGAGACTGGCCCGCGGGTCCGTGGCCAGGTTCCGGCCGTGTTCGGCCAGGTGGGACACACACAGCACGGGTGCGCCGCCGAGCAGTCCGTAGGTGACGAACGAGGCCCACGGGTCACCGGTGGCGGTGAGGCTGGCCAGAGTGCCCGCGTTGGTGGCAGCGGCAATGGTGCGCGCCTCCTCCGCTGCCGACGGCCGGGCCGGATCGATCTCGCCCAGCGGCGGCGGCATGGTCGGAGCGTCACCGGGGTCGCCATGATCGCGGGATGCCACGTCAGCGACCATACCGCTGGGCGGGGCGGTGTCTGTCGGCGAGTTGACGGGGCCGGTACCTTGTCGAGCATGAGTCAGGACACGAACTTCGCCGAGCGGGAACGCGGCCGCCTGGAGACCGAGCTGGCGGAACTGCGCCGTCGGCGCGAACAACTGCACGCCGAACTCGAGGCTGACGCCGAGAGCGTCGGGGATCGTGGTGACGCCGCCGAGGCCCTGCAGCGCGCCGAGGACCTGGGCGGGCTCGACGAGCAGATTGGCCGCATCACCTGGCTGCTGGCCGGCGGTAACGCGACCGTTCCCGGTCAGCTGCCCAACGGCACCGAGGTCAGACTGCGGTGGCCCGATGGCGAGGAGGTGAGCATGCGGGTGGTCAACTTCATCGAGGAGACCCCCGCCGGCGCCGAGGACAGCACCCTGACCGCCGACAGCCCACTGGGCCTCGCGTTGTTCGGGCACCAGGCCGGTGACACCGTCACCTACCGCACACCGCGCGGCGAGTTGCAGGTCGAGCTGCTGGCCATCGAGCAGCCCTGATGCGGGCGGTCCGGGTCACCGAGCTGGGCGGCCCGCAGGCCGTCCAGGTGGGTGAGATCGACGAACCCGGCGCCACCGCAGCCGGCGATGTCACTGTCGAGGTACACGCCGCCGGGGTCGCCTTTCCCGATGCGCTCCTGACCCGCGGGCTCTACCAGTACCGTCCGGAGCTGCCGTTCACCCTGGGTGCCGAACTGGCGGGTGTGGTGCGGTCGGCACCCGAGGGTGCCGGGGTGAAACCGGGCGACCGGGTGGCCGGGCTGACCATGATCGGCGGGGCGATGGCCGAGACGGCGGTGCTCAGCGCTGACCGGGTGTTTCCGCTGCCGGATAACGTCAGCTTCGAGGCCGGCGCGGGTCTGCTGTTCAACGATTTGACGGTGTATTTCGCGCTGACCGAGCGCGGCCGGCTCGCGCCGGGGGAGACCGTGCTGGTCCACGGTGCCGGCGGGGGGATCGGCACTTCGACGGTTCGGCTGGCGCCGGCGTTGGGGGCGGGCCGGGTGATCGGGGTGGTCAGCTCGGAGGACAAGGCCGAGGTGGCCCGCGCGGCCGGGGCGGATGATGTCGTGCTCGCCGACGGGTTCAAAGATGCGGTCGCCGAGCTCACCGGCGGCGTGGGCGTGGACATCGTGATGGACCCGGTCGGCGGTGACCGGTTCACCGACTCCCTGCGTTCGCTGGCCCCGGGCGGGCGGTTGCTGGTGGTCGGTTTCACCGGCGGGGAGATCCCGACGGTCAAGGTCAACCGGTTGCTGCTGAACAATATCGACCTGGTCGGCGTCGGCTGGGGTGCCTGGGTGCTGACCCATCCGGGCGCATTGACCCAGCAGTGGCAGGGGCTGGCCGCGCTGCTGGAATCCGGCCGGCTCAGCGCGCCGCGGCCGCAGGTCTACCCGCTGGCTCAGGCCGCTGCGGCGGTGGCATCGTTGGAGGACCGGACCGCCCGGGGCAAAGTGGTGCTGCGGGTCCGCTAGGCCGGCGGCGGCGGCGTCTGACACGCTGACCCGGTGGACGATATGCCGGATCGGCCCGACCCTGCGATGACGCGGCAACGCCGGTCGGGATCGCGCCCGGCCGGTTTGACGAACCTGCTCCCGATCGCTCGCCTCGAGGCGTTCTCTGACGGCGTGTTCGCCATCGCCATCACGCTGCTCGTCTTGAACTTGAAGGTTCCTGATGCGCCGGAACGGCTGCTCGGCCAGTTGGCCGACGAGTGGCCGGCACTGCTGGGCTATCTGGTGAGTTTTGCCTTCATCGGTGGATCGTGGGTCGCCCACGCCAGCTTGACGCACCTGTTGCGAGCCACTGACGGGGTGTTCCTCGGCTTGAACCTGATGCTTCTGCTCTTTGTCTCGCTCCTGCCGTTCACCACGGACCTGCTCACCAAACACCTGACCGATGCCGGTCAACGGGTTGCGGTGGTGACGTTCGGGATCAACCTCACCCTGGCCGTGCTGGTCGCGAGCACGCTGGTCAGCTACGCGGCGAGGGCTGACGGCTTGACCCACCAGGCGGATCGGGTCGAGTTGGCGTGGCTGGAGCGGGAACGCTGGTTGGGGACCGGGCTGCTGGCTTTGTCGACCGCGTTGAGTGCCGTGGTCCCGGCCGTTGCCGCGATTTTCTACCTGGTCGTCTCGACCTTGCTGATCTCCCAGCCGATTCGGCGTCTGCATCGGTGGGGCCGAACTCGGCGTCGGCGGGCGGAAGCGGGTTCGGCAAAATAGGCGGCAGTGAAACGGCAGGGGAGTGAACCGGGGATGGACCTGACCGACCCGACCGAGGGCAGCCATGTCGAGCACGGTGTGGTCGAGCACCCCCACGCCGGCGACTTCGGTCATGCCCGCGCCCTGCCCGCCGACCGCACCTGGTTCAAGCGTGCGGTGTTCTACGAGGTGTTGGTGCGGGCGTTCTACGACTCCAACGCCGACGGCCTCGGGGACCTTCGCGGGCTGATCGACCGGCTGGACTATCTGCAGTGGCTCGGTGTGGATTGCCTCTGGCTGCCACCGTTCTACGACTCCCCGCTGCGCGACGGCGGTTACGACATCCGGGACTTCTACAAGGTGCTGCCGGAGTTCGGCACGGTCGACGACTTCGTCGCCCTGCTCGACGCCGCGCACCGTCGCGGCATCCGGATCATCACCGATCTGGTGATGAACCACACCTCCGACACCCACCAGTGGTTCCAGGAGTCCCGCCGCGACCCGGACGGCCCGTACGGCGACTTCTACGTCTGGAGCGAGACCTCCGACCGGTACCCCGACGCCCGGGTCATCTTCGTCGACACCGAGGAGTCCAACTGGACCTTCGACCCGGTTCGTCGGCAGTTTTACTGGCACCGGTTCTTTTCCCATCAGCCCGACCTGAACTATGACAACCCGGCCGTGCAGGACGCCATGATCGACACCCTGCGCTTCTGGCTGGATCTCGGTATCGACGGGTTCCGGCTCGATGCGGTGCCGTATCTGTTCGAGCGGGAGGGCACCAACTGCGAGAACCTTCCCGAGACCCACGCGTTCCTGAAGAAGTGCCGGGCGGTGATCGACGAGGAGTATCCCGGCCGGGTGCTGCTGGCCGAGGCCAATCAGTGGCCGGCGGATGTGGTGGAGTACTTCGGCGACCCGGCCACCGGCGGCGACGAATGCCACATGGCTTTCCATTTCCCTTTGATGCCGCGAATTTTCATGGCGGTCCGCCGGGAGTCGCGGTTCCCGATCTCGGAGATCCTGGCAACGACCCCGGAGATCCCGGAGATCGCCCAGTGGGGGATCTTCCTGCGCAACCACGATGAGCTGACCCTGGAGATGGTCACCGACGACGAGCGCGACTACATGTACGCCGAGTACGCCAAGGACCCGCGGATGAAGGCGAATGTCGGTATCCGTCGTCGACTCGCGCCGCTGCTGGAGAACGACCGCAATCAGATCGAGTTGTTCACCGCGCTGCTGCTGTCGCTGCCCGGCTCCCCGGTGCTTTACTACGGTGACGAGATCGGTATGGGGGACATCATCTGGCTCGGCGACCGCGATGGGGTGCGCACACCGATGCAGTGGACGCCGGACCGCAATGCCGGATTCTCCGCCGCTAATCCGGGCAGGATGTACCTGCCGCCGAATCAGGACCCGGTATACGGCTATTCGGCGGTGAATGTCGAAGCGCAGCGGGATAGTTCGGCATCGTTGCTGAACTGGACCCGCATCATGCTGGCGGTCCGTCGCCGCCATGAATCGTTTGCCATCGGGGCTTTCCGCGAGCTGGGTGGTTCCAACCCCTCGGTACTGGCCTATGTTCGGGAGTCCGGCGACGAGGTGGTGCTCTGTGTCAACAACCTTTCTCGGTTCCCGCAGCCGATCGAATTGAATCTCCAGACCTGGAGCGGTGCGACGCCGGTCGAGCTCACCGGACATGTGCCGTTCCCGCCGATCGGTCAGCTGCCGTACCTGCTGACCCTGCCGGGTCACGGGTTTTACTGGTTCACACTGCAATTCGAGGAGAGCCTATGATTCCGGACGTTACGGCCCTGCCCTGGTCCGAGTGGCTGCCCCGGCAACGGTGGTACGCCGGGCGGGATCGTGGTTTGGTGTCGGTTGGGGTATGCCGGACTGTGGCGTTGCGGGACGGGCTGGACCTGACGCTTCTCGATGCGGTCTATTCCGACGGTTCCGGGGACAGGTATCAGGTTGTGGTGCAATGGGATACCGCGATCCCTCCGGAATACGGCACGGTCGCGACCATCGGCAGCGCCGGAGAGCACACCGGCCATGACGCCCTGTATGACCCGGATGCGGCCCGGTTGCTGTTGGCACTGGTCGAATCCGATGCGGTGATCGGCGGTGTCAGGTTTGCCCGCGAAGCCGGTGCTTCGCTGCCCGCTGGCGCCGCGGCCAGGGTCAGTGAGGTTGAACAGAGCAACACCAGCGTGGTGTTCGACGAGCGGGCCATCCTGAAGCTGTTCCGACGGGTGGCACCCGGAGTTAACCCCGATATCGAACTCAACCGGGTGCTGGCCCGGGCGGATAATCCACATGTGGCCAGGCTGCTGGGGTCCTTCGAGATCGACGAAGAGGATCAGATCGGCGATGCCGGGCCGGCCTGCCCGTTGGGGATGGTCGCCGCCTATGCCGCCAACTCTGCCGATGGCTGGGATATGGCCACCGCCAGCACCCGCGATCTCTACGCCGAGGGTGATCTGTACGCCTACGAGGTGGGTGGGGACTTCGCCGGCGAGTCCTATCGCCTTGGCGAGGCGGTAGCGGCGGTGCATGTGGATTTAGCTCGGGCGCTCGGGGTTTCGACCGCCTCGTTGCCGGTCGATGCGATGCGGGATCGACTTGTGACGGCTGCAGCGGCGGTCCCGCAACTGGGCCGGTACGTTCCGGCAATCGAGGCGCGATATGCCGCGATGCGCGGTGAGCAGATCACCGTGCAACGGGTACACGGCGACCTGCATCTCGGACAGGTGCTTCGCACCCCGGAGAACTGGCTGCTGATCGACTTCGAAGGCGAGCCGGGGCAGCCGTTAGCCGAACGTCGGCAACCGGATTCGCCGCTACGCGACGTCGCGGGGATGCTGCGATCATTTGCCTATGCGGCGTACCGCCCACTGGACGTCTCGCTTGACGCACTCTCCGACCGTCAGCTGGAGGCCCGGGCCCGGGAGTGGGTAGCCCGCAATGGGGCTGCGTTCCGGGATGGATACACCGCAGGATCGGGTGTGGACCTCGGCTCCCACGCCGGTGTGCTGGCCGTCTACGAGTTGGACAAGGCCGTCTACGAAGCGGCTTATGAGGCCAGGCACCGGCCCGGGTGGTTGCATATCCCGTTGGAGTCGATCGCGCGTTTGGTCGGGTAGTCGCGTGCCGCCCAGGGGTTGGGCTGGAGCGGGCGGTGTTCGCCGGTGTTGGGCTCGCCAGTGTTGCGCCCGCCGGTGTTGGGTAAGTACCGTTTTGCCCACCTTTGAGCGACAACGTGTCTGGCGCCGTCTACTCGTCTGGCGCCGTCTTACTCGTCGGTCCGCGTCTCCTACTCGTCGGGCCGCGTCTCGATGGTGTCGCTCGATGTTGTCGCTCAGAGGTGGGCAAAAGTACTGTGCCCCCAGAGCGGTGGCGGGGTCGGCAGGCGGGCGCGGCGCGCCGGAGGGTCCCCTCAGCCGGGCCCTCAGGTGAGTTCGGTTCGAATGTCGACTTCGGAGTGCAGGGTGCGGTGCACGGGACACTTGTCGGCGATCTGCTGCAGTCGGGTGCGCTGGGCCTCGTCGAGGTCGCCTTGGAGGGTGATCACCCGCTCGATCAGGTCGACTCTGCCTTCGGTGGTGTCACAGGATGCACAGTCGGTGGCATGGATTTTGCTGTGCCGCATACGAACCGACACCCCGTTCAGGGCCAGCCCCTTGCGGTCGGCGTACAGCCGGAGCGTCATCGCCGTGCACGTGCCCAGTGCGGCCAGCAACAGGTCATACGGGGAGGGGCCGGTGTCGAGGCCGCCCGCCTCGACCGGTTCGTCGGCGAGCAGGTGGTGGGGCCCCACCGTCACCGCCTGTTGGAAGGTGCCCCGGCCGGTCTCGGTGACCTCGACGGCTCGGGGGCCCTCGGCGGAGTCCGGCTTCGGTGCCGTCGCGGTGGCGATATCCGTTGTCGCGGTTGCGATATAGCGTTGCGACCACGCCGCGATCACCTCGGCGGCGTAGCGGGCGTCGGCGCGACGCGATAACAGGTGATCGGCATCGTCAAGTGAGACGAAACTCTTCGGGTGCCGGGCCGCCAGGAAAATCCGGCTGGCACTGTCGACGGACACCACCTGATCGGCGGGGGCGTGCATGATCAGCAACGCCGCGCGAAGGCGGGTCACGTCGGCCAGAAGATTCTGCTCGGAGATATCGTCAAGGAACTCGCGACGGATGCAGAAGGCCCGGCCGGCGAGAACCACCTCGGCCTGCCCGCGCTCGCTGATCTCGGTCAGCCCCGGACCCAACAGGTTGGCGACGTGGCTCGGGTCTGATGGGGCGGCGATGGTCGCGACCGCTTCCACCTCCGGCACGCGCCCGGCCGCCGCCAGCACTGCGGCGCCGCCGAGGCTGTGGCCGATCAGCAGCGACGGTGCCCGCCGGACCCGGCGCAGATGATCTGCGGCGGCCAGCAGATCCTCGACATTCGAGGAGAAATCCGTGTTGGCGAAGTCACCCTCACTGGACCCCAAACCGGTGAAGTCGAACCGCAGCACCGCGATCCCCTGGGCGGCCAGGGCCGCCGCGATACCTTTTGCCGCGCGGCTGTCCATACTGCAGGTGAAACAGTGGGCAAACAGAGCGTAGGCAGTCGGCTCGCCGACCGGGGACTCCAGTAGCCCCGTCAGCTGATGCCCCTGCGCATTGGGGAAATCGAATCGCTCGGCCCGCATCGGCGCCTCCCGGGTGGTCAGGGCGAAAGTGTATCGGCCCGAATCCGTCGGTGGGGCGGTCTACGGTGGTCGCGATGGCCCTGCACATACACCGCGCGGAACGTACCGACATCCTCGCGGACGGGTTGGGGACGCTGCTGGCCACGCCGTTGTCCGACCCGTTCGCCGAGGAGATCGTCGTCGTCCCCGCCCGCGGGGTGGAGCGCTGGCTGTCCCAGCGGCTGTCCCATGTGCTCGGCCGCGGGCTCGGACCGGACGCGCGGGAGGCCGATGGGGTGTGCGCCGGGGTCTCGTTCCGGTCGCCGTCCTCGCTGATCGCCGAGATCGCGGGCACCCGCGATGAGGATCCGTGGTCACCCGATGCGATGACCTGGCCGCTGCTGGAAGTCATCGACTCCCACCTGGACCAGCCGTGGTGCCGTCCGCTGGCCACCCACCTGGGCCACTTCGCCGACGGTGAGGAACAGGAGTTACGGCAGGGACGCCGGTATGCGCTGGCCCGACGGCTGGCCGGGCTGTTCGCCTCCTATGCCCGCCAGCGGCCTCAACTCTTGGCGGACTGGCTGGCCGGCGATACCGCAGACCTGGCCGGTGACCTGCTCTGGCAGCCACCGCTCTGGCGACACCTGGTCGATGCGGTGGCCCTGGACCCGCCGCACATTCGCCATACCAAAACCGTTGCACAGCTGCGGGAATCGGGTTCTCCGCAGCTACCCGAACGGATGTCGATGTTCGGCTACACCCGGCTGAGCACCACCGATATCGAACTGCTTGAGGCGCTGGCGGAGCATCACGACCTGCATCTGTGGCTGCCGCATCCCAGTGCCGCCCTGTGGACCACGCTCGCCGACCTGCGCGGACCGGTTCCGCGCCGCGAGGACACCAGCCACCGGCTGGTTGGGCATCCGCTGCTGGCCACCCTGGGCCGCGATTTGCGGGAGTTGCAGCGCGCCCTGCCACAGCCGGTGGCAACCGACGAATTCCTGGCCGGAACCGGCCATCCGGACACCTTGCTGGGCTGGCTGCAGTCCGATATCTCGGCCAATACGCCGCAGCGGCAGGGCCGTTCACTGCGCGACACCGACCGGACGGTTCAGATTCACAGCTGTCACGGTCCGGCCCGGCAGGTCGATGTGCTGCGCGAGGTGCTGCTGGCACTGCTGGCCGACGACCCCACCCTCGAGCCGCGCGACATCCTCGTCATGTGTCCTGATATCGATACCTACGCACCGCTGATCATGGCGGATTTCGGCCTCGGTCAGGTGGTCGACGACGGTCACCCGGCCCACCAGTTGAGGGTGAAGCTGGCCGATCGTTCGCTGGTCCAGACCAACCCGCTGCTGGCCGTGGCCTCCCAGTTGCTGCACCTGACGGGCAGCCGGGCCACCGCCACCGAGGTGCTCGACATCGCCAACACCGCCCCGGTCCGTGCCCGCTTCGGGTTCACCGACGACGATCTGACCGATATCGCCGATTGGGTACGGGAAGCCAACATCCGGTGGGGATTCGACCCGCGGCACCGCAGCCCGTACGGGGTCGACTTCGTCCACAACACCTGGCGGTTCGGTCTCGACCGGATCCTCACCGGAGTTGCCCTGTCGGATGATTCCCAAGCCTGGATCGAGACCACGCTGCCCCTCGATGATGTGGGCAGCAACCGCGTCGACCTGGCCGGCCGGCTGGCGGAGTTCTGCGGCCGGATCCAGTCCGTCGTCGATTCGCTCAGCGGCACCCGGCCCCTGCACGAGTGGCTCACCGCGCTGACCGACGGTATCCGGATGATCACCCGCCTCGAGGAGGCCGATACCTGGCAGATGAGCCAGTTGGAGCGTGAGTTCAACGATATCGTCGCGCGGGCCGGCTCGCGTGATCACACACCGCTGCGGCTGTCGGACGTGGCCCAGCTGCTGGGACGCCACCTCGCCGGCCGCCCCACCCGGGCCAACTTCCGTACCGGCACCCTGACGGTATGCACGATGGTGCCGATGCGTTCGGTGCCGCACCGGGTGGTCTGCCTGGTCGGCCTCGACGACAACGTCTTTCCCCGCAGCGGCGCACTCGACGGTGATGACGCGCTGGCACGGCAGCCGATGACCGGCGAGCGGGATATCCGTTCGGAAGACCGGCAGTTACTGCTGGACGCCGTGTGCGCCGCCACCGACACGCTGGTGATCACCTACACCGGGGCCAATGAACACACCGGCCAGCAGCGCCCGCCGGCGGTGCCGCTGGCGGAGCTGCTCGACGCACTCGACGAGACCGCGAACAGTCCTGCGAACAGTACTGCGAACAGTCCCGCGAACGGCACCGGAGCCGGCAGCGTCCGGGAACGGATCACCGTGCACCATCCGCTGCAGCCTTTCGATACCCGCAACGTCCAGCCCGGAGCCCTGATCCCGGCGCTGCCGGAGACCGCGTTCAGCTTCGACCCCACCGTGCAGCGGGCGGCCGCCGTCGCGGCCGCCGGTCACCGGGACGACCGGCCGCGGTTCGCCGCCCGACCGCTGCCGCCGACCCGTGTCGAGGACATCTCACTGGCCGAACTGACCGCGTTCTTCAGGGATCCGGTCAAGGGTTTCTTCCGCGCACTGGATTACACCTTGCCCACCGATGTGGACGGGATCGATGATGCGATCGCCGTCGAGATCGACCCGCTGCAGGAATGGACGGTGGGCAATCGGATGCTCACCGATCTGCTGGGCGGGATGGAACCGGATCGTGCGCTGAGAGCGGAGTGGTGCCGGGGCACCCTGCCGCCGGGTCAGCTGGGCTGGCGTAAAGCCAAGGCCGTCCGGGACCAAGCCGTCGACCTTGCCGCCGAGGCAATGCCGCTGCGCGCGGAATCGGTGTGCACGATCGACGTCGATATCGACCTCGGTGGTGGCCGCAGGCTGGCCGGCACCGTCACGCCGGTCTACGGCGACCGGCTGGTATCGGTCACCTACTCGAGGCTCGACGGTAAGCACCTTCTCGCGGCCTGGATTCCGTTGTTGGCGTTGTTCGCTCACCAGCCCACCACCGCCTGGTCGGCGGCCTGTATCGGGCGCGGACGGGGCAGAGGCCGAACCCGGCTGGTCAACCTCCCCGGTCCGGACGTCGCTGCGGTCGAGCTGCTGCGGGACCTGGTGGCCGTCTACGACGCGGGCCGACGGGAACCGCTCCCGCTGCCGCTGAAGACCTCTTTCGCCTGGGCCGAAGCCCGCCACAGCGGCTCCGATCCGCTGTCCGCAGCCGAAAAACGTTGGCGGTCCGCTAATTTTCCCGGCGATGACGCCCAGCCGGCCCATGTGCGGGCCTGGGGGCAGCGCGCGCCGCTGACCGACCTGATGCAGCCGCTGCGACCCGGTGAGGAGGCCCTCGGCGAGGACAACCGACTCGGGGCGTATGCCGCCCGGGTCTGGCTGCCCCTGTTACGTGCCGAGCAGGGGGGACGGTGATGCACCCCGAAATCGAGCTCCCCGGCTTCGATCTACTGGGACCGCTACCGTCGTCGAAGTCGACAACCGTGCTGGAAGCCAGTGCCGGTACCGGAAAGACCTTCGCATTGGCGGCCCTGGTCACCCGCTATATCGCCGAGGGGACCGCCAAGCTGGATGAGATGCTGCTGATCACCTTCAGCCGGTTGGCAACCCAGGAGTTGCGAGACCGGGTACGCCGCCAGATCGCCGATGCCGCAGCGGCATTCGACGACGCGAACCTGGCTGGTAACAACGAGGTGGTGCAGCAACTGCTGCGCGGTACTCCGGCGGAACGAGAATCGCGCCACAACAACCTGCTGGACGCGCTGGCCGGTTTCGACTCAGCCACCATTGCCACCGTTCACCAATTCTGCAGTCTGGTGCTGACGTCGCTGGGTGTCGCCGGTGACACCGACACCGGGGTGCAACTCGTGGAGAGCCTCGACGACCTGGTCACCGAGATCGTCGACGACCTGTACCTGGCGACGTTCGGTCAGGACCGCGACGACCCTCCGATCAGCTACCGCGACGCCCTCGGACTGGCCCGCGCGGTGGCCGCAAACCCATCGACCGAGCTGCGGCCCCGCGAACCCGAACCGGGTAGCCGGGCCGCGGCCTGTATCGACTTCGCGGCTGCGGTCCTGCGCGAACTCGACATCCGGAAACGCCGCCGCGGAATCCTCGGCTACGACGACCTGCTGACCCGGTTGGCCGACGCGCTGGACGGCCAGGATTCCCCCGCCCGGCAGCGGATGAGCCGGCGCTGGCCGATCGTGATGGTCGACGAGTTCCAGGACACCGACCCGGTGCAATGGACGGTGATCGACCGGGCTTTCACCGCAGCCTCGACGGTGGTGCTCATCGGTGACCCGAAACAGGCGATCTACGCCTTCCGGGGCGGCGATATCGTCACCTACCTCACGGCGGCCGAATCGGCGGGCGAGAAGCAGAGCCTCACGACGAACTGGCGCAGCGACGACGCGCTGCTCACCCGGTTGACGGCGGTGCTGGGCGGGGCGGAACTGGGCGACCCGCGGATCGCCGTCAGAGATGTCAAAGCCCGCCACCGGGGTAGCCGATTGGCCGGGGCGCCGCGCAATGACCCGTTCCGGCTGCGGGTGGTCACCCGGGAGAAGTTCGGCCGGCGCGGCACCAGCACCATCCCGATCGGGGACCTGCGCGACTTCATCCCGCGGGATCTTGCCGCCGATATCGGCGCACTGCTGATCAGCGGCGCCACCTTCGACGATGCCGAGGTCGCGGCCGGCGATATCGCGGTGATCGTCGAGACACACAAGGATGCCCGGGCCTGTTTCGACGCTCTCGTCAGGGCCGGGATCCCCGCGGTTTACACCGGCGATTCCGATATCTTCGCCTCGGAAGCCAGCGATGACTGGCTGGCCCTGCTGGAGGCCTTCGATCAGCCGCACCGTTCGGGGCTGGTCCGCGCCGCAGCGTCGACGATGTTCTTCGGCACGACCGCCGAGGAGCTTGCCGCCCAGGGTGATGCCCTCACCGATGCGGTGGCCGAAACCCTCCGGCAGTGGGCCGACCACGCCCGGGAGGTCGGGGTGGCGGCGGTGTACGAAGCCGCCCAACTCAACGGGATGGGTGAACGTGCCCTGCGGTGGCGCGGCGGTGAGCGGTACATGACCGATGCGGCGCATCTGGCCCAGGTGCTCCAGGAGGCCGCGCACCGCGACCACCTGACCTTGCCGGCGTTGCGGGACTGGCTGCGCAACCGCCGGGATGAACGCAGCGGTGCGGTGGAACGCTACCGGCGGCTGGACAGCGATGCGGCGGCTGTGCAGATCATGACGGTATGGGCCAGCAAGGGTCTGCAGTTCCCCATCGTCTACCTGCCGTTCTCCTTTAACCGGTATGTACAGGATAGCGATCCGATCCTGTTTCACGACAACGATATTCGATGCCTGCATGTCGGCGGCCCGGAGACTCCCGACTTCCGGGTTGTCGAGGCGTTGGGCCGGCGCGAGAGCGCCGGCGATACCAGTCGGCTGATCTATGTGGCCCTGACCAGGGCGCAGTCTCAGGTGGTGGCGTGGTGGGCACCGTCCCGGGACGAGCCCAACGGCGGTTTGTCCAGGCTGCTGCGTGACCGGCGGCCCGGCCAGCCGACCATCCGAGACCGTTGCGAGCCGAGGGCGGTCAGCGACAGCGCCGCACTCGAGCGATTCCGGGAGTGGGAGAAAGCCGGCGGGCCGGTGGTCGAGGAGGCGAGAATCGTCGAGCCCGCACCCGTGTCGGTCGACGAACGACCGAAGAATCTGCAGGCCAGGCATTTCCATCGCAGTATCGACACCCGGTGGCGGCGAACCTCCTACTCCGGTCTGGTGCGCTCGGCGGAAGAGGCCGTCGGCGTCAGCAGTGAGCCGGAGGTGATCGAACTCGACGATGAGGTGGCCGATATCCCGCTGCTGGCGGCACCGGTTGGTCATGAGATGGCCTCGCCGATGGCCGATCTGCCCAGCGGCGCCAAGTTCGGCACCCTGGTCCACGCGGTTCTGGAAACCGCCGACCCGCAGGCACCCGATCTGCAGGAGGAACTCCGCGCCCAGATCGTGACGCACTCACGGTGGTGGCCGGTGGATATCCCAGCCGGTGAATTGGCGGCGGCGCTGGTGCCCCTGCATGACACACCACTGGGGCCGCTGGCCGATAACCTGACATTGCGGCAGGTTCCGAGATCGGATCGGCTGTGCGAGTTGGATTTCGAATTTCCGCTCGCCGGCGGGGATCGCCGCGCACCCGGACCGGAGATCCGGCTGGCCGATGTCGGTGCCCTGCTGGAGAGGTACACGACCGCAGACGATCCGCTGGCCGCCTACGTCGATCGGCTCACCGACGCCACGCTGGGCCGGCAGACGCTGCGGGGGTACCTGAGCGGATCACTGGATGTGGTGCTTCGAGTGCCCGCCGGCCCGGGTCACCGCTACCTGGTGGCCGACTACAAGACCAACTGGCTCGGCGAACGGGACCGGCCGCTGACGGCGGGTGACTACACCGCGGCACGGATGGCCGAGGCCATGCTGCACTCGGACTATCCGCTGCAGGCCTTGCTGTACAGCGTTGTGCTGCACCGGTTCCTGCGCTGGCGTCAGCCCGGCTACGAGCCCGAGCAGCACCTTGGCGGAGTTCTCTACCTGTTCATCCGCGGTATGTGCGGTCCGGACACCCCGGTCACCGGCGGCCATCCCGCCGGGGTGTTCGGCTGGCGCCCGCCGGCCGCTCTCGTCGGCGCGATGTCGGACCTGCTCGACGGTCGGGGGGCGGTCCGGTGACCGCACCGCTGTCCGACCCCGCCGACTGCCGGCGCAGCATCGCGGCCACCGGCCTGCTGGGCACCTTCAACGCGGCCGGTGCGCTGGAGTCCGCCGATGTGCTGGTGGCCCAGCGGCTGACCGAACTGACCGGGGAGGCCGATGAGCGGGTGGCCTTGGCGGTCGGCTTCGTGGTGCGGGCGGTGCGCGGCGGGTCGGTGTGTATCGATCTGTCCGAGATCCAGCGACAGGTCGGTATGCCGGACCTGCCGTGGCCGACGCCGGCGGACTGGCTGCGGGTGGTGTCGGGCAGCGCCCTGGTCACCGAACAGCCGGTGCTGCATCTGGAGGCCGGGCTGCTGTACTTCGACCGGTACTGGGTTGAGGAGTGCCGGGTGGCCGGGGATGTACTGGCCCTGGCCGCCTCCCGCCGCGCGGGTACGGCGCTGGATCTGAGTCGGTTGTTCCCGGCCAGCTATGCCGAGCAGCGCGGGGCCGCCGAGGTGGCGCTGTCGAGGGCCCTGACGGTGCTCACCGGCGGGCCGGGCACCGGCAAGACGACTACCGTCGCGCGGCTGCTGGCGCTCCTGGCCGAGCAGGCCGCCAGGGACGGCCGGCCACGGCTGCGGATCGCGCTGGCCGCCCCGACCGGTAAGGCGGCGGCCCGGTTGCTCGAAGCCGTGCGAACAGAGGTCGACGCACTCGATTCCACCGACCGGGCCCGGCTGCCGGAACTGTCGGCGACCACCCTGCACCGGCTGCTGGGCAGCCGGCCGGATACCTCGTCGCGGTTCCGGCACAACCGGGAGAACCGGCTTGCCCACGATGTGATCGTCGTCGATGAGACCTCGATGGTGTCGCTGACCATGATGGCCCGGCTGCTGGAGGCGGTCCGGCCGGAATCCCGCCTGGTTCTGGTGGGCGATCCCGATCAGCTCGCCTCGGTGGAGGCAGGTGCGGTGCTCGCCGACCTGGTCGACGGGCTGGACACCCACATCGACTCCCCGGTGGCCCGGCTGGTTACCCCGCACCGGTTCGGGGAGTCGATCGGCGCGCTGGCCCAGGCGATCCGGGATGGTGATGCCGACGCCGCGGTCGGGGTGCTGGCGGCGGGTGGGGCGAATATCGAGTGGATCGACAGCGGCGACGCGGCCGGAGTGTTACGCAAAGTCGTTGTCCCGCACGCGCTCAAGCTGCGGGAGGCGGCGGTTCTCGGTGCCGCCGGTGAAGCATTGGCCACGCTGGAGGAGCACCGGATGTTGTGCGCGCACCGCCGCGGCCCCTACGGGGTGACGTATTGGAACCGGCAGATCGAGCGCTGGCTGGCCGAACGTACCGATATGCCGCTGTGGGCGCCGTGGTACCCCGGCCGGCCGGTGCTGGTGACCGCCAACGACTACGGTCTCGGGCTCTACAACGGCGATACCGGGGTGGCGGTGCAGCGGGACGGCGCGCTGCGGGCGGTGATGGCCGCCGCCGGCGGTCCGGTGGAGTTGGCCACCGGGCGGCTGGCCGATATCGAAACCATGCATGCGATGACCATCCACAAGAGCCAGGGCAGCCAGGCCGCGGAGATCACCGTGCTGCTGCCGCCGGAGGATTCCCGGCTGCTGACCCGCGAGCTGTTCTACACCGCGGTCACCCGTGCGCGAACCAAGGTGCGGGTGGTTGGGACGGCGGATCAGGTGCGGGCCGCGGTGGCTCGCCGTGCGGCCCGGGCCAGCGGGCTGGGCGGGCGGTTGCGGGCGGCGGGCGGCTGAGCCGGC
>CAZKUK010000008.1:110237-117026 GCA_964555915.1 uncultured Mycobacterium sp.
GGCGGCTGAGCCGGCGGGCCGATGCGGAGCCGGGGTGGCCGAACGGGTTTACAGTCAGTGGGCACGGATCCGCGACCGGTTTACATTCTGTGAGACCGAGGTACAGGTCCCCTGCGGGAGCATCTGCGCCGCGTCGGATGTTTCGGAAAGGCGGGCTGTGATGGCCACCACCAGGGCGGGCGGTAACAGCCGCGGTCAGCGATGTGTTGGGCCGGCCATCCGGCGCTGGCTACAGGCCGGTGCCGCCACCGCGGGTCTCGGGGTGGCGCTGCTGATCGTGCCGGCCCCGGCGGCGGCCGACAGCGGGCCGGGCCGCGCCGACGCCGGTTCGGCGGGTGCGGCCGGTTCGGGTGCGGACCGGGCGGGTGCGGACCGGGCGGGTGCGGACCGGCTGGGCGCGGCCCGGGCGGGTGCGGCCCCGGCGCGGGGCCAGCGCGGAGCGGTGCGCAGCACCCACCCGCGCGCTGACACGTCGCGGGTGGTCCCGGTTCAGAGCCTCCGATCGGCGTCGCCGGTCACCCCCGCCGTTCCCACTGGCGCCCCGGTCACGGTTCCCACCGTTCCCACCGGCGTCCCGGTCACGGTCCCCACCGTCCCCGGCGCCCCGGTCACGGCCCCCACCGCCCCGGCGCTGGTCCCCGTACCCGCCCCGGCCGCCGCTCCCCCGGCCGCCGCTCCCCCGGCCGCCGCTCCCGCGGCCGCGCCGACCCCGGACCGGCCCGTCCCCGGCATCCCGGTAGCGGACCTGCTGGCCGGGGCCTGGATGCGGCGGGCGTCCGGGGCGGCGGTGCCGTCCGGTCCGGTACCCGCGCCCGCCGGGCCCGTCCCGGTCGCATGCGGTGCGGCGGGGTGCGACGCCGCGGTATCGGCCCCGCCGATCACCGTCCACAACGATTCCGCGACGACGATCTGGGTGTACAACCTCACCACCTCCGGTGACTACAGCATCCCCGCCGACTTCCAGCCGGTGGCGATCCCCGCCGGGGGTTCCGCCCCGGTGACCCTGGCCGCCGGCACCGGTCCGCTGGGCACCCCGGAGAACCGGATCTACTTCGTCGAGGGTGAGCAGGGACTCGACCTGCCGGTGGTGTCACCCGGTGGTATCGACGCGTTCAATCCGACCGCGGCGACGGCGGGTACCTCGTTCCGCAACTACAGCTTCATCGAGTACTTCTCCTACTCGGCGGCCACCGGCGATCAGTACACGATCGACGTGTCCTATATCGATGAGTGGTCCCTGCCGGTCCAGTTCGAGTTCACCGTCAACGGCGCGGACTGGACGGGAGCGGTGAGCGGCAAGACCTACGGTTTCAAGGACTATGACACCGTCGCCAGTCAGCTCAGGGCCGCCGGCGGACCGTACGGCGACCTGATCTGGAGCGGCAGTACGCCGTGGGTGCCGCAGCCACCGGCGACGGTGCACCGGATCATCGGGCCGGACAAGGTGTGGTCGCAGCAGTCCACCGAGCCCGCCGCAAACGTGAACATGAACGTCACCGGCTGGGTGCCGACCTCCTATCAAGACTTCGTCCAGTACGGCGGACCGCAAACCTACCCGTACGCCCAGGACGGCACCCAGTACTCCCCGGAGGGCAACTTCACCTTCTGGAAGAACGCGGTCACCGCACCGGCCTCGACGCCCTACCCCGTCGCCCTGCGTACCGCAGCGATGCTGGACGGCTTCCCGGCAGACGCCAACGGGGTGTACGGGTTCTTCACCTACCCCAACGACGAGACGGCCGGGCAGTTCACCAACATTCCGACCGCCGTCGCGCTGGACATCCACGTCCACGGATCCTCCGACGGCGCCAGCGACAGTGTGATCGGGGACGGTCAGTGGCTGTTCTCCGGCCCGCTGGCCCCAGCCGGCACGCCATGGCGGACCGTTCGCAAACAGCGGCCCGTTCTGGCCGGCACCGCGGCCACCGACACCTTCATTCTGGACCGCGTCTTCGGCACCGCCCGCCCGGCGCCGCGGCTGATCGCCGGGGCCGAGGACCGCGACATCGTGGTGATCGACGCGACGCGGATCGCCGGTGCGGTCAGCACGGATGTCGACGTCGTGGACCGACTGCGGTTCGGTGCCGCTGCCGGCTACGACAGCCAGTTCGTCTACGAACGCGCCAGCGGGTACCTGTACTACGACAGCGACCCGTCCAGGCCGGGCCTCACCGGGGTGTTGGCCAACCTGTCGCAGAGTTCCATCGATCCCGAACAGCGCATATTCGTGCTCTGACCCGATGAGGCATACCCTGGACCCAGGACCGAATTCAGGGGCTGCGATGGCGCGCAACGATAACGATGTCGAGAAACGATGGCGTGATCCGGCGATGTTCCGCTCGGCGGTCACCTATGTCCTGGTCGTGGTCGCCCTCGCCGGTGTCGCCCTGGCCGCCACGGCGGTGTGGCGGACCCTGCTGCCGGCGATCATGGTGCCCGGTGTCCTCTTCGCCGGCGGGGTCGGAGCGCTGATCCGGACCTACCGGGTATGGCGGGTCCAGGGTGCCTGGCCCATCTGGCAGGCCGCGGGCTGGTTCCTGCTGCTGCTGTTCCTGTTCGTGCTGGGTGTGCCGTTCGCCGTCGGGCAGTGACCGCCATACTCAACCGGTGAATGCCCCCGCCGAACGCCCGCTGTCCGGGGTCCGGATCGTCGAAATCTCCAGCTTCGTGGCGGTTCCACTGGCCGGGATGACCCTCGCCCAGCTCGGTGCCGAGGTGGTCCGCATCGACCCCGTCGGCGGTGCCGCCGACTACCGGCGATGGCCGCTGACCCGCACCGGGGAGAGCATCTACTGGGCTGGGCTCAACAAGAGCAAGCGGTCGGTGGTGTTCGATCCGGGCTGCCCGGACAGCCAGCGACTGGTGCAGGCGTTGATCATCGAAGCCGGGGTGTTCATCACCAATTCCACTGGACGGCAGTGGAATTCGGCCTCCACCCTCGGGGAACGTCGGCCCGACCTCATTCATCTCGAGGTCGTCGGCCGCGGCGACGGGTCCACCGGGGTGGACTACACCGTCAACGCGGCCACCGGATTCCCGTTGATCACC
Source organism: uncultured Mycobacterium sp. (assembly GCA_964555915.1). Taxonomy (GTDB): domain Bacteria; phylum Actinomycetota; class Actinomycetes; order Mycobacteriales; family Mycobacteriaceae; genus Mycobacterium. The sequence goes on from CAZKUK010000008.1 coordinate 113,286, forward strand.
GGGCCGGCCGACCATGGGGGTCCAGTCAACCATGTGCTGCCGGCCTGGGATGTCAGTTGCGGTCTCTACGCGGCGCTGGCGGTGCTGACCGCGCTGCGACGCCGCGAGACCACCGGATGTGGCAGCCACATCCGACTGGCACTGGACGATGTCGCGCTGGCCACCGCGGCCAACCTGGGTTTCCTGACCGAGGCGATGGTCACCGGCACCCGGCGCCCGCGGCTGGGCAACGCCGTCTTCGGCCAGTACGGCCACGATTTCCTCAGCAGCGACGGGGTGAGCTTCATGGTGCTGGCGCTTACCCGCCGGCATTTCCGCGACCTCGCCGAGTTGACCGGAACGGCGAAAGCCGTTGCCGCCGTTGGAGAAGCGCTCGACGTGGACTTCGGCGACGAGGGTCGGCGCTATGAGCACCGTGAGGTGCTCAACGGTCTGTTCGCACCCTGGTTTGCCGCCCGCACCGCCGGGGAGGTCGCCGCGGCGCTGGCCGGCACCTCGGTGCTGTGGGAGCGCTACCAGAGCTTCGCCGAGGTGGCGGCGAGTCCCCGGGTGCACGCCAATCCGCTGTTCACCCGGTTGGATCAGCCGGGAATCGGGACCTATCCGGCGCCGGGCCTGCCGATGTCGGTGGACGGCGCGCACTATGCGGCGGGCCCGGCCCCGACGCTCGGGGAGGACACCGAGGCGGTGGTGGCCGATTGGTTGGGCCAGTGAGCGTTCTCGCCGGGCTGCTGCAGGTCGTCCACGCCGGTCCGGATTCCTGCATCGGCCCGGCCAACGGGCCCGCGGGGAAACGCGGCTACGGCGGCCACTTCGCGGCCCAGGCGCTGGCGGCGGCCGGCCGGACCGTCGCGCCGGACCGGATGGTGACCAGCCTGCACGTACAGTTCCTGCGCGGCGGGGATGCCGGGGAGCCGGTGGTCTACCAGGTCGAACGGGTGCACGACGGCCGCGGTTCGTCATCGCGGCGGGTGCTGGGCCGGCAGGGGGAGCGGACCCTGATCAGCGCGATGGCGCTGTTCGCGGTGCCGGCCGACGGTCCGCAGCATTCCGATCATCCGAGTGCGTGCCCGCGCGGCGCCGAGGACCCCGAGGCGCTGGTCCGCACCGGCCCGATCGGCCCGGCGCCCGCACTTCCGTTGGACGAGATCGACATCCGCGTTCACGATGACCGCGACGGCGGGGAGTTCGTCCGACGGCTGTGGTGGCGGGTCACCGCCGAGTTGCCCGGCGATCCGCTGCTGCACGCCTGCGCCGCGGTCTACGTCACCGACATCTACGGGGTGGATCCGATCCTGGCCGTACACGGGCATTCGATGACCGACCGTAGCCACCACGCCGCCACCACCGACTCCGCGACCTGGTTCCACCGCGATATCCGGGCCGACCAATGGAACCTGCTGGAGTCGCGTTCACCCACGGCCGGGCGGGGACGCGGGCTGATGACCGCGGCATTGTTCGGCACCGGGGGTCAGCGGGTGGCCACCTGCGTTCACGAGGGGCAGGCCGTCACCCGGATACCCGCGCGGGACAGGAGAACATGACGTCATCCCCTCGGCCGGCGGTCCACGCTCGGCTTGTGCGCCTCACGGCACGATGACGGCTCGGCCCGTCACCGCGCCGTCGTGCAGATCCCGGTAGGCCGCCGCACCCTGTTCCAGGGTGTAGACGGTGCTTTCGGTGCTCAGGCGGCCGCGGGCCGCCAGCGCCAGTAACTCGACGAGTTCCGGCCGGCTGCCCCAGTAGGTGGTGGCGATGCTGACCTCATAGGGCTGGGTGAAGAACCCCAGTGGCACCTCGGCTCCGCCTATCCCGACCAGGGTGAGATCCGAGAGCGGACGCGCGATGGTGCGGGCCAGGGTCAGAGTCGCGGTGCTGCCGACGAAGTCGACGACGACGTCGGCGCCGCGGCCGCCGGTGAGATCGCGGATGGTCGTGGCGGCGTCGTCATCGGAGAGCACCGCGTGGTCGGCGCCGACCTTTCGGGCGAGGTCCAGCGCGGCCGGTTTGACGTCGACGGCGATCACCTGGGCCGCGGTGGTGGCCTGGACGATCTGCACACCGATATGACCGAGACCGCCGACTCCGATCAGCACGCAGGTGGCGTCCGGGGTGAGCTTGGGCCATGACCGTCGGATCGCGTGGTACGGCGTCAGGCCGGCGTCGGTCAGCGGGGCGGCGGTCACCGGATCCAGCCCGTCGGGCAGTGCCACCAGGTGCCGCTGATGCGGGACCAGCAGGTAGTCGGCCATCCCGCCGTCGAGTCCAAGGCCGCCCCCGCCGACCAGCGACGGTGCCTCGCAATAGTTCTCCATACCGACCAGGCAGCGCTGACACCGCCCGCAGCCCCAGGCGCCGTAGACCGCCACCGGGTCGCCCTCGGCGAACCCGGTGACCCCCTCGCCCATGGTGTGAACCCAGCCGGCGTTCTCATGGCCCAGCGTCATCGGCAACTGCCAGATCGCGGATGCGTCGAGTTCGTAGAGGACGTGCAGATCGGAGTGGCAGGCGCCGGCCGCGCCGACCTTGATGACCACCTCGCCGGGGCCGGGCCGCGGCTCCGGGATGTCCATCAACTCCAGCTCCTGTTGGAATCCCACCATCCGCAGTGCCCGCATATGTCATCTCCTCATGTCGGCTCCGCTCCGATTAGATCGGGTCGGCAGGGCCGGCGCGGGCGAATGCGGCATGCTGGCGACGTGCTGTTGCTCAGCCGGATCACCGGTGTTCAGGTGATCGGCGCCGACGGAGCGCCGGTGGGCCGGTTGGCCGACCTGACCGTGCGTCTCGGTGACGACGGACCCCCGCACCTGGTGGTGCGGGTGTTGATCGCTCGCCGCGGCGCAGCCTCGACGCTGCTGAGTTGGGATGAGGTGACGGGGGTGTTCCGCGGCCGGCCGGTGCTGGGCGTCGGGGCCCGCGGAGCGCCGGCCGGGGACTTGTTCGCCGACGAGATCCTGCTGTCCCGCGATGTGCTGGACACCCAGGTGGTCGACCTTGCCGGGCAGCGGGTGGCCCGGGTGGCCGATGTGGTGCTGGCCCGCACCGCAGACGCCCGGCTCGAGGTCGTCGGCGTGGAGGTCGGCTTCGGTGGTGTGCTCCGGCGGCTGGGTCTGGGCCGGGTGGTGGCCCGTCGCACGGAGGACATCGTCGCCTGGCCGGATCTGCATCTGACTTCTGAGCGCGGGCAGGCGGTGCAGTTGAGCGCCCCGCGTGCGGCGGTGCACCGCCTCGACGCGAGGGGCCTGGCGGCACTGGTCAGCCGGGTGGACACCGATTCGGCCACCGAGATTCTCGCGGTCCGGGATCCCGGCCTGGCCGCGGCTGCGGTGACGGCCACCGCACCGGAGGTGGGGGAGCGGGTGCTACGGGCGATGCCGGCGGCGCTGGCCGGGCGGATCGTCGCGGCGATGTCCCGGGAGCACGCCGGTCGGTGGCGGGCCCGGCTGGCTCGCCGCCCCCGGCTGTGGGGCCGGCCCTTCCTGCGGTCGCGGGTGTGGCCGCACCGGCGCCACCTGATCCGGAACCGCCGCGGGTGAGGTTGGGACGCGGCGGTGCCCGGTGGGCGGCGTTGTTGGCGGTGCTGGGTCCGGGCCTGCTGGCCGGGCTGTCCGATGACGATCCTGCCGGTATCACCACTTACTCGGTGCTGGGGGCCGACCACGGCTATCAGCTGCTGTGGGTGCTGCTGCTGTCGACGATCGCGCTGGTGGTGTTCCACGGCCTGGCCGCCCGGATGGG